>NZ_JBXWMJ010000015.1:0-82296 GCF_059609805.1 Ruegeria sp. YTSC004
TAATCAAACCAACCAGATGAGCCACATCCTCTCTTAGATCAGAGCGCCATCTGTCCCAAAATCCCTGACGACGGACAGACCAAGAAGCGTAAGGGAATGGTCAAGATGCCTGGCACGCTCCACGCGGAGATGAAGACCTGGGCCCAGGAGGGGCGCCACGTGGTGTCGCTTAAGGGGGCGCCGATAAATCGGATCGACAAGGCCTTTCGTGCGGCTGTCCAGCGGGCCGGTCTTAAGGACGTGACGCCGCACACCCTAAAGCACACTGCGGTTACCTGGGCGTTCATGCACGGCATGACGCTGGAGGACGTCACGGCCTATTTTGCAACCTCGCGCGAGACCTTGGAAAACGTCTATCGGTCCTACAGCCCAGATGCGCTTAAGAACGCAGCGGGAATTATGGACTGGAAGATATGAAGTGCTAATTCGGTAGTTGGTGGATGCCGGTAGTGAACGAACTGAGCACATCTATCGAACGAAACGTTGCGGATATCGTTGCGACGATTCCTCTCAAAACAACAAAGGCGCCCTCAGGTGCCTTGTTTTGTTGGTCGGAGTGAGAGGATTCGAACCTCCGACCCCTGCCTCCCGAAGACAGTGCTTGGTCGGCTTTTTGTCTGTCGCTGACACGTACTGCACGTCATCTGCAAGCGCAAGAACGTCCGTGTTGTCAGTGAGTTGACAGTCGCACGCATCGACACTGGTTGCAACATGCATTGTACGTACCGCTTGGGGCACCGCTACACTTGATGGGAGCAGATTGCAGCGCATCGCAGCGGAAGTGCAGCCAACAACTAGCGCCGCGTGTCGATGATGTTGACCAAATAAGCAACGATACGATGATGTTGGTTGTTCCGCCACAATGCACATACTCGTGTACCGCACTGAACCGCCCACCCTCTATCCGCGCAACATCCCCCCCGCCTAAGCCAAACATGGGGTATTTGATGCTGTGCTCTGCGCGGGGATGTCGGTCGTTCACCCCTTTATGTGAACCGGGAGCGTATAACGAAGTCTGCTGCATGCAGCGGCACGTATGGTCATCCAAAACAACACTGTGTAAACTTTACACAACTCTGTGGTGTATCCGCAGGCACAACACAACAAAATATAGCAGTGAGGTAGGGTTGATGGCCGATCCCAAGGTGAGTGGTCTCAGTTCGTTCGTATGGTCCATCTCGGAGATACTTCGCGGTTACTTCTTCAACAGGGCGATGCGCGCTGCACGTGAGGGATCTGCTGTATGAACCCGTACTACGGGGTCAGAAGACCTAGTCAGTTCGCAAAGCCTAATACGGAACAGCTTCGCAAGCTGATTGACAAAGACGCCCGTATCATCGGTTTGGCCATCGAACACGATGGCGTTTTCATCTTCACCGACCGAAATCACTGGGTGGATCAGTTCGGAAATGGCACGTTTAGGGCTGATAACGAAGCAGAGGTGGTGAAGCTCTTTAACCAAAATGTCCAGTCTTTAAGGGAGTTCTACGAGAAAAAGCTTCGGAACGAGCCCGAACGCTATAACAATTATGGTGCCGATGAGCCCGAGGATATCGAGGAGTTGATTTCGCGCCACCAGACTGTTTGGCACTCCGAGGAGGCGGATTTCTTGCCGCCGACCCGACAAGAGCTTGATTTCATCAAAAAGTACCTTCCGAAGTCTGAGAGGCCAGATTTTAAGAACGCTAGTGAAGCGGGAAGAAGGGATTGGTTAGAAACACGTGGCTACAGTCAAAGGTTCTCCCAAGACTGGCCCACACATCGGATCTTGTTGGAGCTCGCGGCGTTTGAAGAGAGACTTCAAAAGCAGCAGGAGGAAGAAAAGCGTAGCGACAAGAAAGTAGGGTTGATCTTTTACGCTCTGATGGCCGCGATTTTTGTTGGAGCACTTCTGTTCGGTAGGTGATGCAGTGCTCACTGTACCGCGATGTCGCACTTCACACGAGTTAGATTTGTTAACGGGCCACACCGGTCAAAGCGTGTGTATCCCCTGACAGCTTGGGTTTTGCTGGCACACTCAACAACTGTGACGGCTGCAACAAGACTTGACGTGCACCTCACACCATGTCTCCACCGTCAGACTACAGAGGGAGAGCATCATCCATGGGCCATCACGCAACATTGAACTGGACAAAGATCTGGAGCCGCCTCGGTTGGCACAACTGTTGGATGCCTCGCCATTTCTTTTATCGTTAGCAGGTCATCATCAACGAACCGCAACTCGGTCATCGCCTACGTCGCAGTCCGCGCCAGACCACCAGATGCTCTCATCGACAACCAAACACGATGTCATGGACGATGATTTGACTGAGATGCTTCGCAACAACGCACCTGATGCCGTCTTCAACGCGTTCAAGCAGGCGTATTTCATGGGTGCGGTCAAGTCGTTCGGTCGTGATGCAGAGATGAAGAACATCTTCATGCAGGACGAAGAAGTGCGCGAACGGGTCATCAAGCACATGTTTGGTAGAGCGATGCGTGAGGCGTGTGAAGGGAACGCCGCTTAGCTTGTTGCCTTGCGATACTTGGCATCGGGCAGTTAACGATCGCCACTCGCATACAGCACTGTGCAAAGAACCACGTTACTACGTGAAACCAAGCACGGTTTTCGCAGCTACGAACAAGTGTGCATCCCCTTGTTTCATAGGTTTGAACCGGTACACGCATCACTGTGACTGTTGCGATACTTCCTCGCTCGAAGTCGAAGATCTATGTGTTCGTTACGAGGCCTACCCCATACAAGAGACTAATTGCCCCATTGGTTACGTTCTTACTTGCCTTTCATGGCATCAGGGTGGAGCTATCGCACGAGGCTTTTGATAGCTTGCTAACAAACCATTCAATGTCAGGGCGAATGTGTGAAACGAATAGTAATAATCTTTGTGACGGTAGTGATCGCTATCGTGGTAGGCGCTGGTATTGTTGGGGTCATCGATAAGCCAAGTAATAACTTTCCCTCAGCAAAAATATCAATTGTTGCGGATGGCTGGACAAGCTTTCAGTGGCAGGACAAGAGCGGATACAAATGTGAACTTCGGGGTCCATCTCCATATGCTGACGAACCTGAGTTTGAATATAGGCTAACGTCTACCATCCCGGAAACCGACGACGAATGGGGGGATTACATTGAAACCAACACTCCGCCTTGGCGCGCGGAAGTACCACGAGAGGCTCAGGAGTGGATGTGGGATTGTGAGGTTGAGGCAATGTCAAAGATAGGCGCAGCACAAATATTGAAAGACTTGGAATAAGGACCACAGGCTACAGGGCTTTGTTGGAGGGAAGAACAAGGGAGGTACGCACTCATGTGAGTGTTGCCTCCTTTTCTCATTTATCGGGGCTGTGTGAGCCCCTTGTTTTCATAGCTTAGTCAGGCAATCCACCAATAGTTGCGGCGGTTTGCCGTTCGTCGTGCGAAGACGTTGCACAGGTCCCTTCGGACGCCTTCGGCGGGATCGGTTGCAAGGCTTGTAGCCGAGCTTAGCTGATTGAACTGCTCGCTAAGACCAAGTGGCCCCGTTTATCGTGCAACGGAGTGTTCGTGCCTGCTTCAACACCCGTGCCTCCGCCATCTGCGTCGTGACCAAACTCAAACAAGCGATGTGCGATGCTACCGAACAACGGGTGCATCTCGTGGTTTCCGAGGTCGTTGAAACGCATCAGACCGACAGCATGCAGTTCTTCCAGAACGCGCCACGTAAGTGTCCTGCCGCCCAGTGCGCGAACAGCATCTTCAAAGTTGCAGCTACCGCCGCCTCTATCCGCGTGCACAGTGATCATCCCAAGTAACAAACGCCGCGCTGCAGGCGAGAGCACGGCTAATGCACGTGCAGCAGCGTTGTTGCTGAGTGGTACTGAGCTTTCCGTCAGCGCCGTTTGCTTCATCCGCGCTAGTCGCTCAAAGGCTGCCCGCTCCTTAGCTTTCGCGGTACTTTGCGCCGCGTCTTTGAGTCTTGTTGCTCTATTGCTCATCTCTGCTGCTGCCTCCTCGTCCTTTCTGCGATCACCGATCCGTCGTCGGGCATATCGCCGCGCGCCTTGAGAGGTGACCCAACACCCCCGACTACGTTCAACTCTCGTTGCAGATCAGCGATCACACGCTGGGCTGCTTCCACGTTTTCGAACCTCCCTTGCAGCGCGGCCCGTACATAGATATTGCCTCCTGCCAGTCTCGGCGCAGCCTGCCAGACACGTCGCTTGGCTTCCGTGGTGACCGTTTCGTTTATGATGCCGTGCTTCTTCAACAGTCGGATAGTATCCCGCAAGTGCTGCTGCTTGGCGATGCCCATCTCTTCGCGGGCAGTTTTGTCGAAGATGTCTCCCGTCCTCCCAAACGGATGCAAAGCCTGCATCAACGTACCCGTACGGTTGGATAGCGGTTCCCAAGTTCCGACGTCGGTACCTTTGCAGATCACGCGAACATCGCCCGTCCGGTTGTCGATGCGACCAAACAACCACTCCATCATCCGCAGTGCGTTGTTCTGTTGGTGTCTAGTCAGGGTTTGGTCGGCCAAGATCAACTTGCCGACACTGCTGCGTTCGACATGAGCTGGACGGATGCGGTTTCGCTTTCCGTCAAGCCGCTTTGGTTTAGGCGTTTGAAACAGCGGTGTACGGTGCCGCTCGTGCAGGGCTGGTCGCCCGTTTACCCATGCCAACGGTGTAACCTCGACGTCGATGCTGAACAGAAAGGCTCGGTTTTCCCGTAGCTTCGCGAGTTCCAGAGCATCATCGAGATGGATCGAAGGTAAGGCGAAATCCTCTCTTGGTACGCGACCCGCCTGTGGGTCGTCATCTTCTGGCGCGACCCACGGGTGGGTCGTTGCCTCGGACGTATTGCTCGCTTGTAAAGATCTGATCTTGTACACTAATATTTCTCCTGTGGCGTCAGCTCATCGAGACAAGCTGGGCTATGCAATAAGCGACAACCACCGAAACGCTTGCTTCGCTTTTCAGACGTGCTTTCGGCTCCGCGATCCGGGATGAAGCACGCCACTGTACCGTGAGATCGCCCTCCCCAGCCTTCGTCCCGACCACCAGCCGCGCCACAGTCGCCCTGGCATCCCCTCGATGGTCTGAGTGGCCTTCCGTAGCCAAGCGGCCCGTGTGATGATCTGGGCTATCATCAAGCTTCTGCCTCCTGCATTGGACGGATGCCGGTCGCAGTCATCGCCCGCTGAATAGCCAACTGAACGTACTGAACACCTGCTCCTGTCTTCCGAGCCTCGCGCTCTTTGGCTTTCTCACTGGTTTCGATCAACATCGTGGCAACATGCTCGGGCGTGTCACCGGCACGGAGCATCACACACGCAACCTCGAAGTCAGCACGGCTCCGATCACCGCCATGCCGTGAGACCGCTTCGGCCAACATCGCCGCGACTTCCCGGCAGGCATGGTCGTCGCTGAAGGACGCAAGACCGCACAGCTTTTTGCTCTCTACGGCATCTTGCACGTCTTGCGCCGCTCGATCCTCTGCGTCGGCAAGTAAACGCGGTGACGGCGTAAACCGTGCGCGTTTCACAGTCACCAAGGGTGGTGTACCGTCTGACAACGCGCGACTTGGCTTCGGGTTCCTAGTACCGGGAAGTCTGCCGAGCTGGGATGGTTTTGCACTTCCGGGGTCACCACCGTAGCGCTCAGCCAGTATCTTGCATGCCGCTCGGTGAACTTCGACGCTGTGGTCACGTCCCGGAAGCGAACACCACGCTTGTGCATGGCCCGGCGATGTCTCCACGACCAGCGATGGCGTGATGCCGTCTAAGGCCATCAGGTTGAGTACTTCATCGAGCGCGTCTGGTGTATCCAAGTCTAGCAACACGTGCATCGGACCGCCGACTGGTCGCGTGAACACGTTCAGCCGTTGTGCCGACCATCCGCCAAACAGCTTCCACTGGCTGATCATCTCGTCCGGCGACAGTATCAACGTCTTGATGCATCGGCCTTGAGTACCGTCGGTCGGCTGAGTGATCAGTCTGATCTCGAAGCTCTTGCAAAGTAGCGCTTTCTTCACGTCCCGCATAATCCATCTGCGCCAGTCAGCGGCCATCAGACTGCCCTCCCGTAGAGCCAACCTCGACCCCGGCGGAGCCGCCCCTTGGGCACCTGTGGACGTTATCTTGCCAAGCTTCCCAGATGTGTAGCCAAGTGTGCCCGTGCTTGATGTTGCTGATCGTAGTCAGATTGCAATCGAACCGTTGTGCGATATCGGTCAGTGACATGCTTCCAGCGTTGACCATGTCCAACACCTGCCAAACTTGTTTGGCGGTCAGTTTCACGTTTGGCGCACGATCACCGACAGGCGCCGTGCCCTGTTCGTAACGATCAAGCGCGTTCTGCTGTCTTGTGCCATGCCGCAGGTGATCAAGGTTGACGCAAGCGCGGTTGTTGCATGTGTGCCGGGTGTCCCACTCGTCGCGCATGTTTAGGTCATCACGGCAGGCGACGATAAATCGAGCTACCCGCATCTTGCTTCGGCCACTACCGATTTGAGGTCTACCGTTGTCTCCATGGTTGCCGCTCAGGATGATGCACCCGCCATCCGTAAGGCGTTCGAACCGCGCAGCGATCTTGTTTAGTAGCGCACGGTCATCGAGATGTACTTGGAGTGTAGCCAACTGGACCTCAAGCACGCTCATCGCATTACTCCCGACCGCTTCTTGGGCTGCACTTCGCGTTGCTTGCGTTCGTAGTCACGCACATCGATCAGCTTATAGCGTATTGCACCTGCGATCTTGGTGAACGGCACAGGCGAGTTACATGCGCTGCGCTGGTTGGCGAGCCACTTTGCGCTGACCTTCCAGCGGTCTGCGAGTTCGATGGTGGTAAGGAAGATATCGTCGTCAAAAGTCGGCATGGCTGCTCCAGTCAGGTTGGCTGCAGCCTCCCCAACGCCACTTCGACGGAAGTGATAGCACGTTGCGTTCTTTGGTCCGACTTACGTTTTAACTTGAAACCATTCTAGTCCACCCCAGACCCGAGATCAAGCCCTCAAAACACCATATATTGTGTTTTAGATGGTCAAATTTTATGTTATACACAACATGCAGTGTATGCATGTGCGCGCAGCATCACTCCCTAACGCGCTCTGCGTGCAACTTCGCAACCACGTCCGTCGCACGAAGTCTCGCGTATCGTTCGAGCAGCACGCCGGCGTCACGATGCCCGGTCAACACCTGCACCTCGGCGACTGACCAACCGTCGAGTAGCTTGTCCGTCGCGGCTTGCGCACGCAGATCGTGCAGTCGTATGTCGGCAATGCCAGCACGGGCACGCAACCGTTGCCAAGCCAGCCTTACCGCGTTTGTTGTTATCGGAAGTACGCGTTCATCGTTACGGTGCAACTCGGCAAGAATGCCAACTGCTTTTGGCGACAGTGGCACCAGTCTGGCGTGTCCGTTCTTGGTCTGCGGCAGCAACACGGTGCATGCATCAAGGTCAACGTTGCACCACTCCATCGACAGCAACTCGCCTCGCCGCATCGCTGTCTCGCGTGCCAGCACGAGTAGGGGCCGCATCAATGGGTTCAAACACTCACCGGCAGCATCAAGCAACCGTTGCCACTCATGATCTGTTAGTCTGCGCTCGCGTCGGTCAACAACGCGTGGCCGCTTCAAGTGCCGTACCGGGTTTGCGGTGCTGTCGGCATACTCGCCAAGCTGCCTGTCGATGGCAGTCTGCATAAGTGACAACTCACGCACCACAGTTGATGGCTTGGCATCCAACATGCGCTGGTCACGCCACTGTGCGAAGTCATCGACAGTCAGCACGTTGATGCGCAACTTTGCCACCTGTGTTCTTGCCAGTGCGTTCAGCCGCCACCGTTCGCCAATTTGCTCGTTTGCCAAATGACGCAGGGCATCTGCCAAAGTAAACGCATTTGCTGTATCGGCACCTGCCAATGCGCGGTGGCTCACGATACCAGTGCGTTCGGCTTCAGTCTCAACAACTCTCGCCCACTTCAAGGCGTCGGCTCGCTTGGTGAATGTCTTGCTCGTACTGCGGCCTGCACGTCGCACCGTCGCTTGCCATTTGCCGCTCGGTCGCTTGTTGATCGTCGCCATCTCGCATCTCTCCTTGTGCGATAGGGGACGTGCTTGGTGTAGCAGATTGAGTGCAGTTGGCGTGTTGAGTGCAGCGGAAGTGCAGCGATCAGACGAGCAACGCGCTTACGTTGTGTGCAACTGCTTCGAGATGTTGTTGCATATCACGCAGTTACATTGGTCGGAGTGAGAGGATTCGAACCTCCGACCCCTGCCTCCCGAAGACAGTGCTCTACCAGGCTGAGCTACACTCCGACCGTGGCGCGTGATCTATACTCGCATTTTTGGATGTGCAAGGGGGTTTCCGTCCCGTTTGTGCGAATTGCCTTCGTCGTTTCCCTACATCAGGTCAGTCCAGCACACCGGTTCGATACAGTCGGATTTTGGTGCCGCCGTGGTCCACAATTGGCCCCGGGGGCAACAGCTGCAGACGGGTTGATCGAGCTAGGCCTGCGTTGCTTGTCACGATACCAACACGCCAGCCCTTGAACTTGGTTTGCAGTACCTTGCCCAAGCTGCCGTAAACGGATCGCAGGCGTTTTTCATCCCCGATCCGGGCACCATAGGGTGGATTGACAATAACAAGACCCGCAGAATCTGACGGGGGTTTTATGTCGCTGACCGAGCGCGTTTGAAACATGGTGAGATCGGCAACCCCGGCGCGGTCAGCATTTTTGGTCGAGGCCTCAATCGCTCCGCTATTGCGGTCCGAGCCATGGAAAACCACGTCCGGTTTGGCCGTAGGCTGCTGTTGGCGCATTGAGGACCAGACGTCGGGGTCAAAACTCGGTAGATTTTCAAATGCAAAGCTGCGGGAACGGCCGGGACGCAGCCCCAGCGCGATTTCGGCGGCTTCAATGACAAAGGTGCCAGAGCCGCACATCGGGTCCAGAACTGGCTCGGACCCATCAAATTCACACTCTCGGAGGAACATCGCGGCCATCGTTTCGCGCATCGGCGCTTTGGCGACAGCCGGTTTGTGACCCCGCTTGTGCAATGGCTCGCCGGAACTGTCGATCGAAAATGTGCACAGGTCCTTTTCGATGCGCACCAGGACGCGTACGGCCGCATCAGATGAAACCGGTGCGCCCAGCGTTTCCGAAATTGCCACTTCGATACGTTGCCGGGCGGCCCCTGCATGGTAGATTCGGGACTTGCGACTTGTCGCTTCGACTTTGACCGGCACATCGGGGCGCAAAAAATCGGCCCAGGGAAATTTTCGGGCCCGTTTATCCAGTTGTGCCAAATGAACTGCGGGAAACCCGCCCAGTCGCACCAGAACTTTGTTCGCGCCACGCAGACACAGGTTCGCGCGCCAGACTTCAGGCCAGCCTCCGCGACTGGTGACGCCGCCGGGTACGGGCTTTGCATCTGCGAATCCTTGTTCGACCGCTTCAGCATGCAGCGGGGCTTCAAGACCCGGCGTTGCGACCAGAAATATCTCAAAATCGTTGTTTAGTTCCATCCCGGGTGCTTACACCGGAAGTGTTGCGGGTGCGATATGCAATTTCAACAGGTCCAAAATGCAGCCCTTCAAGTTAATTTGACAAAATATCGGCAATTTAGGCGGCAACGGGTTTGCGTTTGGCAACATCCCCGCGTAAAGGGACCGTGATCAAAACGAAGCTTGGAATGAAAACAGGTGCCATGCGCCTTTTTTGCTCACAGGCTCCCACATACAGATCGTTTTGTGCCACTATGCAGTGGTGGGAACGATGTGTTGCAGGAAAGAGGCTTGGAAGACAGTAGCGACATGCAAACTTTCAAACTGAAAAAAGGGTTGGAGCTGCCGGTGCAAGGCACGCCAGAGCAGACGATCCAACCGGGTCCTGAATTCAGGTCTGTCGGGGTTTTGGGGGCTGATTATCTGGGCCTGAAACCGCGCATGCTGGTTCAAGAGGGTGAAGAGGTTCAGCGGGGCACACCGTTGTTTTGCCACAAGGACGTGCCCGTGGCGATGATGGTCGCCCCGCTCAGCGGCAAGATCGTGGCCATCAACCGTGGTGCGCGTCGGGTGTTGCAGAGCGTCGTGATCGAAGTCTCGGACGTCAACGACACAGGTCTGGATTTCTCGGCTGTGGGCGACGCCGATACCGCCGAGGGCGTGACCGAACGTCTATGTGCGGCTGGCCTGTGGACCGCTTTCCGCACGCGGCCCTATTCCAAGATGCCCGCACCGGGTACCAAGCCCACAGCAATTTTTGTGACCGCGATGGATAGTGAGCCTCTGGCCGCTGATGCCGAGATCATTATCCAGGATGCGGGTGACGCCTTTGCTGTCGGCTTGAGCGCAGTTGCCAAGCTGACCGATGGCAAGACGTATCTGTGCCAAAATGAGGGCGCAGCCCTGCCGGGCGCCGACATTCCGGGTGTTGAAGCCGCAGCATTTTCCGGACCGCACCCCGCAGGCCTGGCTGGAACCCACATCCACTTCCTTGAGCCACTGGCCGGCGAAAAGCAGGTTTGGACAATTGGCTATCAGGATGTCATCGCGATTGGTCGTCTGATGCAAACGGGTCATCTGGATCCGAACATCGTGGTTGCCCTTTCAGGCCCCGGCGCGCGTCAGCCCCGCCTGATCCGCACTGTCATGGGGGCATCGACTGATGATCTGACCCGCGACGAAATTAATGTGGACGGGACTGCCCGTGTGATCTCAGGCTCGATCCTGTCGGGCCGCCATGCAGAGGGGCCACAAGCCTACCTGGGCCGTTTCGCGCGCCAGATCAGCATCATCCGCGAAGACCATGATCAGCATACGTTGGGCTGGATTCTTCCGATGCCGTCGAAATACGCGGTTCAGCCAGTTCTCGGCTCGGCCTTTGCCAAGAAGCTGTTTGCATTCACGTCCAATCTGAATGGCGGACGCCGTGCAATGGTGCCGACCGGTACGTTCGAACAGTTGATGCCGCAGGACTATTTGCCGACGCAATTGCTACGCGCTTTGCTGGTAATGGACACCGATACTGCACAGGCGCTGGGTGCGCTGGAGCTGGACGAAGAGGACCTTGGCCTTATCGGCTTTGCCTGTCCGGCGAAATATGAATATGGGCTGGCGCTGCGCGACTGCCTGACAAAGATTGAAAAGGAGGGCTGATCCGAATGGGTTTGCGCAACTTCTTTGACCGGATCGAGCCGAACTTTACCAAAGGCGGCAAGTACGAGAAGTATTTCCCCATCTACGAGATGGTCGAAAGCTTCATCTACACTCCGAAAACCGTAACCTCCGTTGCACCCCATGCGCGGTCCTACGTGGATATGAAGCGGATCATGACTTATGTCGTGATCGCCACGATCCCCTGTATCCTGTGGGGAATGTACAATACCGGCTTTCAGGCGAACTCGGCCATTGCCGCGCTTGGACCCGATTCAGCCACTGGCTGGCGGATCGCCATTCTGCAGATGTTCGGTATCTCGCTGAACCCCGCCAGCATCTTTGCCAATGTGATGCACGGGATGATGTATTTCCTGCCGATTTACATCGTCACTCTGGTTGCAGGCGGTATCTTCGAGGTCATCTTTGCGACTGTTCGCGGCCATGAAGTGAACGAGGGTTTCCTCGTAACTTCCATGCTTTACACGCTAATCTTGCCCGCATCTACGCCACTTTGGCAGGTTGCGTTGGGCATCATCTTCGGGGTGGTAATTGGTAAAGAAGTCTTTGGTGGCACTGGCAAGAACTTCCTGAACCCAGCACTCGTCGGTCGTGCGTTCCTGTACTTTGCCTATCCGGCGAACATGTCAGGTGACACGGTTTGGACCCCGGTTGATGGCTTTTCAGGCGCGACAGCTCTGTCGGTATCCGCCTCAGAAGGATATCAGGCGTTGGCCACCGAGGGGCTGACATGGTGGAATGCATTTCTTGGTCAGATGCAGGGCAGCTTTGGTGAAACATCAACGCTGGCTTGTATGATCGGTCTGGCATTCCTGCTAACGACCCGCATCGCCAATTTCCGACTGATTGTCGGCTGTCTGGCTGGGACCATAGGTCTGACGCTGCTGTTTAACCTCATTGGGTCGGATACCAACCCGATGTTCGCGATGCCATGGTACTGGCACGTCGTCGTCGGTGGTTACGCTTTCGGTCTGGCTTTCATGGTGACCGAGCCCGTTTCAGCCAGCCATACCAACATGGGCCGGTATATCTACGGTGCTCTGATCGGTATCATGGTTGTGTTGATCCGTGTGGTGAACCCCGCTTTCCCCGAAGGCATGATGCTGGCAATCCTGTTCGGTAACGTCTTTGCACCGCTGATTGACTACTTCGTCGTTCAGGCAAACATCAAACGGAGGGCGCGTCGCCATGTCTGATACGCAATCCCCAGAACCCAAGGGCGCGATTGCCAAGTTTCTGGCGGCCTCGCCGGACTCGGTCGGTAAAACGATCTTTATCGCCGTCGCCGTTTGTCTGGTGGCCTCGATGGTCGTGTCAGCCGCAGCCGTTAGCCTGCGCCCGGTCCAGGAAGCCAACGCGCTGAAGGACAAGCAGATCAACGTTCTGCAGGTAGCTGGTGTTTATGAACCCGGCACCGACGTGTCTGAGGCGTTCGCCGCATTCGAGCCGCACGTTGTTGAACTTTCGACGGGTGAGTTCGTCGACGACCGGTTCGATCCCGCAACATTCGACGATCTGGCCGCCGCAAGCGATCCAGAGCTGAGTGTCGCACTGGACGATGACCCGGCTGGTATCGGTCGCAAGGCGTTGTACCGTGTTGTCTACCTGCTGCGCGACGAATCCGGCGAGTTGGACAAGGTGATCCTGCCGCTGCACGGCTACGGTCTGTGGTCGACGCTCTATGGCTTTATCGCGCTGGAAAACAACGGCAACGATATCTACGGCCTGCAATTTTACCAGCACGGCGAAACCCCCGGTCTTGGCGCCGAAGTGGACAATCCGCGTTGGAAAGCGTTGTGGAACGGCAAGAAGCTGCGGGATGATGCCGGTGATCTGCAGATCACAGTATCCAAGTCGCAACCTGCCGCTGGCCCCGACTTTTATGTAGATGCGCTGGCCGGTGCCACGCTGACCTCGGTTGGCGTTGATAACCTGGTGAAATTCTGGATGGGTGATGCGGGCTTCGCTCCGTTCCTGGCCAAACTGCAAGCAGGAGAGTTCTGATGTCCCAGACCAAGAGAGAGATGCTGGTCGACCCGCTTGTCGACAACAACCCGATCACACTGCAGGTGCTGGGTATCTGTTCGGCACTGGCGGTAACCTCTTCGCTGCAGGTTTCCTTCGTGATGGCGCTGGCGGTTACCTTCGTGACCTCGTTCTCGTCCTTCTTCATCTCATGCCTGCGCAACCAGATCCCGGGCTCGATCCGGATTATCGTCCAGATGGTGATCATCGCCTCGCTGGTGATCCTGGTGGATCAGGTTCTCAAGGCTTACGCCTTTGAGATTTCCAAAACCTTGTCGGTTTTTGTCGGCCTGATCATCACCAACTGTATCGTGATGGGCCGCGCCGAAGCATTTGCGATGAAGAACCCGCCCGTCGCGTCCTTCATTGACGGCCTGGGCAACGGAATGGGCTACGGTCTGATCCTGCTGCTTGTTGGCTTCATTCGCGAACTGTTCGGCAACGGGTCGCTGTTTGGCGTCACCATTCTGGAGACCGTCAACAATGGTGGCTGGTACGTGCCCAACGGCATGCTGCTGCTGCCGCCGTCCGCGTTCTTTATCATCGGCCTGATCATCTGGGCCTTCCGCACATGGAAGCCGAACCAGGTCGAAGAACGTGAATACAAAATTCAGCAGGTAGAGGCCCACTGATGGAAGGTCTGATTTCACTGGCCGTAAAGGCCATCTTTGTTGAAAACCTCGCGCTCAGCTTCTTCCTCGGGATGTGTACATTCATCGCCGTGTCCAAGAAGATCTCGACTGCGCTGGGTCTGGGTATTTCGGTGATGGTTGTGCAGGCGATCACCGTTCCCACGAACAACCTGCTGCTCAGCTATCTGCTGAAGCCCGGCGCGTTGGCCTGGGCGGGTTTCCCTGATGTGGACCTGACCTTCCTTGGTCTGATTTCCTACATCGGCGTGATCGCGGCGATGGTGCAGATCCTCGAGATGGTTTTGGATAAGTATTTCCCGCCGCTCTACAACGCGCTGGGGATCTTCCTGCCGCTGATCACGGTGAACTGCGCCATTCTGGGTGGATCGCTGTTCATGGTCGAGCGTGATTATAACTTCGCCGAAGCCGCCACCTATGGTCTGTCTTCGGGCTTTGGTTGGGCGCTGGCGATCACTGCGATGGCTGGTGTGCGTGAAAAGCTGAAGTACTCGGACATTCCGGATGGTTTGCAGGGTCTTGGCATCACCTTCATCACCGCGGGACTGATGGCTATGGCCTTCATGTCTTTCTCGGGCGTGAAGCTGTAAGGAGGGACGAATGGAAACTTTTAGCCTGGGCGTCGTCCTTTTCACCCTGATCGTTGTCGCTTTGGTGGCCCTCATCATGGCCGCCCGTTCGAAACTGGTATCGACCGGCGATGTGAACATCACAATCAACGGCGAAAAAACCATCTCCGTTCCCGCAGGTGGCAAATTGCTGCAGACATTGGCGGCCGAAAAGCTGTTTGTGCCTTCTGCCTGCGGCGGTGGTGGCACCTGTGCGCAGTGCCGTGTGCGTGTGCATTCAGGCGGTGGTTCAATCCTTCCTACCGAAGAAAGCCACATCACCAAGCGCGAAGCCTCCTGCGGCGACCGCTTGTCCTGTCAGGTTGCGGTCAAGCAGGACATGGACATCGAAGTTCCTGAAGAGGTCTTTGGTGTCAAGAAATGGGAATGCACGGTTCGCTCGAACGAAAACGTCGCAACCTTCATCAAAGCGCTGACGCTGGATCTGCCCGAGGGCGAGGACGTGAATTTCCGCGCTGGCGGATACATCCAAATCGAAGCCCCTGCGCATGCGTTGAAATACACTGATTTCGACGTGGAAGAGGAATACCGCGAAGATTGGGACCGCTTCAATCTGTGGCAGTATGAATCGGTTGTGAACGAACCGATCGAGCGCGCGTATTCAATGGCCAACTACCCGGACGAAAAAGGCATGATCATGCTGAACGTCCGCGTTGCCTCGCCACCTCCTGGTTCCGAGGGTATCCCAGCGGGTCAGATGTCGTCCTACATCTTCAACCTGAAACCGGGTGATAAGGTTACCATCTCGGGCCCGTTCGGCGAATTCTTTGCCCGCGACACCCAGAAAGAGATGGTCTTTATCGGCGGTGGCGCCGGTATGGCGCCCATGCGCAGCCACATCTTCGACCAGCTCAAGCGTCTGGAAAATCGCGACCGCAAAATCAGCTTCTGGTACGGCGCACGGTCCAAGAAAGAGATGTTCTTTGTCGAGGATTTCGACACTCTGGCCGAGGAATTCGACAACTTCGAATGGCACGTAGCCCTGTCGGATGCGCAGCCAGAGGACGATTGGAAAGGCTACACCGGCTTTATCCACAACGTTCTGTTCGAAGAATATCTCAAGAACCACCCTGCGCCTGAGGACTGCGAGTTCTACATGTGTGGCCCACCAATCATGAACCAGTCGGTCATCAACATGCTGCTGGATCTGGGTGTGGACCGCGAAGACATCATGCTCGACGATTTCGGCGGGTAAGAAACAAAGAACCGGCGCTTATAGCGCCGGTTTTCTTTTGTGCTTAAAGACGAAGGTCGCTGGCCTCTATCGGTAGAACCGACTTAACGTCGAAGACCACGCTTGTGTCTTTTCCATACGCTCTGATTTGCGCGGGTTTGACATCTAGGAATTCCTGATGTGCGACGGATAAAACGACGCCGTCATAGGCGCGTTCATTGGGGGTGACGACAAGGGAAATACCATACTCGGCCAACGCTTCGGCGGCATCGGCGTGCGGGTCGTGCACATCGACCTCCATACCGTAATCCTTAAGTTCGTCTATGATATCGACGACCCTTGTGTTGCGCAGATCCGGGCAGTTTTCCTTGAATGTCAGCCCCATGACCAGCACGCGCGCCGATCCTACGTCAATCCCGACGCGGGTCATCCGCTTTACCAGTTGCGACACGACATAGCCGCCCATGCTGTCGTTCAGGCGTCGCCCAGCCAGAATGATCTGTGGATGATGGCCGACCGCCTCTGCCTTATGTGTCAGGTAATAAGGATCGACGCCGATGCAGTGTCCGCCGACCAGGCCAGGACGGAATGGCAAAAAATTCCACTTGGTGCCAGCTGCGCGCAAAACGGCATCAGTATCAATGCCCAGGCGTCCAAAAATCATCGCCAATTCATTGACCAGCGCGATGTTCAGGTCGCGTTGGGTGTTTTCGATAACTTTCGCGGCTTCGGCCACGCGGATGCTTTCCGCTTTGTGCGTACCCGCCGCGATAATCCGGCCATAAAGCGCATCTACCAAATCGGCAACTTCGGGGGTTGAACCCGAGGTCACCTTGCAAATGTCCGAGATCCGATGGGCCTTATCACCGGGGTTAATCCGCTCTGGGCTGTATCCGGCAAAGAAATCCATGTTGAATTTAAGTCCTGAAACCCGCTCGAGGACAGGCACACAGTCTTCCTCGGTTGCACCTGGATAAACCGTGGACTCGTAAATCACCAAGTCACCCTTTTTCAAAACACGTCCGACCGTCTCGGACGCACTTAGCAAGGGCGACAAATCCGGTTGTTTGCCCGCCGTGATTGGCGTTGGAACCGTCACAATAAAGGTGTCACATCCCGCCAGATCGGTAGGTTCCGAAGTAAAGATCAAACCTGTCGCAGCGGTCAGATTTTCGCGTTCTACTTCCTGAGTGTTGTCCAGCCCCGCGCGCAACGCGTCAATGCGTTCGGCATTGATATCAAACCCAATGACCGGACCAGTCCCGGCAAATGCCACTGCCAGTGGCAGGCCGACATAACCCAGGCCGATGACGGCAATTCTACGGGAATTGGGGTTTGTTTCGAACATTCGGGAAATCAGCTCATTTTCCATGATAGTCGCGGAACCATTCCACGAACTGGGCAATCCCGACCTTGAAATCGGTTTGTGGACGATACCCGGTTAACCGCTGCAACAGATCGGTATCGGCCCAGGTGGCCGGGACATCGCCCATCTGTATGGGCATATAGTTTCTGACTGCTTTCTTGCCGACAGCTTCTTCAATCGCCTCTACAAAATCCAACAGGCGCACTTTGTCGCCGTTACCGATATTAACCACGCGCCAAGGCGCCACGGGCGAAAGGCTGTCGCCTTCTTCGATGTCATCTGCGCTGTCGGGGCGCGCGGGCGGGCTGTCGATCAACAGCCGGATTCCGCGGACAAGATCATCCACATTGGTAAAATCGCGATACATGTCGCCATGATTGTAGATGTCGATCGGACGGTCATCCAGAATGGCATCCACAAACTTGTACAGTGCCAGGTCAGGGCGTCCCCAGGTCCCATAGACAGTGAAGAACCTAAACATCGTCGTGGGCAAGTTCCAAAGATGCGCATAGGAATGCCCCATGGCCTCGTTGGCCTTTTTGGTCGCCGAATAGATGGTCAGAGGCGTGTCGGCCTTTTCAACCTCGGTAAAGGGCATAACCTCATTCGCGCCATAGACCGACGATGTTGAGGCCATCAAAAGATGTTCAACATTATGTTCGCGTGCAACTTCCATCACGTTGAACGTGCCGACAATGTTCGAGTCGATATAGCTGCGCGGATCCTCCAAGCTGTAACGCACGCCTGCCTGACCAGCGAGGTGCACGATCACGTCAGGTTGAAACTCATCACCAACCTGCTTGAGCTTTTCGTGATTTTCCAACAGATCCTCGGTGACGGAAAACCCAGGGTTTTGCAGCAGCATCTGATGCCGGCGGTTTTTTAGCGCGACATCATAGTAATCGGTCATCCCGTCATAGCCGTGCACCCGGAATCCTTCCGAAAGCAGCAGTTTCGCAAGATGGAACCCGATGAAACCCGCTGTACCCGTTACCAGAACGTGCTTCATTTTACCCTCGACCTTCAACCGAACAAATTTTTGCATCAAGGATACTGTCAGTCAGCCAAGGTCAAGGGCTTTCTACCGGAAGGGTCAGCCTACGATCATTTGTTTCATACGCAACGCTTCATACTCCAGCTCTTTTAGTCGGAAATGAACAACGTCACCGATTGTGATTACGCCGCGCAGTTTCCCGTCGCCAACAACGGGCATGTGGCGAAAACGTCCTTCGGTCATGGTTTTCAGGACATCATTCAACAGATCGTCTGGTGAACATGTCTTGACCTCGCGCGTCATCAGATCCTCGACGGATTGTGGCAAGGTCTGGCCGGGCGTATCAGCCATGCGCCGGACGATGTCACGTTCGGACAGAATACCCTGAAGGGTGCCGTTCTGGTCGGTCACGACCACGGCACCAATCCGCTTTTCACTGAGGGTATTCACGACCGAATGGATCGTGTCGTTTGGGCGCACCGCAAATACAGCATCCCCTTTACCCGCAAGCAATTTTGCCACCGTCGTCTGCGAGTGCGACAGATTGGATTCAACCGATTGGCTGTGCGTGCTTGTATCGGTCTTGTCGCCGCGGGTAGGGGGCTGATATGAGGTTGGGGCCATTGGCAATCTCCTCTTATTTTTGAGATGGCTTCCCTTACACCTTACCGCAGCAATGCGGCCTGTATAGGGTGCAAATGCCCAAACCGGGGAAAACTGCCGCTAAACAAGGATATCCAGCCTGTTGTCTGACCTGTACCTTACCCCGCCCGTCGCAGTGCTGATTTTCTTTGCCGTGGTCGTATGCGGGCATAACTTTAGAATGGCCTGGAAACAGCAGGCAGTTGGCTGGCAAAAGAAAGCTTGGCTATTTGGTGTGCCTGCCGGCATCGGGCTGCTTATGTTGGGCTTCCTGCCGCTAAAGCTGTGAAGTCGGTTTGACTCTGCAAGGGGCCGCTGGCATATGCCGGGCACAGTTTTCCTCTGGAGGTCTCTCGATGCGCCTTTTGCCTGTTCTGGCTGTTGCAACACTTGTTTCAGGATGTCTCTTTGACAAAGAACCCGAGGTTGTGCGCCTGTCGGGTGAGACCATGGGTACTACGTTCAACATCACCGCTATCGGCACGGATGTGGATGAGACTGCATTGGGGTCTGCCGTCGAAGAGACGTTGGCAGGCGTGAACGCCAAGATGTCCAACTGGGACCCCAACTCAGAGGTTTCGACATTTTCGGCGTCGTCCAGCACGGAACCCACCGAGGTTTCCGAAGAATTTGCGCTGGTTTTAGGTGCAGCAAATGACGTGCACGATAAATCGGGCGGCACGTTCGACGTAACGCTTGGCCCGCTGATCGAACTGTGGGGCTTTGGTCCGCGCAAGCCAGAAGATCCGGTGCCATCAGATGCCGAGATACAGGCGGCGCTGGAGAGCGTTGGGCAGGAACGCCTGCTGACGTTGAATAGAGACAACGGAACTTTGGCCAAATCAGATGCTGACGTGGGCATCAACCTGTCAGCAATCGCCAAAGGATATGGCATCGACGCGGTGGCTGCGACGCTGCGCGACGCTGGGATCGAAAACTATATGGTCGAGATCGGTGGTGATTTGGTCACCATGGGCCAGAACGACAAGGGTGAGGCTTGGCGGATCGGGATTGAAAAGCCCGAAGCGGGGGCCCAAAATCTGCAGTTGGTAGTTGAGCTGGACAACCTCGGTATGGCGACCTCTGGCGACTACAAGAATTTCTTTGAACAGGACGGCGTGCGGTATTCGCATATCATCGATCCAACAACAGGTCGTCCGATCACGCATCGCACGACCTCGGTCACGGTTCTGGCCGAAAATGCGATGATGGCGGATGCCTGGGCGACGGCAATGCTGGCGTTGGGTCAGGAAAAGGGCCTGGAACTGGCCGAAGAACATAAACTTGCCGTGTATTTCATCTCGCGGGATGTGACAGGCGGCGACGATGCCTATATTACCGTTCACAGCACTGCGTTCAAAAACGCACTGGGCACCAACTGACAAGTAGGAACCGCGATGAGCACCTTTATCATAGCTTTTTTTCTGCTTTTGATCATCGTGGTTGGCATGTCGCTGGGCGTCATGCTGATGGGCAAGACGATCAAAGGCAGCTGTGGTGGTCTGAACGCAATCTCGGGCGCGGACAAATGTGTGGTCTGCCAAAAGGATGTCGACCCGGACTCGCCCCTGCGAGATCAGTTGCAATGCAAACGTGCCAAAAAGATGCTTGAGCAGATGGAGCGTCAGGCCTGAACGCAGATTGCGCTTCGATGTAGTGATGGCAATGGCTAAATAAACCCCTGAGGCATCTTGCGGGAGGGCGCGGGTTTGGCCAAAGCTAAAAACATCCTGTTTATCATGTTCGATCAGCTGCGCTGGAATTACCTCAGCTGTTACGGGCATCCGCATTTGCACACCCCCAACATTGACCGGCTGGCTGCTGACGGAGCCCGCTTTGATCGGGCCTACATCCAGTCCCCGATTTGCGGCAGTTCGCGCATGTCGACTTATACCGGCCGCTACGTGCATTCACACGGTGCCTCATGGAATGGCATTCCGCTGAAAGTTGGTGAAATCACGATGGGGGATCACCTGCGCAAGGCAGGCATGGACTGCTGGTTGGTCGGCAAGACCCATATGCGCGCAGATGCGGAAGGCATGGAGCGGCTGGGGTTGGAGCCTGACAGTCTGATCGGCGCGCGCGTCGCGGAATGCGGGTTTGATGTATATGAACGCGATGACGGTATGCTGCCCGAAGGGCCCGACGGTTTTTATGATCCCGATGATGCGAAGGAATACAATAAGCATCTGGCTGCAAAAGGGTATGAGAGTGACAACCCCTGGCACGACTTTGCCAATTCGGGGCTGGATGAGGATGGCAATGTCCTGTCCGGCTGGTTTTTGAAGAACTCAACCGAGGCGGCCAACATAGCGGAAGAGGACAGCGAAACCCCTTATCTGACCGGACGAGGCATCAAATTCATGGATACCCATGATGGCCCGTGGTGCTGTCATCTGAGCTTTATCAAGCCGCATTGGCCATACATCGTGCCGGAACCTTATGCCTCGATGTACGGGCCGGGACATGTTCTGCCGGTTGTGCGCTCCGACGCGGAACGTCAGAATGCGCATCCGGTGCTCAAGGCGTTCATGGATACAAAAGTGGGGCAAGCGTTCTCGCGGCAGGATGTACGTGATGCGGTGATCCCGGCCTATATGGGGCTGATCAAGCAGGCCGATGACCAGATGGGGCGACTGTTTGCCTGGATGGAGAAGACCGGCCGGATGGAGGACACAATGATCGTGCTGACATCCGATCACGGCGATTTTCTGGGTGATCACTGGATGGGCGAGAAAACGTTCTTTCAGGATGCCTCGACCAAGGTGCCGCTGATCATCTACGATCCCTCGCCTGAGGCGGATGGAACGCGCGGAACCGTCAGCGATGCGCTGGTCGAATCCATCGACCTTGCTCCGACATTTGTGGATGTGGCGGGCGGTGAGATCGCAGGGCATATCCTTGAAGGGCATTCCTTGCTTCCGATCCTGTATGGGCAGCAGAACGAAACACCCCGCGATGTGGTGATTTGTGAGTACGATTACTCCGCATCACCAATTGCAGACATGCTGAATGCCTCTGTCCGGGACGCAGTAATGTTCATGGCAGCTAACAAAAAATGGAAGCTGATCCACTGCGAAGGCGGCCATCGGCCTATTCTGTTCGATCTGGAAAATGACCCTAATGAGCTTGTCGATCTGGGGGACAATGCCGATCACGCCGATGTAATTGCCAAAATGTACGACCATCTTTTCGTTTGGACACGCCGCCAGTCGCAACGCACCACGCGGTCGGAACAGCAGTTGATTGAGATGCGGAGCAAAAGCCGGGGCAGGGGGATCATGGTCGGGGTCTATGATGAAAAAGATGCGCCGCTGGACCTGACCGTCAAGTATCGCGGTCGCACGGCGCGTCCGTATACGGAATTGATAAACAAGGGTTGGGCGGCCTAAGTATTAAATCTGCACGACCGCGCACAAAATAAGGTTCAATTGCCCGAGGGCAGGCGATACAAGACCGACCAGAGCAGAAATCCGGAGAGCCGCAATGACCGCCCCCAAACCTGTCGTCCTGTGCATTCTTGATGGTTGGGGCCTGTCCGAAGACACACGGTCTAACGCGCCGTATCTTGCAAACACGCCGACCTTTGATGCGATCATGACCAATGGGCCGCACGCGACCATAGTTACACATGGCCCTGATGCCGGCTTGCCCAGCGGCCAGATGGGCAATTCCGAGGTTGGCCACACCAATATTGGCGCGGGCCGTGTTGTTGCGATGGATCTGGGGCAGATCGACCTGGCAATTGAAGACGGCAGCTTTTTCGACAGTGCCGCATTGCAGACCTTCATCGCAAAGGTGAAGGCAGCGGGTGGAACGGCGCATCTAATGGGTTTGGTCTCGGACGGTGGTGTCCACGGTCATTTGAACCACATCGTCGCTGCTGCCAAGGCGATCACCGATGCGGGCGTTCCGGTGGCGTTGCACGCCATGACGGACGGGCGCGACGTCGCTCCGAAATCGGCATTCACCTACCTATCGGAACTTGAAGATCGTTTGCCCGACGGGGCGCGTATCGTCACGGTTTGCGGTCGGTATTTTGCAATGGATCGGGACAATCGCTGGGAACGCGTCAGCGAGGCTTATGATGCGATGGTCAAAGGCCAGGGTCGGGCTGCCACAACCGCGCATGGCGCTGTGGATCACGCATATAACCAGTCTGAAACCGATGAGTTCATCGCTCCCACTGTTCTGGAAGGTTACGGCGGCATTCAGGATGGTGACGGGGTTTTCTGTTTGAATTTCCGAGCGGACCGCGCCCGTGAAATCTTGCGTGCGATTGGCGAACCGGGCTTTTCGGACTTCGATACGGGCCCGCGCCCGCAGCTTTCCGCCCTGTTGGGAATGGTCGAGTATTCCGACGGTCACAATGCCTATATGACAACCGTGTTCCCCAAGCGGAAAATCGTGAACACTTTGGGTGAGTGGGTTGCCAAGAAAGGATTGCGCCAGTTCCGTCTGGCCGAGACCGAAAAATACCCTCATGTCACGTTCTTCCTCAATGGTGGCAAGGAAACGCCCGAGGAAGGCGAAGACCGGTATATGCCAAAATCGCCCAAAGTGGCCACCTATGACCTGCAGCCCGAGATGTCTTCGGCCGAAGTGACGGCGAAATTTGTCGAGGCGATCGAGGCGGACTATGACCTGATCGTCACGAATTATGCCAACCCCGACATGGTTGGTCACACCGGCGATCTGCAAGCCGCAATCAAGGCATGTGAGGCCGTCGATCAAGGCTTGTCGCAGGTTGTCGAGGCACTGAACAAGGTCGGTGGCGCGATGATCGTCACTGCGGATCACGGCAATTGCGAGGTCATGGTTGACCCCGAAACCGGCGGGCCGCACACCGCGCATACTCTGAACCCGGTTCCCGTGGCGCTGGTCGGTGGGCCAAAAGGTGTCTCGTTGCGCAACGGCCGCCTTTCCGATCTAGCCCCGACGCTGTTGGACATGATGGGTCTTGAGCAACCGCCCGAGATGACGGGGCAGAGCCTGCTGTCATGAGGATGCGCGCGCTTATCTTTGCGATATGTCTTGCGTCGCCTGCCAGCGCGCAGAATGATCCGTCCACAGCAGCCTTGAATGCGGCGCGCATGCTGGAACAGGCCTCGATCAACCTGACTGAAGCCGACGGTGCCCGCGACCGCGTGCGTGCCCTGACCGAAACTATCCAGGCTTATGAGGCCGGGCTTTCAGCGATGCGGGACGGGTTGCGCATGGCAGCGACCCGCGAGGCACAGCTGACAGCAGAATTGCGGTCGCGGGAACAGGAGGTCGCGCAGCTGCTGGGTGTATTGCAGACCATTGAGACCACGGCACCACCCGTTCTGATGCTGCACCCGTCCGGGCCCCTTGGTTCCGCGCGGGCAGGCATGATGCTGTCCGAAGTTACTCCCGGACTGAACGCGCGCGCGCAGGCACTGGCCCATGATCTGCAAGAGGTCCAGACCCTTCGAAAACTTCAGCAAAGTGCTGCAGACACTCTGGTCGAAGGGTTAACCGGTGTGCAAAACGCGCGCACCAGCCTCAGTGAAGCCATCGCTGACCGCACGGATTTGCCCCGTCGCTTTGTCGAAGATCCGGTTCGCACGGCCATCCTGATCTCATCAACTGAGACGCTGGATGGGTTTGCCAGCGGATTGTCCGAAATCCCGGAAGGCGAAATTGCTGAAACAGACGCGGATGTCTCTGACCGTAAGGGGCGGATTGAATTGCCGACCCAAGGTGTTGTTTTGCACCGCGCGGATGAGACTGACGCGGCTGGTGTGACGCGCCCCGGTGTGGTTTTGGCCACCCGTCCTCGGGCAATTGTTACAGCGCCAACCGCGGCAACGATCCGGTATCGTGGACCATTGCTGGAGCTCGGGAACGTCATGATCCTCGAGCCGCAACCGGGCTTGTTGTTCGTGTTCGCCGGGCTGCAAGACGTTTACGGAGACATGGGCGAGGTCATCCCCGAAGGCACTCCGGTGGGTTTGATGCCGGGTGAATCGCCCGAAATCGGCGCAATTTTGTCAACAAGCGGTGATGGCACTGGAACTGACCGGTCAGAAACGCTCTATATAGAGGTAAGACAGAATAACAGCCCCGTGGACCCGGAATCATGGTTTCGGACCGACAAGGATGGATAAACGAGTATGAAGAAATTTCTGATGGCCGGTCTGGCCGGAACCGTGGCAGGTGTAATCGCAACTACACAAATCGCTGGTCCTTTGCTGGCGCAAGAAGCTGACCGCAAGGCCAGCGTGTACGAGCAATTGGATCTGTTTGGCGATATTTTCGAACGTATCCGCGCCCAGTATGTCGAAGACGTTGAGCCGGAAGAGCTGATTGAGGCGGCCATTGACGGCATGCTCACGTCGCTTGACCCGCATTCCAGCTACCTTTCACCCGATGATGCCGAGCAGATGCGCGTGCAGACACGGGGCGAATTTGGCGGATTGGGCATTGAGGTCACGCAAGAAGAAGGGTATGTCAAAGTTGTCTCGCCAATCGACGACACGCCTGCGGATGAGGCTGGTATCGAAGCAGGTGATTTCATCACTCATGTCGATGGGGAAAGCATCCTTGGCCTGACATTGGACAAGGCCGTCGATCTGATGCGTGGCCCGGTCGGGTCGGAAATCGTGATCACAGTCGTCCGCGAAGGCGAGCAAGAGCCGTTTGATATCACCATCATTCGCGACACTATCAAACTGACAGCCGTGCGTGCCCGGACCGAAGGCACCAGCGTAGTCCTACGCGTCACCACCTTCAACGATCAGACATTCCCGAACCTGCAAGAAGGCCTAAATGAGCAGATTGAGGAAGCCGGTGGTCTGGACAAGGTCAATGGTGTTGTCCTTGATCTGCGGAACAATCCCGGCGGGTTGCTGACCCAGGCGATCAAAGTTTCGGACGCATTCCTGAACGAAGGCGAGATCGTGTCCACGCGTGGTCGCGACCCAAGCGATGGTGAGCGGTTCAACGCAACGCTGGGTGATTTGGCCGAAGGCAAGCCGATTGTTGTTCTGATCAATGGCGGTTCGGCATCAGCCTCGGAAATCGTAGCTGGCGCATTGCAAGATCACCGTCGTGCGATCGTTGTCGGCACCAAGAGTTTTGGCAAAGGATCGGTGCAAACGGTCATGCCGTTGCGCGGCGATGGTGCAATGCGCCTGACGACTTCGCGCTACTACACGCCCTCGGGTCGTTCAATTCAGGCACTTGGCGTCAGTCCCGACATCATCGTTGAACAGCCGCGCCCGGCGCCGGATGCCGAGGAAGAGGAAGCCAACGCCCGCACGCGGTCCGAAGCTGATCTGCGCGGCAGCCTGAACAATGACAGCCTGAGCGAAGATGAAATCCGTCAAATCGAAGAAGATCGCGCCAAAGCCGAAGCCACGGCTGAATTGCGGGAAGAGGATTATCAGCTGGCCTACGCCATCGACATCCTCAAAGGTTTGTCGGCGTTCAACCCCAACGGACCGTCTCAGTAAGACAAACAGGGCCGCCGATACTGGCGGCCCTTTCTTCAAAGGCCGGGATCAACCCTCAACCTTGTGCAGTTTCTCTTCGTCAAGCATCATCGCCAGAACAATGCCTATCGAGACCGAAATGGCCGCAAAGACAAAGGCCATGTTCATGCCTGCATCAAATGCGGCAGCGATGGCAGATTTGACCTTTTCAGCCTCTTCCGAGCTTAGCTTTTCCATAACAGCGCGGGCTGTACCGGTCGTAAGCGTTCCACCGTTGATCGCCTTTTGATCGGTTACAGACATGTTGATCCCATCCGCAACCAGCTGTTTGCTGAGGCTGGACAGGCTGACAACATACATAATTGCGGTCGCGAAGGCGACGGAAATGGCGCCATATACCAGATGGGTCATAAAGCTCAGGCCGCCCACAAGGCCAGCGCGTTCAGGTTTGACGGCGCACACGGCTGCAGTGCCTGACGGCCCAACCGTCAGTGTTGCGCCCAGCCCGATCATCGCCATGCCAGGCAAAATCTGAAAATAGCCCAGCCCCGCCGGCAAGATGATAATGCTGAGAACGCCAGTCGTTGCGATCAAATACCCCCAGAACAGCAGGCGCTTTGGCCCGAAATCATTATAAAGAGTGCCCGAAACAATCGAACCGACGGCCAGCAGGAGTGTCAGCGGGGCAAGCCCAATCGCCGACTCAAACACAGACCAACCAAGGACCTTTTGCATGTATTGAGGGAAGTATAGCAGCCCGACAAAGGCCGCCGACACGTTGAACATGTTCAGTCCCAGCGTGATCCGAAACTCGCGGTTCTGCATCATTTGTGGCAGCAAGAGAGGCTCTTTCACGCGCTTTTCGACTTGCGGGAAAAAGAAGAACAGCGCGGCGCTGACGAAAAACAACATCAGCAGCGGGACAGACGTCCAGCCCCAGTCCGCACCGACGTCCAGCCCATAAAGCAGCAAAAGAACAGCAAGCGAGAGAATACCCATCCCGGCAAAGTCAATATGTTCGCCCTTTTTATGTTGGGTTTCACGTTCCATAAGGATCAAGGCCGTAACCATCGAAATGGTCGAGAACACAACGTTTGCCAGGAAGAAAAACCGCCAATCCCCAAAGCTGACTGCGGCACCGCTGATCAGCGGACCAAAGACATTGCCGCTGGTCACACCGGCCAGGATCATGCCCATGATCATGGCGCGGTGTTCGGGGCGCGAGACTTTGGTTGCGCCAAAAGCCAATGTGCAAGGCCAAACGCAGCCGGAGCCAATCCCCTGCAATGCGCGAGCCACAATCAGAAAGTCGAGACTGGGAGAGACAAAGCACATGACGGACGCAAACAGAAAGATTGCCAGCCCAATGATCATCATCTTGCGGTGCCCAAACATGTCCCCCATGCGCCCCCCGGCGACCATAGTCATGGCAAAAAACAAGGCGTAGATGTTCAGCACCCACTGGGTGCTGGTAATATCAGCGTCAAAACTGTTTTCGATGGCGGGGACAAGAATAAGAGCGCCGGTAAAGTCGATACCGATCCCGAACCCTGTCACCATCAGAGCGATGACCTTGACGATACTGCTGCGGTCCATTTTCGCACCCGGGTTGCTTCGGATGACATTTATGATGCACGGATTCCGCCTGAAAGATAGACAAAGGCTTGGAAACGAAGAAAACCCGGATCAGTCCGAAGGTACCTGAGACCGTCTAAACGCCCGTTTCAACAAGTCGAGTTCCGCCCGCAACAAAGCGATTTCGGTCCGCAAATCATCCGCGGTTGATGCCCCCGCAATGATTGTGAATTCACCGATCTTCTGTGATGTGTTTGCATCGGCTATTACAAAGCAATGAACCCCGTCGGCAATCGCGGTTGATGGCACTGGCACACTCAGCTCCCAACCACCATCGGTGGCGGTCATGAATACACCCTCCAGCGCCTGGCCCATATAACGGACTTCGACGTGCGGTTCAGTGTCGGCCTGCAGGTACCCGCGCCAGAGGCCGTTTTCGAACAGGGTTGGGGTCAGGGTTGGTTGTGTCATGGCCAATGCTCTCACATGTCGGCGCGGTGGTGGCGGCAAAGGGTCAGGTCCCGCAGAACTATGCGGTTCATAGCCGGATTGGTCAGAACCAGATCCAGCCAGATCTTGTCTATACGCCGTTCGTTCAGCGGCAAATTGGCAAGATCGAAATCCAGAACATTCGAACTTGTCGACAAATCAAGAGACCGTGGAACGGAATCAGTGTTTGGGCCGTGCCGAATATTCAATCGCGCGGTCACGTCCAGCGGACGCTCTGTTTCAATCTGGGCATCGACCCGCATCAGGTGCTGCCGCGTCAGACCTTGCACAGCCTCGGGCGGCAAATCCAGCGACACGGACAGGAATGACCCCGCAAAGCCAAACACTTCGACGCCAAGTCCAAAAGCGGCTAGGTCCTTTTCGTCCATGTTCCGTGCCTGTCGAACACTGATCTCGGATAGAGCGCAGTCATGGAATATCTTTACCTGTTGATCCAACTCGACCTTACGCGGGATTGAGGCGAGACCAGGCCGGGGCAAGGGACCCCGCCACAAATCAGGTCGCCAGCACCAGTCAGTACCCAGCGGCTTGGGGAATTGCTTTGATCCAATCAGGGGCAGCGTTAGTCTTTCGTTTGCTTCCCGTAGCAAACGGTCCAATTGCGCACGCAGTTTGCGCGCCTCGTCGCGCTGTTGACGCAATTGGGGGTTCGTGGCCCAGGCCGCGTCTTGAACGGCCCGTTGCCAACGCGCAATAGTTTTGCGGTGTAGATATCGTTCGAGAAGTTTGCCCATGATCCCATCGTCTGAACTTGACCTTCTTTAGTCAAAGACAACGGCGAGGATAAGGCCGAATTGGTGAAATCCGCATAAAACTATCCGACACTAACGTTGTTGTGACTGGGCGGTTTTGGTTGTGTCTGCTAAGGCCCCGATCGCCGTTCTTGCAATCATCTGGGACTGTGCGTACCGTCCGGCACCTGATTGCTTTGGATTATCCGAAAAACCGCGTACTAAATTCTTTGAGGCAAGGCCGGGGCATGGAACCCACACTATTTTCGTTCATCTGGAAACACTCGAAAAAGCAGCAGCTTGTGCTGTTGTTTCTGACGGTGTTGTCGTTTCCGTTTCTCTACGCCTCGCTTGAGCTGCCAAAACAGATCATCAACGACGCAATTGGTGCGCCCAACGATAGCGTTACACTTTTTGGGTTCACCTTCACGCAGGTCCAATATCTGCTAATCCTCTGTTTTGCATTTTTGGCCACTGTAATCGCCAGCGGCTTGATGAAGATGCGCATCAACACGATGAAGGGCATATTGGCCGAGCGTATGCTGCGCCGGCTTCGGTTCACGCTGATTCACCGCGCGATGCGATTCCCGAAATCGTATTTTGCCACCACCAGCCAAGGTGAACTTGTTTCAATGATCACCTCTGAGGCCGAACCGATGGGCGGCCTGATGGGTGATGCGATTGCCCAGCCGGTGTTCCAGTTTGGTCAGATGATGACCATTGTCACCTTTCTGTTCATGCAAAGCGTTTGGTTCGGTCTGGCCAGCATCGCGTTGATTCCGTTGCAGGCATGGCTGATCCCAAAACTGCAGCGCCAGATCAACCTGCTGAACAAGGAACGTATTCAGCAGGTCCGCCACCTCAGCTCGGAAATTGGCGAAAGCGCAGCGGGCATCAGCGATTTGCGGGCCAATGGCGGCTGGCGCTATCGGTTGGCACAATTCAGCCATCGGTTGGGAACCTTGTTCGAGATCCGGTTCAAGATCTACAACAAGAAGTTCTTTATGAAGTTCCTCAACAATCTGATCACTCAGATGACGCCGTTCCTGTTCTATTCGGTCGGTGGCTATCTGGCGATCACGGGTGAAGTGACAGTGGGTGCGTTGGTCGCGGCGCTTGGGGCATACAAGGACCTTAGCGGCCCATGGAAAGATTTGCTGACCTATTACAACCAGGTTCAGGATATGTCGTTGCGTTGGGAAATCGTGATTGAACGCTTTGCCCCGGACAACATGATCCCTGAAGAGCTATTTGTGGGTGAGCCAGAGTCCATTCCGCATCTCAGCGGCGATATCGAACTGCGCAATGTAACAGTGCGCGATGATGACGGGAAAACCATCCTTGAAGATATCGATCTGACCATCCCCAAGGGCGCCCGCGTTGCTATTCAGTCGTCAAGCGCCGCCGAGCGCGGCGCGTTGGCGCAACTGCTGACACGAGAGCTTTTGCCGATACAAGGCAGCGTCACAATTGCGGGTCACGATTTGCTAAAACTCCATCAGACGGTAATTGCGGCGCGGATCGGCTATGCCTATTCGCGACCCTATCTGTTTGACGGGACTTTAGGCGATAACCTTTTGATGCCGTTGCGAACCCATCCACAACACGAACCCGACGCAAAGAAGGCCCCAAGCCGGTGGCAGATCGAAGCGGTGCGGGCCGGGAACCCTCCGGATTCTCTGTCGGATGAGTGGATCGATCCCGGCCTGGCAGGGTTGGAAGACATCGAGGATATCCGCAACTGGTGGTTTCAGCTGGTCGAGGCGATGGGCATCGACGAGTTCATGTTCCGCCGGACATTACGTACCCAGTTCGATCCAGTGCAACATTCTGCCCTGGCGCGTGATATCGTAAATCTGCGCGATACGGTCGCGCAGAGGTTGGAAGAAAAAGACCTGGCGCGGTATGTCTATCGGTTCGAACCGGACCGCTTTAACCCGGCTGTTCCGCTGGGGGGCAACCTGCTGTTTGCCGCTCCGTCTCGCGATATCTCACCGGATATTCTGGCGGGCGATGATCGGTTCATGTGGATGCTGCGCCATCACGATCTGGATGATGATGCAATGAGCATTGCAAGCGCGGTGCTGGAAACACTGCACCAGACGTTTGGGCGGGACGGGGCAGATCACCCGCTGTTCCTTCGTCTGGGTATGGCCAAGGATATGTTCCACCGCCTGCTTGATATCGAGGATCGGCGCAAAGCCAAAGGGGATGAAGCAATCAGCGAGGGCGAGCGTGCCTTGTTGCTGACCGTTCCGTTCCTGCTGACCGCGGAACAGATCGGGCCTGATTTTCCGGACGAGTACAAAGATAAGATCTTGGCCATCCGAAGGGGGCAAGCGGAACAGCTGCGTGCCTCGATGGATGGGATGTTCGTTCCGGTCACGCCGGATGCATATATTGAACGCATGACTGTCATGGAAAATGCCCTGTTCGGGCGGGTTTCTTTGATGGCCGGGGCGCACACGGATGAAATCGAAGATGTCGTCGCCGAAGCCATGAACGAAGCTGGTCTGCGCCGCCGGGCGGCGGCCATTATCTATGACCTGCCCTCGGGTCTGGGTGGGAATAACCTGCCGACGGTATTTCAGGAACGCGCCGCATTCTCGCGCGCGGGAATCAAGCGTCCTGATGTGTTGATCCTGGACAAAGCTCTGGCCAGCCATGATTCCGAGAGTAGGCTGAGAACTCGGCTGAAACTGCGGGAATTGTTGCCGGATTCCATCATGGTCTTCATGGAGGATTACTTTGCCCATCCCGAAGCCTATGATCTGTTCGTCGAGATCAAGGATGGTCGAATTGACGGCGTCTCGCGAACCCGTCCAGAAGAAGAGGCCAGCTCAACAGATGACCTGAGCCGCAAGCTCAAGATTATCTCGTCGACCGAGCTGTTATCCGGCATTGACGGTCGCAACCAGCGCCTTCTGGCGTTTTCGGCGCAATGGTACGATGCCGCAGCCGGGCAGATCATCTTTTCCGAAGGGCAAACGCCAGATGCCGCTTATCTGTGTATTTCGGGCGAAGCCGACCTGATCTGGAATGAAGGGAACGGAACCGCGCGTACGATCTCGGTCATCGAGCCGGGGCGTCTGATCGGAGACTTGTCGATCATCACGGGTGAAATTCGGCAATTTGATTTGGTCGCGGTCAAGAATTGTTCGTTCCTGCGCATTGGGGCCGAGGAATTGCGCGCGGTTATTGAAAGTGACGCAGGTGTTGCGATGCAGCTGCTGCAGACGGTTGCCGGCTATCTGACTACGATTTCCCAAAGGCTGAACGCCGCCAATGCAACCTCATTGATCTTCGACGATGACGCGCCGAACCGGGATGTGGCCGACAATGCCTGACGCCCACCCCGGCAGATACATAGCGCATGAACGGCTGGTTGCACCTTCGCGCGCACGGCCAGAGCTGTGGCGCCTGCTGGTCGGGCTGACCATTGTTGGCGTGGTTGGCATCCTGCTGAATTTTCTACTTTTTGGATTGGTTGCGGGCCTTGGGTCCGTGGAGTGGGCTCAAGGTTTGTTGACCGGCGCATCCCCGGTTGCACTTTTGGTGCTATTGGCAAGCTTTGGCTTCATCACATTGGGCGTGTCCATCGCTGCAAAACGCCTACAACATCGAACGCTGAGCTCAATCTGTGGTCCATGGCGCGAGGGCATTGGGCAATTCTGGAGTGTTTTTAAGGCATTGCTGATCGTTGGGATCGTCGTGGCCATCTTGCCGCCATATGGCATGGGCGCAACGCTGACGCAGAATTTGGCACTGTCGACCTGGCTGTTGTTTCTGCCTTTCTCGCTTTTTGCAGTGCTGATTCAGACAAGCGCTGAAGAGGTGCTTTTTCGGGGATACATTCAGCAAAGTCTGGCAGCGCGATTCCGATCGCCGGTTATTTGGTTGGGCGTACCGTCGATTTTGTTCGCGGCAGGTCACTATGCCCCCGGCGCGGCCGGAGACAACGCGCTATTGGTTGCTGTGTGGTCTGGGATGTTTGGCCTGATGGCGGCGGATCTGACGGCACGGGCAGGGACGTTAGGGCCTGCTATCGCATTGCACCTGTTCAATAATATGGTCGCTCTGCTGTTTGTTTCCTTACCCGATGGCTTAAGTGGTCTGGCATTGTATCTGCTTCCTTACGACATGTCGGATACCGGGGCGCTGCGGCAATGGCTGTATGTGGATTTTGCTGTGATGATCGTCAGTTGGCTAACGGCGCGGGTTGCGCTCAGGCGTTGATTGCATTTCTTTCCGTAGCGTCTTATTTGACGTCAAAGCCGCACAAGCCAAGGTTCCGATATGAACTGGATTACAAACTACGTCCGCCCACGGATCAACTCGATCTTCTCGCGCCGAGAAGTGCCTGAGAATCTTTGGCACAAATGCGATGAATGCGGAACCATGCTGTTTCACCGTGAGTTGGCAGAAAACCAGAATGTCTGCACCCAGTGCGATCATCACATGGCGATCACACCGCGCGCGCGGTTCGATCATCTGTTCGATGGTGGGATCTTTACCGAGGTTGAGGTTCCCGCGCCCAAAGACGATCCGCTTCAGTTCCGCGATCAGAAGAAATACCCCGACCGGATGAAAGCCGCCCAAAAGAAAACGGGCGAGAAAGAGGCGATGTTGGTCGCCTTAGGCGAAATTGGCCGGACCCCGATTGTTGCGGCCGCGCAAGACTTTTCGTTCATGGGCGGATCCATGGGCATGTATGTCGGCAACGCGATCATCGCGGCCGCGCAAGAGGCTGTGAAACAGAAACGCCCGCTGATCCTGTTTTCCGCTGCTGGTGGCGCGCGGATGCAAGAAGGTATCCTGAGCCTGATGCAGATGCCCCGCACAACCGTGGCAGTAGAAATGCTGAAAGAGGCAAATCTGCCCTACATCGTAGTGCTGACTCACCCAACGACAGGCGGTGTGACGGCTTCATACGCGATGCTGGGTGATGTCCATATCTCGGAACCCAATGCGCTGATCTGTTTTGCCGGTCCCCGCGTGATCGAACAGACGATCCGGGAAAAGCTGCCCGAAGGCTTCCAACGCGCGGAATACCTGTTGGATCACGGCATGTTGGACCGTGTGACCAAGCGGACCGAAATGCGCGATGAGTTGATCACCATCACGCGGATGTTGATGAACCAGCCTCCGGCGGTCAAAGGCGATCTGCCTGCGCCCGAATCCGAAGATGCAGTGGCAGAAGCCCCGGCTGAAGACGCGGAAGAGAAATGACCCCTCAGACATCGGACGTCATCCTGGAAAGGATGATGGCGCTGCATCCCAAGATCATTGACCTGACCTTGGATCGTGTCTGGCGTCTGCTGGCCGCGCTGGACAATCCGCAAAACAAACTGCCGCCGGTGATCCACATCGCGGGAACCAACGGCAAGGGCTCGACCCAGGCCATGATCCGAGCGGGGCTGGAAGGGGCAGGGCTGACCGCCCATGCCTATACCTCGCCCCACCTGGCCCGGTTTCATGAGCGTATTCGTCTGGCGGGTGAACTCATTTCCGAACCGGATCTGACGGCGGTTCTGGACGAATGTTATGCCGCCAACGGTGGCGAGAACATCACGTATTTTGAGATCACGACCTGCGCGGCCCTGCTGGCTTTTGCCCGGTCCAAGGCGGACTACACGTTGCTTGAGGTCGGGTTGGGTGGCCGGTTGGATGCGACCAATGTCATTCACGACCCAGCGGTAACGGTCATCACGCCGGTTTCAATCGACCATGAGCAATTTTTGGGCGATACCTTGGGCAAGATCGCCGCAGAAAAGGCCGGCATCATCAAGCCCGGTGTTCCCTGCATCGTTGGCCCGCAACAGGATGAGGCGCTGGAGGTCATTGAATACACTGCCGCGCGTCTGGGTGCACCTTTGTTGGTGCATGGCCAACACTGGCACGTCACCGAAGAAAACGGGCGGCTCGTCTATCAGGACGAAACTGGCCTGCGCGATCTACCGCTGCCAAATCTGTTGGGCGCACATCAGTATCAAAATGCCGGTGCTGCGCTAGCGGTCTTGCGTTATCTGGATCTTGGGGAAGACGCCTATGAGGCTGCGGTGACCAAGGCTGAATGGCCAGCCCGCATGCAGCGATTGAAAACCGGCCCTCTGGTCGAACAGGCCCCCGAGGCCGAGCTCTGGCTGGATGGCGGTCACAACGCCGCCGCAGGTTTGGCATTGGCCGATCTACTGGCGAAGCTGCCTGCACGTCCAACCCATATGATCTGTGGGATGTTGAACACAAAGGACGTCACCGGGTATCTGGCTCCGCTTGCCGCGCAGGCGCAAAGCCTGACGGCAGTCTCTATCCCGGGTGAGGTCAATACGCTGAGCGCTGACGACACCGCTGAAGCCGCTTCTCGGGTTGGGCTAGCAGCGTCCACCGCCGACAGTGTGACCGAGGCCCTGAAAAACATTACCGAAAATGACCCGCAGGTGCGGGTTCTGATCTGTGGATCACTATACTTGGCCGGTAATATTCTGCGCGAGAACGGCTGACGAACGCACATCCGCACAGCTTCATCTGGCCAAAAATATCCCGGGGAGACGCGCAAAGCGCGGCGGGGGCAGCGCCCCTATTGCCCCCAATCCTGATCCTGCATTTCGCGCAGGCGCGACGCGGTGCGTTCAAACTCAAATGTGCCTTCACCTTCGACATACAGCATCTCGGGCTCTGCCGCAGCTGAACAGATCAAGCGGACTTTTCCCTCATACAGTGCATCGATCAACGTTACGAACCGTTTGGCTTCGTTAAAATTATTGCGCGACAGGCGCGGGATGTCCTCAAGCACCAGAACTTTTACCGCTTCCGCGATAGCAAGATAATCTGCCGGGCCCAGCAACCTTCCACAAAGGTCGTAAAAACTGGCCCGCGCCACGCCGTTTCGAAAAGCGGGCAGTTCTACCGCACGACCGTTGACCTGCAGGATCAGCGGGTCCGCCGCCCCCCCGGCCAGGTCATTCCAGACGCTGCGAATGCTCGCGCGTGCTTCGGGGCCTATGGGCGTAAAGTAAACAGGTGCGCCTTCCAGCCGGTTTTGGCGGTAATCCGTGGGTGAGATCAGCTCCCACACCTCAAGCTGTTCTTTGATATGTGCAATGAAAGGCAAAAATAGCTGACGGTTTAGCCCGTCCTTGTAAAGGTCATCCGGATGGCGGTTCGATGTCGTCACGACCACGGTACCACCTTCATGCAGCAGATCGAACAGACGACCAACAATCATCGCGTCCGTGATATCGGTGATTTGCATTTCGTCAAATGCCAGTACGCGCGCGGACTTGATCACCGAGGCGGCCACTGGAGCCAACGCGTCTTCCACTCCATCCTTACGGGCCTTGTGCATGCCTGCGTGGATTTCCTGCATAAAGGCGTGAAAATGCACTCGGCGGGCGGGGATGTCTGCCAAAGAGTCGACGAACATATCCATCAGCATGGATTTTCCGCGCCCGACTCCGCCCCACAGATATAAACCCTTGGGCGGCGGCGGGGCTTTTCGAAAGAACCCCCGTTTCACAGGTTCGGCCAATGCCGCCCGGATACGTTCGAAATGAGGAAGAACAGCCTCTTGCGCGTCGTCTCTGGTCAGGGTGCCGTCGGCCACCTGCGTGTCATAAAGCGATATCAAACCCGTCATGTTTTGAGGCATAGCGCCCGGTTTGCCCGTTGAAAAGCAGCCATTTCTCGGACGCATCAATTTTGCTGATCCGTGACCGCAAAACTCCTGAATTGACGCACAAACTAAACGCGGTAACGTCTGGTTCTTGAACGCCCGAGGACCTAATGCCCCAACACACGCGCTTGCTGAACCCCATCCTGATCGTCGGGTGTATCATCATCACCGTCAGTTTTGCCGTGCGCGCATCGTTTGGCGTGTTTCAAATCCCCATCGCAGATGAATTCGGCTGGCTGCGCTCGGACTTTTCGATGGCAATCGCAATTCAGAATTTGGCCTGGGGCATTGGGCAGCCAATATTCGGCGCCATCGCCGAAAAAGTCGGCGACAGGCGCGCGATTACTCTGGGGGCTCTGACCTACGCGGCGGGTATGGTTCTGTCGGCCTGGTCCGTCACCCCGTTCGAACACCAGATGTACGCATGGCTCGTGGGGTTCGGTATCGCGGGAACAGGATTTGGCGTGGTCCTTGCCGTGGTGGCGCGGGCATCGTCGGACGAAAACCGCTCCATGTCGCTCGCGATTATCACAGCTGCGGGCAGTTTCGGTCAGGTCCTGGGGGCCCCTACAGCCGAATGGATGCTAAGCTTTATGCCCTGGCAGCAGGTGTTCATTGTATTCGCCACAGTGATTTTGGCACTGGTGCTGACATTGCCGTTCATGCGCGCCCCGCAGGCCGCCAGCAAGGCAGAGCTCGAAGAAAGCATGAGCCAGATCCTGACCAAAGCGTTCCGCGATCCATCCTATACGCTGATCTTTCTGGGCTTTTTCAGCTGCGGCTACCAACTTGGCTTCATCACCGCACACTTTCCCGCTTTTGTGACCGAGATGTGCGGACCCATTCAACCCGGCGGCGTTCTGCATTCGATCGGCATCACTACTACATCAGCACTAGGGGCTGTTTCGATTTCACTAATTGGTCTGGCCAATATTGCAGGCACTCTGTTGGCGGGTTGGGCCGGGAACCACTTTCCCAAAAAATTCCTTCTGGCAGGTGTTTATACAGCGCGTACACTTGCGGCGGCGGCTTTCATCGTGTTCCCGATCACGCCCCTGTCGGTCATCGTGTTTTCGCTGGTCATGGGTTCGCTTTGGCTTGCCACCGTTCCGCTTACTTCGGGGTTGGTCGCGCATCTCTATGGGCTGCGCTACATGGGCACGCTGTATGGGATCATCTTTTTCAGCCATCAGGTCGGCAGTTTCCTGGGGGTCTGGTTGGGCGGCCGGATGTACGACCAGTACGGCGACTACACCATGGTCTGGTGGATCGGCGTTGCGATTGGGGCGTTCAGCGCCATCGTCCACCTGCCCATTCGCGAAAACCGATCATTGGCCACCGCCTAAGCTATCGCGCCTCTTCGACCGTCAGCAAGCCTTCTTGCACAAGCCGGTCCGCCCAGCCTTCTGGTCCGGTAAAGTGATGCGTTTGCCATCCCCGGGCGCGCGCCGTTGCGATATTGTCGATCCGGTCATCGGTGAACAACAGCGCTTCGGGCGGCAGGCCACAGTCTTCTTCTACCATTTCATAGATCGGAACGTGCGGTTTGACGGTCTGCATCCGTCCTGACACGTATTGTTTGTCGAACTCGTTGAGAAACGGGTAAACCGTCGTCGCATAGTCGAAATTTTGCACCCCGAAATTGGTCAATGTAAAAACCGGCACGCCTTTGGCCCGCAAGGCCCGCTGCAGGCGAACTGAATGGGGGATTTCGGGCGTGGCAAGTTCGATCCACTTGTCGTGCCACAGGCGAATTTCATCTCGCCATTCGGGGTACTTCTCGGCCCAATCATAGATCGTATCAGTGAAGTGGTGACCCTGATCCACGAGGTCATTCATTCCGTGCAGATCGACCTCAGAGAACATGGCGCGACGGCGCTCTTCTCCGATGACCCGGTCATAATAGCGTTCGGGTTGCCATTCGATCAGAACGTTCCCGATGTCAAAAACAACAGCTTTCACCGACATGTTAGTACCTGTCTTCTTGTTCCTTAGTTGGTGCTACTGAACCAAGCGCGACAGAATTGTTCAAGGCACAACCGCAGCGCGCAGCGCTGCCCGGCCCAATTGTCAAAGACGCATCTTTGATGCGTCGCTGGAAAGCGGGAGGACTAGCCCCGCTGCGCAGCCCTCAATTCCCGTTCCAGGGCGTCCAAAAACCGGGATCGGTCAGCCTTGCCAAAAGGTTTTCCGCCGCCGCCCGCGCCCAATGGGTTGGATGCGCGCAAGTCGGCCATCAAATCACGCATGGCCAGTTGCTGGCCGATATTGGCCGCGGTAAAGGCTTCACCGTTTGGCCGCAGAACCCGCGCACCGGCTTCGACACATTTTGCGGCCAGCGGGATATCGGATGTCACCACAACGTCACTAGGCCCACAGCGTTCGGCGATCCACTTGTCAGCCTCATCCGCACCCTCGGACACGATAACCACCTGCACCAATGGGTTTGCAGACGGCCGCAAGCCACCGTTTGACACCAGTGCCATCGGAACTTTGTGCCGGGTTGCAACCCGTTCAGCCTCGGCTTTCACGGGGCAGGCATCGCCATCGATATAGAGGGTCGTCACGCCTTCTTGGCCTCTTTCTTGGTCGGTTCTGCTGGTTTCTTGCGCACTTTGAATTCTTCCGGAATGGGCATCCGGTTGAATGCATCCAGGCCGGCGATCTTGTAGGCCTCGGCCAGGGTTGGATAGTTGAACGTATTCTGCACGAAGTAATCCACCGTGCCCTTCAGATTCAGGACCGCCTGCGCGATATGGATCAACTCGGTCGCGCCTTCACCCACGATCTGAACACCCAACACCCGGCGGGTTTTTAGTGAAAACAGCATCTTCAGCATGCCGTGTTCCAACCCCATGATATGCCCGCGCGAGGTCTCCCGGAACCGCGCCACGCCAACTTCGTATGGGATGCCGCGTTCTTGCAGTTCCTCTTCGGACATGCCGCAAGTTGAGATCTCGGGGACCGAATAAATGCCGTAAGGATACCAGGGACTTTCCGGCAGGGTAGGGGTTTCCAGCGCGTGACATGCAGCCACACGGCCCTGTTGCAGCGAGGTTGAGGCCAATGATGGGTGCCCAATCACATCGCCAGTCGCGTAGATATGCGGCACTGCAGTTTGATACGTCTTGCGATCCACGTCGATCCGATTGCGATGATCGGTTTCCAAGCCAACGGCCTGCAGGTTCAATGCCGATGTCGCCCCCATGCGCCCGGCGGCGAACAGTAGCATCTCAGCTCGCACGTGGCGGCCATTCTCGAGAGTCACTTCGACATGGCCCCCAGCGTCTTCTATCTTTTGAACGGCTGAGCCCAGACGTAGGTCCACGCCGTTTTCGCGGATCTGATGGGTGAAATCATGGATTAGGCGGGTGTCGATGAAATCTAAGAAGGTTTCACGAGGTTCAATTAACGTCACCCGAACGTCCAATGCCGAGAACATGGTGGCGTATTCCACGCCAATCACTCCGGCACCTATCACGACCAGCGAGCGTGGGATCTCTGCCATCTCAAGAAAATCGTCACCGTCCACAACGGTCTTTCCGTTGAATGGCACATAATCCGGGCGATAGGTTTTTGTTCCGGTTGCTATCAGGAACTTGGCTGCTGTCAGTCGCGTGGTCTCACCTGCATCAGTGGCGACTTCCACCTCGTGCGGCCCAACGAACCTGGCCAATCCGTTCAAGGTCTCCACATGGTTGCGGTTGAACTGGTGCTCCAACACGTCAACTTCGTGATCCAGCGTCATATGAAGACGTGCCTTAAGGTCTTCGGCCCGGATCTGATCTTTGACCCGGTACGAGCGGCCGTAGAAGCTGCGCTCGCGCCAGCCCGACAAGTTCAGAACCGTTTCGCGCAAGGTCTTTGACGGGATCGTACCGGTGTGGACGGACACGCCGCCGAACCGATCCTTACGATCAATCACCAAAACGCGCCGTTTCAGCTTGCCCGCCTGAATCGCGGCCGACCGACCCGAGGGGCCGGACCCGATGATGATCAGGTCATAGTCGTATTGGCTCATGCCTCAGTCTCCGTACAGTGCCTCAGCGTGGAAGGTGATGTGGTCTTCCATGAAGGTCGACACGAAGAAGTACGAATGATCGTAGCCCGGTTGCAGGCGGAAGATTGCCTGCTGACGACGTTCGGCAATCGCCTGCGCCAAAGTTTCGGGGCGCAGCAAGTCGATGAATTGGTCACTGGCACCAGTGTCGATCAGGATAGGGCCATCAAAGCCGATTTCTTTCATCATGACCGAGGCATCGTGTTTGACCCATGCCGTCTCATCGTCGCCAAGGTAGGCGCTTAATTGCTTGCGACCCCAATCCGCACCCGTCGGGTTCGATATGGGTGCGAAGGCGGAGACAGACCGGAAGCGACCCGGCAGGTTCATCGCGAGCGTCAGCGCCCCGTGACCTCCCATCGAATGTCCGGTTATTGCCTGACGCTCCGCATCGATCGCGAAGTTTTCGATCAGCAAAGCAGGCAATTCTTCGGCCACGTAATCCCACATGTTGAAATGCGGCGCCCAAGGTTGCTGCGTGGCGTTCAGATAGAACCCGGCGCCCTGGCCCAGATCATAATCCTCGTGATCCGCGACACCCTCACCGCGCGGGGAGGTGTCCGGGAAGACAACCGCGATGCCTTGCTCGGCCGCCCAAGCCTGAGCACCTGCTTTGGTCATCGCGTTTTCATGGGTGCAGGTCAGGCCTGACAGATACCACAAAATCGGAACCGGGCCGTCCTTGGCCTCGGCTGGCAGGAACAGGCCAAAGGTCATGTCGCATTGGCAGGCAGTCGAGGCGTGGCGGTAGACGCCCTGAACGCCTCCGAAACATGCATTTTCCGAAAGGGTTTCCATTTGGTTTTGTCCTTACGTTGGGTTTGCGACATGGCTATCCTTCCACGCTCGATACGTAAAGGCTGAGCGGCTTTGATGTGCCATTTTTGACAAGGCCTAGATCAGGGCGTTCCAACCCAGGCGATGACCAATGGCACCGTCAGAATGCTGGCCGCTGTGGACAAAAGTATCGCAGCAGATGCACGGTGCGGCGCCACCCTGTAATGGGCGGCCAGCATATAGACGTTACCCGCCACCGGCAGTGCCGCGGCGGCGATGGCGACGGAAGCAGGAAACGCAGCCACGGGCAAAACCCAAAGCAACACAACGGCGACACAAGCAGGGTGGACAACCAATTTACAAAAGCTCAGCCAGCCTGCAATGTGAACGCGTTCCGCGGATTTGCTGGCCAGAGAAGCTCCGATCGCGAACAGGGCACCCGGTGTGGCTGCCCCGCCCAGAATTGTCAGGAAATCATTCAATGGGACAGGAACGAGGATCTGCAAGGCGGACCACAGCAATCCTGCTGAGATCGAAACAATCATTGGATTCTTGATCAACCCAATCCCGATCAGGCGGAAGGTTGCAGGCGTCAACCGTCCGTCGCGCCCACCATTTATCAGGATGACGATCAGGGATGAAAACACCACAAGATCTACCGTCAGAACCAGCATAACCGGGCCAATCGCGGCTTCGGTAAACAGCAGCGCCAGCATGGGCAGGCCCAGAAAACCGACATTGCCGATGGCCGCGCATTGTGCCTCTACCGCTGCGGTCGGGATATCAAGCCGGCGTATCCATGCGACAACCGTCGCCAAGACGTACACAGCGGCGGTTCCGATCAAGTATCCAACGACTAGCCTTGCATTGAAGATATCCGCAAAGGGCAGGGTGGCGGCAAAGCGAAACAGCATGGCCGACAGCGCAAAATAGAAAACGAATTTCGTCAGGTACGCCGTTGCTTCTTCAGAAAAAAATCGACTGCGCCCGGCCCAGTACCCCAAGCCGATGATCGCAAAAAAGGGCAGTGTGCGCAGAAAGATATCGACCATGTGCAACGTGGTAGCACGTAACACACAGGCTGCAAGATGTGACGGGCCAGTTATAGGGTTTTGGGGACGCGCGTTGTAAAATAACTTAACTGGTCAATCGAAAACCTAACGTCATCTGTGTTGCCAGATGCCTGCTAATTGTGCGATTTGTTGTATCTGAACTGAACGGTTTATACATTTGTCACCCAATCGACCGAAGGAGAGTACATGACCGAAGCAGCCGTCATTCTGCGAACAGGCCGAAAATTTGATCAGGTCCTGCGCGGAGCCCGAGAGGTTTTCATGGCGGATGGTTTCGAAGGTGCAAGCGTCGACGACATCGCGCGCGCTGCGGGGGTGTCGAAGGCGACGCTCTACAGTTATTTCCCGGACAAACGCCTGCTGTTCATGGAAGTGGCGCAGGTCGAGTGCAGGAGAATGGCCGAAAACGTCGTGGCGATGGTCGACGACTGCAAGCCAGCGCGCGAAGTTCTGACTATCGCGGCGACGGAACTGACGACTTTTTTAGTCTCGGACTTCTCGCAACAAATGTTCCGCATCTGCATCGCCGAGCGTGACCGGTTCCCCGAGCTGGGCCAAACATTTTATGAGGCCGGGCCGCAGAACGGTCAGCGCCAGATGGTCGAGTATCTGGAAAAGGCAGTCAACAAGGGTGAGCTCGCCATCGACAACCTGCAATTGGCGGCCGAACAGTTCAGTGAACTATGCAAGGTTCGGATTTGGACCCGCGCTGCCATCGGTGTTCAAAAGAGCTTTTCCAAAGCAGAGTTGGATGCAATTGCGACGCAGGCCGTTGATATGTTCATGGCGCGATACGGCGTCTAACCTGCTGCATTTAATCACAAGAAAGATGTGAACGACCCGCACCCGGCAAGCCGGATGCGGGCAAAACAAGTCACTCGATAAAAGTCTTGGCCAGCCGGTCACTGATTGGCTGTGACAGATAGCTGATTACTGCGCGCTCGCCGGTTTTCACGAACAGATCCGCGGGCATTCCTGGCAACAGATCCAGTGCGGCGACTTCGATGGGTTGATCGGGATCCAGTTTCACCCGGGCTTTGTAATAAGGCTCGCCTGTGCGATCGTCCTCCAGCGCGTCGGCTGAGATGTCAAAAATCCGGCCGCTGGCTTCAGGCACATCGGTCTGCGTAAAGGCTGACAGGCGAATGCGCGTTGCCTGACCGATCTGCAACTTGTCGATGTCGGCGGTCTTGATACGTGCTTCGACGATCAGGGCTTGATTGGCGGGAACAATATCCATGATCGCCTCTCCGGGGCGAATGACGCCGCCGGTTGTAGATACTGCCAAATTAACGACCCGCCCGCTGGCAGGGGCCAGGACCTGTGTTCGTTTCAACCGTTCCGATGCCCCTGAATATTGTGACCGGATCAGATCAAGCTGGGCATCCACAACCGCAAGCTCTCCGGCGATCACCTCGTCGCGCAGCTTTTGTTGGCTGAGCAGGGACAGCTGCAACTCTTGCATCTGGTCCTGGGCCTGCGCGATCTGGGTGCGCAACGACGCATCGACACCGCCCAGACGTTCCATTTCGATCTGGCGCGCGCTGACCCGTGTGACGGCCACAAGCCCTTTGTCCAGCAAAGATTTCAGATTGGACAGCTCAACCTGCGTGATGTCCTTCTGATTTTGGGTTGAGAGGCGTTGTTCGTTCAGGCCGGCGATCTGATTGCGCAGCCCCTGAATGCGCTGCGCGTTGATTTGAGCCTCGGTCCGGCGGGCGCGGGCTTCGGCGTCAAATAGTTGTTTCTGCGTCAGGTAGGGCGACAACCAATGCAGCCGCTGCATTCCATCGCTGAACCCGGCCAATGCGGTTGGTTCGTCAAACCTGTCCGTGCCGTTGATCTGCGCCAGCAAGCGGGCGCGCCGGACCGACAATTCGCCCAATTGGCTGCCCAGGACGCTCAGATCTACGTCGATATCCGAGCTGTCAAGCCGTACGAGGGGCTGACCTGCCTGAACAAATTCACCGTCCGTGACAAGGATCGAGTCGATGATCCCTCCGTCCAGATGTTCAACCGTTTTGCGGTCACCTTCCACCACAAACTGTGCTGGCGCGACGACCGCACCATCCAGTTTCGAGGCGAAGGCCCAATAGATGCTGCCGCCGACGAAAGCCATCAGGGTAAACAACCCAAACAGGACATAGCGTTTGATGCCAGAGGCTTCGGTCGTGATGTCCAATACTTGCACATCCTGGGCGGTGAGCACGTTCGGGGATTGTGTGCGTTTCATCAACTTGGTCATTGGGCAGCTCCGCTGATCTGAGTTGTATTGGCAGAGCGCGCGGTGGGTTCCTGCGCCCCGGATTGAGTCGGTTTGTCCAGAACGTTCCGGCGATTGACCTTAAGGACGTCCTCTTTATCCCCGAACTGTGTTTGAGCGCCGTTTCGCAGAACCATTACTTTGTTGGCAGCCTGCAACGTTGCAGGACGATGGGTCATGACGATGGCAATTGCGCCGCGGGACTGCGCTGCTGTAATCGCATCACGCAGGGCCTGTTCGCCTTCGGCATCCAGATCCGAATTCGGCTCGTCCAAAACCAACACAAACGGATCGCCATAAAGCGCCCGGGCCAGTGCCAGCCGCTGACGTTGACCACCCGACAGAAAGAACCCCCGACCGATGCGCGTTTCATATCCATCGGGAAGGGCGCTGATCATTTCGTGCACACCGGCTTCGCGTGCGGCACGCAGCATTTCGGCATCGTCTATGGCGACAGAGAAGCGCCCGATGTTTTCGCGGATCGTGCCGTCGAACAGCTCGATATCCTGTGGCAGATAACCGATCTGTTTGCCCAGATCCTCGTGGTTCCATTTGGACATCGGGCTGCCGTCCAGCAGAACCTCACCCCGTTGGGGGTGCCAGATACCGGCAATCATCTTGCCCAAGGTGGTCTTGCCCGAACCGCTATGCCCGATAACTGCCAACACATCTCCGGGCACAAGGCCAAAGTCGATCTGGCGGAGCGAGGCGTTGACGGCGCGCGGGGGGCCTGCCTGCGCAATCTTGACGTCCAGAGATTTGAACGCGCGCGGCAGGTGCAGATTGGGTGGGGCTTCGGCAAACTCTTCGGTTAGTTTTGCCAGCTTGGAATACGACCCGCGCGCGGCCAGAAAGCTGCGCCATTGACCGATCAATTGGTCAATTGGAGCCAGTGCACGGGCCAGCACGATGGTTGCCGCGATCATGACGCCAGCGGTGGATTCTCCGGTGATGGCCAGTGCCGCGCCAAGTCCCAGAATGGCCGACTGCAAACCCATCCGAACGGTCTTGGACACGACAGAAAAGCTGGCAACCCGGTCAGCGGCGCGGGTTTTGTGCAGATGGGCTTCAGCCTGAAGCGACGTCCAACGCCGCACCAAATCGGATTTCATGCCAAGTGCCTGAACCAGCTCGGCGTTCTTGTCACTGGTGCCGAACAACGCATCGGAACGACCGCGCGCTTGCGAAGCCGACCGCATCGGCTCCCGGGCGCGCGAGTTGTTGATCAGAGCCATGATCGTCAGCATGACGGCCCCGGCCAGACCAAGCAGACCCAGATAGGGGTGAAGGGCATAAAGGACCAACAGATAGAGCGGGATCCACGGCGCGTCGAAAAACGCGGTCAGCGTGGTTCCCGAGATGAATTCACGAAAGCCGTTCACGTCTTCGACAAGGTTTTCGCCAGCCTCGGCTTCGCCATGGACACGGCGGCGCATAGCCGCACCGAGGACCGGCGCGCCAACGTTCAGCTCAAAGCGGGCGGCCAGACGTCCCAAAATGCGCATCCGCATCAGGTCAAGGCAGGCGACGACAACAAAAACACCAGCCAGCAATGCAGACAGCGCGATCAAAGTGTCGACATTCTGACTGGTCAGGACCCTGTCATAGACCTGCAGCATATAAAGCGGACCAGCCAGCATCAGCAGGTTCAGAAACAAGCTGAAGAAGGCAACTGCGACAAAACCCTTGCGCAACGACCCCCAGGCGGTTTTTACGGGATTGGTTTGCTGGGACATCAGGGAACCCTTTCCGGTTTGACAAACGGGGCGACCTGGGCCGCCCCGCTGTTGATTGGTTAAACGATGAAGTCGTTTTCGGTCAGGTCAGCGGCATCGACACCGGTCAGACGGATCGAGCCTGCGTCGCCGAAGCTGATGACGGCGTCGTCACCATCCTGAACGGTACTCGGACCGCCGTCGAAGTCAGAGCCCAGATCTCCGATCTGAATTCTGTCCACGCCCGTTTCAAAGTCCGAGAGGGTATCGTCACCAAAGGTGCCCTGGAACAGGAAGGTGTCAGCGCCTTCGCCGCCAATCAGGACGTCATTGCCGCCCTCACCGTTTAGCAAGTCGTCGCCATCCGCGCCGTTCAGAACGTTCTCCAGATCGCTGCCGACGATTACGTCACCATCATTGGAGCCGATGACATTCTCGATCGAGACCAGCACGTCGGTTTCAACCTGATTGTCGATCACGTCCAGCCCGACAACACCGGTGCCACCTGTATCCACGTTACCCAGCGTCGCGCCCGCATCCACCAACGTGTCCTGCACAACCGGGCCGTTTTCTCCCGCTGGCGCATTGTGCAGATGGATTGCCGAGAGGACACCGGAGTTCGGCGTGGCAAGGTCGGCTTCGTTCAGGCCCACTACGCTCAGCTCGCTCGAGTAGATGACTTCGCCGGTTGCAAGGTTCTGAGTGATGACGACGGTTGCGTTGCCGGAGGCCTCGCTGTCCGATGTCGGCCCAGGCTCTTGCGCCGCGTCTAGACCGCCGCTCAGCGTGACGGTGCGGATCCCGTTCTCGGTCACGTCGCCGTCGACCAGAAGCTGCCCGCGAATTTCCCCACCAGGGAAGTCGGCGGTGTGGATGTTGTAGTACAGGTTGCCCAGAACGGCCTCTTCTACAAACCAACCTCCATCCGGGATATTCGCCCCGAACTGGTCCGGTGCCACAACAGCAGCATCCACGATCGAGACATTAAAGCCGGTATCGCGTGTGGCCGTGCCGTTGCCGTTGGCATCCAGACGAACTTCGACTGCGACATCCAGGTCCGAGAAGTCGGCTGTATCGATGCCTTCTCCACCGTCGATGAAGTCATTGCCCAGACCACCGGTCAGCACATTGTCTGCATCGCCTGCGATCAAAACATCATCACCTGCGCCACCGTTGATGTCACCGTTGGTGGTGCCCAGATCGACAAAGATGTCATTGCCATCGCCCAGCAGGACGTTGCCGTTGATCACACCTTCGTCGTCGTTGACGATGGTAACGTCACCAGCATCCGATGCATCGATCGCGTTGACCGTTCCGCGGATTTCGCCCTCGTTCAGGACCGCACCCAGAAGGTTCAGACCCCCATCAATACGGATACCAGCTGCGGCGCCCGAATGCTCGGACCCGGCAATGAGACCTTCGTTGATGACAACCCCGGCAAAGGACGCGTCGTTCTGACCCGTGAACAGGCGCAGACCATCGCCGACTTGATTGCCCTCGGTGACATCGCCGTTACCCTGGAAGATTCCTTGGTTTACGATGGTTGCCAAGACGATATCGCCATCAACATCACCGGTTTGCAGCGATACGGCAGAACCGTTGGCGCCATCATTGACGCTGACCGTACCAGTGTTGGTGAAGTTATAGTTGTCAGCGGTTCCATCGGCATAAACTGCGCCGTTGCGCTGATTGCCTGCGCCGACAATCTGGCCTTCGTTGATGACCTCAAGGCCTTCGCCATCGATGTTCAGCGCGCGGCTTTCCGAAGCGACAATACCTGAGTTCACGAACGAACCACCTGAGTGGTCACCGGTGCCAAAGTATACACCGTTCTGGATGCCGGTAATGAAGCCCTGATTTTCCAGCGTACCTTGGAAATTCACGCCATTGACGACACGAAGGCCAGCAACTGTGCCGTTGGCACCGCTGGAGGAGACGTTTCCGGTGTTTAGAATGGTCGCATCAGTGGTGCCGGTGTTGCCGACATTGCCGATACGAATGCCATCACCGGCAAGCGACGTAGCCGCACCAGCGTTTCCGCGCCCGGTGATCTCACCGGAGTTTTCCAGCGTGAAGGTGTTAGCACCGTCTGCCGCACCCCCGATTTCCACACCAAACCCGGAACCCTGGTTGTCTTCACCAGCGTCAATCCGGCCAGAGTTGATAACCGAGAAATCATCGGCAGTACCATCGGCGTAGACCGTCCCATTGCGCTGATCCCCGGTACCGAAAATGAACCCAGAGTTCTCAACGGTCAGGCCGATGCCATCAATGTTCAGAGCGCGACTGCCGGAAGACACGTTGCTCCCGTTGATGAACGAACCACCTGTGTGATCGCCATTGCCAAAGTAGACACCGTTGCGCACACCGGAGATGCCGCCGAGGTTAATAAATTCACCCTGAAAGTTCACTCCGTCGACAACACGGACGCCAGCGACGGTGCCATTGTTCCCTTCTGACGAAATGATGGTGATATTGCCGATCGACCCGTCGACGGTACCGGTGTTGCCAACGTTACCGATGCGAATGCCGTCACCGGCCAGCGACGAAGCTGCATCAGCGTTTCCGCGCCCAGTGATAACGCCGGCATTACCTAGCACAAAGGTGTTTGCACCGTCTTCTGCGCCACCGACTTCAACTCCGATGCCTGAACCCTGATTGCCCTCACCTGCGTCAATCAGACCGGAGTTCTGTACAGAGAAGTCATCCGCGGTTCCGTCAGCATAAACCGTCCCGTTGCGCTGATCGCTGGTGCCGAGGATCTCACCCTGGTTGGAAACCTCAAGACCGATACCATCAATGTTGAGTGCGCGGCTGTCAGATGACACAACACCGCCTGCTTCGTTCACAAAGCTACCACCTGTGTGATCCGCGTTGCCAAAGTAGACACCATTTTGAACACCCGAGATCGTGCCCGAGTTGGTGAATTCACCCTGAAAACCGACACCATCTACAAAGCGCACACCGGCTACAGTGCCATTGGCACCTTCCGAGCTCACCTCGCCGCGGTTGGTAATGTTCACCTCAGCAACGCCTTCATTGCCGGGGTTGCCGATGCGAATACCGTCGCCCGCCAGGCCTGTGCCTGCCGCGCCGTTGCCGCGACCCTGGATAACGCCGTCGTTTTCCAGCGAGAATGTGTTGGCGCCGTCGGCGGCCCCACCAATTTCTGCGGCGAAACCAGAACCTTGGTTGTGCTCGCCTGCGTCAATCGTTCCGTTGGCCAGATTGCGAACCGAGAAATCATCCGCAGTGCCGTCGGCATAAACGGTACCGTTGCGTTGGTCGCCAGTGCCCAGAATGTCACCGCCGTTGATCAGGTTGACACCCGAGCCGTCGATGTTCACTGCGCGGCTGCCGGATTGGATGGTGCCAAAGTTCAGCACGTCCAGGTCGTGTTCGCCTTCGCCGATATACAGACCGTTACGGGGACCTTCAATCACACCGGTCGAGGTGTTCAGGATCTCACCTTCGGCATTTACGCCATCGGCGATGCGGATACCGGCGGCTGTGCCCTGGTTGCTTTCGGTCGAGATCAGGCCGCTGTTGATGATTTCGGTTTCCAGCGTGGCGCCTTCGGCACCGTCATCAATGCGGATGCCGTCCCCGGCCAGCCCGGTATTGGCCGCACCTTGGCCACGGCCCTGAATCGTAGCACCAAAGCCGTTGAAGATGTCAGTTTCCACACGGTCGCCGACCTCGTCGCCGATTTGCAACGAGATACCAGCGCCCTGGTTGCCTTCGCCGGCGTCAATCGTGCCGCCCACAAAGTTCGAGATCGAAATGTCTTCGGTGGTGCTGTTGGTATAGATCGTGCCATTGCGCTGATTGCCGGTGCCGATGATGCCGCCAAAGTTGCGCACATCAATGCCTTGGCCCTGAATGTCTACTGCACGGCTGTCCGAACTGATCACACCGCCGCGGAAGTTATCCAGACCGCCAGAGCTTTGAGAGCCCGCAAACTGCACACCGTTGAACTCGCCCGCAATCTCACCAAAGTTGCGAACGCTTGCGCTGCCGGTGACCTGAACGCCTGTGGCCAATGCGTCAGGGCCGTTGTTCGCCTCAATCAAGCCCGAGCGGAAGTTGAATACGTCAACATCCTGCCCCTGCGCCTGAACAGCGGCGACGGCGTTGTTGGTGATGATCTCGCCAAAGTTCAGCAGGCGCGAGAAGTCATTTGCCAGAACAAAGGCTGGAGTGTCGTCGACGACGGTACTTTGAAAGAAGTTATTGAAAAGGGTTTGGCCGGCACGGTTGGTCTCTTGGGCTATGGTAGACGTGGTCAAGAGCTGAGCGCGCAGGCTTGTCAGCATTTGGGACAGCATGGGGTACTCCGTCAAAAATTGTTACGTTTGGCGGTCCGCCCGGTGTTTCGGACATTCCACGTAGCAAAGGGGTAGACGGCACCCCGTGTAAGCTGAAATTCATCGTGCAAATCGGTTGTATAACAAATGCTAATAATCACGGTTTTCGTGAGCGTCTGGGAAGTTCAACTTATATAAATCAACACGTTACGTCACAATTGTCCCGCATGACGTTCTATTCGAATGCGCTGGTTAACAGTTTTGTCAGCGAAATTGATCTGTATTTCATGCACCTTTCCCCGCTTTACGGTAGAGAAGGGAACGGTCCAGTGCCGTCTTTTGTATGACCGCAGAGAGATTGGGCGGATGAATTTCAGAGATTTGGAATACGTGCTTGCCATCGCGAAGCATGGCAAGTTCAGCCAGGCGGCGGTTGCGTGCAACGTTTCGCAACCTGCTCTGTCGAACCAGATCAAGAAGCTGGAACAGGAACTGGGTGTTGAACTGTTTCTGCGGCTGAATAGCGAAGTGCGGCCAACCGCGTTTGGTCAGAGCATCCTGAGTGTCGCTGAATCCATTCTGTCGGACGCACAGAAGATCCGCGATTCCGCCACCCAATTTCGCGACCCCGAGGCCGTTGCATATCGGATTGGCATGACGCCAACGCTTGCACCGTACCTGACGCAGTATTTTTCAGAGCTGTTCAGCGATATTTTTCCGCGTATGCGAGTGACAATGATTGAGGATCTTCCACAGAACATGTTGCAGATGGTTGAAGACCATCAGCTGGACATGGCGCTGGTGGCTCAGGTCAACAACAGTGACGCTTTGGCTTTCACGTCGATTTGGTCCGAACCCCTGTTTCTGGCCATGCGCGAGGGGCATCCGCTGTGTATGCTTCCTTCAATAGCACCTGAGGGCGTTCCCGCGCATGACTTTATCCGGCTTCCTCACAGTTTCGGCTATGAGCTTGAGGACCGTTTGCCCAAAGCTGATCCTGCGATCCGGGTCGCAAAGCGGTTTGATCTGAGCGCGCTGAGGTTTGAAACGATCTGTCGGCACATCTGTCATTCTGATGATTGTACAATTGTGTCGGCCCTGGCTGCCGAGCAATTCAAGCGGGACAAATGGCCCTTGTGTTTTGTTCCGTTTGAGGGCCCAGGAAACCTACGCAACCTTGGGGCCGCGACCCGCCCGGGATGCCCCAGAAACCCCGTGCTGAACCGTGTCGGTGCATATATTCAGGACCGGCCACCGGTTGGTGTGACCCCAACATTCTCGCAATAAATACCCGTCGATCCTTTTGATCATGCAACGCAATGATGCGGGGCAGTCTTTCGGCTGCTTCCTTTGCATTTGGTTAAGCTGTGCAAGAGCTATCAAAGTGAGTTGACAATGGATTTTGTATTTTGGATACATTGGGCACAGATTTCGCGGCGATGAGAGTCGTCAGAAATTGCTTGGTCAACAAAAGCAACGCGAAAGCCGATTGAAAATTTTTCTGGGAGACAATCATGAAACTTAAATTTTTGGCTGCAACAGCGGCAGTTGCCCTGTCCAGCGCAGCCGCTCAGGCAAATACGCTTGTTTATTGTTCAGAAGGCTCACCCGAAGGGTTTGACCCGGCGCTTTTTACGGCCGGAACCACCTTTGATGCCTCATCGCACCCGATCTACAACCGCCTGCTGGAATTCGAAACCGGTACGACCAACGTTATCCCCGGTCTGGCCGAAAGCGTCGAAGCCAGTGATGATGGTCTGGAGTACACATTTAAGCTGCGTCAGGGCGTTAAATTCCATTCGAATGACGAATTCACACCGACCCGCGATTTCAACGCGGATGACGTGATCTTCTCGTTCATGCGCCAAAAGGATGACAGCCATCCTTATAATCAGGTGTCAGGCGGTACGTGGGAATACTTCAAGGGTATGGGTATGCCCGATCTGGTCGAGTCCATCGAAAAGGTCGACGACTACACCGTCAAATTCACGCTGACCAAGCCTGAAGCGCCGTTTGTTGCCAATATGGCGATGGATTTCGCTTCGATCCTGTCTGCAGAATATGCAGATGCAATGATGGAAGCCGGGACGCCTGAAAAGCTGAACACCGCGCCCATCGGTACTGGCCCATTCTCGTTCTTGGCGTACCAGAAAGATGCCGTGATCCGCTATGCCCAGAATGCCGACTACTGGAAGGCTCCTGCGGATGTTGAGAACCTGATCTTTGCGATCACTCCGGACGCATCCGTGCGTTATCAGAAGCTGAAGGCTGGCGAATGCCACATCATGCCGTATCCCAACCCGGCCGACATTCAGGCAATGCAGGATGATGCTGACATCAACATGATGGAGCAAGAGGGTCTGAACGTCGGTTATCTGGCCTACAACACCACGATGGCGCCGTTTGATAACCCGAATGTCCGCAAGGCGCTGAATATGGCGATCGACAAGAACGCGATCATCGACGTGGTGTTCCAGGGCTCGGGTCAGGTTGCCAAAAACCCGATCCCGCCAACAATGTGGGGCTACAACGACGCAATCACCGACGATGCCTATGATCCGGAAGCGGCCAAGGCGATGCTGGAAGCCGAAGGTGTTTCCGACCTGTCGATGAAGGTATGGGCAATGCCGGTACAGCGTCCGTACAACCCGAATGCGCGCCGTATGGCCGAACTGATCCAGGCGGATTTCGCGAAGGTTGGCGTGGACGTCGAGATCGTGTCCTACGAATGGGGCGAGTATCTGTCGCGTTCGAAAGATCTGGACCGTGACGGTGCCGTTCTGCTGGGTTGGACCGGTGACAATGGCGATCCAGACAACTTCCTGGCGGTTCTGCTGGGCTGTGACGGTCGCGAAGCGTCGAACCGAGCACAATGGTGCCATGAGCCGTTCGAAGATCTGATCCTGAAGGCCAAACAGTCCACCGATCAGGCTGAACGCACCAAGCTGTATGAAGATGCCCAGGTCATCTTCAAAGAGCAGGCCCCGTGGGCAACCATTGCGCACTCGGTCGTGTACATGCCGATGAGCAATAAGGTTCAGGGCTATAAAGTGCACCCGCTGGGCGGCCACATCTTCTACGGTGTGAGCGTCGAATAAACCACCACTCAACGACCGGAGCCGCCCAATTGGCGGCTTCGGTTTTCTTTATTGGGAGGTCGGCGCAAATGCCGGATTTGTCCGAGTACCAACAACTGGCAAAGGACATGTCAGTAGATGCCGTGGCACTGGTGCCCGGCCCGAATTTTACCCGAGCTTTGGGAAAACCCTTCATGAGCCACGAGCGGCCTTTTGTGGTCGTCATCCCGGCCATAGGTGAACCAGCCGCGATTGTTCCCAATCTGGAATTGGGCTCATGGGCGCTGGTCGGATTTGACGGCGCTGTCTTCGACTGGCGCGACCAGACGGGCTATGACGACGCCTTCGCGGCGCTGGCTGAACACATGCCGCTGCGATCTCTCGCGGTCGAAGGGCAGGTGATGCGGGTCTTTGTCTCCAAGGCCTTTACCCGTGCCTTGCCTGAGCTGCGGATCGTGGACGCGGAACGCGAGATATCCGGTCTGCGCATCATCAAGACGGACGATGACATTGCAGCGCTGCAAGCCGCGATTGATATCTCGGAACGAGCGCTAGAGCGGGTAATTGCGGATGTTCGTGTGCGTCAGACAGAAGTACAGATTGAACAAGCCTTGATCCAGGCGTTGTTCGCAGAAGGTGCCGCGTCGCTGGCCTTTTCACCTATCGTGACAGCCGGAGGAAACTCGGCTCAACCGCATGGTAAAGCGCGCGCGGATTATCAGATCAAAGCGGGCGACGCGCTGCTGTTCGATTTCGGCGCACGTAAACACGGGTTTGCCGCGGACATCACGCGTACCTTTTTCGTCGCCGAAGCCTCGGATGAAGGCAGGGCGGTCTACGACACCGTTCTGCGGGCCAATCTAGTCGGCTTCGAAGCTTGCAAACCAGGAGTAACCGCCCACGATATCGACGATGCGGTGACCAGCGTGCTCGAGGCCTCGCCCTATGCTGATCGTATCCGCACCAAGACCGGTCATGGGCTGGGCCGCGATGTGCACGAAGCGCCCTACATCATGCGTGGCAACGGCCAGATCATGCGCGCGGGCATGGTTTGGACCAACGAGCCGGGCCTCTATGATCTGGACAATTTCGGCGTTCGGATCGAAGATGACGTACTGGTGACCGAAGACGGTTGCCGGTCGCTGACCAGCTTTCCCAAAGAACTAATAATCATAGGCCGCTGATGTTTGGCTATTTCCTTACCCGCCTCGGCATGTTCATTCCGACATTTCTGGGCGTAACACTGATCTCGTTCATGTTCATTCGGGTGCTTCCAGGCGATCCGATCATCGTCATGGCCGGTGAACGCGGAATGTCCGAAGAACGCTATCAGGAGATGGTCGAGAAGCTGGGTTTCGACAAACCTGTTCTGCAGCAATACTGGGACTATTTGGTTGGCGTGTTGCATGGTGATCTGGGCGAGAGCTTTGTCACCAAGAAGCCGGTTTGGGACGAATTCTTTGCCCTGTTTCCGGCCACGCTGGAATTGTCGATCTGCGCCATGATTTTTGCAGTAGCTTTGGGGCTGCCTGCGGGCGTTATTGCCGCTGTGAATCGGGGCAAATTCTTCGACCGGGCGCTGATGTCGTCCGCGCTGATCGGGTATTCCATGCCGATCTTCTGGTGGGCGCTGTTGTTGATCATCGTGTTTTCCGGCAACCTTGGTTGGACGCCTGTCTCAGGCCGGATCGACCTGCTGTACTACTTTCCAAGTGTCACAGGCTTCATGTTGATCGACAGTCTGCTGTCCGGGCAGGAGGGGGCGTTTGGATCGGCTGTACGCCATCTAATTCTGCCGACCATCGTTTTGGGCACGATCCCTTTGGCCGTAATTGCACGCCAGACCCGTTCGGCCATGTTGGAAGTGTTGGGTGAGGATTACATCCGCACGGCCCGCGCCAAGGGCCTCGCCCCTGCGCGGATCAATGGACTGCATGCGCTGCGCAATGCATTGATCCCTGTGATTACAGTGATCGGCCTGTCGGTCGGCACTTTGCTGGCCGGGGCGATCCTGACCGAGACAATCTTTAGCTGGCCAGGCATCGGCAAGTGGATGGTCGATAGCATTTTCCGCCGCGACTACCCGGTGGTGCAGGGCGGCCTGCTGATGATCGCCGTGATCGTCATGCTGGTGAACTTACTGGTCGATGTCCTTTACGGCGTCATCAACCCCAAAATCCGGAGGCGATGATGGCTGAATTGTCCGCGACCCCACCAAAAACCGAAGACCGCCCCAGCGCCCTGCGAGAGTTCTGGTATTACTTCAGCGAAAACCGCGGTGCGGTGATGGGCCTTTGGGTCTTTGCCGCTTTTGTCTTCTGCGCGGCCTTTGCGCCTTTGTTGGCCCCCTACGACCCGACTGAACAGTTCCGCAATCACATTCTGCAACCTCCTGCGTGGCAAGAAGGCGGCAGTTGGGCCTTCCCGTTGGGCACCGATCCGTTGGGTCGGGATATGCTGTCGCGGCTGATCATGGGATCGCGTTATTCCTTCTTTGTCGGCATCGTGGTGGTTTGTGTGGCCGTGACGGGCGGGGTGATTGTCGGCCTCCTGTCGGGTTTCGCGCCCAAATGGGTCGATACGATGATCATGCGTGTGATGGATATCATCTTGTCCTTCCCCTCGCTACTGCTTGCGCTGGTTCTGGTCGCCATCCTTGGCCCCTCGTTGACCAACGCGATGATCGCCATCGCCATTGTGTTCCAACCACATTACGTGCGTTTGACCAGGGCATCAGTGTTGGCAGAGCGGCAAAAGGACTATGTGACTTCGGCCCGCGTTGCCGGTGCCAGCAAGGCCCGGCTGATGTTCAAGACCGTGCTGCCGAATTGTCTGGCTCCGATCATCGTTCAGGCGGCGCTGTCGTTTTCGACCGCTATTCTGGATGCTGCAGCCCTTGGCTTCTTGGGCATGGGGGCGCAGCCGCCCACGCCGGAATGGGGCACCATGCTGGCCGAAGCGCGTGAGTTTATTCTGCGCGCATGGTGGGTGGTGACGTTCCCCGGTTTGGCCATCTTGGTCACTGTGCTGGCCATCAACCTGATGGGCGACGGTCTGCGCGACGCGCTGGACCCTAAGCTAAAGCGGAGCTGACGACATGAGCCTGTTGGATATCCGAAACCTCACCGTCGAATTCGCAACCGCTTCGGGTCAGTTCCGGGCCGTAGATGGCGTTGATCTGTCTGTCGACAAGGGCGAATTAACGGCCATCGTCGGCGAAAGCGGCTCGGGCAAATCGGTGTCGATGCTGGCATTGATGGGTCTTCTGCCCTGGACGGCCACGATTACGGCCGACCAACTAAGCTTTGAAGGCATTGACCTGACCAAAATCTCGGCCCGCGACCGGCGCAAGATCATCGGCAAAGACATTGCCATGATTTTTCAGGAACCGATGTCATCGCTGAATCCTTGCTTTACGGTTGGCTTCCAGATCAAGGAGGCCTTGCGCATCCACCTGGGCCTGAACCGAAAGGACCGCCACCAACGCGCTATTGAACTGTTTGATCAGGTCGGAATCCCCGCACCCGAAAGCCGACTGAACACGTTTCCGCATCAGATGTCCGGCGGCATGAACCAGAGGGTGATGATTGCGATGGCCATCGCCTGCAAACCCAAGCTGTTGATTGCGGACGAGCCGACAACAGCACTGGACGTGACAATTCAGGCGCAAATCCTTGATCTGTTGGTTCGCCTTCGGGACGACCAGGGCATGGGTTTGGTCCTTATCACTCATGATATGGGTGTTGTCGCCGAGACCGCCGAGCGGGTTCAAGTCCAATATGCTGGCCAAAAGGTCGAGGAGCAGGCAGTCAAAGACCTGTTCCGCACCCCGCGTCACCCCTACACAACTGCGTTGCTCAACGCGCTTCCGGAGCGGGCGACGTCTAAGATGCTACCGACCATTCCCGGCGTCGTTCCAGGGCAGTTTGACCGGCCAAAAGGATGTCTGTTCAGCCCCAGATGCCAATATGCAGATGATCTGTGCCGATCGTTACCCCCAACCCCGCACAGTGCGGAATTCGGCAAGGCGCGCTGCCATTACGTTGAAAAAATTACAACCGGAGAGCTGGCATGACCGCCCCCATCGTTCAGGCCAGTGATTTGGCCAGGTTCTACACCGTAAAAGGCGGGTTGTTGTCGAAGGCCGCAACGGTCAAGGCCTTGTCTGGCGTGGACTTCGAACTGCGGCCGGGCAAAACGCTGGCAATCGTGGGGGAGTCTGGTTGTGGGAAGTCCACCCTCGCAAGGGTGGTGACGATGATCGAAGAACCGACCTCGGGTAGTCTGACCATCGATGGTGTTGAGATATCTCCATCGAAATGGGCCCAGATGCGTGAAACTGTGCAGATTGTGTTTCAGGATCCCTACGGCTCGCTCAACCCGCGCCAACGGATCGGTCAAATCCTGCAAGAGCCATTGATCATAAACCGCCGCGAGATGTCCGCAGTCGACCGAGAGGCGCGCGCGCGAGAAATGATCGACCTCGTGGGGCTGCGCCCCGAACATTACGACCGCTACCCACACATGTTCTCGGGCGGGCAGCGGCAGCGGATAGCAATTGCCCGCGCCCTGATGCTGAACCCCAAGGTGCTGGTGCTGGATGAGCCGGTTTCAGCACTGGACGTCTCGATCCAGTCGCAAATTCTGAACCTGCTGGTCGAACTGCAGGAAGGTCTGAACCTTGCCTATCTGTTCATTTCGCATGATTTGTCGGTGGTAAAGCATTTTGCCGACGATGTAATTGTCATGTATCTGGGCCGCGCGGTTGAAAAAGCTCCGAAAGAAAAGTTGTTTGCTGCCCCTCGACATCCTTATTCCAAGGCTCTTTTGTCGACGACGCCCCGCGCAGATCCCGACGCGCGAAAGGATCGGATCAAACTGGAAGGCGAGCTTCCGTCCCCGATGAACATCCCCAAAGGCTGTGCCTTTGCACAACGGTGCTGGCTTGCAACCGAAGAATGCCGTGCAGCGCCGCCAGAACTTAGCGGGTCAGACCACAAAGTGGCGTGCCTGCATCCTCTGGGGTAAGAAAGCTGACATTCAGCCGGTTTCACCTTTCCGTGTCTTGATAACCATCGCCAACAACTGATCCTTGGTCCGTTGAATATGCTTGGTCAGCAGTTCACCTGCGGCATCAACCTGACGTTTGCGTGCCAGCGACAAAAGCTGTCGGTGGTCTTGCTTGGCGGGCTCGCGCTGTTCCATGACGCTCAGATGCATACGGACATAGCGGTCCGATTGCAGATTGACCCTTTGCAGGATCTCATTGGTCAGCCCACGATCAGCAGCCGCATAAAGGGCTTTGTGGTATTCATAATTCAGGCTACCCCACCGCCCGACATTGTAAGCTTCGTAAGACTTTTCCATGTCGTCGAGCAGCTTCTCGCATCTGGCGAAATCAGCTTCCGTCATCTGCGGAATAGACCGTTTGAACAAGTCGACCTCCAAAAGAACGCGAAGGTCGAAAATCTCGCCAATTTGCGAAAGCGAATGCGAAGTCACCGATGCACCACGGTTGTTTGTCAGTTGCACAAGGCCTTCGGCATCCAGCCGTTTCAGTGCTTCGCGGATCGGCATGCGCGAGACATCATAGTCCTCTGCAAGGGCCTCTTGCCGGATGGTTTCACCTTCGGCCATCTCTCCGCTTAGGATACGTTCCCGCAGATCATTTGTGATGACTTCTGGAAGACTTTGACGTGCGATCGCGCGGGTTCTGGGCATAAGAGTGGTCTCGGTCGGTGTAAGTTGTATCCAAAATACAAAATGAGCGTTCGATTTCCAAGGGCCATACATCTATTGATAACTTTAAGTTGCTCGAGCGTTCCAGCAGGCCAGCAACGATGCGGTATTCGAACGCGAAGGAGGGGTGTAGTGGTCAGCCAACGTTTCCTGCCCAAGGGGGCGATTTCCGTCGACGTTCCTTATGATGGACCGCCCAAGGCCTTTCATTTTCTATTGCTGCCGAATACCACGATGTTGGCGTTTAGCGCTGCGATTGAACCTTTGCGTATTTCCAACCAACTGGCCCGAAAGCAATTGTTCGAATGGTATGTCCTTTCAGCAGATGGCGCGCCGGTCACGTGTTCGAACGGAATCCGCATTCAAGCTGACCAACCCATGCACGATCTGGAGCAGGGGGCCTATACTTTCGTGTGTTCCGGCACTGAGCCGATGGCCTCGTTTGATACCCCGGTTCTGAATTGGATCCGTCGGCAAAAGGCACATGGATGCGATTTTGGCGGTATCTGCACAGGGGCATTTGCCTTGGCCAAGGCAGGCCTGATCGGCGACAAGAAGTTCACCGTTCATTGGGAAAACCGCCCCGGTTTTTGCGAGTATTTTCCGACAATGACGCCAACCCAGAGCCTGTACGAGATTGACGGCAAGCTGCGCACTTGCGGGGGAGGGCACGCCAGCACCGATATGATGCTGGAAGTGATCGAGGAATTGTTCGGCAACGCCCTGGCCATCAACGTGTCCGAGATGTGTTTGCACCGACGCGTCGGTGAAAGTGGCAGCAATCAGGTTTCGCCCGTCTCGGCCCTTTTGGGGACACGCAACGCCAAGCTGGTCGAAGCTGTCCAGATCATGCGAGACAACATTGAATCGCCGCTTAGCCTCGAAGCGGTGGCGGATCAGGCGTCACTGTCCAGACGCCATATGGAACGGCTGTTCCAGCAGCACACCAAGATGTCGCCCGGCCAGTATTATAACAACCTCAGGCTAGATCGTGCCTTCGCCCTATTGAATGAAACCGACCTCAGCGTATCCGAGATTGCCTTTGCATCCGGGTTTTCCAGCACGGACAGGCTTTCGGTTCATTTCCGAGGTCGGTACAAGGTTTCGCCGCATAACTTCCGCAGATCGTGGTCGCACGAAAGTGGCAGCTAAGACCATTGGTGTGACTTGGATATCGAGGTGCAATTAAGCTCTGGACTGACACAGTGGATTGCTCTGGCTTTCGACCCAATGCGGAAATTTTGCAATTCTGTGATCTATGGCTGGCATTAGAACGGGCGCAATTAATCCAAGGCTACGAAGATGATGATGCAAATCCAGATCACAGCCCAACCGCGGGTCTATTCAATCCTGAATGTACCGGTTGAGAATACCTACGCGGGTACTTCCCGGAACCGTCATGATCTGGCCGCGCTAGCGGCCGACTTACGCTGCCACGATGGATTGACCAAGCAGGACGCTCCCTTCATCGTCAGTCGCGTGATCGACACTCTGCATTTTGAAGCACTTCCTTTTGCCACTACAGCGACGGCCCATTAATCATGGACGATATCATGAACACTTCCGGTATCCGCAATGAAGGCATGCGAATTGGCGGCGAGATTGTCTTTACCGATTTTAAAATCTCGGTCCACTATCCCTATACGAACGAGACTATTGGTACCGTCCCTGCCGGCACTTCTGAACATGCACGCAAAGCCTTTGAGATCGCCGCGAATTACGCGCCCAAACTGACCCGTTATGAACGCAGCGAAATTTTACGGCGCGCTGGCGTGTTGATTGGTGAAAGACGCGAATACCTCGCAAAATGGCTGACGCTTGAGCTTGGCATCTGCTATCAGCACTCGATCTATGAAACCAAGCGCGCGCAGGACGTTTTTCAGTTCGCCGCCTCCGAGGCCCTGAAGGACGATGGTGAGGTTTTCTCGTGTGATCTGACCCACAACGGTAAGGCGCGCAAGATTTTCACCAAACGCGAGCCGGTCAGGACCATCAGCGCAATTACTCCGTTCAATCACCCTCTGAACATGGTCAGCCACAAGATTGCGCCGTCCATTGCCACCAATAACTGCATGGTCTGCAAACCGACCGAGCTAACCCCACTGACGGCTTTGACCCTGGCGGACATATTGTACGAGGCAGGGTTGCCGCCCGAAATGTTTCAGGTTGTGACGGGCCGGCCGCAGGACATCGGTGATGAGATGATCACCAATGAACACATCGACGTAATCACTTTCACGGGTGGTGTGCCCGTCGGCAAGATGATCGCGTCCAAGGCGGGTTACAAACGGCAGGCACTGGAATTGGGCGGCAACGACCCCCTGATCGTGTTGAACGATCTGAATGACGCCGATCTGGACAAGGCCGCCGGTATAGCTGTGGCTGGGGCCACAGGTAATTCGGGGCAACGCTGCACCGCGATCAAACGCATTCTGGTTCAGGAAAGCGTAGCAGATAGATTTGTGCCACTTGTTCTGGAAAAGGCAAAAGCGATCCGGTTTGGTGACCCTCAGGACCCAGAAACGCAATTGGGTTGCGTTATCCACGCACAAGCCGCCGAGTTGTTCGAAAACCGCGTGCTGAAGGCTGCGCAAGAGGGCGCAGAAATCCTCTATCACCCCGGCCGCAACGGTGCACTGTTGCCGCCGATCGTCGTCGACAAGGTGCCCCACGGCAGCGAGTTGGTGATGGAAGAGACATTTGGTCCAATCGTGCCGATCGTTCGTGTTCCAGATGATGATGCGCAAGTCATGCAGATCTCAAACGGCACCGCATTTGGTTTGTCGGCGGGTGTCTGTACTAATGATCTGAACCGGGCGATTACCTACATCAACGGTTTGAACGTTGGCACCTGCAACATCTGGGAACAGCCCGGCTACCGGATCGAAATGTCTCCTTTTGGCGGTATCAAGGACAGCGGCAACGGCGTCAAGGAAGGCGTGATCGAGGCGATGAAATTTTTCACCAACGTCAAAACTTATTCACTGCCCTGGCCCGAGTGACTTTTTAGCCCTCTTTCTGTTGCGGGAAATTGTGACAATTGCACAAACAGGGGGCTCAGCCCTGCACAACGTTCTGCCGTTGCACGCCCAAGCCTTTGATGCCCAACTCCATCCTGTCGCCAGGTTTTAGATAGGTCGGCGGATTTTGGCCCATGCCCACACCCGGAGGGGTGCCTGTCGAAATCACATCTCCCGGCTGTAGCGACATGAACTGCGACAGATGAGAGATTGCTGTCGCCATGCCGAAATGCATCGTTCGGGTCGATCCATTCTGAAGCCGTTGCCCGTTCACCTCAAGATACATCTGCAGGTCCTGCGGATTGGGTACCTCATCCCGTGTCACAAGCCATGGACCTATAGGACCGAACGTGTCGGCGGATTTGCCTTTGACCCACTGGCCCGAACGGTGCAGTTGGAAATCGCGTTCTGATTTGTCGTTGATGACGCAATAACCGGCGACATGGTTCAAGGCTTCGGCTTCCGAGAGGTATTCGGCCTCTTTCCCGATCACCACACCCAGTTCCACCTCCCAATCGGTTTTGACCGAGCCACGAGGGATTTCGACCGTGTCGTTGGGGCCAATAATGGCCGAAGTTGCCTTAAAAAAGATTACCGGTTCCTGCGGCAGCTCCATCCCACTTTCGGCCGCATGATCGGCGTAGTTCAGACCTATGCAGACGAACTTGCCGACCTGACCGACGCAAGCGCCAATCCGCGGTTGACCATCCACTAGAGGCAGGCTTGCGGTATCCAACCTGCGCAATCGGTCCAGGGCTTCATCGCCAAGCAACTCGCCTGTGAGATCATCAATCACACCCGACAAATCACGAATTGCGCCCTTGGCATCCAGAAGACCGGGCTTTTCCGCGCCCTTGGGACCGAACCGCAGTAATTTCATTGATAGTATTCCCTTTGCTCAGAGCGCCCGCGGCCATCATTAGCCATCAGGGGTGCGGATGGGAAATTCCGTTGTATTTGACCGGACAGCACATTTATCGACCCCCTGCACCAAAAACTCAATTCTTGTGGTGAATTAAACAGAGGACAGAGATACTGTAATCTCATTTCGTAATTTTGAAATTTTTGTGCTAGTGTCCGAGCAGATTTTACTGATTTCTTTCAAAGGTACTATTTATCGTGAGCAACAATTCACAAAACACGTTCAGGTTGCGCCCGATGGAAAGGGCAGATCTGGATTCCGTTCTGAGTTGGTTTCAGGACGTTGAAGACCTTGCGCGTTTCGATCGTACAACGCGCGTGCCCCTCAATACATCGCATGCCGAAGAATTTTGGAGAGATTCATTTACGTCTTCCGATGCCAGCCGCAAATGTTGGTTTATCGTCGAGTCCTCCGCAGGTGAGGCCGTTGGGCTGGCCGGGCTTGAGTCTATCTCGAACATCAATCGCGATGCAGTGGTTGCAGTTTTCGTCAACAAAGCAATGCGTAGATCCGGCGTCGGGCTTCGGGCATCCGCTTTGGTGCTGGACCTGGCATTTCGACAGCTGGGGCTGAACCGCATAACGTCTTATTATCGTGAGGACAATCATCACAGCCGTGATCTTGTTGCCAAGATAGGATTCCAGATTGAAGGGACGATGCGTCAAGCGTGGTTCGCTGAAGGCGAGTTTCAGGATATGGTTGTTGTGGGCATTCTGAAATCCGAGTGGATGGTTCGCCGAAACGTTTTGGCACAGGAACTGGATGCGAATACAATCGTGACATTGGGGCCGAATGATTGCGCCGCCTGGTCATGGCCGCCTCAGATCGCTGAGGTGTGATCAGTTCCGATCAAAACTGCTTCGGTCGTCAAAAACGTTTTTTGATATATGTTAGTTACGGGTCCGCTATGAATCCGAAAAAAGAGTAACACTTGTGAGTACGACAATTTCTGACATTCCAATTACTCAACGGCTTGGCGCAGTATTGTTCGCTGATGTCGTAGGATACTCCCGGCTCATGAGCGAGAATGAGCTGGATACCTATAATGAATTGAAAGCATTGATTTCTTTGCTTGAAGCCTCGTGCGCAAAGTACAACGGTCGGGTGGTAGAGGTACGTGGGGACGGGATTTTGGCCCTGTTCGAAACTGCCACCAGCGCAGTGGAATTCGGGGTCGAATTGCATCAAATCGCAAGCGATCAGAATAAGACCCGCGCGCAGGATCAGCGAATCAAGTTCCGGGCTGGGATTCACCTTGGTGAGATTCTGATAGACGAGCGGGGCATTCATGGTGACAACGTCAATATCGCGGCCCGGTTGCAAGAAATAGCCGAGCCTGAGCGGGTCTATGTCAGCTCTGCCGTGTATGATCAGGTCTGCAATCGCCTGCGCTTTGGGTACGAGTTTCTGGGGCCAAAACAGCTCAAGAATATCATGAATCCTGTCTCGACCTACTGCGTCCGCAGCGAAGTGGCCGGCGCGACCATGGCCGGCACGATGCGCCCGGATTTGAAAGGGGACATATTCGAACGGCCGGATACGCCGTCGGTGGCCGTTCTGCCTTTCAGCAGCTCTGGCGGCGATGAGTCCGACAGCTGGATCGCCGAAGGTCTGACGGACGACATAATCATGAATCTGTCCAAGTTCCGGAACCTTTTTATCATCGCCCGGAACTCGTCGTTTTTCTTCAGGACACAATCGATGCCTCCGAAAGAGGCCGCGCAAAAACTGAATGTTCGCTATGTCGCGCGCGGCAGTGTACGTCGGTCAGCCAGTCGGATCAGGATTTCCGCCGAGTTGATTGATGCCAACACCGAGCGCACGATCTGGGGCGAACGGTTCGATCGCAAGATTGACGATATTTTCGACATTCTTGATGAGGTCACTGAGTGCATTGTGGCGGCCACTGCGGTGATGATCGAGTCGCATGAAAAGCAGCGCATGATTCAGGCAGTTCCAAACGATCTTGAGGCCTATGGTTCGGTCCTGCAAGGTCAGCACCACATCTTCAAATACACCCGAAACGACAACCGCAAGGCACAGAATTTCTATCAATCAGCCCTTGAGCGGGACGAGGGGTATGCCCGTGCTGCAGCAGCGCTGTCGCGAACTCTAAATATCGACTGGCGTTATTCCTGGGCCGAAGAGCCGTCACAATCGCTGGAAAAGGCGCTGATGTTGGCACAGCGCGCGATTGAGCTGGACCCGACCGACGCGCGTGGTTTCGGCGAATTGGGCTATGTGCACCTGTACCGCAAAGAGCATGACGCAGCCATCCAATCCTATCAGAGGGCGCTGGCGTTAAACCCAAATGACGCGGATATGCATTCCGACTTTGCTGATGCGCTAGCCCATTCGGGTGACAACGAAACGGCCATAACGCATCTTCAGCAGGCAATGCGCCTAAATCCCTATTTCCCGGATCAATACCTTTGGCATCTGGGTGGGGCGTATTACAACCTAAGACGCTATGAGGATGTAATTGAGACGGTCAACAAGATGAACAATCCGACCGAGGGGCAGCGTATGCTGGCCGCAAGTTATGCTCAGCTGGGTCAAACGGACATGGCCCGTCTTATAAGGGAAAAGCACCGCGAGGCACATCCTAACTTTTCGCTGGCCCGCTGGACGACCGTTCAACCGGATCGGCTAGAGGAAGATACGCAGCACTTTGTGGAAGGTCTGAAAAAAGCCGGGTTCTGAAAAGCAAAGGGGCACCCAATTTCGGGTGCCCCAGAATATTTCTCGCAAACCGGGCTTAGTCGCCGCCGCGCACCTTTGCGCCGCTGACCTTGGCACCGCTCACCTTTGCGCCACTGACTTTGGCACCGCTGACTTTCGCGCCGCTGACCTTTGCACCGCTCACTTTGGCACCGCTTATCGCCGGGCTGTCAAAACCGAAATAGATGTCCAGCAGGACCTGCTCGAACTGGCCGGTCATCACATCCATACGAAATGTGAAGTCAGCCTTGTCGTAGTCCCAGACTCGCATATCATTGGAAAACTGATAATCCGCCGAAGCAACACCAGAAAGCGTCGGACTTACTGGCGCACGAGAACCCTGACCTACAGGCGCATTCGCTTCGGTTGCTGAATCACCTTCACCATGTACCAGGAAAATAGTGGGTTCGGGCAGTTCATAGTACGTGCCTTCATATGCGAAGCCGTAGATCCTGGCGAGTTGGGCATCGTCATCCAGCTGTTCCGCAAGATGATTGTTGTTGCCGCGCCGTTTTCTGCGCCTGCCGACTTGCTCGAACTGTTGTTGCCCAAGATCAAATCTGCCTGTTTGCTCCCAAAACGGTTTTTGGGGATCGAACTGCGTGCCCTTCCGCACTCTGATCAACGTCCCGCGTTTAACTTGTGTTTTGTTAAACCAGGAGCTGTCCGTATCGTCCGCCACGGTGTAAATGCCGTTTTGATCCAAATTGGCCTGATTTTTCACCAATACGCGGTCACGCGGCTTCAATGTCACGCCGTCGACTGAGGCCCCCTTCAAAGGAGGTTGCATATTTGCGGTGGTGGCTGCTTTTACTTTGGTTTGTGACTGGATTTTTATATCTTCAATAATTCGACCAAACAACAACACTTCTGAAAAACTGAGCAAGGATTCAGCCATATCTCTCTCTCCCAATTACGGGATCGACGAAGCCAGAACCCTCATCTCCCCCTCAAAATAAGCTCGAAAAATATTCGAGCAAATGCGTTCCAATAAACTTCTTCCGATTGCATGCCACAAAACCGCTTAAAAATAAAGGATTTTACAGGTCATTCCGGCACCTGCGTGCGAACCGAGGCCGAGTGGCTCTCTTCTTCGGGATCGGGCAGACGCGGACCGGCAGACATCAGACCAATATCTCGCATGCGGAAGTTGCCTTCGATGATGTCGCGAAAAGCACCGCCAGTGATTTCCTGGTCGACCGCCAGCAGGGCCTTTTCAACACCGAAATAGCTGAGCATATCCGCATCCAGTCGCTCCCATGTGTCGGCCAGATAGGTTCCCAGAAAATCGCGCGCTTCAAGCAAAGCGATCCGGAAACCTTCCGGGTTTTCGGCATAACGGGCATCGAACACACCCTGCATAACCTCGCTGTAATCCGGAGAGTCTTCCAGTTGATCGGACAGGTGTTCTTCTTCAGGTGAGATCAGCCCATGCAGCAGCAGGCGTTCGTGATAAATGTCTACGAAAATGTCGAACATCGCTCCGGTCAACGGTTCGGAAAGATCGTGTTCGCTGGTCCATCCGGCCGCAAACTCTGACATGGACCGTGTGTTGGCGGCAATTCGGATTTGCGCGTTTTCCCCGAGTTCTGCAAACCGGTTCAGACGATTGAATGTGTAAAGGTTGCCCCGCGTGTTTTTTAGCAGAGCGTCAACTACAGAACCAAAATGTAGCGACGCAAGAAGGGCGACCATATCGGCAGCTGACTCGTGAAACCCATAATATTCGCCCGACGCATCCCCATCTGACGGCATACCAATGACGCTATAGATAATGGCATGTCCAATTTCATGGGAGACAACGTCAAAGTTCAGGCTGTATGGCCGGTACTCATCTCCATGTTCGTGCGTGCCGCCTGTTTCCAGAAACCCCCAGCCAATATGTGCGTTATCCAGACTGGGTAGCAGGGACAATTCAAGCCGGTCGAAATCGCGCGCGAAATGCCACGGGATTGGGCGATCAAAATACCCTTGCCACACATCCATTGTAAAATGGGCCGACCCGAACAAATGCGCTGCTTCAAATGCGGGGTCGGATGGGGCAATATGAAAGAAATTCCCGAACTCATCGGGCATTGCGGGCGGCTGAATGTACCCGTCCCACGGCGGCAGATACATACCCGGTCCATTCGGACCTGGAACGATGGCACCGTAAGGTGTGGTTTTTCCAACAGGGTTGACGGTGTACATGCGCGGACCGGAAGGCCCTGGCCCAATGCTGCCTTGCGGAGCCGAAATTTCGACAAGCTCCGGTTGCGCGCCAGGTTCCAGAAAAGGCGATTGCGGATACAGCAGGAACCGTGTGCCGGGTTCTTCGACGCTTGCAGTCTTATGTGTGTTCATCAATCGACCCCTCGTGCCGGGTGGAAGTCACTTTGCTATTTGGAACCTCCGCACAGGAACTCCTGTGGCAAAACAAAAACTCTGCTTCGATCAATTCACCCAGTTCCACGCGCCCGGATAGGCCAAGCGAGGTTGCGTAGCTGTCCAGGTTATCCGGCACGTCCTGGTCAAGGCGCGCTTCAAAATACCAAACGACCATACGCAGACGATCCGCGCCCGAAAGGTGCCCATTCACAATCGCAGCTTTTTCCTTGGCGGCCGCCCGTTCCCGTAGATCGGCATACTTTCCGGTTCGTTTCAGTTCAGCCAGCAATGGCCCATCCAACTGGGTCAAACGCGCGGCGACCGTCGCATCGATCCGAGCGGCATCCGTCAGTATGTCCTCGTATTCCGCAAGGTTCAGATCATTGGCGGCCAGCCATTCCATCAAATGCGCTTTTTGAGACAATCCAGCTTTGGCTCTATGGTCCGTCATCTGCCGGATCAGGGCGTCACGATCAGGTTGCCGATCCTGTTCGGCGGCTTCTTCCTGTGCCATCACACTCAGCACTGCGCGGTTGCGCAATTCGGCGTAAAGTTCCGGGTCCAACCTCAACTCGTCGATCACCGCGTGGTTCTTTGCCTCGTTGGTGTCGATGCGGTTGCGCAACTGTTTCCACACCAATGTTGGTTCGGTCCGCGTTACGGGACTCTGGGGTAGGGTGCCCTGCGACAGGCAATCCGCCATAAGGGCCAGCATCGCGCGGGCGTCATCTGCTTTCGCATCAATTTGGCCGTCGGGTAGCCAATCCAAAAAGGCCGCTATTCCGGGTAGGTCGTTTAACTCTTTGCCGATGTTTTGCCAGATACGGTGCCGATAGTGTCTGGATTTCGCATGCTCTAGGATAGTGGCGACGCTTTCAGAAGGTAAAATCCCCTGAGCCTGAGCCTGTTTGACTGTGGCTCGGATAGATACCATCGGTGTACTAAGCGGTTGAAACCCCAGCTCTGCCGGACTGTGCAGAACCGCGACCTCATCGTCATCCTGCAAAACGCCGCTAAGGTAGTCCTCAAAGATCCCGCCAACACCGATCATTCCAAAATCGGCAAGTTCAGCGGCACGCAGGGCGCCCATGCTGGCGCTGCCAAAGACCGGTATCCCTTGTTCCATCGCCCACAAGATTTCCTTGTGCCAGACCGAGGGCACACCTTCGAAGAACCCATCTATGATCCCAATTGCGTGCGGGTGATCCTTGGCTGCGCGATAGACATCACCCTGCTGAACAGGGGGCAGGATCGCAGCATTCAACTGTGCGGCAACTTCGTGTGCTGGCAGGGTAGGGCCCACAAATACGACAACGTTCATGCGGTTTCCTGCCTGATCTGCAGCGCTCTTAGGCCCGGTACGTAATCCGCGTCGTCGTGCGGCGCTTCCAAGCCCGGTATGACCGCCCGAACAACCGATAGATCATATTCAGGCCGAGACAAGTCCACGATCACCACCTGAGAAACCCCGACGGCCTCTAACCTGATTAACAGCAAAGCCAGGTCATCCTCGAATGTCTTGGTTGAATGCGTCGGGCAGTCCTGAAAATTCCCTGTCGGAGGGGCGCGATCGATCAGATCCCGCAGATATCTACACCGATCCGTTTGCGCCTGATCAGTGAATTCTGCCGGATCCAGATCATCGCGCGCGCCCGAGATATAGGTCAGCCGGGTCTGAGCAGCCTCTGTCACCGCGCGCAGCAACGCGATTGCACGATCCGGATGACATCCGTCGCCGATGCCGATGTGACCAGGCTGCCCGCCAGCCTCGCAGATCACGCAGCGAAAACTGGCAATTCCGATATCCGACGTGGTGTTCCACAGCCCGATCTCCAGACTTGCGGTGGTGATTTTTTCAATGGCCGCCTGACATCGCTGATCATCGACAGTACCGGGATCAATACGCACGGTCTTGGATTGATGAGACCACAGCGTCGTTGCATCGCGCTCAATCAATTCGCAAATTGCATGACAACTCGCTTCGGCGACATTGTTGCCCGAAGCCAAACCATTCGTTGTTCTGGGAAAGGCGCGTTGTCCAGCGAGTGGAGGCGTGGTGTAGTCAGTGTCCACCATCTCAAGCGGAACCCAGCAGGTGTGTTGGCTTTTCAAATCCCAGCCTTCGACCCATAACATGTTGCCGTTGGGATCAAATTGCGCGCCAGTGACCTTAGGCAATCGCTCCACCTCCACAACGGTCGCGTCATCAGCCAAATCGGTAAATCTGGCAAACCGTTGCGGAAGTCGCACACGTTCGGCATGCCAGGATTCGATCGCTTCCATAACGCCTGAAGCTTGCGCTGCCTGCAGCGACAGCCCCTTACCAAGTGACACCGCAACAGATCGGGAATTGGGACGAGCGACCATAACAGTCGGTAAACCAATCCTATCCAGGCCGGTCAGATTTGCGATCCGAGTTATGCCCATTTCCCGAAGAAATGGTTGCACAATTCTTAAGGTGTGCTCGGGGTCGCGCAAACGGTGCGTGTCATGCACGTAGGTCTTTTGTGAATTATCGGTCATTTCATCGACCTTGCCAAAACAAACGTGCGGGTTCGCACAATATAACAAACTATACGAAAATAGGATGGTAGATGAATTCGCGTGGGTCAACCTTGCTGGTTTCTAGTAGTTATGTTCGAAACGTACAGGTGAATACTTACATCATTATATTTAACATAAGATCAATTATGCGATTTCATCGTCTGCGTTATTTTCATTGTTACCGACAATGGCGGCCATACGTTGAGCTTTCAGGCGTTACAGCGGGAATTAGCCGCGCATATCGAAACAGGAGGCTTGCTGGCAACACTGGCGGTTGAACATTCGTTCATCCTCGAAGCCAGGGACCGGATGAACATTGACCAATTTCTATCCAACGATGTGGTTGTGTTTGACAAGAGCCACCTGAACAAACTGTCACCAACAGAACTCTCTGACGTCTACGCACGATCTGCGAGGAGTTGGCGACTATGAAAAATCAAACATCCTGCCGTGTCAGAATGCTGCGTTCACTTTCGGTGGATCACACATCTCCATGTAACAATTGGGTGCACCACAAAATGACATCTAAATGTGACGCGATCCACCGTCCCATTAGGGTGGTCAATTCAACTATGTGACAGATTGAACATCACCCCTACCCTAATGTGATAGATACCAAATGCCCCGCATCGGATATGCCAGAGTCAGCACCACGAGCCAAGATCTCGACATTCAAACGGCAGCATTGACGAAAGCTGAGTGCGAGATCGTGCGGTCAGAAACAGGGCCAGGTGCATCGCGTGACGGGCGCACGGAATTAGAAACCATCTTCGAGTTATTACGAGTAGGTGATGAACTGGTTGTTCACCGACTTGACCGCCTTGGTCGGACTACGAAGGATGTTCTGAACCTGGTGTATGAACTGGATGCCAAAGGCGCTTCCCTGCGGGTTCTTGAACCGGAAGTGAGTACAGCCGGTGATCTTGGTTGAATGGTGGTGACAGTGCTCGCCATGGTCGCTGATATGGAACTAAAATTCATCCGCGACAAATAGAGAGCCGGTATTGATGCCGCCAAGGAAAGAGGTGTCTATCGTGGCAGACGAAAACAGGTAGATAACGCATAAATTCGATCTCTTGCGGCTAGCGGGTTTTCAAAGGCCCAGATCGCACGCGATTTGGGTGTGTCTCGGATTACTATATATCGCACGCTCGATGCACAGGTTGGGTCGCAGAATGCGTACGACCCAACAATTGTGGAAAACAAGATTGAAAGGCATTCACGCAAGGAAATGTAGACGCTGTTTCCTGTCCGTTCGGCTTCATAGACTTGAAGATTCAAGCCTTGTGGGGATCCCGTGAAGGCACTTGGCGATAGCTGGTCTATCGGAAGCATCTGCGGCGTTATCGGTCTTTTCACTAGGCACAGATGCCCCAGCAGGGTCGAGTTCACCCTTTGCAACTTCCAGTGCTTCTTTTGCACCTCTAGTGAGGCTATCGCCAATCTTAGTCATCGTTCTCTGCCAAAATTTTTGCTCATAACTGATAACATTTCTTATTGTGCACGTCTGCTAGGCGAAATGTTGTTTTCTCTTGGTTGCAAACTGTCGCAAGGGCGATTGAACAATTTTTCTGAACTCCTTCAGGTGACCAGGTTTTACAGCACCTCTGCCCCCCCTGCCCTCACGCTTTTAACGTTCTATTCTTCATTGTCTTGAGATAGCGAAGCCTCAAGCGCTTCGAGCAACATTTGCTCATGGCGAATTGGCATATCATCCACGCTCCAAGCGCGCCGATGGTCAGGCCAAACTTGTTCGAAAAGCTCCTCTGTCAGAACAACAAAGGAAATTCTTCCTCAATGTCTAAGCCAAGTCGGCCCCTTAGAAGCATGCTCGGTCAAATAAAATGCCGTATCTTGGCGCATCTCGGCGTCAAAACGTCTGCCTTGGATTGGCGGCAACTTTGGTCGTTTCATTCGTTTTCCTTTTAATCCGCACAACAGCAGGCACGGAGAAATCCGTGTTGGGTGCGGTTAAGTGGAAAACAATCAGGGCTTGATCTCAGCTAGCATGACATAGCCCTGTCGGCAACGTCGTTTGGTGGCGCGAACCAGCCACACGCCAGGCTTGATTGGGAACACCGTAACGCGGACAAAACGGACATTCCGGGGCTACTGTATGTGGTTGTCATTTTCCTGCATAAGATCACCTGAGCGGACAGTCAAATCGTTCGCCGTGTGGCAGAAAGCCGTCACATAACTCGCATTTAATTGACATGCGATCTGTCTCAAATTGTCGAAACGGCTCCCAACATTTGTTGGAAGCCGCACTTGTTGAAAATGGATGGAGTTGGAAAGTCAGGCGTGACCACCACCGATCAAGCCGATACCCGATGTCAGACCGAACCAAGCTTTGACCCGTAGACCGACCGCTTTGATGATACCCATGGCCTGAATCCCGTGGGCGACAAGTGTTCCTTCCATTTCGCCTTCAAAATTGGTGGTGTAGGATTGTACAATGCAACCGCTACCTGGAACCAAAAGTTCGCGGTGTTCTGGGTGCACCAGATCAAGATGCACAACGATCTGACCCCGTTTAGCCTTTTCGCTCGGCTCGATCAGGCGACCGCTAGGCGCTAGCTGACCGGAAGAAATCTGCTCCTGAATACGTACGATCCTTGCAGGAAGAACGGTATTGCGCATCGAGATGTTGAAGTTACTTTCGCACGCCACTTCCGCCGCCATACCTTCGTACAATTCAGTGCGAGAAACCTGCGAGAAGCCAGCGACGATACGTCCTCGCTCAACTTCTTTGCGGTCGGGTACAATTAGCATTGCCGGGCTCATCGCGGCTTGCGCTGCGCGTGATCCGACATTTAGGGTGACCTGTTCAACGACACCGTCGACAGAGCTGAGCGTCAATGTCTTTGACAGTTCCACCTGAGCCTGCTTCAACGACGCGCGCGCCGATGCAAGTTGGGCAGGCAGAACGGCACTAGCTTGGACTTGTGCCACACCAAGTTGCGTTTCCGCAGCCTCAACCTCTGCTTCCCGAGTACTCAAGGTTGCCTGGGCGCGTTCCAACTGGCTCACTTGAAATGCTGCAGAGCCCTTTGCTTGAAGTGCCTCGTGATCCATCAGCACCAGCTCAGCCTGTTCTCTGGCGGTAACTGCGGCATCCACCACGGCCTGAGCAGTTTGGACCTGCAATTCAGCTGCCAGTTTCGCGCTTTCTATCTCCTCAACTTTACGGGTTGCAAAATCTACTGCAGCTTGTTCCGACGCATTCTCGACTGCAAACAGCGGATCGCCCGGTTCTACACGATCACCGCCCTTTACGTAGATATCTGTTACTGTTCCACCGTTCTCAGCAACGACCGGAACAGTTCTGAATGGCACAAGACCTGTGTAAGATTTTGGGTAGTAGTAGAACACGGCAAAGAAGACGATCAGTGCTAGTACGAACCACATGAAGAGCGCTCGGTGAACGTTGTACAGGGTGACTGGAATCCCGCGCCATTTTAGGTAGATCACCCGCAGGACAAACGGAAAAGATGTGACGAGCAGTTCAATCATTTTACCAGCTCCTCTGTCGAAGGCCGCCACCACAACATGAAGTCGCGGGCGATTGCAGTCAGGATCAGCGCGCCTGGCAGCAGAATGCTGAAGTGGCTGAGCGCGGGCATCAATTCGTACGCCAAGGCTATGGTAAGCATCACCGGAATAGTTGTGCGCAGCGGAGTGCCGATTGATTTGCGCTCGGTATAGCGTTCAAAGCGGGCATAGAGGTGTACTACCAGTAGGATCGCAAGGAAGAGGACAATCAGGCTGACCCAAGCATAGGTGTCGGTCTGATTGGGCGCGACCCACCATCTCGGATCGCCGCCAGCAGCGAAGGCAGGAGTTGAGATGACGCCAAGTATAGGGGCCATCAGGAACGCGGGTGGTTTCATTTTTCAGGTCCTTTTGTTTCGCAGCCGTGCTGCGTGTGAAGATTTTAGGTGTCTGTGGAAATTCAGTTCTCGGTCTGATTTTGAGATGGTTCTGAGGGCTGTTCCTGCGGGACATAGGGGGGATCCCAGCGACGTCCGTTCGCTGTTTTTTCGCCAAGCGCCAATGAGCGCAGACCGTGGATGTTCCCCCCGGACCACTCTTGTTTGGCGGAGTTTTGGATTGCCTTCAGTACGCGGTAGTACCTTGCGAAGTAGATCATGGTCGTTTCCTTTCTGATGACCCGGACCTAACCGTCATCGCATCCGCGATCCTGAGGGTTCTGGACATTTGTTATTGGCTTCTGGACAATTGCAGTGACTGCAGGAGGTTGCGTGCAAGTCAGGGGAGGACGCAAAAGTGCCACGCATCAGCGCTTATAGACTGCAAAATGTAGGGCTGCGTTATTCGCAAGAGCCCGGCGCGCGGGTTCCGTTTCCTGAAGTCCTGGAAATGGCGGGAGCACCCTCTGATATCGTCGACAGCCCCGACGCCACTGTCGAGCTGCTACATGAAGCAGGCGCTGTGGAAACCGCGTGTCGTATTTTGGAAGACAAGACCTTCGCCGCTCGGGTCGGGCTTTCGGCACAAGGTCCCGGAACACTTCTGGCTTACATCGTGCGGGCTGCCGAAACGGTGGAAGACGCGCTGGTATTGACGCAGCGCTTTTATGCAATGCAAGACCCTGACTTGCGTCTTGACGTGGTCGGGGCGCCCAACGAGCCAAAGATAACTCTGGAGAGCAGTGTTATCCCGGCGCATCAATATCCTCGCCATCGCGAAATGCTGATTTTCGGCCTTTACAAGCGAGTGCAACAAATCACCTCTGGCGGCCTTGCCCCGATCTCGATTGAGTTGGAAACGGACGATGCCGAGCACTGCCAGCTACTGGCCGATTTGGCGAGATGTGAAGTCTTAGGCTTCAAGTCCGGATACGCCCTGGCTCTGCCCTCAAACGGCATGAGTTTTCGGATACCAACGGCAGATCCCACCTTATTAGGGCATTTACGCAGGCACGGAGAAGAGCAACTGAAGGCTCAGCCTGATGCAGTCCGCAGTCTGTCCGACCGCATTGTGGACATGCTCGGGGAGCGTCTTCCCGGACCGATACCAAACGGCGACGATATAGCCGGAGAGCTTGGACTGACGCGGCGTACCATGACCCGGCATCTGTCGGCTGAAGGAACAAGTTTCAAGGCACTACTGGAAGGGGTGTTGTGCGACCTGTCCAAGCGGATGCTTCGTAGCGGCGAGGGCGTCGCCCGCGTGGCCTTTATGCTCGGTTTCGCCGATCAGGCTGCTTTCTCAGTAGCGTTCAAACGGTGGACAGGTGAAACGCCGGCAAGGTTCCGTAAAACGGGCCGGTAGCTTTTTCTGGTCCATGCAATCCAGAAAGCGCCCAGATGTCCAAGATCCACAAAACCTTGTCCCGTCTCCAAAAGAAAGCAGGCCGTCAGGTCACCTAGTTCAATGGCACACAGCAGCCGCGGTGGTTGCTAACCCAGAACAAGGATGAACCCTATGAAGACCTCGAAGAAATTCTTTATCGCCCCGATCTCAGGCGCACTTCTGATCACCATGGCTGCTACAGCCCATGCTGACTACGTCACCGACAAAGCGATCAAAGGAGCGGTTGTCGGTGCCACTGTCGCCGGTATCGCTGGCGAAAGCATCGTAGGTGGCGCGGCCGCTGGTGCCGCGGTCGGAGCCGTAGGAGGTGCGATCCAAAAGGACAATTTTGAAGACGCGCAAGACGAAGCCCAAGAACGTCGCGACGACTTTAAAGAAGAACACAAAGACTGGAACGACTAAGACACGACCGCCAGCGAAACAAAAAAAGGAGAAATACCGCCGAACAAACCTGACCGGTCAGCATGCGCTGTTAGCATCCAGACGCTGTTTGACTGACCATCCCACACAGAACTCGCACAGTTTCTGAGAGGTTGCCATCCTGCTCGTAATCGAGCCGGGTGGCAACTTTGTTTTGGGCCTTCGAACGCCACACGTTCGCGGCGTTCTCGGTTTCAAATTTCAGTCGCCCATCTCGAACCGAGTTTTGTCCAAAACCCAAAAACAACCGTCCAGAACCCAAACGAACTGAAACAGCTACCAACCCAAATCCAACTCATCTGAATGACATCGACGAGTTGGCAGCCGAAACACTTCTGTTCACTGCCGCTCTTTGGAACCCAATGCCTAAGGAAGCGGCAATGAACCTATTCGCAAACTTCGACGCAGAAACCCTGGCACGCATCCAGTTTGCCTTTACCGTGTCGTTTCACATCATCTTCCCGGCCTTTTCTATCGGCTTGGCAAGCTTCTTGGCTGTTCTCAATGGCCTCTGGCTATGGCGAAAAGACAAGGACTACCTGAACCTCTTCAACTACTGGAAAAAGATATTCGCCGTTGGCTTCGCGATGGGTGTCGTGTCCGGCATCGTGATGTCTTACCAATTCGGCACGAACTGGAGCGCATTCTCGGACACCGCTGGTCCCGTAATCGGCCCCTTGATGGCCTATGAAGTCATGACAGCCTTTTTCCTTGAGGCAGGCTTCCTCGGCATAATGCTTTTCGGTCGCGAACGCGTCGGTCGCGGTTTACACATGATGGCCACGGCGATGGTCGCCGTTGGCACGCTGATTTCGGCAACGTGGATATTGTCGGTCAATTCCTGGATGCAAACCCCGGCTGGGTTTGACATCAACGAACTGGGGCAGTTCATTCCCGTCGACTGGTGGTCGATTGTCTTCAATCCGTCCTTCCCCTACCGCCTGACACACATGGTTCTTGCCGCTTACCTCACCACTGCTTTCGTGGTGGCCGGTGTTGCGGCCTGGCACTTGTTACGCCGCAATCGCACGGCTGAGGTCACCCGAATGTTCTCGATGGCAATGTGGATGGCCGTTCTGGTCACCCCTCTGCAGATCGTTGCCGGCGACCTTCATGGTTTGAACACGCTGGAGCATCAGCCGCAGAAAGTGATGGCGATGGAAGGTCACTTCGACAGCCATCCCGAAGGTGCACCGCTTATCCTGTTCGGCATTCCGAACGAGGATGAAAAACGCGTGGACTATGCCATCGAAATCCCGAAACTATCTTCGCTGATCCTGAAACATGATCCCAACGCGCCGCTTGAAGGGCTGGACACTATCCCCGACGACGAAGAACCCCCGGTCGCGATTGTGTTCTACAGCTTCCGCATTATGCTCGCTATCGGCTTTGCCATGCTGGGCATCGGCTTGTGGTCGCTTGTTCTGCGGGTTCGCGGCCGCCTCAACGAAGATCGTTGGCTGCACCGGACATCCGTTCTGTTGGCGCCCAGCGGGTTCGTGGCGGTACTGGCCGGTTGGATCACCACCGAAGTCGGGCGCCAACCGTACACTGTGTATGGGCTGATGCGGACATCGGACTCACTCTCACAAGTGGATGCACCTACAGTTGCCGCGTCTCTGATTGCCTTCATCGTTGTGTATTTCGCGGTGTTCGGAGCGGGCACGTTCTACATGCTGCGGCTCATGGGGAAACCACCTGTCGAAGGTTTCCAGAAAAGTCACAAACCCATTGAAATCTCTATTTTGTCGGAGACAGCGTAATGCTTGAACTCTCGACAATCTGGGCCGGTATCATTGCCTTTTCCGTTCTGACTTATGTGATCCTGGACGGTTTCGATCTTGGAATTGGAATCCTCTTTCCATTCGCGAAATCCGACAAAGATCGCGATGTCATGATGAACTCGGTCACGCCTGTATGGGACGGTAACGAGACCTGGCTGGTCATGGGGGGCGGAGGTTTGTTCGCCGTTTTCCCGCTTGCTTATTCTGTGGTGATGCCCGCGATCTACATGCCCGTCATCATCATGCTTCTTGCGCTTGTTTTCCGCGGTGTCGCCTTCGAATACCGGTGGCGAACGGAGCGCGGGCGCTGGCTATGGGATGTTGCGTTTCACAGTGGGTCAACCGTAGCCGCCCTCTGCCAAGGCATCGCGCTTGGCGCGCTGGTCCAGGGTATCCCGGTCGAGGATCGGCTGTACGCAGGCGGACAATGGGATTGGCTGACGCCGTTCTCTGTCACGACGGGTGTGGCCTTGGTGATCGGGTATGCCTTGCTAGGAGCAACCTGGCTCAACATGAAAACCAAGGGCGAGATACAGCGCCAGATGCGTTCTTTTACCCGCCCGCTGATGCTAATGACGCTCGCGTTGATTGGCTTCATCAGTCTTTTGACCCCGTTCCAAGATCCGGTCTATCTGATCAGATGGTTTTCGTGGCCCGGTATCGTTTTCTCTGTACTAGTGCCAGCTATCGTTGCTGTTATTGCATGGATGCTTGATCGCGGCCTGAGGGAACAGAGAGACTATCAACCCTTCTTCTGGGCCATTGCCTTATTCGTCGTCTGCTTCATCGGCATTGGGATCAGCTTCTATCCCTATATGCTACCCCCAAGCCTCACGATTGCCGAAGCCGCCGCGCCGGATAAGAGCTTGGCCTTCGCTCTGGTCGGGGCCGTCGTTCTGTTGCCCATAATCCTGGCCTATACCGCCTACACGTACTGGGTTTTCCGCGGAAAGGTCGATCCAGAGGAGAGCTACCATTGAAACTGCTAAAGCAAGTTTTCTGGTTCAGCGCGATCTGGTTCGGCAGCGTCTTTTGCCTAGCGACTGTCGCTTACGTAATCAGGATGTTCATCACTTGAGATGGCAAGGACACCAATGTTCGCGCGTCGGCATGTCTAGATCACGCAAATATCAGTCCAAGCGCCGAAAGAAACTCCGTTCCGGCCTACCAAATTCCCAAGAACAAGCGGCTGGCTAGGTCGTCTCAAATTTAACAAACCAAGGGGGCTGTTATGCTTTCTCGTCCAAAACCAATATCCGTGCGGTGGGATCAGATTGATCCGGATCTGCCCAAACCACCTAAGCCAAAAAACCGGAGCGACAAACGCTCGTCTGGCAAGTTACCAAAATTGTTCACCGGGCACCTTGCCGCAGGGCTTGCTACCTTTGTTCTATTGCCCTTCACCTCGGCCCTAGCAGGGACGGTCACGAAAGACCTCGCTCCAATTGTGGACATGTTGCTAGTCCTGCTTTCTGCATTTGTTGTTTTTGCTTTCACAGCCGCAATAGTTTTGAAAGGGTCAACACTGCGGGCTGTCTTCGGGCGAGGATTGGCCTCTCTCGGTACAGCGCTCATCATTTCACCCGTGGGGTTCTCGGTCCTGTTCGCATTATACCTGCAAGACTGGGTATCTATCGTAGCGGGCACATCTATCGAGCAGGCAGGAAGAACAGCGATATCCCTATTTGGTGGTGTTTTCATTGCAAATGCCCTCGCAGGGGGATTGGCGTTTGGTTGTTTATCTCTGTTACTTGGGATTAGGCTAATGCAAAATCGTCCAAAACCACTTGTTTCGCCTTAGACGAGTGAACTTCCGCTTTGGGCTGACCGCGGTCTTTTGGAGCAAAAATGCGGATGGCTGCAAATTCCCCTTTTCAGCCACCCGACACCGGACGTTGGAAACCAGACGGCTAATGGCGGTGAGCGGACAAAGCCGCCTTAGGCTCAACGGTTGATGATGACCGGTCTCGCACGAAGCGGACCTTCATTACGAGCTTTACATCCTCCGAGATCCGGACGAAGCGGGCATTGCATGAGGCGACTAGCGCACTTGTATCAGCCAACCGGCGCTTGCGACTACTATGCTGTCCTACCAGAAGACTGGTCGCAGTCGTCTGACCGCCCCGCGGCCCAGGCACAAGAAGCTAGACACCAGAGCTGAAGCATAGCTGGATTGCTTAGACATTACCTAATCCTGCGGAGATCCCCTAAAATGAAAAGAAATGCTAAAAAGCTGTTAGTGACATCCGCTATTGCTATAGCTCTTTTGGGCTCTGGTGCGGCACGTACTTCTCCTACCGAACCAGCAAGCGCAGAGGCTGGTTCATTCTGGGATGAAACCGTTGAGTCTGTAGATAGAAGCCCATGGATATTTGAAGGGACAAATGTTTTTGGAGAATTAGCACGATTTCCACCGTCAGATTGGGTACGTACTCTTGAAAAAGCCCCATACCCAACTGAGCTTGAGAACTTAGTTTTTTTGGCTAGCAATAATGAAGAACAAAATATCAGAGATTGGTTGCATCAAACGCATACCGATAGTTTTTTGATTTATCACGATGGTAAACTCGTCGCTGAAAAGTATTTCAATGGCATGAGGGCGGATACGTCCCACCGCATTCACTCTATCACCAAGACAGTGTTGGGTATGGCAGCAGGGTTGGCGGTTGAGGCGGGGAAATTAGATCCAAAAAAGTTGATCACTGAATACCTGCCTGAGTTGGATGGCTCAGCATTCAAAAATACAAGGGTTAGACATCTACTTGATATGACCGCTGCTGTTGATTGGAAAGATGCTTCCAGTGGTTACTTAGACGATGCCGGTGATCTGTTCTGTTCCTTGGGTCAGGACCTCTCTGAAAAAGTTGAAATTTGTGACACTGAGTCTGGCGTTAAAGAGTATTTGATTTCTCTGAGTGACCGCGAGAACTTAGTAGAAGACGGTGAAGTATATAGTTACCGTTCAGTGCTAATCTGCACTACTTGGTATGGTTATCGAGTCGGCGACCGGTGAGAGCTATTTAGATGTACTGGCCGAATTGTGGCAGGACATCGGTGCTAAGGACCCTGCATATAGCGAACTGGGGCCCAAAAGGATTGTTCAAACCAGTGGCGGGTTATTCACTAGCTCTCGTGACCTATTACGATTTGGCAAAATGATGCTGGACAACGGTAAGGTTAACGACACTCAAGTTATCCCTTCAGATTGGATAGCTGACACTATTCAAGCAAATGACGATGTGGTTATGGTGAAGCTATCAAGCCAGCCAGAAGTTCAGAACACACCTATGTACCTGGACTCGATGGTTGCGATGAAATTAATTGCAGAGACTTTGAGCAAATGAATTTTAAAGCGCGTTAACCTATAACGCAGAGCCAAATAGCTCAGCTTTGCCAGCGTTTTGGCATAACCAAGCCTTCTCCTTGTCGCTCTTTAAAGACAAGCCAAGTATTACGTTTAGCGTCGTCGGGTCAGTACCGGGTTAAGACGACAGTGACCGCAGCAAACACCACACCAATCAACAGAGCCTTTGTATTCATTGACGGACGGCTGGGTAGTTTAACCCGAAGAGACAGGGCTATTATCACACC
>NZ_JBXWMJ010000016.1:0-72725 GCF_059609805.1 Ruegeria sp. YTSC004
AATCAAACCAACCAGATGAGCCACATCCTCTCTTAGATCAGAGCGCCATCTGTCCCAAAATCCCTGACGACGGACAGTCGGCCCTGAGCCCGAATGCGTGCAAAAATTAGCTAATGATTGACTTGCTGTTTTTTGCGGAGGAGTTCATCAACACTAAAATTTTTAGGTTTGCGGCACCGAAACGGCTCCCGAAAACAATCGAAATGACTCTTTGATTGATAGGCATTCGATTAGCTTGCATTGTTGCATGGCAGCTCTTTATTCGGAAAAGGACCACCCATGTCTCGACTTTCAGAACGCAGAGATTTTGCCATCGAAGTTTGCGAGGAGGCTGGGGTAATTGCTGAAGAGTATTTCGCGGATCGAGGTAATCTTGTCGTTGATCAAAAAGGTGCTCAGGACTGGGTGAGCGAGGCGGACAAGAATGTTGAAACCTTTATTCGTCAGAGGATTGCAAAGGCGTGGCCCAATGATGGAATTCTCGGTGAAGAGCACGGGGCTACTGTTGGTAAAAGCGGTTTTGACTGGGTGATTGACCCAATTGATGGGACAACGAATTTCGTCAACGGCATACCTGCATGGACTATTGTTCTGGCTAGTGTCACGGAAGGACATACTGAGGTCGGTGTGATACGTGATCCAAATGTGGATGAGACCTTTGTAGCGATGCGCGGAGAAGGTGCGACGCTTAACGGATCCCCAATGCGCGTTGCGTCAGGGGTGGCGCTGCGGGACGGAACAGTCGCCGTGGGGTATTCGAACCGGATTAAGACCCGGCATGTTTTACCTATTGTCGAGAACTTAATCGAGCACGGGGCTATGTTTCACAGAAACGCCAGTGGAGCGTTATCATTGGCCTACGTCGCTGCTGGGCGACTCTTGGGATACGTGGAAGAACACATGAATGCCTGGGATTGTCTGGCTGGGCAATTGCTGGTCTCGGAAGCGGGTGGCATTGTTGAGGATCAGAACGCCGATGTGATGATCCGCGAAGGTGGGCGCGTAATCGTGGGTACACCAGATGTGTTCGAGACCTTGGTTGAAATCGCAGAGAACGCTTGGAACGACTAACGTTTATGCCAACGAAACCCAACCTGAATAGGGTTTGAGCGTCAATAGATCTGCCTGCCAGAAATGGCCTTGTGATGGCTGATCGTGCTTGCGGTCTATCGAACAATCCGAGAGTGCGCACCACAGCAATGTGCCGACCGCCCCATGTGTCACGATTGCAATATCTCCGGCGTCGTGCATTTGGATAATCTCGGTGATTGTCCGATGAATGCGTTTCTGCGCCTCGACAGCTGTTTCCCAACCGCTATAGCTAACTTCCGGCTGGGCAAAGAAGGCATCAGCCGCTGCCTCGAAATCGTCTCGAGGCAAATAGCCGGTTGCGCTGCGGTCGTTTTCACCGAGACCCAAGTGACAATTCACGGGCAGCGTTTGTGGTGCAGCAAGAATCTTACCCGTTTCGCGGGCCTTTCGCTCGTTACTGGTCCAAATCTGCGTGACATTCGACAACGCCTCGCAGGAAGCAAATTCAGTCGCGCGTTTACGGCCCGTCACACTCAGGCCCCAATCTGTTATCTGGATGGCCGGATCGATAGAGACTTCGGGGTGTGTGATGATCGTGAGATTCGGCATTTAGTCAGGCAAAAGCACGGGCCCTTTGTCAGCAAAACCCATCATGATTTCAGTGCCGGGTTCTAGCGGTGCGTCGACATCATCTTGAACGGCAAAAACCTGACCGAATGCACCTTTCAATGTATATTCCATCCGAACGCCAACATAGGTCGCCTTGGCCACTGTGGCTGGAATACCTTGATCTGAACCGATCACCAAACGTGAGGGTCGCACGGCGATGGTTGCCGGTCCTTCGGACAGACCGCGACGTGGCAGCGTGTGGCGATAGCCTTCGACTTCGATGGTTGCCATGCCGCCATCAATATCTACGATTTGGCAGCTCAGTAGGTTTGCCTCACCGATGAAATCGGCAACAAACCGGTCATTTGGGGCATCGTAAAGCTGGCGCGGTGTACCCATCTGAGCGATCGCTGCATTGCGCATAACAACAATCTCATCCGAGACCGCCAGTGCCTCTTCCTGATCGTGTGTGACGTAAACAACTGTCAAGCCAAGGTCTTGCTGTATCGCCCGAATATCCTCACGCACCTGACGGCGAAGCTTGGCGTCGAGGTTGGACAGCGGCTCGTCGAACAGCAGAACTTGCGGCTCAAGCACCAGTGCGCGTGCGACGGCAACACGTTGTTGCTGGCCGCCGGATAGCTCTGAGGGAAGGCGGTTGTCAAACCCCTGTAGGCCAACCAACTCCAAGCCATACAAGGCACGACTGCGCGCTTCATCCTTCGCAAAGCCCGAGAATGTGAGGCCATACTTCACGTTCTCTAACACGCTCATATGAGGGAACAGCGCGTAAGACTGAAACACCATAGATACATCGCGGTCGGTGGCTGGGAGTTTGGTCACGTCCCGATCACCGATCAAGACCTTGCCCGAACTTGCCATCTCCAACCCTGCAATCATGCGCAGTGTCGTTGTTTTTCCGCAGCCTGACGGACCAAGCAGCGTAACGAGCTTTCCTGCGTCTACGTGGAGGTTGATGTTATCGACGGCGACCACATCCTTGCCGAACACTTTCGACACGTTCTCAAACCGTACCGGGGCGGCCTTGGAACCGATTTTGGTGTCGGTCATGGCGATGTCTCCGTTCCGTGCTGCGTGCGTCGACCAATCTGGACCCGGCCAACGAGAAGTTGCAATAAGCCGACCGCCGCGAGCATCACGAAGATCAGCGTCGTCGAATAGGCGATAGCAAGGCCATAGTCGTTATTCTCGACCCGACCGATAATATAGCTGGTTGCCATGTCATACTCCGCGCTGACCAGAAAGATGACGGCCGAGATTGCAGTCATGGCACGTACAAAGCTGTAGACAAGCGCAGCAAGTATCGCAGGGCGCAACAGCGGGAGGATGACACTGCGGAACGTCTGCCATGAGTTTGCGCCAAGGGTCAGCGAGGATTCATCAAGGCTGCGGTCCAGCTGCGACATGCTCGCGATGCCGGCGCGAACGCCAACCGGCATATTGCGGAAGATGAAGCTGACAACGAGGATGACACCTGTGCCAGTGATTTCGATTGGCGGAACGTTGAAGGCAAGGATGTAGCTAACGCCGATGACCGTGCCGGGGATGGCGAAGGACAACATTGTTCCGAATTCGAAAGCGTTCTTGCCTGCAAAGCTTTGCCTGGTCAGCAGATAGGCCGTTACCAGCCCAACGGCGGCAGTCAATGGTGCAGCAATGGCCGCGATCGTGATGGTCGTCCAGAAACTGTCCCAGGCGGCTCCGGTCCAGCGAATTTCCTCTTCTTCAAAGCGGACTGAGAATGCAGTGATGTAGTGCTTGATCGTCAGCGAATTATCGACCCCCCACAGCTCAACTACACTGCCGTAGATGATCATCGCATAGACAATAATTGTGAATAATGCCCAGCCAAAGGCGATGAGCAGTACAGGCACCGAAAGGCCGGTTGGCATCAGCGGATGCACGCCCGCATCGCCTTTGCCGGTGACTGTTGTGTAGCTCTTCTTTCCCAACCAGACGCGCTGCGCGTAAAAGGCGGAAAGGGTAAAGAACAGCAGCACCATTGCCAGAACCGCAGCGCGCCCTTGATCGTATTGAGCGCCGACGATGGCAAAGAATATCTCGGTCGACAGCACGTCGAAATTCCCACCCAAAACAAGCGGGTTGCCGAAGTCGGCCATGCTTTCGATGAAGCCCAGAAGAAAGGCATTGGCAAGACCGGGCCGCATCAGGGGCAAGGAAACCGTCTTGAACGTCTGCCATCTGCTGGCCCGCAGGGTCTGGGCCGCTTCCTCCATCGAGGGAGAGACGCCTTCAACCACGCCAATCAGCACGAGAAACGCAATCGGCGTGAACGCGAGTGTCTGCGCGATCAGGATGCCTGGCATTCCGTAAAGCCACCGCGTCGGCTGTGTGCCGAGTAATTCGGCAAAGAACCGGGTGACAGAGCCGGACAGTCCAAAAAGAAGGATGAGCGCGAGGCCGATCACGAACGGTGGAGTGATTATCGGGAGAACGGTCAAAGCCCGTAACGCGCGTTTGTAGCGGAAACCCGAGCGCGTCACGACCAACGCGAAGCATAGGCCGAGGATCGTTGTGATGAAGCCAACGAGGATGGCCAGGAAAAGTGAGTTCCAGGCCGCACCGCATCGGGCACCTTGAAAACACCCCAGTCCCCACAACCGGTCGTCGAAGAACTTCGAGAAGAAAACCGCAATGGAATAAGCGCCGTCTTCGGTGATGAAAGCAGCGAAAAGCATCTTGGCGATGGGGAAAAAGACAAAAGCGGTGACGATGGTAATCACACCGCCAATAGCGCTTACGACGAAGACATCACCATTAATGGCACCCCTCGCCGCGATACCTTGAGTGAGCAGGAACAGAAAGCTCGAGGCGCAGATCATTGCGCCGTAGCCCATGCCGAACTGACGGTCGCCAAAGTCGCCAATCATCGTTTCCAACCAGTCGAAGTTGAATCCTCTGATGCCAATGCTGAAACCCTGAACGATCAACCAGCCGAAGCCGAGCGCTCCGGAGAGTACCAGAATGCGGGCATAAATCGGGTCAGATTTGGCGCGTTTCAACACCAAAAGCGGTAGGGCGAGAGCGATCAGGAGTGGAGCGAGCCATAGTTTCTCACCTTGTCCAATCAGAAAAGCTGCAGGGGCATAATCCTCATCGAATGGGTAGCCGTCCAAGAGCCATTCGAACGACCACAGGCCGCCGTCGACCATGTACCAGGGCAGCAGGCAGAATCCGACCCACCCGGCGATGATCCAGAAGATCAGGACCGGATGGGTCGTTTTTGATGTAGTGTCAGTCATTTACTGCGGCAGAACCGAAACCTCTTCGTCCCATTTCTGCAGCAAACGCTTCCGTTCGTCTGATGAACCATATTTTTTGAAGTCATAGTCAATCAGCTTGATCTGATTCATATCAGGTGCGCTTTCTGAGGTCTCCGAACCCTTGTTCGATGGCACCTGAAACGCATTGACCTGAAGGGCAAGATTCTGAGCTTCAGGCGACAGGGCCCAGTCATAGAACTTCTTCGCCTCTTCTTCGTTGCGGGCGCCGTCGATGATCGACATTGAGCCAATTTCGTACCCCGTGCCCTCGCATGGTGCGACGACCTTGATCGGGAACCCCGACACGGCCTGCTTTACGGCGTCATGCATGAAGACGATACCAATCGTGTTCTCGCCACGACCGGCGGCCTTGATCGGCGCAGAGCCGGACTTGGTATACTGGTTGATGTTCGAATGCAGGCCTTTCATGAACTCAAAGCCTTCATCCTCACCAAAGATCTGCACCATTGAGGCCAGCGTTGTATAGGCCGTCCCTGAAGAGTTCGGGTTCGCCATCTGAACGTGTCCCTTGTATTCGGGCTTCAAAAGATCCTTCCAACAGGCAGGTTCGGGCAAGTTGTTTGCAGCGACAAGGTCGGCATTGTAGCCATACCCAAGCGCGCCTGAGTAAATGCCGATCGTCTTGTTGCCCGCGCTTTCAGCCTGGGATATCGCCCAATCGTGAAGCTGGTCGCGCATCGGCGATACGTATTCCATCGTCAGGCCTTCTTCGGCGGCCTGCAGATGCGGGTCGCCCGTACCACCCCACCAAACGTCACCTTTCGGGTTCGAGCTTTCGGCACGGATTTGTGCAAATGTCTCGCCCGAGGACTTTCGGGTCATGTTCACGTCGATGCCAGTTGCATCTTCGAAGCTACGTGCCATCAGCTGACACCAATCCTCTTGAGCTGAGCAATAGAAAGTCAGCTTTTCAGCATGCGCCGCGGACAAAGACGCGGCCAAGGCAATCAGAGATCCGACGGCAGTGGATGTTAGTTTCTTCATTATTTTTCCTCCCTTAGGGTTTAATTCGCCCGGGTTTCCCGGTTCTTTTTTGCCCTTCCTCATGCAGCCTTACGAATTTTCTTTTAGATAGTTGGGGCTTCCTGATTATCTGTCAAAACCTTTGGAAAATGCGTCAGGATTTTTTTGCAACCACCAACTTCACCAAGAGAAAACCAACGATGCGCCCGGTCTTTCATTTTGAAATTGATCAGCCTGCGTATATTGCCCTGTCCCGTGAAATCTTTGATGTCATGTGAATTTTCACTACGAAATGAGGATTATGCAACAAAAATTATTGCAAAATGCCCGAAACCCCACAAAATTGAGTTCTGAAAATATTCGAGTCGTTGAATGTCCAAAACCAAAACGCGCGGTAAGAAATCTGAAAAAAGTCCTGGTCGGGTAAAAAAGTCCGACAGACGCCAGCAAATCCTGCTGGAATTGAAACTACGCCCGCACGTTCGCATCAACGAGTTGGCACAGCGTTTCAACGTTTCGAATGAGACCGTTCGCCGGGATTTTGAAGCCCTGTCCAATGAAGGCCTGATCGCGCGTGCGCACGGTGGGGCATCAGCCCCAGTGCAAGGGCATTATCCAAGTCTGGAAGAACGGACCGGCGCACAGATCGAAGAGCGCGAACGGATAGGAATCAGCGCGGCCGAGCTTGTTCAGGACGGTGAAACGGTCATGGTCGATTCCGGCTCGACGACTGTCGAGATGGCACGCGCGCTGGCATTTCTCGATATCCATTGTACGGTGATCACGAATTCAATCCCCGTGGCGATGACCCTTGGCCATGGTGCTGCCCAGGTCTTATTGTGCCCCGGAGAATACTTGGCAACTGAATCTGCAACGATCGGAACCGAGACACTGGAATTCCTGTCTCGTTTCAACGTTGACAGGTGCATGATCGGTTCCTCGGGTTTCTCAGTAGAAGGCCCGTCAGAGACGGTAAGGGGCTTTGCGGCGATCAAGAGGATGATGCTGGCGCGTGCTGCGAAACGCCATCTTCTTATCGATTCCGGGAAATTTGAGCGCAAGGGTCTGTCTCAAGTAGGCGATCTTGCCGAATTGGATTCCATAGTCACCGACACAAAACCAACCGGGGAACTGCTCGATGCAATAGGTGGTGCCGAGGTCGATATTCTCGTTGCCGGTTGAGAACGAAAAGGAATGACTAACTGCGGCTGATTAAGGCCGCACATAACTGGGAGGAAAACATGAAGATCAACATCAAACTATTGGTTGGGGCATCTGCAATTGCGCTACTGTCGCTTTCGGGGACAGCCTCGGCGCAGGATTGTCCGCGCGGTGACTTGGACGAGCGTTTTTGTGACTCCGACGGAGATTTGATCGCGGATATCCCAACAGATCCCTCCGAGCAAATAGACCCTGACACCTTGATTTTTGCATATACACCAGTCGAAGACCCCGCCGTTTACAAAACCGCATGGTCAGACTTTCTTGAGCATTTGAAGGCGGAAACCGGCAAGGACGTCGTCTTTTTCCCGGTTCAGAACAACGCAGCTCAGATCGAAGCGATGCGTTCGGGGCGTCTGCATATTGCGGGCTTCAACACTGGTTCCAACCCTTTGGCTGTAAACTGCGCCGGGTTCCGGCCGTTCACGATCATGGCCTCGAAAGACGGTAATTTTGGCTATGAGATGGAAATCATTACCTTTCCTGGTTCGGGAATCGAAAAGGTTGAGGACATCAAAGGCAAGCAACTGGCCTTTACCTCCCCCACATCCAACTCAGGTTTCAAAGCGCCATCAGCAATTTTGAAGAGCGACTTTGATTTGCTGCCGGAGCGTGATTTCGAACCTGTCTACTCGGGTAAACACGACAACTCGATCTTGGGCGTGGCCAACAAGGATTACTTGGCGGCTTCGATTGCCAACTCGGTAAAGTCGCGGATGATTTTGCGCGACGTGATCAACGAAGATGATGTTGTTACGATCTATAAATCGCAGACTTTCCCGACCACTGGGTTTGGCACCGTTTACAACCTGACGCCCGAGCTGCAGGAGACAATCCGCAATGCCTTCTTCAGCTTCGACTGGGAGGGCACGACACTTGAAGCTGAGTTTTCGAAATCGAACGAAGGCCAGTTCCTTGAGATGACCTATCAGGAATTCTGGGATGTCATTCGTAAAATTGACGCAGCAAATGGCGTCTCCTACGCCTGCCAGTGACCTTTGGCCAATACTGCGGGCCCGAAAGGGCCCGTTATTCAACCTAATCTGGGGCATTTTATGCTGCGTCTTCAAAAGCTGACGAAAACATACAAGACCGGAGATCAGGCGCTGAAGGCCATCGATCTTGAGGTGCCCAAAGGACAGGTGCTTGCATTGATTGGGCCCTCGGGTGCGGGCAAATCGACCATGATCCGGTGCATTAACCGGTTGGTTGAACCCACAAGCGGTGGTGTCCTTTTGGATGATGTGGACCTGACCAAACTCGGATCGGGCGCTTTACGTAAAGCGCGCCGTGAAATGGGCATGATCTTTCAGGAATATGCCTTGGTCGAACGTCTCACGGTGATGGAAAACGTATTGTCGGGACGGCTGGGATATGTGGGATTCTGGCGCAGTTTCCTGCGGCGATATCCGCAGTCGGACGTCGACGAGGCTTTCCGCCTGCTTGATCGGGTGGGGTTGTTGCACATGGCTGACAAACGAGCGGATGAACTGTCGGGTGGTCAACGCCAAAGGGTCGGCATTTGCCGCGCATTGATTCAAAACCCGAAACTGCTGCTGGTCGATGAGCCAACTGCCTCGCTGGACCCCAAAACCAGCCGTCAAATCATGCGCCTCATAACAGAATTATGTCAGGAGCGAGGGTTGGCGGCCATTATCAACATCCATGATGTGGCTCTCGCCCAAATGTTTGTTCCGCGAGTCGTCGGCCTTCGCTTTGGTGAGATTGTGTATGACGGCCTTCCAACAGGTCTTACCCCAGAAAAGCTGACCGAGATCTACGGCGAGGAAGATTGGGAAGCGAGCATCGAAAAAGTGGACGAAGATGAAGATGAAGATGTCGAGGCCGCAGAATGAGCCATCGAGAACTGGACGACATGCTCGGAAAAGGCTGGCGTAAACCTGCCTTTGTCAAAAACCCTTTGCTCCGCTGGGCATTGTTCCTTGGGTTTTTTGCCTACCTGATCGCCGCCTATATGACCATCGAAGTTGATTGGGGTCGTGTCTATGAAGGACTGGATCGGGGGTGGGCATTTGTACTTGCGTTTACCAGCCCGGACTTCGTTTCGCGGTGGTCAGACATTTGGAGCGGTCTGCTGGAGAGTATCATTATGACCGTGGCTGCGTCGGTCGTGGGCATCCTGATTTCGATCCCGATAGGGTTGGGCGCGGCACGCAACATCGCCCCTTTGCCAATCTACATGATTTGCCGGGGCATTGTTGCCATCAGTCGAGCCTTGCAAGAAATCATCGTGGCCATTTTGCTGGTGGCTATCTTCGGTTTTGGTCCGCTGGCCGGATTTCTGACCCTTTCCTTCGCCACCATTGGATTTCTCTCAAAACTTTTGGCCGAAGACATCGAAGCGATGGACAAGGTTCAGGCCGAGGCAATCAAGGCCTCTGGCGCGCGTTGGCCGCAATGGATCAACTATGGCGTTCAGCCACAGGTTATGCCGCGACTTGTGGGCCTTTCCATGTACAGGATCGACATCAATTTCCGAGAAAGCGCAATTCTTGGCCTGGTGGGCGCCGGCGGAATTGGTGCGACGTTGAACACTGCGTTCGATCGATATGAGTACGACACAGCAGCAGCCATTCTCATCCTGATCATCGGGATCGTCATGGCACTTGAATACCTTTCGGGAATTATCCGCGCGAGGGTTCAATAATGCCGGTTCTTAAACAAAACGATACTCAGATCTGGCGCCGACGGACGACGGGTCAAAGTCTTGTTCGCTGGTTTGGCTGGCTTTTGGGTGTGGCTGTCTTTGTTTATTGCTGGCAATTCATCTCGGAATCGACGACCTGGTTTTTCGTCTGGGATGCACCCCGCATTGCCAACGATATCTGGACCCGCGCAACGCCTCCCAAATGGGACTACATCACACAGCTGGGCCGCCCGATTTGGGACACACTGAACATCGCCACCCTGGGTACAATCATCGCCTTGTGCATGGCAGTGCCGGTTGCCTTCTTGGCCGCGCGCAATACCACGCCGTCGACATTGTTCATCCGCCCTGTTGCTTTGTTGGTCATTGTCTCGACTCGCTCTATCAACTCGCTGATCTGGGCCCTTCTATTGATCGCAATTATTGGCCCAGGCGTCTTTGCGGGTGTTATTGCAATTGCAATCCGTTCTATTGGTTTCTGCGCAAAGCTTCTGTACGAGGCCATAGAGGAAATTGATCACGCTCAGGTCGAAGCGATCACGGCGACTGGTGCGTCGCGCTGGCAAATCATGGCTTACGGGATCGTTCCGCAGATATTGCCTGCATTTGCCGGCATTGCCGTTTTTCGTTGGGACATCAATATTCGCGAGTCAACGGTTCTGGGCCTAGTTGGTGCCGGAGGCATAGGGTTACAGCTGTCAGCTTCGCTCAACGTGCTGGCCTGGCCGCAAGTCAGCCTCATCCTGATTATAATTCTCGTTGCGGTTTTGATTAGCGAATGGGTCTCGGCAAAGGTTCGAGGGGCGATCATTTGACCGGGTTCTCTGCGCAGGACGCTTTCGATGCCTATGAGGCTGTACGCCACCGACTTCCCGAAGCTAGACCTACTGAAGTGAAGTATCGTCAGGTTGAAACGCTTGATGACATAGCTCATGAGTTCGACGTGTTCCTCCTCGACGCATTCGGGGTTCTCAATATAGGTGATACGGCAATCCCGGATACACCGGATCGGGTCAGGTCACTGAAAGCCGCCGGCAAACATGTTTTGGTCGTTTCAAATGCTGCTGGGTTTCCTCACACAACTCTGTTGGAAAAATATTCCAGGCTTGGTTATGACTTTGCGCCCCGAGACGTGATCACCAGCCGGGCGACGTTGCTATCAGAAGTAAACGGTCAAAGTGGGTTGCATTGGGGCTTGATGGCGACCCCCAGCGCCGGTCTTCGCGATTTGGAGGGGTTGAAACTATCCTATCTGGAGGATGACCCAGAACCCTACGGAACTGTCGACGGATTCCTGATGATCGGGTCAGCGGTTTGGACTGAAACGCGTCAAGCCATGTTGGAGACCGCCTTGCTAGAGCGTCCCCGCCCGGTAATGGTCGGAAACCCAGATATTGTTGCTCCTCGCGAGTACGGATTTTCCAAAGAGCCCGGTCTTTTTGCGCACCGGCTGGCAGACCGAACGGGTGTCGCCCCTCAGTTCTTTGGAAAGCCTTTCGGCAACATCTATGATCTCGCTTTCCAACGCCTCGGGCACATCGACAAGTCCCGAATTCTGATGGTTGGCGACAGCCTGCACACTGACGTTCTGGGCGCATCCAGCGCAGGCATAGATTCGGCACTCATCTCAGGATATGGATTCTTCGCAGGGCATGATGTTGAAGCAGCGATCAAGAAGGCGGGGATAGTACCAAACTTTATAGTAGGCCGGCCTTGAGTTTAGAGCATTCATTTTCGATAGATTTTCCGTTCAACTCGAATGTCCTGTAAGCCCGCATAGTGTTGAATAAGTCGACCTTGGAGCTGCCGATGGGCGAAGCCCAAAGCAGCTGGTCCGTTCCTCTCAGCCTGTTGGTTCTGGTTGCGGAACCAGTTTTGCGAGTTTCCGAAGGTTTTGGGCCGTGGCTGCGAGTTGGAACTGTTCATATGCGCCCTTGGGTCCTCTCAGCCGCATCATCGACACGCCTATGTATCGCTTTAGATGTGCAAACAGCATCTCGACTTTCCGCCTCTGAATGAACGACGTCATGTAGGCGTCGGTTTTTCGGATATCGCGGGCAACGTCGCGAGCCGCTTCGTGGACGGATCGCATCACGCGTCGCCCCGGATCACCTGGGCAGCATTGCGGTTTGAGCGGGCATACATCGCAGTCGTGTTTTGAGGCGCGGTATCGGATGAAACCATCTTTGCCGCCGTTGGGCTTTCGTGGTTTTGAGAAGTTCCGGCGATATGTCCGCAGTTCCTTGTTACCGGGACATGTGTAGCTGTCAGTTGCTGGATCGTAGACGAAGTCTTCACGAGAGAACGTGCCGTTCGTTCGTTTCGATTTATCCCAAACCGGGATGTGTGGGGCGACGCCACGTTCCTCCACCAGCCAGCCCAGCATCTCAGCTGAACCGTAGCCGGTATCGCCGGCGAGCTTTTCCGGGGTCATGTCAACCACCGAGGCAGCGTTGCCATGTTTGACGATATATTTGAGGCCCTGACCCGCAATTAAATTAGAAAAGCTTGGGTGTAGGCTTGGCGCAGCATTGGACTGCGCCGACCGAAAAGCGAAGCGGACACCGCCGAGCCAGGCAATTCCCATACTCCATATTCCGGCCCAAGCCGGTAGTCGCCAAGACGGGTCATTCCCAGGTCCTGACACACCTGAGCCCCACCTGGCGAACAGCTAATAGAGCCGAGTCCATGCAGAACAATATCGCGACGAGCCAATTGTTCTAGGTAGGTTACAAAGGACGACAACAACAAAGGCGCAGCACTTTCGTGACCACGGCTAACAATTAAGGCAGGGCAATAGCCGAAGTATGTGCCCGGCAGGATAGGCTGTCGTACTCGCTCGACGGATAGATTTGATTCACGCAGTCTACACGCACGAAATTCGGCTTCATCTTCAGGGAATAGCAATAGCAGAGCCCATTTTGCGACCATCCGACCATCCCTGATAACCATTTGCCAATGATCGTCGTAGGTTTGATAGATCGGCAGGAAAACTCTCTCATCGGCGGCCAGCTCCTCGGGTAATCGACCCAATTCCGTGTCCGCGGTTGAGATCATGTGGCAGATCGCCTCCCGGTATGACCCGTTAAAATGCCTGTCCACCAGCGCATCGTCCAGCAATTGGTACTTTGTATCGACAAAATTACCCTGTCGTGCCTCCCAATCCAGCCGACAAGCTAGTATCTCGTCAATGCTCCACCCCAACCTTTCCGACAATCTGCTCTCCAGGTCGCCTCGAATTGAACGACAGCGAGCGTTCATATTTGCCGATTGCATCTACACTTACATCTAACAACGCTGCCAATACCTCTTGTGTGATGCGACCGTGGGTGCCGTTGTCGGAACGCCAGCGGCGTAGCTTTTCAGCAAACAGAGAAGGTTGAACTGGCATACAGACCCACAAACGTTGGAGGACTTCGTGATTTAACATGCCTGTTGAGGTCTATTGTGCCAAGAGACTTACGGATGACTTACGGGTAATCCGTATCATGTCAGTGGTTGGTTAGAGATGAGGTGAGCAGGGTCGATCCATATCAATTACAAATGGAACCCTACCAATGTCTCGACGTATCTCCTCGCTTCCAGGGGCAACAGAACTTCTGTTTCCCTGGTTCTGGCCAAGAAAAGACAATCATAAACCCGAACCGCATTTCGACGATGGCCAACACAATCGTTAAGGCTATGAACCTGGCCCTGCAGCCAGGCCCCGCCGATGGTTTTCATTCGACCGTTCAAATTGGCTCTGAACCGTTAGCGAACTCAAATTTAATTGCGCAATCTATGAGTTCGACGAGTCGTTGGCTTTGCGCCTGCGGCGAATGTCTGGAATGACGGGCCGCAACGCGGCATCGCGATAAAGGAACCAAGGTCCGGTAAGGGCCGCGAGCGCCTGTTACCTATGCCAGCCAAATTTGACTGCGGCTGCATTTGTCTCAAATATCTTTGGCGAAATAGTGCAGATGTGGGCGTAACGTGGGTTGATCCTTGTACGTTGTCGTTTCTATCGGACCGTCCAACTCTACAAATCCTAGCTTGGGATACAAGTTTCTCATTTCTATATTGGGTGTGAGCGTGTCCGCAATCAGCCTTTTGAGACCCATATTGCGCGCAGCATTCTCACGCGCCTCAATCAATGCACGGCCAGTGCCCATTCCTCTGGCTTGTTCGGTAACAAAAACTCTTTTGAGCTCGCCGGTATCTGGCCCGAGACACTTCATCATTCCGCAGCCGACAATCTCACCGGCTTCAGACCTTGCAACAACCAGACATCCCTTCGGAGGCAGATAGTCATCCGAGTTTTCCCAGAATTCAGCGAGCGCACTTTGGGGTGCCGCAGGATCAATATCGAAGCCTATGGCCCGCATCCTTTGGACGATGAGTTCATAATACTGCGATAGGATCTTATTGAGCTCGCCCTTAGCTGGCAGCTCCTCACAGTTCTCAATTCTTACATCTTGCATGGGTCATCCACCTGTCCCGAAAGAACTCAATGCAAATAGGATAGGCCGGAAAAGAGGCGACGTCATCTTCGTCCGCAGTGCGGCTTTCTTTCCAGATCAGTTTCTGCATTCGGTAGCCGATGTCCGCTTCGGGGAAGCTGCATCGCGGCGTCCAGCGGATCGGCCGATGTCTCTTACGGGCCGCAAGCTCCACAGGATTTGTGAGGCTACCTCGGTAGTGCTGCATCGCATCCGGCGACTGCACTGAGCCCAAAGCAGTTGTTACAAAATTGGCTTTGAGCAAAGGACTTCATCTGGAACTTAGTCCAGCGTGTTCTTGTAGACTTTGCCGTCTTTCATGATCAGATCGAAATTCTCATGCGGGTCTGCGATCAGGTCGATATCTTGCAGCGGATTGCCGTCCACCAGGATCAAATCTGCATAAGCGCCCTTTGCGATCACACCCAAGTCACCTTGTTGATAAGGGTGGCGCGGGCCGGAGAGTTTGAGCAGTTCAGCATTGGTTGAAGTCGCCATTTTCAGCACCTCGTATGGCGTGTACCAGCGCTGCAATTTGGCAAGGAACGCGCCTTGACGTTCGGCCAGTTTGGGATCGAACAGGATGTCGGTGCCGAAAGCGACTTTCACGCCAACTTCTTTCGCCGTTTTGTAAGTGAAATCTGTACCGTTGGTGACGTCGATCCATTTCTGCTGGCTAACAGGGTCGTCGAAAGAAAAGCCATCCTCGTCATCCAGCAGGGGCTGCACTGACAACCAAACTTCATTGTCGCGCATCAGTTCCATCGTTTCGCGGCTCATCAAAAAGCCATGCTCGATGGACTTAACGCCTGCGGCAACGGCAATTTCCACTGCCTCGTCCGTGAAGACATGAGATGCAACATAGGTGTTGTAGGTGTCGGCCACCTCTACGAAAGCCTCGATTTCGGCCTTGGTGTATTGGCGTACATCCAGAGGGTCATAAGTGGATGACACCCCGCCACCGGTGGAAATCTTAAGCTGGCTTGCGCCCATGCGCATGATTTCACGCGCGCGCTTGACCACTTCCGGAACACCATCAGCCTGCGCCATCAAACCAACGCTGTACCAGTACCATTGCGAATCCGCGCCGTTCGTCGGAACCGCTTGGTAGGGGCGATAGTCAAAGTGGCCGCCGGTTTGTGTTACGGGTGGGCCGGACGGCAGGATACGGGGGCCTTTGATCTCGCCTGCGTCAATCATCCGTTTTATGGCAAATGAATTGCCGCCAACGTCGCGCACCGTTGTAAAGCCGCGCATTAACGTGCCTTCGGACCCGATGGCACCACGCACCGCGACCTCAAGAATATCGCCGGTCACAACCACACTCTGCGGATTGCAACAGTAAAGCGTGTGCCAGTGTACGTCGATCAGGCCCGGCATCAACGTGCGCCCGCCGCCATCGATGACGATACCATTGGCGACGGCGAGGGGTTCTGAGGACACATCTGTGATCAGATTGTCGGTTACAACGACATTGGCATTTTCAATCATTTCCTCATTCACACCATCAAACACGTTGACGTTTGTGAACAGTATCGGGCCCCTATCCTGGGCGAGCGCTTGCGAACTGGTTATTGCAAGAACAATCGACGAAACCGCCGCAAGTTTGGGGAAATGCATTTTCAATTCCTCAGAAAATTCTGTCGGAGACACCATCCCAGCGGAAGCAAGCTTTTTCAAGGATTCCGTCACTTTTCCGCAAGGTCGGCTTTGTCCGCAGAGCAGACATCCCGGTCTTACAAAAACAACGCCCCGCGTCTGGAGGAACGCGGGGCGTATGGTGCGATAATCCAGAGAGGAACGATTATCGCGGCGTATTGCCGTCGCCTTAGTTCACGGCTTTGGCGTCGACCACGTCCTTTTCAATGGCATTGGCCGAAGAAATCTCGATCCGGCGCGGTTTCAGGGCCTCAGGCACTTCGCGCTTCAGGTCGATGTTCAGCATGCCGTCTTCGTGGTTGGCACCGGTGACACGCACGTGATCGGCCAGCGCAAAACGGCGTTCGAACGCGCGGGTGGCGATGCCACGATGCAGATAGCTGCGCTCTTTGTCCTCGGCGGCTTTTTTGCCAGCAACGATAAGGGCGTTTTCTTTCACTTCGACCGACAGGTCATTTTCCGAAAAACCGGCGACTGCAACCGAGATGCGATACGTGTCGGCATCGGTTTTTTCGATGTTGTAAGGCGGGTAGCTCGGCTGAGCCACATCATTGGTCAGCACGCGATCCATCATATCGGCGATCTGGTCGAAACCAACGGTGGCGCGGTGCAGGGGTGCAAAATCAAAACTACGCATGTGTCATATCCTCATATCAGAGCGATCTGTGTTCTGCCCTCCGTTCGGACGGGCATCTGGTTGATACGGGCCCCGTTCGTGGCGACCCGACACAGTTCACATGGGTAGCATTTTGATCGAGTTCAACCCCCGCCCGAGCTGATGAATTTCGCGCCGGAATTCGACTTGTCGGATCCGACTTGCAGCCGGCGGATCGTTGCCTGGGGGCGCGGGGCATCGCGCCGCAAGTCCGCCTTGAGTTCGGCAACAATTCCAGACAGTTCCATCCCGTAGCCGGCCACGCGGCCCCCGTAGGTTCCGATTGCTGAGACAACTGACAGGATCTGCCAGCGCGGGCCATTTCTGGCCAGCAATGCCGAACCGGACGAGCCAAAAGTGATGTCGCAGTTGAAGGTGATCAACCCTTGCTGGCGACCCAGGATACGGCAGGACCTTTCCCGCGTGATCGCCTCGGACCGGCCGCGCCCGTATGAGGCTAAGCTGACCTCGGTTCCGGCAACGCGCCCCGTGTGCAAGGCAAACGGATTGGCGATAGAATAAGGGATCGGCTGTTCCAAACGCATCAGCGCAACATCGGCGCGGACATTATTCGGTGACAGCGGGGCATTGCTGACATATTCCGGGTTCACGGCAATCTGCATGACTTTGCGATCTGCCAGCGCCTCACCATGGCTCAAACCAGCGCGAAAAGTCACCTTTCCCGGCTCGTAGGTTTTGCCGCTAGCCTTGTCCAACGCACAGTGCGCAGCGGTCAAAACCAGATCCTGCGCAATCAGGGTGCCTGTGCAAAACCCGTCATCGCCGATGTCCAGACGTCCAACCGCCTCCCACCCGTAAAGGTCATCGCGGTCCGTCAGTTTGCGCTTGGCGGTCTGGGCGTAAGTTGCAGAGGCGGAAATTGAAAGAAACAAAAGAAAATTCAGAAAAAAGCGACTCATGGTTTTATGAACCTTGCTCCAATATTGCGGCGTGTCCCTCCTTGGGAGGAAGATACGCCAAATCCGCGGCCAGCCGACAATTCTGCCTGCAGCAGTTCCAATGAATCTTCGACCGCGGTGCCGACGGCCACGCGCTGCCCGTTGAATTCGGCCTTGGCTGCGACGACCGAAACGATGCGCGGCCGGTCCCCTTCAAAGGAAAAGACCGGTGCGCCCGACGACCCGAACTCGACGTCACAGGACAACACCAAAACGTTGGATGTGCGCGTCATGACCGAGCACACTTCTTGCAACGAGGGAGCCTCGGCCCGATCCTGCGCGTAGGACACGACCCCCACTTCGGCACCTCGGGCCGGACGGTTTCCGGTCTCGAACGGAATTACGCTCGTATTGCGGATCGGTTGCCACAGCTCGATCAGCGCGATGTCATTGTACAGCCGCGAGGCCGTTGCCTCGGTGCTGTATTCGTAGTCTGGGTGAACAACAGCGCGACGTGCGGCCCGATAGGCCGATGCACGTCCAAGACGCCAGGCGGCCAGAAACTCGACCTCTGCCAGGTCGATCCGCTGACCAGTTACCTTATCGAACAGACAATGGGCAGCCGTCAAAACCTGGGTCGGAGAAATCAGTGTCCCGGTACAAAACCCGGCGCCGTCCTTGATATCCAGGCGCCCGACCGCCATCCACGCGCGCCCCGCATCGGTGGTGTCCAGGCTTTTCAACCCGGTATCCTGGGCTGCGGCGGACAATGGCGTCAAAGCCAGTGCCAATGCTGTGATCCAGTTTCGCAAACGGCACTCCGGCTTTGCTGTTGACGTATTTTCCTACGTCTCCGGTGCGGCAAAAATAGGGCGATGACGCCCGCGTCCGTTTAACGTGGCGAGTGGTGCGCAGTTGCATCAGCATGGTCTATCTAAGGACCGGAACCTCAGATTTGGCTGGTTCACGCAAGGCCCGCGGCACCGGCCCGCCGGTTGCCCAATCCAAAAGCTCGACCGTGTGCAGCACGGGAATGTTCGTGCCAGAGCCGATCTGCATCATGCATCCGATATTGCCTGCCGCGATCACGTCCGGCTTTTTGGCTTCCAGCGTTGTGACCTTGCGGTCCTTCAGCTTGCCCGAAATCTCGGGCTGCATCAGGTTGTAAGTCCCTGCGCTGCCGCAGCACAGGTGGCTATCTGCAGGCTCTAACACGGCGAAACCAGCCTGTTTCAGCAGAGTTTTGGGATGAGCTTTGATCTTTTGACCGTGCTGCAGAGAACACGCTGCATGATATGCAACGGTCAGGCCCTTGTCTTCGCCCTGTGGCAGCTCCAGCTGGATCAGCAGTTCGCTGATATCCATTGCAATCGACGACGCCCGCGCCGCGTCTTCGGCCATGGGATCATTGCGAAACATATGGCCATAATCCTTCACCGTCGTACCGCAGCCCGAGGTGTTGATGACGATGGCGTCCAGCCCGTCGCCGTTCATTTCTGCGGTCCAGGCCCTGATATTGGCTTTTGCGGCCTCATGACTTTCGCGAGTCTTGCCCATGTGATGGGTCAGGGCGCCGCAGCACCCTGCCCCTTCGGCCACGACGACTTCGCATCCCATCCTCGTCAAAAGTCGAATAGTTGCGTCGTTAATGTCTGTATTCAAAGCTTTTTGCGCACAACCCGTCATCAGCGCAACGCGCTTGCTCTGCGGTCCTTTAGCCGGAAATCTCTGCGGGTCGTCATTGCGACTAACGGGCGGGATATGTTTGGGTGCCATGTCCAGCATGGCACGCAACCGGGCATCAGGCATCAGAAAGCGGAATGGCCGCCCGAGCTTCGCCCCGATCAAAGCCCAGCGGAACCGCATCGGATAAGGCAGGATCTGAGCCAACACCCAACGCAGCGCACGATCCGAGAAGGGGCGTTTGTAGTTCTCTTCGATGTATTCCCGCGCGTGGTCGACCAGATGCATATAGTGCACCCCCGATGGGCATGTGGTCATACAGGCCAGGCAAGACAGGCAGCGGTCGATATGCTTGACCGTTTTCTCATCCGGCACACGCTCGTTTTCCAGCATGTCCTTGATCAGGTAAATGCGCCCCCGTGGACTATCCAACTCGTCCCCCAGCACCTGATATGTCGGGCATGTGGCTGTGCAAAACCCACAATGGACGCAGTTTCGCAGGATTTCATTTGATCTTTGGATCGCGGGATCTTGCAACTGCTTTTCGGTGAACGTCGTCTGCATCGGCTTACCCCATCAACCCCGGATTAAACAAACCGCGGGGGTCGAATCTTTGACGAATACCCTTGGTTAGAGCCGCAATACCATGCGCCTCCGGTTGAAAACGCCCCAGTTCGGCAAGTGTATCCTGTCCTGCCCGCACGATATTTGCGTGACCGTTAAACGCGCCTAATTGCGCCCGCAGATCAGTTCCAACCGGCACCAAGGCCCAGATCAACCCGCCACCCCAATCAAACAACGTCCGATCTGCCCGGATGCGCGCAACGATGTCCGGCGCATCCGAGGGTTTGACCGAAATGCGCCAGACATCACCGCTTTGTTCGTGGAAACCGGCTGCATCACGCAGGTCGGCCCACAATGTGCCAGGATGCTCAAGTTCGGCAACCTCGCCGAAAACAGACAGTAGGGATTTCAGTTGATCTGATCGGTATGTCACCGAACCCGCAAATCCTTCGAGGCGCAGTAAGGCGCTTCCCATATCCGGGTCGTACGCCGCTCCGCTGACGTCAAAAGGGGATTTCAATGCGGCGGACAGCGCTGCAACTGCCGTGGTCACATCGGGCACCTGAACGGACAGCGTAGCCGAGATTTCGGGCTTGGGTAGTACTTTCAACGACACTTCGGTCAAAACACCCAAAGTGCCCCAGGATCCCGCCATCAGCTTGACCAGATCATAGCCGGTGACGTTCTTCATGACCCGGCCGCCATTCTTGACGACCTGCCCCATGCCATCGACATAGCGCACGCCCAAAAGGAAATCACGACATGCCCCTGCCTGTATCCGCCGTGGCCCTGATATGTTGGCCGCCACGACACCGCCTATGGTCGGAATGCCGCTGGTCCCCAACAGTCCCCGATGATCCATAGGCTCAAAAGCCAATTGCTGACCTTCTGCATCTAATGCGGCCTCGATCTCTGTCACCGGCGTGCCGGCTTTCGCCACCAGCGTTAGCGCACCGGGTTCGTAAAGTGTGATGCCGGTTATTCCGCTTGTTTCAATCACCGCATCTTGTCCCGCAACACCGCGCGTACCGCCTCCCTTGATGCGGACCGGTTCGTTCAGCCCGGCCACCAACTCGGCCAGTTCGGCTTCTGTCTTTGGTTTCATGACAATTCTTCTTTGTTAGAGCCGATTATTCAGCGGCAATCTGCGCGATGCGTCGGGATTCAGACGCATTCAACGGAAAAACCTTGGCGGGGTTCAGCAACCACTTTGGATCGAACACATCCTTTACGGCCATCTGCGCCTCAAGGTCCGCAGGCGCGTATTGATGGTGCATCAGATCGCGCTTTTCGATCCCAACCCCGTGCTCACCTGTCAGGCAGCCACCCACATCAACGCAAAGCTTCAGGATATCGGCTCCGAACGCCTCACATTTCTCCAGATCACCCGGCTTGTTGGCATCAAACAGGATCAACGGGTGCATGTTGCCATCGCCTGCATGAAACACGTTGCCGACCGGCAGGCCGTATTCTTCGCTCATTTCACCAATCCGGCGCAGCACTTCCGGCAAGGACGATACCGGGATCGTGCCGTCCAGGCACATGTAGTCGTTCAACTGCCCCATCGCACCAAAGGCCGACTTGCGCCCCAGCCAGATTTTCGCGCTTTCCTCAGCCGATTGGCTTTCGCGCAGCTCCACCGGGTTATGGCGCTTGGCGATGTCGATGATTTTTGACAATTGATAGTCCATCTCGGCCTCGGACCCTTCGACCTCGACAATCAGCAAAGCGGTGCAGTCGGGGTAGCCTGCATGGGCGAAGTTTTCGCAGGCCTTAATGCACAGGGTATCCATGAATTCGATTGCAACCGGCAGGATGCCCGACTTGATAATGTCCGAGACGCATTGCCCGGCAACTTCGTTGTCATCAAATCCCATGAGCACGGGTCGTGCACCTTCGGGTTTTCGCAATATCCGCAATGTGGCTTCGGTCACCACGCCCAACTGCCCTTCTGACCCGCAGATGACTCCCAACAGGTCCAAGCCGCCAGAGTCCAGGTGCGCGCCGCCAATCTCGACCACGCTGCCATCCATCAGCACCATCTTTACGCCCAACAGGTTGTTCGTGGTCACGCCGTATTTCAGACAATGCGCCCCGCCTGAGTTCATCGCGATGTTCCCGGCAATGGCACAGGCAAGCTGTGAGGACGGATCCGGCGCATAAAAGAAGTCGTCTTCCTCGACCGCTCCAGTCACACTCAGGTTGGTGCGGCCTGATTGAACGCGAATGAAACGGTTGTCATAATCGACCTCCAGCACCTCATTCATCCGGGCGACGCCAAGGATGACGCAATCCGCCGTTGGCAAGGCGCCACCGGCCAATGACGTACCCGAACCGCGCGGAACCACAGGAACACCTTCTTCATTACAGATGCGTAATACGTCCGAGACCTCTTGCGTGGTCGACGGCAGAACCGCCAGCATCGGAGGGCACCGATATGCCGTCAGCGCGTCACATTCATAAGCACGAGTCTCGGACGGTTCGTGAATCACCGCGTCCTCGGGCAACACTTGCAACAAACGTTGTAGAACCACGGTCTTGCGGCGCAGAATGTCAGGGTTTGGCGTTGGCATTTCCATGGCTGATCCTCTATTTGGTAAAATAATATTACCAATTTCCCCATCTGGCAAGTTCTCATGTCTGGCCCTAAGGTCGCAGCATGACTTGGATTGATCGCGCACAACTGTTTTCACCGCTGGATTATGCGGCCATTGCCGTGTTGCTGATCACTTGGCTGTGGATCGGATGGCGGATCGAAAACCCGTCACCCAACAAGCATTCCGTCACAGTGATGATGGATGACTATCGTCGAGAATGGATGCGGGAAATGGTCACCCGGCAACCCCGAATGTTTGACGCGCAGGTGGTCGCGGCGATGCGGCAGGGCAGCACATTTTTTGCCTCGACCACGATGATCGCCATCGGGGGCGGATTGGCCCTGCTGGGCAATACCGAAAGTCTTGCCGGCGTCGCCAATGATCTGGCCATCGGTAGCGCACCGGCCATGGTGTGGGAGATCAAGATCCTGATCATCATCCTGCTTCTGGCCAATGCATTCCTGAAATATGTGTGGGCGCACCGGTTGTTTGGCTATTGCGCGGTTCTGATGGCCTCGGTGCCCAATGAACCGTCGGACCCACAAGCCTATCCGCGCGCAGCACAAGCGGCCGAGATCTGCGTCACCGCGGCGCGCAGCTTTAACCGCGGTTTGCGCGTGACTTATTTTGCCCTGGCATCCGTTGCTTGGATACTTGGCCCCGTGGCGCTGATGCTGGGCACGGCGATCACATTTGGTGTCCTATACCGGCGCGAGTTTGCGTCGCATTCCCGGCTGGTCCTGCTGTCCCAACCGCGCGACACGGATTCGTGATCGCGAAGCCGACGGACACAGCCTAGGATCGCCTCATGCGGTATTTGATTCTCAGCCTTTTTCTCGCCAGCCCAGCGCTTGCCGACCCTTCTATGCTTGAAAACGTGGCGGCCAGCCAAAGCGGCGACACGTGGCGATTCGACGTGACGATCCGCCATCCCGATACCGGGTGGGATCACTATGCCGATGGCTGGCGTGTTCTGGACATGGACGGCAATGAACTGGGTATGCGCGTATTGCATCACCCGCATGAGAATGAGCAGCCCTTTACACGCTCACTATCCGGGGTGGCGATTCCAGATGGCGTGTCTCAGGTTCAGATTCAGGCGCGGTGCAGTGTCGATGGCTGGGGTGACGAGACGACGTTGGTCACACTGAACTGATCTTCAGAACACACCCAGCGCCAGACCCGCACCCAACGCAGCCCCAATATCACGGCACTCATCCAGTTGGTTTTGCGGGATGGTCTTTTCGGCCAGAATAGCTTCGGGCGTTTGCGCATGGGTGCAGATGATCAGCGGCGACTGAACCTCTTTCAAGCGCCACCCAGTGGCAATCCGCGCGGTTTGGCGGGCCGCATTCTCGCCATCAGACCCGGCACAGATCATCTGGGCATAGGGCCGTCCTTCGATCTTGCCCAGAACAGGGTAGTAGCAGCGATCAAAGAACTCTTTCATTAAACCTGAAATCGCAGCCAGATTCTCGGGCGCGCAGAAGATAAACCCATCCGCGGCCAGCAAATCCTCAGGGGTCGCCTGATCTGCAGTTTTCAGAACCGTTTCCGCTTCGTCCCGCGCTCCTGCCGCGGCGGCTTGGGCCATTTGACGGGCGCCGCCGGTGCGCGAATGGTAGACGATCAAAAGCTGCGCCATGTCAGACCCGGTGATAGGGACCGCCCGACAGGATGGTCGCGGCCCGGTAAAGTTGCTCGGCCAGCATCACACGGACCAGCATATGCGGCCAGACCATCGACCCGAATGAGATGGAAAAATCGGCCTCGGCCCGCAGATCAGGGTCTATTCCGTCCGCACCGCCAATGATCAATGCCAGATCCTGCCGCCCGGCATCGCGCCAGCCACCCAGTTTTTTTGCAAAATCAGGCGAGGACATCACCCGCCCACGTTCATCCAGTGTGCAGATCACCGCACCTTTGGGCAGGGCCTTGCGCAGCAACGCGGCCTCGGCCCCCATCCCTGCGTTTTTTTTGTCCTCAACTTCGATCACCTGTGCAGGACCAAGGCTCAGGCTACGGCCGGTCCGGTCAAATCTGGTCAGATAATCGTCAAGCAGGGACTTCTCCGGTCCGGCACGCAATCGCCCGACCGCACAAATGCTTATACGCATATTTCTCTCGCCTCCGGCCTGTTAATGCAGGCCGGGATAGCGCCTCAGTTGGCCGAGGCGCTGCCGCCCTGAGGCAGCCACATCTTTTCCAGCTGATAGAATTCACGCACTTCGGGGCGGAAGATATGGACGATCACGTCGCCCGTATCGATCAGCACCCAGTCGCCGGCATCCTTGCCTTCGACCTTCGAGGTGAAACCGAATTCCTGCTTGATGCGATCCGTCAGCTTTTCGGCCATGGCCGAGACCTGACGTGTCGAACGCCCGGACGCAATGACCATGTGATCCGCGACAGACGACTTGCCTTGCAGGTTGATCTGCACGACATCTTCGGCCTTGTCATCGGAAAGTGAGGAAAGGATACGCTCAAGCAGCTTGTCGCTGATTGACTGAGAGTGGGCCATTACATTGGCCCCGTCATCGGCGGGCAAACCCGCCTGTGTATGTAGAGACAGGACATAGTCCTCCTTTGTTGCGCGCCGCCAAACCCCGGCGCAGGGGTACTAATAAGGTAACAAGGGGAATGCAACATTTCAATGAACGGGCGCTTTTGCGTCCGCACGGGTGCTCACTCTTTGGCGATCTGTTGCGAGTCTGCGCCGTCGGGCAGCAGCCGAACCTCGCGCTGGGGGAAAGGAATCGATATCCCCTCGGCCTTGAAGGCGTCCCAGAGGGCGAGGTAAACATTGCCCCGAATATTGGTAAGCCCCTTGGTCGGATCGCTGATCCAGAACCGCAGCACATAGTCCACGCTGCTGTCGCCGAACCCGGTTATATGGCAGACCGGCTCATGTGAACCGCCGCTGAGAACACGTTTCACCGATTTAACTGCCCGGATCGCGGTTGCGCGCACCAGGTGCGGATCGTCGTCATAGCTGGTGCCGAAATCCAGATCCAACCGCACATATTTGTCCGAATGCGACCAGTTCACGACCTGATTGGTGATCAGATCCTCGTTCGGGATCAGGTATTCACGCCCATCTCGGGTGACCACTGATACATAGCGCGCGCCCAGCGCATTGATCCATCCGAATGTGTCACCCAACGAGATCACGTCGCCCGGTTTGATCGAGCGGTCCATCAGGATGATGATCCCGGAAATCAGGTTCGACACAACCTTTTGAAGACCAAAACCGATGCCCACGCCGATCGCGCCTGACAACAGCGCGATGCCAGTCAGATCAAACCCAAGCGTGCGGATGGCCGCCATAAAGACAGCTCCGTACAGCAGAACTTGAATGCCTTTGGCCAACAGAACCTGCATCGAAGGCGTGATGTCGTCGTTCCTCTGCAATCCCCGCTCGGCCGTGCGGGTCCCGATGCGGGCCAACGTCAGCAGCACGCCGATCAGCAATGCGGCCTTGAGAATTCCCAGTGCCGAGATGTGCAAATCACCGATGGAGATCGCTACGCCGTCCAGAAACTCGGCCACATCATCGGTCAGATTCAGCGCAACCAGCGTTGCATAGACCCACATTGCCCATTTAAAGATCCGCCGCAGCGTACGGTTGCGGACAAGTCGCGCCACCAGCGCGATCGCCAGCCAAGCGGCGGCCAATGTCGCGATCACGCCGATAATGTAACTGTGCGACGGCCAGGTCACATTCTGCATGAACAGGTACAGCGTCCAGGACAACAAAACGAAATAGACCAGCGTTAGGCGCTGCATCAATTGAACCAGAGTGCGCAGCCGCCATTTGGGCCAGCCGGTGCGGGCACGTGCCCAGGCCTCCCATCGGTTTTGCGTAACCAGTTTGAGCACATATGCCAAAGCCCACAGGGCGAGGATGATTATCAACTGGTGCCGCCGCCAACCCGGTGTGACGATCAGATCAACAAGTTTGCCGAACTGCACGGAAAACCCCGCGACCATGTTTTCATAGAGTTCCGACAGCGAGCTGGGGATCAGGTCTTGGTTCATACAGGTCTCCTGAACAGCAGCTTGGACAGCAACTCGGGGTGATGCAAGCCCGAGGCCGGATTGAACCTTGATTGACGGGCACACGCGATATATCTGAGGCGCATGAGAGTCTATTTGGCCCCTGCTCCGACACTGCAAGACCGCACGCGCCTGCGTGAACGGTTCTTTGGGGCCGCCCGCACGGTTCTGGCCCGCCTATAAGCGGCGCCCAGCCACTCGCCAGCTATTTCTCATTACATACGGGAGAGGACCGATGTCCCCCAAAACACTCTATGACAAGATCTGGGATGCCCATGTCGCGCACGAAGCCGATGATGGCACCTGCCTGCTTTATATCGATCGCCATCTGGTGCACGAAGTCACCAGTCCGCAAGCCTTTGAAGGGCTTCGCATGGCGGGTCGTCCAGTACGCGCGCCGGAAAAGACCATCGCCGTGCCGGATCACAACGTTCCGACCACTGCGGATCGGGTGAACGGGATCGAAAACCCCGAATCGCGTATTCAGGTCGAAGCGCTGGACAAGAACGCGAAGGATTTCGGCATTCACTATTACCCGGTGAATGACGTTCGTCAGGGCATCGTGCACATCGTCGGCCCCGAACAGGGCTGGACCCTGCCTGGCATGACAGTTGTATGTGGCGACAGCCACACGGCCACTCACGGCGCGTTTGGTGCTTTGGCCCACGGCATCGGCACGTCCGAGGTTGAACATGTTCTGGCCACGCAAACCCTGATCCAGAAGAAGTCCAAGAACATGAAGGTGGAAATCACCGGCAAATTGCAGCCCGGTGTGACCGCCAAGGACATCACTCTGGCTGTGATCGGTGAGACCGGTACTGCCGGCGGAACCGGCTATGTTATCGAATATTGCGGCGAAGCGATCCGCGATCTGTCGATGGAAGGTCGCATGACCGTCTGCAACATGGCGATCGAAGGCGGCGCCCGCGCCGGCCTGATCGCGCCAGACGAGACCACCTATGAATATGTCAAAGGCCGTCCCCACGCGCCGAAAGGTGCCCAGTGGGAAGCCGCTCTGACATGGTGGAAAACGCTGTTTACCGACGATGACGCGCATTTTGACAAGGTCATAACCCTGCGCGGCGAAGATATCGCGCCTGTCGTGACCTGGGGCACCAGCCCCGAGGACGTACTGCCGATCACCGCAACTGTACCGAACCCCGAAGATTTTGAAGGTGGCAAGGTCGATGCAGCCCGCCGCTCGATCGAGTACATGGGTCTGGAAGCCGGTCAAAAGCTGAGCGACGTCGAGATTGACACCGTTTTCATCGGATCCTGCACCAATGGCCGCATCGAAGACCTGCGCGCCGCGGCCGAGATCCTGAAGGGCAAAAAGGTCAAGGACGGCATGCGTGCCATGGTCGTGCCAGGTTCGGGTCTGGTTCGGGCGCAGGCCGAAGAAGAAGGTCTGGCCGAGATTTTCAAGGACGCCGGTTTCGAATGGCGTCTGGCGGGATGTTCAATGTGTCTGGCGATGAATCCGGACCAGTTGCAGCCGGGCGAACGCTGTGCAGCGACCTCAAACCGCAACTTCGAAGGCCGTCAGGGCCGGGGCGGACGTACCCATTTGCTGAGCCCTGCAATGGCTGCCGCTGCGGCAATCACAGGACGGCTGACAGACGTCCGTGAATTGATGTAAGGTCCCATCACATCTAGATATTTGAGGGATTGAAAACATGAGTGACTGGGTCAAATGGCTCCTGCTGGGGCTTCTGTCCATAGCGTTCGGTATCTTTGTACTGGGCGCGCCAGTTGTGGCGTCTGTCGCCGTGACGGTGGTAACCGGTGTGTTGCTGCTGGTCTCGGGCGCGCTGCAAGTTGTTGGCGGCTTTACGGTTGAAGGTACCGGCAACAAAATTCTGTCACTCATCATGGGTGCGGTGATGCTGTTTCTGGGCTGGTCCTTTCTGGATCACCCGCTGCAGGGAACCCTAACACTGGCAACCGTTATGCTGATCCTGTTCATGGCAGGCGGCATCGCGCGGGTCATTCTGTCGTTCCAGATGAAAGGAACACAGTTTTTCTGGCCCACGATGATCTCGGGCATCTTGTCGATCGTCCTTGCCGGTATCATCTGGACTTATGTGGGAAGCGATCCTCAGGTGCTGCTGAGTATTCTGGGCATCTTCCTGGGCATTGAGATGCTGTTCAACGGGTTCGGATTGGTCTTCATGGCGTTCTTCATCCGGAACGCACCCAACGACGCAACAACAGAAGCGAAAGAAGCTTAAACGCGGGATATGGGCGCGGCCCTCTCCTGCAGGAGTGTAGACATGGAAAAGTTTGACAAAGTCCACGGGGTGGCCGCCCCAATGCCGCTGATCAATATCGACACCGATATGATCATTCCGAAAGTGCACCTGAAAACCATCAAACGGTCCGGCCTTGGCGTCGTGCTGTTTGATGAGATGCGTTATCATGATGACGGGGGCGAAAACGAAGAGTTCGTTCTGAACAAACCCGCCTATCGTCAGACCGAAATTCTGGTCGCGGGCGACAATTTTGGCTGCGGCTCATCTCGTGAGCACGCGCCATGGGCGATCAAGGATTTCGGCATCAAGGTTGTGATCTCGACCAGCTTTGCTGACATCTTCTTCAACAACTGCTTCAAGAACGGAATTCTGCCCATCGTGGTCGAGGAAGAGCACCACGCGATCCTGATGGAAGATGCCCACAAAGGCGAAAACGCTCGCATGACCGTGCATCTGGAAGATCAGCAGATCACCACCTCAGATGGCGTTGTGATCGAGTTCAGTGTCGACCCACATCGCAAGCACTGCTTGCTGAATGGTTTGGACGATATCGGCCTGACGATGGAGAAAGATCATCACATCGACAAATTCGAAGATCACGCAAGCCAGGCCCGCCCCTGGGTGTGATTCCAGCAGCGAATCTGAGGATACTCAACCTATCGGGGTCGCCTAGGCGGCCCCTTTCGCGTTCTTGGGGTTGAAGTCCTGGCAATCACAACATGTAGCGGCCACCCTCCAATACACGCCTAATTTGCGGCACGGATGATGCAAAGGTGCACCAGTTTTGCCATCATTTTGCCCAAAATCACATGTTTTCTACGCCTTGGCTTGAGCGGATTGTCGCTTATCGTCAATGTTGGCGGTAATGGTGGTCTCCGGCAAAAAATGTCGGATGCAAGATGGGACAAAGCCGTCAAAGAAATAGAAACGGTCAATCCGTTTTGAAAGGGTTTGGATAGTGATTGCGCGCACAACAGGGGCGGCGATTCGGGGAGTTTTGGTCGCACTACTGGTGCTGACACCTGCGTTGTACCTGCCAGTAACGTCTACGAATGGGACCGAGATTGTCGTCTTTCTCGCCATTCTCGCGTTTTTCCTGACATTCGCTGAATACAACTCTGCCTTTCCCAGCTTTATCGAGTTCCGCGACGCGCCGCCTGTGAACCGTTTGCGCTTTGTCGGGCTGATGTCGATGGTCACCTTCCTGACGTTGATCTGCAAAAATGCGTATACGCCGACAGGCCTGACGACGACCTTCTATTCCTTTGGCTTGGGCGTCGCAAATGTGGTCGACTTTCCCTATTCGCCAGTACGGCTGATCATCCTAATGCTGCCGACTGATGCAAGCGCACCCTTGATCGAACTTGTCCGTATTTCTGCCAGCGTCGCGTATGTCGCTGCTTTGGTGACGATCGCCAGCTTTGCCTACGCGGTGAAAGTGCGCGGCTGGCCGACCGGAAACGGCGCCTTCAATGTCTGGACCAACCTTCCGCTGTTCGACCCCACCAAAGGCGGTGATGTGGTAACGCGCCTGCAGCGCGACGGACGGCTGAATATTTGCATCGGTATTCTGTTGCCGTTCCTGATCCCGGCCCTGATCAAACTGCTGACTGACTATGCAGATCCGATCTCTCTGAGCAATCCTCAGACTCTGATCTGGACGCTCAGCGCTTGGGCTTTCCTGCCCGCCAGCATGATCATGCGTGGCATGGCGACCCTGCGCATCGCCAATTTGATCGTCGAAAAACGGCGCGCTTATTCCACAGCCGAGTCTACCCAGACCGCATGATCCGCATCCTGATCTTGCTGCTGTTGCCCGTTATGGCGCAGGCAGAGACGATCCGTATTGCCACCTTCAACACAGAGCTCAGCCGCGATGGCCCGGGGTTGCTGTTGCGCGATATTCGCCGCGGTGATGATCAGGTGATGGCGGTTGCTGCGGTTCTGGCGGAAACCCGCCCCGATATCATTGCTTTGCAGGGGATCGATTGGGATTTTGAGGGGCTGGCGCTGGCGGCACTGGCAAATCGGCTGCGCGAGGCCGGATTGGACTATCCCTACACTTTCACAGCCCAACCAAATTCCGGCCTGGAAACGGATCTTGATCTGGACGGAGATGGTCGAACCCACGGCCCCGGCGACGCGCAGGGTTGGGGTCGCTTCACCGGACAAGGTGGGCTGGCCGTGATGTCTCGTTACCCCATCACTTCGGATCAGGTTCAGGACCTGTCCAACGTGCTATGGCTGGAACTGCCCGGCGCTGAACTGCCCCAACATGACGCAGGCCCCTACCCGTCAGAACCGGCGCAGAACGTCCAGCGGCTCTCATCCGTGGCGCATTGGATTGTGCCCATTGAAACTCCGGCGGGGCAGCTGGATTTGATGACTTTTCATGCCTCACCCCCCGTGTTTGACGGACCCGAGGATCGCAACGGCCTGCGAAACCGGGATGAAATTCGCCTTTGGTCCGCAGTCATGGACGGGGAAGTCGGGCGCAAACCCGGTCGTCTGTTTGTTATCGCGGGTGACGCCAATCTGGACCCAGTGCGGGGTGATGGACGTAAAGAGGCGATCCAAGAGTTTTTGAACGACCCCCGCCTTCAGGACCCTTCACCCGAAGACCCCTCAGGCGACTTAACCACGGTGGTCTGGAAAACGGTTGGTCCAATGCGGGTCGATTACGTCTTGCCATCCGCCCAATGGCAAGTGTTGGAATCCGGGGTGCACTGGCCCGCCGCAGGCACTGAAGAACGCAAAACCGCCGAACGCGCCAGCCGTCATCGGCTGATCTGGGTCGACCTGACACTGCCTCGCTGATACGGCACTTTGCGCCATGATCTGGCCTGCAAAGCAGACCTGACGCAATTTTCAGACGCTAACGGAAACAAACCTGTATTTTCCTTGCCGTCAGGCGGGATCGTCTCATTGACCCGATGCCGCACAGGCGCTAGGGCCTGTGCTGTAAAACGCAAGGAGATCCTTCATGTCCAACCCCTCGCTCCTCATCCTGCCCGGAGACGGAATTGGCCCCGAAGTCATGGCCGAAGTGCGCAGAGTCATCGACTGGTTTGGTGCGAAACGCGGCCTGGAATTCGACGTGAGCGAGGATCTGGTCGGCGGTGCAGCCTACGACGCGCATGGCAAGCCCCTGTCGGACGAGACCATGGCCAAAGCGCAAGAGGTCGACGCGGTTCTTCTGGGTGCCGTTGGCGGCCCGAAATATGACGATCTAGACTTTTCACTGAAGCCCGAGCGCGGCTTGCTGCGCCTGCGCAAAGAGATGGACCTGTATTCCAACCTGCGCCCGGCACAGTGCTTTGACGCGTTGGCCGATTTCTCGTCGCTGAAGAAAGACATCGTTGCCGGTCTCGATATCATGATCGTGCGCGAGTTGACCTCGGGCGTCTATTTCGGTGAGCCGCGGGGCATCTTCGAGGAAGGCAATGAGCGTGTTGGCATCAACACCCAGCGCTATACCGAATCTGAGATCGAGCGCGCCGCGCGCTCGGCATTTGAGCTGGCAATGCGCCGGAACAAAAAGGTCTGCTCGATGGAGAAGGCCAACGTCATGGAATCGGGCATCCTGTGGCGCGAAGTTGTGAACCGTGTGGCCAAGGATTACCCCGAGGTCGAGCTGAGCCATATGTATGCCGACAATGGCGCGATGCAGTTGGTGCGTGCGCCCAAGCAGTTCGACGTCATCCTGACAGACAACCTGTTTGGCGACATCCTGTCGGATTGCGCGGCGATGCTAACCGGCTCGCTGGGTATGCTGCCGTCGGCAAGCCTGGGTGCCCCGATGGCGAATGGTCGCCCCAAAGCGATGTACGAACCGGTCCACGGTTCGGCCCCGGATATCACCGGTCAGGGAAAAGCTAACCCAATCGCCTGTATCCTCAGCTTTGCCATGGCGCTGCGCTACAGCTTTGATCAGCTTGAGGAAGCAGATCGTCTTGAAACAGCGATCGAGAAAGTGCTGGCCGACGGTGTTCGCACGGGCGACCTGCTGGCAGATGAAGGCGTCACGCCGGTTTCGACCACGGAAATGGGTGATGCGATTTTGGCCGCCCTTGACGACAGCCTCTGATCAGGCGCTCATTCAATTCAAAAGGCGGTGCCCAGCGCACCGCCTTTTTTTTAATTTCCACCGAATATGTTGTTCAGCAGATTGTTGATGGCCCGATCCAACCCGGTTTGGGTCTTTCGGCGCTGCTGCTGCGGTTGCGCTGTTCTGACCGGTGGGTCCGGGGCGAGCATCGGCAGCGGCGTCGGTGTCATGCCTTCGGTCACGCGCAGCATGGTTTCTTTCCAGATTTCAGCCGGCAATCCGCCTCCGGTCACACCGGATAATGGGGTGTTGTCGTCATACCCCATCCAGATGCCCGTGACGTAATCTGCCGTGAAGCCGATGAACCAGGCATCCCGCGCAGCCTGCGTCGTGCCGGTTTTACCCGCCACCTGCCAACCGGGCAGTTGTGCACGCGCACCGGTGCCTTCGGACACCACACGCTCCATCATCCACGTCAGCTGCTTGGCAGCTTTGTCGTTGATGACCCGCTCACCAATGCCCGTTGTCGTCACCATGACCGGGGTTTGATCGCCCAACAGCTTCAATTCGGTCAGACCATAGGGTTCCACCGCCGAGCCACCGTTCAGGATGCCCGCATAGGCCCCCGTCATCTCGATCAACGTGCTTTCCGACGCGCCCAGCGCCAATGCGGGGCCCTGCGCCAGATCGCTATCGATGCCAAACTCGCTGGTCACGGTACGGACATTGTCCAACCCGGCAATCTCAGCCACTTTCACCGCAGGGATGTTCAGCGAGTTCTTTAGCGCGTCCGCCAGCGTGACGCGCCCATAAAACTTGTTGGTGTAGTTCTTGGGGCACCACTGACCGGACCCCGGAATATTCACGCAGTAAGGTTCATCCACGACCGTATCCAGCGGTGAATACCCCAGTTCCAGCGCGGTGGCATAAACAAAGGGTTTGAATGATGACCCCGTTTGCCGCAGCGCTTGCGTGGCACGGTTGAAGGCACCGGACACGCGGGTCTTGCGCCCCCCAACCATGCCGCGCACAGCCCCATCCGCCGACATCACCACGATCGCGGCCTGAGCCTTGGAACCTTCGCGGACCTTCTCCTGAAAGATGAATTGCAGCGCCTCTTCGGCTGATTTCTGGATACGCTGATCCAGCGTGGTACGGATTACCACGTCTTCGGTCGTGTTGCGCGTAAAGAACTCGGGTCCACTCGCCATCACCCAATCGGCGAAATAGCCCCCCGCTCGCGCAGCAGCGGCTTCTGACAGTTGCGCGGGATTGCTGCGTGCACTGCTTGCTTGTGCCGAGGTCAGATACCCCTGTGCCTCCATCAGGCCAACCACCAGCCGCGCCCGATCCTGCGAACGTTGAAGGTTATTCGTCGGTGCATAGCGCGTCGGTGCCACCAGCAGACCAGCCAGCATAGCAGCCTGCGACGGGCTGACCTCAGCCGCCGAAATCCCGAAATAGCGTTGGCTTGCCGCCTCGAACCCGCGCGCACCCGCGCCCAGGAATGCCCGGTTCAGATAGATGGTCAGGATCTCGTCCTTGGAATACTTGACCTCCATCGCCATCGCATAGACCGCCTCTTTGGCCTTGCGCCAAAGCGAGCCTTGACGGCAATCGGACTCGTAAGCAGCTTCGGATTCCCATTCACTGGGCTCATAAGGCACACCCAGACACAACAGCTTGGCCGTCTGCTGCGTGATGGTCGACCCACCATGCCCCGACAGCGGTCCGCGCCCTTCGCTCAGGTTGATGCGCACAGCGCTTGCGACACCGCGCGGGCTGACGCCGAAATGGCGATAGAACCGCTTGTCCTCGGTCGCGACGACCGCGTTCTTCAGATGGGGCGATACGGTATCGGCCGTGATCACCCCACCAAATTGGTCCCCACGCCAGGCAAAGACCTTGCCGTCCCGATCCAACAGGGTCACCGACCCGCGCGCCCGACCGTCTAGCAAAGCATCGACGTCAGGCAGAGAGGAGTAGACAACCCCAACCGCCAAAGCCAACAGCATGGCAGCCACCGCGCCCACACGCCAGGTCACGCCCCAGATCAGTCGCCACAACCAACGGAAAAGACGTCGAAAGAAACCGCCGCCACCGCCGGACGTCTTGCGGGTTTTCTTCCGGGCGGTTTTGCGAGTCGACGTCTTGCGCGCCGTCGCCTTCTTGCCGGCGGGCTTTGTCGTCCGCTTTGTTGCAGCGGGTTTACGCCCCTTTGAAGGGTATCTTTTGTCTGCAACAAGCGATGTCTTGCGACGCCTGGACTCAGTCATGCTCAAACTCTGCCCGGTTATCATTTTGAGGCACCATACCCTGCCACCGGCGCGAAGTAGAGGTATGAAATTCCGCTAACCGGCCTCAATAGTTTGCCTGATTTTTGGGCATCAACGTTTTTTTGTGCAAAAATTGTGCACCTCACCCCCCTTTTCCCCTGCGTTCTCCCACCCTGACCGTTTCTTACTGCGGTCAGTCACGCTCTCTTTCTGCAGGTGCAAACAAACCGGTTCCGCCGGACAGGAAGAGGGGACAGACGTGAAACTGATCATTGCGACAATCAAGCCGTTCAAGCTGGAGGAGGTGCGCGAGGCACTGACCGAGGCCGGCGTGCGCGGCATGATGGTGACCGAGATCAAGGGCTTCGGCTCGCAATCGGGCCACACCGAAATCTATCGTGGCGCCGAATACGCGGTGAATTTCGTGCCCAAGATCAAGCTTGAAATCGTGGTGCCCGCCACGATGGCCGACCAAATCGTCGAGACAATCACCAAAACCGCCAAGACCGGCAAGATCGGTGACGGCAAGATTTTCGTCCTTGATGTCGAGCAGGCGCTGCGCGTGCGGACCGGGGAAACGAACGAAGAGGCGCTGTAAGCGCCGCCACTCACATACATTCGAGGAAGTCACATGAACCTGATGAAATCTCTCATCCCAGCCGCCGCGCTTATCGTGCTGCCGCAGATGGGTCTGGCGCAAGAGGCCGCCGAGGGCGAAGCTGCGCTGCACACCCAGTATATTTTTACGACCCTGCTGTTTCTTATGGCAGGCTTCCTTGTCTTCTTCATGGCTGCAGGATTTGCCATGCTCGAGGGCGGTCTGGTGCGTTCCAAGAACGTCGCCATGCAGATGATCAAGAACATCGCGCTGTTTTCTATTGCCGCGATCATGTACTGGCTGGTCGGCTTCAACACGATGTATCCGGGCGACTTTAATGGTTTCTTTGCCCTTGGCGGTCCGACCGTACTTGATGCCGTGGGTGTTGCGCCCGCAGACGCGGCGTTAGACTACGCGTCTATCGGCTCGGATTTCTTCTTTCAGCTGGTCTTTGTGGCGGCAACCGCGTCCATCGTGTCCGGTGCCGTGGCCGAGCGCATAAAGCTGTGGCCTTTCCTGGTCTTCGTCATCGTGCTGACTGGTATCCTCTACCCGATCTCGGGGTCGTGGAAATGGGGCGGCGGCTGGCTGGATGCCATGGGCTTTTCCGACTTCGCCGGTTCGACAGTTGTGCATTCGGTCGGCGGCTGGGCCGCTCTGGCGGGCTGCCTGATCCTTGGCCCGCGTATTGGCAAGTATAAGGACGGCAAAGTCCACCCTATGCCCGGTTCCAATCTTGCGCTGGCAACTCTGGGAACGTTCATCCTGTGGCTGGGTTGGTTCGGTTTCAACGGCGGATCGCAACTGGCGATGGGCACCGTAGGTGACGTATCCGACGTGTCGCGCATCTTCGCCAACACCAACATGGCCGCCGCATCTGGTGCTATCGCAGCCCTGGTCATGACGCAGGTGCTGTACAAGAAACCTGACCTGACTATGGTGCTGAACGGCGCGCTGGCCGGTCTGGTCTCGATCACTGCAGAACCGCTTGCCCCGACCCTGTTCGGAGCGCTGTGGATCGGCGCAGTTGGCGGCATCATCGTGGTCTTCGCGGTTCCGATGCTGGACAAGTTCAAGATCGACGACGTTGTCGGTGCCATCCCGGTTCACCTGTTCGCAGGCATCTGGGGCACCATTGCCGTGATCTTCTACGGCGAAGCAAACCTGATCACACAGCTGACCGGTATCGTAGCTTATGGTGTGTTCACATTTGTTGGCGCGTTGATCCTGTGGACAATTCTGAAGGCGACGGTCGGCATCCGCGTCAGCGAAGAAGACGAGATCAACGGCCTCGACATGGCAGAACTGGGTATGGAAGCTTATCCAGAGTTTTCGAAAGGCTAAGAGCCTGCCACTCGAAAACAAAAAAACCCGGGCGTTCGCGCCCGGGTTTTCTGATTTATTGGCTTGAATCAGACACCGACGTCAATGATCGCCTTGGCCAGAATCGGAACTGTCGTCGCGTTCAAGCCGGCAATGTTCAACCGGCTGTCACCGACCATGTAGATGCCGTGGTCCGCGCGCAGCTTTTCGACCAGTTCCGGTGCCGCCCCCAGACGCGAGAACATGCCGCGGTGCTGGGCGACAAACCCAAAGCGATCGGACCCACTTTGGGCCTGCAGCTCGTCTGCCAGTTGTTGGCGCAAGCCCAGCATGGACAGGCGCACCTCTTCCAGCTCAGCCGCCCAGTCGGCGCGCAAGGCTTCATCATTCAGGATCGTCGTCACCACCCGTGCGCCGTGATCCGGCGGGAACGAGTAGTTCTGACGGTTGAGGAATGCCAGCGTGGACTGGTTCAGAGCTGTCTGCGCCGGGTCATCACTGATGGCCATCAACAGGCCGGTCCGCTCGCGGTAGACACCGAAATTCTTCGAGCAGGACGCTGCAATCAGGCAGCGCTTGACCGACGAGGCCACCAGTCGGGTTGCCTGCGCATCCTCTTCCAGTCCGTCGCCAAAGCCCTGATAGGCGATATCGATCATTGCCACGAGGCCGCGCTCGTTAATCAGGTTCACGACCTCCTGCCACTGCACCATGTTCAGGTTGGCGCCTGTCGGGTTGTGACAGCAGCCGTGCAGCAGGACTACGTCGCCCGCATTCGCGGTTTTCAGGTCCTCGATCATTCCGTCGAAATCAACGCCACGGGTTTCGCCGTCGAAATACCGGTATTGGACCGTCTCCATCCCCAGATAGTTCAGGATCGACAGATGATTGGGCCATGTCGGGTTCGACACGAACACGCGGGCCGAGGGGTTGGCCATGCGGATCATCTCGAATGCCTGACGGCAGGCACCGGTTCCGCCGGGCGTCGCCACGGCAGCGATGTTGCCGCGTGGAACCGAGGTGCCTAGGATCAGGCCAATCATCGCATCGGCATAAGCCGGGTCGCCCGCCAATCCGGTGTAGGCCTTGCTTTCTTGCTCTTCCAGGATGCGCTTTTCGGCCGCTTTCACCGCACGCATCACCGGGGTCACGCCCTCGGCATTTTTGTAAACACCAACTCCCAGGTCGATCTTTTGATCGCGCGGGTCTTCGCGATACGCCTGCATCAGCGCCAGAATCTTGTCGGCAGGCTGCGGTTTGAGGTTTTCGAACATCAGTTCTCTCCGGTTGCGACGGGCAGGGTCGGGAAGGCACCCCATTCGGCCCAGGAGCCGTCATAAAGCGAGTGGTCTTTCTTGCCCATGCGCTCAAGCGCAAGGCTGAGGATTGCGGCGGTCACACCCGACCCGCAGGATGTGATAGCCGGTTTCGACAGGTCCACACCTGCGGACTCGAAGATGGCGCGGCATTCCTCGGGGGATTTCATCGTGCCATTCTTGTTCAGCAAAGTGCCAAAGGGCACGTTGCGCGATCCGGGAATGCGGCCCGTTCGCAGACCTTCACGCGGTTCTGTTCCGGTTCCGGCAAAACGGTCAGCAGAGCGTGCGTCGATGATCTCATGATCTCCCAGCTTGGCGGCGGCAGATACCTGCGTGACGTCACGGACCAGATGGTTCTGGACCCGGACGGTCATGTGGCGGTCGCGGATCACCGGCGGCAGATCTTCGATCTCATGCCCCTCGGCCTGCCATTTCGGCAGACCACCATCCAGAACGGCGATGTTTTCCTGCCCCATCAACCGGAACAACCACCATACACGGGCGGCAGACATCAAACCGGCCCCATCATAGACGACAACCTGATGGCCGTCGCCCACGCCCATCGCCCGCAGGCGGGACATGAACTTTTCGACCGGGGGCGCCATATGCGGCAAGTCCGAGCGGTGGTCCGATATGTCATCGATATCAAAGAACCGTGCGCCGGGGATATGAGCGGCGGCGTATTCGGCCTTTGCGTCGCGCCCTTGCTGTGGCAGATACCATGACCCGTCCAGTACCCGCAGATCCGGGTCCTTGAGATGGGCAGCAAGCCATTCGGTAGAAACGAGGGTTTTCGGATCGTCCTGCATAAAAGCCTCCCCTAAACGCGTTTGGTTTTTCCCTATACGCGCGCGCATGCGGGTTCAAGGCTGGATGGGATGATGACGCTAACGGACGCCTCTGAACCTGCATGTGCGAATGATTGGGACTATGTTGGGCAAAACCAACTGACGCGAGCGCTCTCAGGAACCAGTCCTGCGCGCGCACCCGTTTGACCACATGCATACTCTGGGTTGCAAACACCCCAAATAGTAATGCGTGTAAGACTAAAGCCCCGCTTATCGGGCTTATGTCCGTGTGTAATTTATCACTCCACCAAGGGTTGAACCCAAAAAAACGCACTTTCCGCCCCAAAAAGGTCGGTTTTCCCCACGTCAATGTACCCCGGAGTATCTGTGAAAGCGCCCGAACTCAGGCCGTGGAAACAGCCAATACAAATCGGCGCTGAAGCAAAGGAAACGGGCAATCAGGAAAAGAACAAACGCTTTCCCCCGCAGTCTGTAAAATTTTAATCGGCGCGGCACATCTTTCCTACCATTTTGTAAGCGAAAGAAAAAACACAACGTCACTAGGGTGATAGAACAAAAAACCGGGACCCTGGTGCACGTTGAAAAAACTCACTCTACAGGAGAACGAAATGAACACCCCTTGAATTAAGTTTGGCCTCATGACCCTGGGTCTGGCTGCCTTGATCTCACCGATAAGTGCTGCGGCGCAGGTCGCGTGCGAATCGTACACAGTAGAAGCAGGCGAAACGCTGGCGACTATTTCCGAAACGGCATATGGCTCTCGGGATTACCAGATCATCTTCAACGCAAACAGAAACGTCATTGCCGGAAATCCGAACAATCTGACCCCTGGTACCATTCTGAATTTGCCATGCGCTGACGGCCGACTGACCGCCACATCGCAGTTCAACGAAGTTGTTGAGCGTGAGGAAGAAAAAGCCGCAAAAATCAAACCCAGAAACGTTTACGAGCCACCGATTCGTCTTTTGGCCGGGAACGATTGGGCACCCTATACGGACGAAGGTCTTTCGGGTGGCGGCTTTTTGATGCGGTTGTCGACAACGGCCCTGCATCGTGCTGGCAACAAGCGCGAATACAATCAGGGTTGGGTGAACGATTTCAACTCGCATCTTTACACACTTCTGCCCGCCGGAGCGTATGACATCGCCGTTGCCTGGGTTGTGCCAGATTGCGCAAAAAACCCCGATGCCATGGGTGAAGACAGCCTTTATCGCTGTAACGGGTTCTACGCATCACAGCCATTGTATGAATCGGTCGTTGGGTATTTCACACTGCCCGACAGCAAATATGCTGGCGCAGCCTCCATCGAAGAGCTTGAAGGGGCCGTATTTTGTCGTATGGACGGGTTCTTTACCAATGACCTGGAAGAGGCCGGCCTGGTCGAACCCAAAATCACGCTTGTTCGCCCCCGCACCCCGGAAGAGTGCATCGAGGCGGTCATGAACGGAACCGCGGACGCCACCGGGATGGCTATTCAGCAAGCCAATGGGGCAATTGCGGCTTTGGGTATGGAAAACGAGGTGGTTCAGAATGAGAACTTCACCCATCTGTCCACCATTCGCCTGCTGGCCCATAAATCCAACCCATACGGGCTGCAGTATATCTCGATGCTGAACAATGGCCTGAACGAAATGCGGCAGTCGGGCGAGTGGTACGATATCGTTTCCAGCTCGCTGTCCGAGTACAGCTCTAAGCTGCAATCTGCGTCGAACTGATCGGTTCGTGCAAAAGAACCCGTACACAGCGCGACCCGCGCTGTGTGCCACCTCGACATAAAGTCATAGCTGTGTACTTGGGTCACATACTTGTTTCATCTCGCCCAACCTTTCCAGCGAGCGCGTTGCCTCAGGTGACTTCGGCTGGTTGTGCATAATGATGCATGTTCAGAAACGCAGCGCCATTCGTCCCCGCCCTGTAACCATGCGGCAGATCGGCTGCAAAGCGCAGGCCCTGCCCGGCCTGTAGCGGTACCCAGTCACCATCACGCAGAATCTCAAGCGATCCGTTCAGCACAAACACTTCTTCGGTCACCCCTGCGGCATGGGCTGCGGATTCGTGGCTTTGGTTTGGGGCAAGGTCGACGTGAAACGTTTCGGCGCCCAGCGCCGGATCGAAGGGAAAGACGATCTTGACCTCAATGCTGCCGGGAAAGGTCACCGTGTGAAACACGTCGGTCATGGCGGTATCCCGCAGGGCCGCCGTTCCGATCAACGCACTCAGCGGCAGTTGAAACCCTTTGGCGATTTTCCACAGCGTTGCGATGGTCGGGCTGGATTCGCCTCGTTCGATCTGACCCAGCATGGCTTTGCTGACACCCGTCATCTCGGCCACTTTGGACAGGCTCAACCCCGAGGCCGCCCGCACATCGCGTAGTTTTAACGTAATTTCGTCCGGTGCCATCTTGATCGTCTCTCGAATCCTCTTGTGCGTTATAGCGCACATGTGGTACGTGCGCTATAACGTACGCAACCCGAATATCGCAACCGGGGCAAAAGGGAAACAGCATCATGCCAATGTACCGATCCAGAACCTCAACCCACGGCCGCAACATGGCCGGTGCTCGCGGCCTGTGGCGCGCCACCGGCATGGGTGACGACGATTTCGGCAAACCGATCATCGCCATCGTCAACTCGTTCACCCAGTTCGTACCCGGCCACGTGCACCTGAAGGATCTGGGCCAGATGGTCGCGCGCGAGGTTGAGGCCGCTGGCGGTGTTGCGAAAGAGTTCAACACAATCGCGGTGGATGACGGTATCGCCATGGGCCATGACGGGATGCTGTATTCCCTGCCCTCGCGCGAAGTGATCGCGGATTCGGTCGAATATATGGTCAACGCCCACTGCGCTGATGCGATGGTCTGTATCTCGAACTGCGACAAGATCACCCCCGGCATGCTGATGGCCGCGATGCGCCTGAACATCCCGGCGATCTTTGTCTCGGGTGGGCCGATGGAGGCCGGCAAGATCGACATCGCCGATCTGGACGCCAAGAAGATCGACCTTGTGGATGCGATGGTCGCCGCCGCCGACGACAGATTCACCGACGAACAGGTCCAGCATATCGAAGAAAACGCCTGCCCAACCTGTGGCTCATGTTCCGGTATGTTCACCGCAAACTCGATGAACTGTCTGGCCGAAGCTCTGGGACTGGCGCTGCCGGGCAACGGTTCCACGCTCGCAACGCATGCCGACCGTAAAGAGTTGTTCCTTGAGGCCGGTCGTCGGATCGTTGAGATCACCAAGCGTCACTATGATCTGGATGAAAAAGGCTTCCTGCCACGCGAAATCGCAACGTTCGACGCGTTCGAGAACGCGATGTCGCTGGATATTGCCATGGGCGGTTCGACCAACACGGTTTTGCACCTGCTAGCTATCGCGCATGAGGGTGAGGTGCATTTCACCATGACCGACATGGATCGCCTGAGCCGTCAGGTGCCGTGTCTCTGTAAAGTCGCACCCAACACCGAAAATGTTCACATGGAGGATGTGCACCGCGCCGGTGGCATCTTCTCGATCCTTGGCGAACTTAGCCGGGCCGGGCTGCTGCACGAACATTGCAGCACCGTACACTCAGGCACGATGGGTGAGGCGATTGCCAACTGGGACATCAAGGTTGCGAACAACCCGGCGGCGCAGGACCTGTTCAAGGCCGCGCCGGGCGGCGTACGCACGACACAGGCCTTCAGCCAGTCGAACCGGTACAAAGAACTGGACACCGACCGCGAAGGTGGCGTGATCCGGTCCAAGGAACACGCCTTCAGCCAAGATGGCGGTCTGGCGGTTCTGTTCGGTAACATCGCGCGAGATGGCTGTATCGTAAAAACGGCAGGCGTTGACCCCAACAGCCTGACGTTCACCGGATCGGCCTATGTTTGCGAAAGCCAGGATCAGGCGGTCAACGACATCCTGACCGGCAAGGTCAAAGAAGGCGACGTGGTGGTGATCCGCTATGAAGGCCCGCGCGGCGGTCCGGGGATGCAGGAAATGCTGTATCCGACGTCTTACTTGAAATCCAAAGGTCTGGGCAAAGCCTGCGCCCTGCTGACCGATGGGCGTTTCTCGGGTGGCACCTCGGGTCTGTCCATCGGCCACGTTTCACCTGAGGCCGCCGAGGGTGGCGAAATCGGGCTGGTCAAGCAAGGCGACAAGATCGAGATCGACATCCCCAACCGGACGATTCATCTGGCCGTGTCAAACGAAGAACTGGCCGCCCGCCGCGAAGAGCAGGACGAAAAGGGATGGGTTCCGGCCGCACCGCGCAAGCGCAAGGTGTCAACCGCGCTAAAGGCCTATGCCAAGCTGGCGACAAGTGCCGCGAAAGGTGCCGTGCGCCAAGTCTGAAGAAGCGGTTTCCAAACCACCCAAACTGCAATAACTTCAAAGGTCTCTCTAGTTCGTTTAGCGAGACCTTTTTCTTTTGTATTCAACGGCATCCATGGCAAAATCGGTGACAAGTATGACATTCTGGCGCCCGCATAACGGTATCCGTGTCAAAGCCATCGGCTTGCATTGGCGGTGGGACCGCCTTCTTGCTGCCGAAGTCCCAAATGACGACGGTCGCATCAAGGGTGTTCGCCCTTTGGGCGGATCGGTCGAATTCGGCGAAACATGGCGTGACGCGCTGAAACGTGAGTTCCGGGAAGAGCTCGATGTGACAGTTGAAGTCAGTGGGCAACCGCTGGTGATCGAGAACCTGTACCAGCATGAAGGGCATCAGGGACATGAGATCATCTTTGTGGCCGAGATTCAGTGCCCCGAGCTTTTGAACTGGCCCGACGCGCCGATTTCATTCACCGAAGACAATGGCCTGAGTTGGACGGCAGGATGGTTCAGTCTGGATGCTCTGGATATCGGCGGTCCAGAGCTATACCCGACCGGCCTGAAAGAGCGGCTGATCGATCGCTGATCAGTTCGTCTAATCGCCCAGTTTGGCGTGAACTTCGTCCAAATCAATCTCCCCAATTGGCATCTTGTTGCCCGGGTTCTCAAAATCGTATTTGAACAACTCGAAATCGTGTTTGTAGATTTCGTAGACCAAGTGCATCGAAAGGTCGTCAAAGTAGTCCTCGACCGGATGCGCACGTTTGGGCCCATGGCCTTCGGATTCATTGAATCGCGGGATTTCGGACAAATTCACAGCGTGCGGTGTCTCTAACCGATCAAGGACACTTTGCATTCCTTCATTGAACTGCTCAGTCCAGAAAATCTGATCGTACTGCCCACCATTCACGATGAAGGTAGAAACATGCCCGGACATGGCCGACCAGTGAATGTCAGGATCCATCGGGCGGCGCCAGCGGATCGTATCACGCGCAAACAGCAAAAACCGACGGAAACTGGCGATCTGATCGAACTCACCCTTGCCATCGTCGCCGCCAACTTCGATCCCGTAATTATAGATAAGCGTGGGCACCAAATTGCCCCGATACCGCTTGCCGTTGCGCTGAATGCCGCAGATTTTGTCGAAGAACGAGCTTAGAATTCGGGTATAAGGATTGCGTACGCAAGTAAAGGCCAAGGACTTGTGATTGCGGACATTTCCCGAGATCTGATCCTGACTTGGACCGAAGGCCCATTTGTGCATCCCGTCCTTCGCGTCATGGATATCACCGTCAAAAAACTGCCCGTGATCCGAATAAAACATGATCTGACCAATGGTCGAACAGGCGCATTTCGGCACCACACGGTAAACCATGCTTTCGCTTTCGGTCATCCATGTACCGGGAAAACCCATCTGCTGTGCCTCCTTTGCTGATCTGGTCTCATAATTGACGCGCCAGCATTCGAAACCAAAAAACCAAAAATATTCTATTTATTCAATCGCTCATCCTCAGTATCACGGTTGGAAACGGGCAGAAACGGAAAACAATAGGCCAATATGGCAAGAATTGCCTACATATTGCTTTGTCACAAAGACCCTGACGCAATCATCGCGCAGGCCGAGCAACTGACCGCAGCCGGGGATTGCATGGCGATCCACTTTGACGCGCGTGCCAGTGCGGCCGCTTTCGAACGCATTCGCGAGGCTTTGAAAGACAACCCCAATGTCACGTTTGCCAGCAAGCGCATCAAATGCGGCTGGGGGGCGTGGTCACTGGTTCAGGCCACGCTGAATGCCCTGCAGGCCGCTGTGGATGCGTTTCCCCGCGCCACTCATTTCTACATGGTGTCGGGTGACTGCATGCCGATCAAATCGGCTGAATACATCCACGACTTTCTGAATCAACACGACGTTGATTTCGTCGAAAGCCATGATTTCCTGGAAAGCAACTGGATCAAGACCGGCATGGTCGAGGACCGGCTGATCTATCGGCACTATTTCAACGAACGCACACAGGCCAAGCTGTTTTACGGGTCGTACAATCTGCAAAAACGGTTTGGTCTGACGCGCGAGATTCCGTCAGACGTTCAGATAATGATCGGCAGCCAATGGTGGTGCCTGCGCCGCAGGACCATCGAAATGATCCTGGATTTTCTGCAAAAGCGCCCGGATGTGAAACGGTTTTTCTCGACCACCTGGATTCCGGACGAGACCTTTTTTCAGACTTTGGTGCGCCATCTGATCCCCAAGACTGAAATCGACAACCGCACGCCCACGTTTCTGATGTTCTCGGATTATGGCATGCCGGTGACGTTCTACAACGATCACTATGACTTGCTGCTATCCCAAGATTACCTGTTCGCCCGCAAGATCAGCCCCGAAGCCCATGAGCTGAAGGACAGGTTGGGTCAGATGTACGCAACCGAAGGGATGACGTTTCACATCTCGGACGAAGGCCGCAACCTGTACAGCTTTCTGACCGGGCGCGGCCGGGTGGGGCGGCGTTATGCGCAGCGGTTCTGGGAGGCGGGCAATTCACTGGGCCCCGAGCGCGAAGTGTTTCTGATCGTGAGCAAGAAGTGGCATGTTGCCAAGCGCCTGGTGGATCAGATCGTCTCGGAAACCGACATTCCATGCGTCGAATACCTGTTCAACGAAGAAGACACTTCTTTGCCTGATCTGGGCGGCATTGAATCGTCTCTGGCCAAGCGCACGCGGCACCGGCGCGCGGTGGCCCGCATGCTGTTTGAAAGCTTTGATTCCAACAAGCTGGTCTTGTGCGTGGATCCCGCAGATCTGGATATCATTCAGGATTTCTGCTCGGTTCAGGCCCGCAGCCATGTTCTTGAAATCGAGTGCGAGTATTCCGACGACTATCTGATCGGTCACGCTCGCCGGGTTGGGTTGGCCGGGGACAGCAGTCCTCGGGAAACCGTGGCCCGTCTGATCCCGGCGCTGCGCAGTTCACTAGTGCACGAATCCGAATTGATCCGCGAGGCAGAGTTTGACGGATACCTGCGTATCCGCGAGACCAACTCAAATATTGAGAATGAGACCGCGATTGCCGAGTTTCTGGGCGTGTCGCGGGACAAGGCGCAAGCCATCATGAGCCTTGATTATCTTTTTGCCGATTAATCTGAAACGTCCAGCGGCGCTTTAAAGCGCCGCTGGATAATTGGTTCAAATGTCGAACTTGACGCCCTGCGCCAAGGGCAGCTCAGCCGAGTAATTCACAGTGTTCGTCTGACGACGCATATAGGCTTTCCACGCGTCCGAGCCGCTTTCGCGCCCGCCACCGGTTTCCTTCTCACCGCCGAAGGCTCCGCCGATCTCGGCACCCGACGGGCCGATATTGACGTTGGCGATGCCGCAATCCGACCCGGCTGCGGTCAGGAACTGCTCGGCCTCGCGCATGTTCAAGGTAAAGACGCAAGAAGACAGGCCTTGCGGGACGTCATTCTGCAGCTCAATCGCATCATCAAAATCGTCATAGCCCATGACGTAGAGGATGGGCGCAAAGGTTTCAGTTTTTACCACCGCCGTCTGGCCTGGCATTTCGACAATGGCCGGTTCCATATAGACGCCCGCAGGCACACCCTCGGTTACACGACGTCCACCGTGTACGGTGCCGCCTTCAGTCTTTGCGGCCTCAAGCGCAGCGGTCATGGCCGTGCCCGAGGCTTCGTCTACCAACGGGCCTATCAGCGTGCCTTCGACCAGTGGGTTGCCGATGGGCAATCCCGCATAGGCTTTTTTCAAACGGCCGACCAATTCTTCGCGGATCGAGTTGTGTACGATCAGGCGACGCAGCGTGGTGCAGCGCTGACCGGCCGTACCGACGGCCGAGAACACAACCGCACGGACAGCCATTTCCAGATCGGCCGAGGGGCCAACGATCATCGCGTTGTTGCCACCCAGCTCTAGAATGCACTTGCCAAAGCGTTGCGCCACGATGGGCGCAACGGCGCGACCCATACGGGTGGACCCTGTGGCCGAGATAACCGGAACGTCTTCGCTTGCGACCAAGGCTTCGCCCAGCGCTGCGCCACCGATCAGGGTTTGCAGCAGATTGTCCGGCGCATCGCCAAACCGGGCCAACGCGCGTTCAAAGATTTTCTGGCACGCCATCGCGGTCAGCGGAGATTTCTCGGACGGCTTCCAGATCACCGGGTCACCACAAACCAGCGCCAATGCCGCATTCCACGACCACACTGCAACCGGGAAGTTGAAGGCCGAGATCACGCCGACCGGACCTGCCGGATGCCACGTCTCCATCATCCGGTGACCCGGGCGTTCGGACGCAATGGTCAGGCCGTACAATTGACGCGAAAGACCAACGGCAAAGTCGCAGATGTCGATCATCTCTTGCACTTCACCCAAGCCTTCCGAGGTGATCTTGCCAGCCTCCCAGCTGACCAGAGCACCCAGATCGTCCTTGGCGGCGCGCAGTTCCTCTCCCAACAGGCGGATCAGCTCACCCCGGCGCGGGGCCGGTACTGTCCGCCATTCTTTGAACGCCGTTTTAGAACGGGCAAAGATGGCTTCCATGTCGGCAACGGGCGTCTCATGCACGTCGGCCAATACGCTGCCATCAATCGGAGACGTCACTTTGAGCGTGCCGCCGGTCAGTTCGGCCTCGGTCAGATCCAGATTGGCGAGGGTTGTTTGGGCTGTCATCACGATGTCTTTCATATCTCAGGCCGCCTTGTTCTGTTCGGTTACGTCGCCGGCGCGATAGAGCCGGCCAAATTCGGTGTTCAGGAAATCGGACAGGTTCACCTGTTCCTGCCGGACAAAGCCCTTCGCAGGCAGCGCGCCGGTCCGCATCAGATCAACCACGCCCAGAACTCCTGCGGCTGTGGTGACCTGAATGGCGCTCCAGATCTGTCCGTTAATCGTGCGGGCAAAGCTCTTGTTGATCAGGGATTTCTCGCGCAGCGCGCCATCGATCATGCCTTTTGCGGTGCAATAGACCAGCACCACATCCTGATCGGTGCGCGGCAGCGCGGTCTCAAAAATATCCTTCAGCAGATCGCGGCGATGTTCCAGGCCAAGGTCCTTGAGAAGCAGTTTCAGGATATCGCAATGGCCCGGATATCGGATTGAGCGGTAGGACACCGCCCGCGCCTTGCCGTCCAGTGTTTCGGGCAAAGTGCCCAAACCGCCTGAGGTGTTGAAACATTCGTACTCCACCCCGTCATGGCCAAGCAGCTCATAATCCTCCAACGGAGCGGTTTTGACTCGTTCACCATTCACGATGGCATCGCAAGGGTTGCAGTATTCGTTGATCAACCCGTCGGTGGACCAGGTCAGATTGTATTTCAACGCGTTGGTTGGATAGAGCGGCAGCGCGCCCACCCGCATATGCAGGCTGTCGATTTCATCGAATTCCGCCGCCAGCGATGCCCCCGCGATACCGACAAAACCCGGTGCCAAACCACATTGCGGCATGAACGCCGTATCACTGCCTTGTGCCAAGTCACGCACCGCATTGGTCGCGGCGACGTCTTCGGTCAGGTCAAAATAGTGTGCACCAGCGGCCTTGGCCGCCTTGGCAATTTTCGGCGTCAGAAAGAATGGGGCCGCCGAGACTACGGCATCGAACACACCCAGACCTTCGGTCAGTTGCACTTCGTCGCTCACATCAATTTGCCGGGTCGAAATGCCCTGCTTGTTCAACGCTGATAACGCAGCCAAATCCCGGTCGGCCACTGTGACCGAGTAGTTGGCCGATGATTTCAGCAAGGTCGCGATCATCTGACCGATCTTGCCTGCTCCGATGACACAAATGTTCCAGCTCAAAACGCGCCTCCTTTTTCGTTTTTAAAAGTATGAGGCCGCTTCTGTCCGAAACGCAGGGGCAATCTTGACGAAATCGCGGTCATGCTTGTCATATTGACGATAATTTTGTCAATTCGTCGCACCACCTGTACGAGCTTCCGCACTCGGCGGCGCGATGAACGACATGATCACCCTATGGCTGCAACGCAATTGGCCCAATCAACAACGCCAGTGATTTTTATATTCAGATATTATACAGTGCGCTCAATTGGACCCTTTTGTTCGCGCATATCAATGTGTTCAATCGGTCCGCCCAGCGCGGGAAATTACGTCAGGCCGGTTTTTTTATTCTGTATGACCGATGGGTGCCTGACCCAAGAACAAGCTTCTGCGTTGGGTCTTTGACAATTTTCACGGCGAAGTTCAGGGGGGACAAGACGTGCCTAAAGATCCAATTGAAAGCTCTCAATCATTCAACCCATCCCAAGACGATTTGAAATTGATAGATGAGGTCCTGCCATCCAAGGATTCATCAGTCATTCATTCGAAATTCGAATTCTACGAAGTATCCGAAGAGACGGTCCTGCCCTCTGAGGGTATGTTTGTGGTCCTTGGCGGCATGGTTCAGCTTCGGCAGGACAAAGCGGTTCTGGCGACCGCAGACAGCGGGGACTATTTTTACGAAGAACATCTCGAAATCGAGGACATTCCCGTCAGTCTTCAGGCCCTGGCCACTCCGGGCACCCGGTTGGCCTATCTGCCCAAACACCAATGGAAGGCAATCCCGAAAAAGATCAAAGATGCCTGTGAAGATACGCTATTTGGCGATCTGGTCAGCGTGCATCTGAAAAACTATCAACAGCCGATCAATTGCTGCAGCGTGACTGCGGCAGCCCTTAGCATGTCGGCGCTTGGATTCAGCTACGAAGTCAACGACATCTTTCGCGAATGCGGCTTGCCAACCTCGTTTGTCGTAAACGACGGAATATCGCTGGGCGAACTTTTCGATGTTGCCTGCACATTCATCCATACCCAGGACCTGCGCGATGTCATTCAGGTGCAGGCCTATTTCATGGATGAGGCCACGACATCCGTGGATCTGCTGCTTGAGGCAATAGACGAATCCAATCGGCTGGGTGGAAAGAACGATATCCTTGTGGCGAACTTTCAGGTCGGTGTCGCACATGGCAAGGAAAACATGCCGGGCGGCCATTTCGCCATTATCGCAAAGTGCAACCCCAGCACCGGCCTCGTTCATATGATGGACGTTCACCCGGAAAAGTACGGCAAGCTATGGGTGACAACCATTGATCGACTGTGGGCCGGGATGACCGACCGCGACGGAACATCGATGCGATCACGGGGGATGCTGCGGTTTTCGGCGCTAGACGCTGTCAAAACATACCTGCAAACCCTGAAGCAGGACTGCAATTATGTCGACAGTACGGAATACCTGGCCAAGGACCCCAAAAAGCGGCGTAACCTGTTCCGACGGGCCAGCCCGAACATGAACTCGATGGGCGTTCTTGCCGAAAGCCTGGCCATCCTTGGGGATGAACAGGTTGACGAGGATAAACTGCTGAGAGCAACACAAACCGATCTGGCCGAGGCGCTTAGCCGCGTGTCGACCGCCCGGCAAATGCACGCGATGGCGCAACGGTACCTCAGCCAGGAACCGGACGTGCATCTGGGCAGCACTTTCCGCAGCTATGCCAATCGTTCGGACAAAAGCATCAAATCACCCGAAGACTGGTTCCGCCACCAATTGCTAAGCCTGAACGATGACAAAGGTCGTCACCTGATGATCAATATCGATTTCAACAAGGTACTGGGGTCTGAGGTCATTCGCCCCCCGAAGAATGCGTTCCGCGAAACGGCCCTGTTGGAGGAGTTCTGGTGCCTGTGTATCGCATATAAAGAGGCCACCGATATGGTGACGGTTGTGGACATGAGCCCCGCGACCTCACAAGTGTGGCAAGCGCCACGCGGACATTTGTTCCGCGGTCTTCGGGACATTACGAAACCTGCGTTGCTGGTAATCGAAGAACGTGAAGCCCCAAAAGATCCGTCCGACGTAGACCATATCACCGAAAAAAACCCGCTTGTTCTGTTCTATGCGGATGAAGACCCCTGGTCCTACATGCTGCGCAGTATTCTGGCCAATATCGGCATCACCGACATCAAGCTGGTTGATGTCGAGGGGCACGGGGCAAATGTCATGAAAATGCGCAGGCAACTGATCGCTAGAACCGGCAAGGAAACGGTTCCATATCTGTTTTTCCAGAATGTGTTTCAGGGCACGCGCAAGGACATCGTAGACAGAATCCTTAATGGTCAATTTCAAAAAGACATCAAGAAGGCCGGATTGCCGGTTCTGCTGCGCAATGAATCTCCCAGCCTGGACAAGAACATCTTTGGCTATCCCAAGGGTGGGCTGACCGATGCCCCCAGCGAAAAACGCAACGTATTGCTGTGTGCCTGCGGGTCTTCTGCCGCAGACAAGGTGCCGCAACTGGTAAAGAAAATTACCGCCGCTGGCCACAACGTGAAACTGATCCCGTCGGTTTCCGCTGAGAAGTTCTTTCGCGATATCGAGATCGAAAAGGGCGTCGAGATTGAACGGGGGTACGAGCCGGAAAAGGTCGAGGACTATATCTCGCACAACGACTATTACCGCGATGACGACGAATGGAACTTTCGCTACACCAAATTTGGAATGCCCCTGCGCGCCTCGCATCTTGCCTTGTGTGACTGGGCCGATTGCGTGATCGTGGCGCCCGTGACCTGCAATACAATGGGCAAGATCGCCAATGGGATTGCCGACAACCTTCTGACCTCGGTCTTTGTTGCCTGGCAGTACCGGAACAAACCGGCGATCCTTTGCCCGGCGTGTAACACCAACATGTGGAACAATGTCACTACCCAAAGGAATGTCGAAAAGCTGCGCGATCTGGGTGTTGATCTGGTCGGTCCCCGGAAAGGGCGGCTGTCAAACGGCATGATGGGGATTGGCATGATGGCGACCCCGGACCAGATCATGGAGGTTCTGGACGAAGCGTTCGAGGAACTGGCCGATCAGGAACACAACATCTGCAAATGGGCGCAAGAAGCCGCCGCATCGGATGAGTTCGAACAATGGAATCGTGTGTTCGAGGCGATCGACAATGGCATGGCCGGGATCGACATCGTGGATGACCACAATGGCGACACGCTGTTGCACTACGCAGCAGGCGGCGAAGGCGAGCTGAACGAAAACGGGCAGGACCTGGGCAAACCTGATCTGGAGGCTGCACAAGAGCTGATACGGCGCGGTATCAACGTGAATGCGACCAACGACCATGGGTTTACCAGCCTGCACGTGGCGGTGATGAACAACTCGGTCGAAATGGTCAAAACTCTGCTGGCAGCGGATGGCATTGATGCCAGCGCTTGCATCCATTTCCTGCAAAACGCCCATGAAATCGAAGACGCCAAAATATCAAAAGACGTGCTGGCCATGCTGGATGACTGGGCCAACAGCCACACGCTGACCGAGATTGAGGAAGAGGGCGAAGACGATGTGGTTGATGACCGTGAGCGCACCTATCTCTACTTTACCTATGGTTCGTTGAAGAAAGGCTTCCCGAACCACGAAGCCCACGCCGATGTGCTGGATGATTTCGTTGGCAAGGCCGTGACGCGACAGCGAATGCCTCTGATCGTGCCGCATGAGCCGCATTGCGACAATCCGAACTGTGGCTTCCTGCACAGGATGGCCACGCTGGTCGACCAGAAAGGGCGCGGCCATCCAATATGCGGAGAAGTGTATCGGGTGACCTCATCGGGCCTGAAACAGCTAGACCAGCTCGAAGGTTACCACGGACCCGGATCACCCGAGAATGTCTATGTCCGCAAACGGATCAATGTGCTGATCGACGGTGTGAAAAAACCCGCCTATGCCTACGTGATCGCGCAGCCCACCAAGTATCTGGACCAGTTGGATCAGGGCGTAGCCGGGGTTGTCGGGGAATACACGCTGGACATGGCGACAGGCACACAAAAACCCGGGTGGCAGCCGCCCACCTAGTTTTGAACCTGTATCCCGGCCTCATCCTTAGGGATGTCCTTGAGGCTGAGGTTATAGGCCGTGATGATCACCATGCACGACAGGACAAAGGGCCAGAAGCAGGCCTTGGGAATCAGGTTGTCTTTATAGTGGATGAACCACAGGGACGGCACGGCCTCGGCCGCAAAGAAGTAGGTGTTTACCGACACTGCCAGCAGCAGGAAATACATCAGGAAAAAGAACGATTCCATGTAGATCACGGGCGATCCGGCGAACCCTTCGCGCAGTTGTACATGTGCCAGCAGGATCACGAAAAACAGGACCGAGCAAGTGCCGATAACGCTGGACGTACTGAAATCGTGCCGTTCCACCAGATTGGGGCGTCGCGTGACCGTCATGACGGCCCCGAACAGCAGCATCGTCACAACAATCAGGGGGATCATGTGAACGATAAAGGCATTCGCAAAGTTCCGTTTGATGACGAAGTTATAGTGCAGCTCGGGCAGGTTGGTCTGATATTCGTTCTTTCCGATGCCCAGGGTCGTATCCAGATCGGACAGGCGATAGTCGAAATATGTGTTTTCACGCTCCCACGTTCCCATGACGATCCGGTTGTCGATGCCAAAGATATCGTCCGGCCCAGTGGCCGGATAGGCCGAAAAGTCAGGGATTAGAGCCACATTTACGTCAAACTCACCCGGCCAGAAACGGACCCAGACGGTTTTGTGGTCAAACGGATAACTGGTATAGTCAAAGGCCTGGCGCAAGGTCTGTTCAAAGTACCAGCCGATCAACTCGGACCCGCCCTGATCTATCCTGTAGGCTTCTTCAATCAGGCCACTCGCTGCCTCGGCAGCTTCCGGCAGGATGAACCCCACTTCGCCTTCGGCTGGTTTGATGGCGTCATGCACACCATCCTCATAATGCTGCCAGATATAACCGCTGACATGCACATCGCTGGCACCGGTAAAACTGAAAGATTTGATGAATATGCCAGTTTTGACCTGATAGCTTGGCAAATTTGGAAGGTCTTGCAGATAAGCGTCGACCGACGCCTGATCTGGCAGTTGCGTCGGATCCTCGTCAAAATGATTCAGTTCAATCCAGAGTTTGAACAGAACAAGGGCCAGACCCAGCGTAACAAAACCCGAGATCAGCCAGACTTTCTTTTCTATGCTCATTCAGCCCCTCACCTGATTAGTCCAGCGGCCCGACCAGCGATTGTTTGATGCCCAGGTCCTGAAACCGCGCCTTCAATTCATCGAATCCTTCATGTGCCGTCAAAGGAATACCCCAACCCCCACATTCAGCCAGTGTTCGAGCCTGCAGGATCGACAGATCGACCATCGACAAAGGCTCATCTGCAGTGAAAGCTGCCAGGGCATCCGCGTATCGCGTGGCTTCGTCCCACTGCTTTCGCGCCAGCATGACGGCAGCGGCGTCCGTATAGAAATGAAGATGGCTATGGCCAACACAGCCTTCGGCGATGATCTTCTCGCCAAGCTTTAGGTTATCATCTTGCGTCGCGGGGTCCTCTTCGGCCATGGCCAAAGCTGACAGCGCTTTTGGTCCGACGAAATTCCGACCGTGTTCAAGGGCAATGCCGACCGCGCGGCGACCGGTTTCACGCGCCTGTTCCAGCTGCCCGGCATAAACCTGCGTGCGGGCAAGATGTTCCAGCGCCTGCGCCTCTAGGCGTTTCGCTCCAACGCGGTTCGCGATCTCGGCAGACAGGGTAAAGACGTCCAACGCCTGATCTATTTCCCCTAAGAAAGTGTGCGCAACGCCCAAACAGGTCTGCGCCACGCATTCTGGGACAAAGGCGAAGTACTTCTGTGACACTTCAATGGCTTCCTGCGCATCCAACTTTCCTTGCGCTACATCACCGGTATAGCTGCGCGCGACGCTCAGATTGTGCAGGTTCGCGGCCAGATCGCGGACCAAACCCTTTTCTCGCGCCCGTTCGACTGCCTGCGTGTAGAACCCTGTCGCAGTTTGCATCGTGGCATTCATGAAATTGGCATCGCCAAATCCACTGAGCGCACCAACCTCAAGTCGCGCGGATTCAAGCTTTCTGGCCAGTGTTAGAGCCTTTTCGTTACTCTCAAGCGCCTTTGTCACCTGCCCCAGCGGGAAGTATACATTGCCGCGCACATAGTTGATCTGAGCAATGTCGCGGTCAGACCCGCAGCGTTCCGCAGCTGCCTCGGCAATGTCCAGACTTTCCAGAGCTTCCTGATACAGGCTGGCCTGCCGCGCGGCCTGCGCCAAGCCGATTTGCGCCCGGCAGATTTGTTCATCCGTCTCGGCCAATTCTGCGGCCTCTTTGAATTCACGCAGGGCATCATTGGACAGGCCCTGCAACCGGTGCGTCTCACCCCGGGCGCAGAACAGATCAAAGCGAACCCCTGCGGGTGCTGGCAGTTCCAGCCCCCGTTCGATCAACGGGCTGGCATCGTCGAACTGAAAAACCTGTATCAGCTTGTCCGCGGCTTCCAGATAAGCCTGGGCCGCATGGGTCGCACCCGCGCGATCCAGATGCTGTGCCCGCAGAGTGGCGTCACGGTCCTCAAACCAACTCGCGGCCTGACGATGCAGGCGGGCGCGTTCAGATTTCACCAAAGTTGCATAAGATCCGTCGCGGATCAGCGCGTGGGCAAACATCAGATCGGCCTCAGCCTCGCGGATCAGGGCAGAGCGGATCAGGGTCGAGGTATCCAGATGCCCTTCACCCAGAACAAAATTCAAAACTTCGGGCGAGAACCTCTGCCCCAGCACGGATGCCGCCTGAATCGACGTTCGGCTGGTCCGGTCCAGCGAATCCAGACGGGACTGAACAATGCCCTGAATGCTGCCGGGAACGGATTCCTGTTTCAGCACATCGATATTGCGCAATAACTGTTCAAGAAACAGCGGATTGCCTCCGGCGCGTTTCACGCAGGCGTCTAACAGTTCCGGGTCGATCCCGGTGAACTCTTCGACCAGTTGTCGGGCTTGTTCGTCCCCCATTGGCGCCAGTTCCAGCTTGGATATCAGGGCACCATCCGTCGCAAGTTGCCATTCGCGGTCGATCGGATCGCCTTCCACGCGGCTGGTCATTAGCAACACGCAGGGCAGATTGCGCGTCATCGCCGCGATATGGGCGCAAGCTGTCAGGATCTCGGGTGAAGCCCAGTGGATATCCTCGATATGGATCAACAAAGGCGTTTTTTGGCTGCGGGCCGAAATCAGGTCGTCTATAACCTGACGACGCCCCCGCAGACGGGTTGCATTGTCCATCACCGCATAGACCTCGGCCAGACCGGGGTCTTGTTCAAGCTCTAGCAGGGCATTCAGGTGCGCGGCATTCGCCGCTGTTACCCAACCCTTGCTAATTGCATCCTTCGCGACAGATGCACAGGTTTCCGTATCATCCGTCGGCTCCAGCCCAAGAATACTGCGTGTCACGGATTGGATGGCTGAATGCCCCTCGCGCGCGCCGAAATCCATGACCACGCCATTGTGGATGGAATAAGACAGGCTGTCGGCCAGCTCAGCCACCTGTTCCGACAGGTGCGTTTTGCCAATACCCGGCTCGCCCAGTACGATATGGACTTCACCCTTACCGTGCCGCTGGCATCGATCGAACATTGCCGAAAACAGGGACAGCTCTCGCTCGCGGCCCACAAAGCGATGCCTGCGCGACCGGATGTTGCGCGCCATCCGGTCCAGCCGCCACAGCTCAACCGGATCACCAAGGCCTTTGATTGCCTTTTCGCCCATCGACTCACCAACAAAAAGCGGCCCTAACGCACGCTGAATGTCATGTGAAACCAAAGTTTCCCCCGGCGCCGCCATGTCAGTGATGCGCGAGGCCAGGTTCACACCATCACCGGTCACGGTGTATTCCGTATGCGCCTGACTGCCTGTTGTACTGGCAATAACCTGCCCTGATGCAATCCCGATATGGCAGGTCAGCGGAGGGTTCAGGCCAGGCAGAACCGTGTGAATTTCCAGTGCTGCCCGCGCGGCCCGTTCGGTATCATTCGTGTGCGAGATCGGCGCGCCGAACACTGCCATGACCGCATCGCCAATATGCTTGTCGATCCGGCCACCGTATTTTTCGACGACCTTGTCCACCCTGGTGAAAAACGCGTTGAGCAGCGCGTGCATGTCTTCGGCATCCAGTTCGCTGGTCAAACGAGTAAATCCGGTCAGATCGGCGAACATGACCGTTACCTGCCGTTTCGCAGGCTCCAGGGATTCCTGAGGCTGAAATGGCGGGGCAATTTCGAACGTCTCAAGCTCGGCAATCGCGCGCAAAAGCCGCCGACGGTCGCCGACAGCAGTGACTCCGATTTCGATCAGGTCTTCACCCGTCAAATCGGGTAAAATTCCAAAATCAATTTTGTTATCCAAAAAGGCTTGCGCGTAGTCAGATAATCCAAGTGCGCTTAGCCAGTCCCTAAGGTCCTGAGACATTTCGCCCCTCTGAAGCCCCCAACTCCAAAGACAGACGTAGCACAACAAACCCGGATGAGTCTGCAAAGTTTGAATATTTTAATGTATATGCACACCCAATTGCCCGAGTGACGGGCAATTGGGTCTTTGGAATTAGGTCTCGGCCTCTAGCCCATCCGTCGACAGATCGTCGAGTTTCGGCATCAACCGCAGCAGCTCGCTTGCATATTCGGTCTGCGGGTTGGCGAAGAGTTCGTTGGTTTCCTGCAACTCAACCACCTTGCCCTGCTTCATCACGGCCACCCGGTCGCACATTTGACGTACCACCGGCAGGTCGTGGCTGATAAACAGCAACGTCAAGCCCAGATGTTCCTGTAGGTCTTTCAGGATGTTCAGGATCTGTGCCTGAATGGACACGTCCAGGGCGCTGGTTGGTTCGTCACAGATCAAGAACCGCGGCTGTGTCGCCAAAGCACGGGCAATCGAAATACGCTGCCGTTGACCGCCTGAGAATTCGTGCGGGAATTTCAGCCCGGCCTCATGGCCCAGTCCCACCTGATCCAGCAATTCGTCCACGCGGCGTTTTACATCGGACCCTTCCATCAGCTTGTGATGACGGATTGGTTCGGCCACGATATCGTCTACCCGCATCCGGGGGTTCAGCGACGAATAAGGGTCCTGAAAGATCATCTGAATGTTTTTGCGATACGCATCCAACGCGGCCCTGTTGGTCAGATCACTGACCACCTGCCCCTCAAAGGTGATCGTACCGCCATCAACGGGGTACAGCCCCGCGATCATCCGCGCGATGGTAGACTTGCCAGAGCCGGATTCACCCACGACCCCGAATACCTCACCCGCACGAATGTCAAAGCTGACATCGTCAACGGCAGTGAAATAAGTGCGGTCCCACGGCAGCAGGCCTTTGCGCTGCAGGAACTTCTTGGTCAGATTGCGAATCTCGAACACCGGTTTGCTGGTGTCATTGTCCACCTTGGGCCAGTGCCGGGCCATATCGTCGATGGCAAAACGGGTCTCACGCCCTCCATAGCTGATCTGCGGGAAGCGGTGCAGTTTCAACGTGGGGCGCGGGACAGCGGCGATCAGTGACTTGGTGTATTCGTGCGTGGGCTGACCCATGACTTGAGACGTCGGGCCGGTTTCCACCACCTTACCCGCATACATAACCGTCACCTTGTCCGTGGTATCCGCGATCACGCCCATGTCGTGGGTGATCAGGATAACGCCGACCTGCCGTTCTTGCGCCAGTTCCTTGATCAAGTCCAGGATCTGCGCCTGAACGGACACGTCCAGCGCCGTGGTCGGTTCATCCGCGATAATCACGTCTGGCTCGGTGCACAGCGCAAGAGCGATCACAACACGCTGCCGCATCCCGCCTGAGAACTGGTGCGGATATTGGTCTAACCGCGTGTCCGGGTCAGGAATGCCCACCCGGTCGATCAGATCACGGGCACGCTTGTTCGCCTCGGCATCCGTTCCGCCCAGATGGGCCTGGATCGTCTCGGTCAGCTGTTCGCGCACGGTGAACAGCGGGTTCAACGAGGTCAGAGGATCCTGGAAGATCATCGAGATTTTTTTGCCGCGCAGGCCGCGCATTGCGACTGCATCCAGGCCGCTGATCTGGTCACCGCTCAGCTTGATGGTGCCGCTGGCAATCCGGCCGGGCCGGTCCAGCAGACCCATGATGGCCGCTCCGATTGTGGATTTGCCCGCACCGGATTCGCCGACCAGACCGTGGATTTCGCCCGGTTCAACGGACAGGTCCACGTGGTCCACAGCGGTGAACAGTTGGCGGCGCGTCGGGAATTCGACCGTCAGGTCGTTGATCGTCAGAAGGCTCATGTAATCACCGCAGCTTGGGGTTCAGCGCGTCGCGCAGCCAGTCGCCCAGGAGGTTGACAGACAGGGCCAGCGCCAAAAGGGTGCAGGCCGGGAAGAACAGGATCCACCACTCACCCGAGAACAGGAAGCCCTGCCCGATACGGATCAGTGTTCCTAGCGACGGCTGGGTCGGCGGTGCACCCACGCCCAGAAAGCTGAGCGTCGCCTCGGCGATAATCGCCAGCGCCAGCGAAATCGTGGCAATAACCAGAACCGGGCTGAGGACGTTGGGCAGTATATGGCGGAACATGATCGGAATTGGCCCGCGCCCGATCAGACGGGCGGCCTGTACGTATTCCTTGTTCTTTTCCACCAGCGCAGCGCCGCGTACGACCCGCGCAAATTGCACCCAATCAGACAGGGCAATCGCGATGATCAGAACATAAATCGCCATCTCGTTGCGGTATTCGGGGGGCGTAACCCCCTTGGCGATACCAAAGATGAGCATCGCAACCAGAATGGCCGGGAAAGTCAGCTGCACATCGGCAATTCGCATGATGAGCGTTTCGACCCAACCGCCAAAATACGCCGCAACCAGCCCAAGGATGACACCTATGATCAGCGCCAGCATCACGGCTGACACGCCGACAAACAATGAGATGCGCATGCCATATAGAATGGTCGAGAATACATCGCGTCCCTGATCGTCGGTCCCCAAAAAGAAGGTTTCCTGCGTAAAGGCATTGGGCGTGCCCGGCGGCGTAAAGCCGTTCATCAGGTTTAGCGATGCCGGATCAAACGGATTATAGGGTGCGATGACCGGGGCAAAAACGGCGGCCAGCAAAAGGATCAGCACCACCAGTGAGGCGATCAACGCAACCGGAGAATGCCGGAAGGACCACGCAAAATCGCTGTCCCAGAACTTGGCAAATCGCGATTTGGTGGGGGCGGTCGGGGTTTCGATGGTATCGGTCATGTGGCCCTCGCGTCGACACGCAGGCGCGGGTCAATGGCATAATAAAGAAGATCGACGATCAGGTTGATCGAAACGAACATGACCGAAATCAGCATCAGATAAGCGGCCATGACGGGGATATCGACGAACTGGATCGCGTTGATGAACAGCAGGCCAACACCAGGCCACTGGAACACCGTCTCGGTGATGATAGCAAAGGCGATGATCGAGCCCAGCTGCAGACCGGTGATTGTGATCACGGGAACCATAGTGTTCTTCAGCGCGTGGCGGAAGTTGATCACCCGGTCCGACAAACCGCGAGCGCGTGCAAACCGGACATAATCGGCGCGCAACACCTCAAGCATTTCCGACCGGACCAGGCGCATGATCAGCGTCATCTGATACAGACCCAGCGTAATCGCAGGCAGGATCAGCGCCTTGAGGCCAGAAGTCGTCAAGAAGCCGGTGGACCAGTTGCCAATCATAACGGTCTCGCCCCTCCCGAAGCTGGGTAAGAGGTCTAATTCAACCGAGAAAATGTAGATCAATAAGATCCCGATCAGGAAAGTCGGTAGGGACACCCCAATCAGGGAAACGGTCATGATGATATTCGCAGCAATCCCTTGTCGTCGGATGGCTGTGAACACGCCCAGCGCAATCCCCATGGTGATTGCCAGAAAGCCGGAAACAAAAGCCAGTTCCAGTGTGGCCGGCGCGCGCTCGGCTATGATGGTCGAGACAGGACGTCCCTGACGATAAGACACACCGAAATTGCCTTGAACGGCATTTTTCAGGAACTTGTAGTACTGAACCGGAAACGGCTGATCCAGCCCCAGTTCAGCCCGCAGCCGGTCGATATCGGCTTGCGTACGTTCCTGACCCAGCATGTTGTCGATCGGATCGCCGACAAACCGGAACATAGAAAATGCGACCAGACCCACGACCAGCAGTACGATCACGGATTGGAGCATCCTTCGGACGATATATGCGAACATTCACTTTCCCCATTGATCCGCTTCTCTATGCACGGGTCGGCTAAATGGTCAAGGTATCGCTAACGGGATGGTATCAGAGCGATCCTTATTTCCTGCGTCATCGGTTTTATGCAGGGTACGATGCGGATTGGCGGTGCCGAACCGGCCCTCGCCAATCCAATGCTAAAACGTCTTCAGTTCACGGTCACCCAGCGCAGCAAAAAGAAGTTGTCGGGGCGCTGTGTCAGCTCGACATTGCTGCGCGTGCCCCAGACCAGTGGCTGCACATACATGGGCACATAGACCTGTTCGTCCTGAATGATCTTAGCCACTTCGTCCAGCATGGCCTGACGCTTAGTCTCATCCAGCTCGGATTGGATGGCAGGCAGCAGTTCATCCACGCGTGCGTTCGAGAAGCCGCCGAAATTCCAGCTGCCCAGCTTTTTCTCTTCGTTTGGCGTCGCGACTAGGAACCGGACTGGGTGTTCCGCGTCAAACGTTCCGGGGCTCCAACCCAGCAGATACATGTCATAGTTATCCTCGCGCAGCTCAGGCCAGTAATTGCGCACAGGCATCGCTTCCAGCTCGGCCGTGATCCCGATCTGGGCCAGCATGCTGACTACGGCCTGACACACCGCTTCGTCGTTCAGATAGCGGTCATTGGGGCATTTCAGTCCAAATGAGAACCCATCGGCGTAGCCTGCCTCGGCCAGCAAAGCCTTGGCACCCTCGACATCAAATGCGGGACGATCGGCATGAGCCGCGGAATAACCGCTCATGGCCGGGCTCACCAATTGCGAGGCCGCTTCGGCATTGCCGCGCATGATGGTGGCCAGAATGGCATCGACATTCACCGCCTGCGCCACCGCCTTGCGGACGCGCGGGTCGCGGAACGGATTGGGTTTGCCCTCATCGTCGGTATATTTCAGCGTCTCAGCCTCGTGATCAAAGCCCAGCATGATCACGCGGGCCTCGATCCCCTTGATGACTTCGACATCACTGTCTTCTTGCAGGCGCGCGACGTCCTGGATTGGCACCGGGTTGATCATATCCACATCGCCCGACAACAGCGCCGCAACGGCGGTCGCAGGGTTCTGGATCGGGTTAAACTCGGCGCGGGTGATATTGTGTTCGACATCTCCCCACCAGCCCTGGTGAGGTTCCAGTACGGTTTTCAGACCCGGCTCGCGCTCGGTGACTTTGAATGCACCGGTGCCATTGGCATTGATCGTCGCATAATTGCCGGCCTCTTTGTCTGGGACGGCGGCATCATTCGCCTCGGTCCAGCCTTGATCCATGATCATCCAGTTGGCAATCGAGGATGGAAACAACGGGTTCGGCGCGGTCGTCATGATATCGACAGTATAATCGTCGACCACGATCACCTCACTGACCGGCGCAAACCAGCTTCGCGTATCCGCGGCTTCGCCCGAGGCACGCTGATAGCTGAACAGAACGTCCTGCGCATCAAAGGTACTGCCATCGTGAAAGGTCACACCCTCACGCAGCTTGAAGCGCCAGCCGTCGCCTTCGCCAATCGGCTCCCAGCTGACAGCCAGGGCGGGCTGAACGCTCATGTCCTTGTCGCGCCGGACCAGCCCTTCGTAGACGTTATTGAGAAATCCCAGAACCGGGGCCGAGTTGACCGCGTGCGGGTCCATGGTTTGCGGGTCGGTGGTCGAAGCCCATTTGAAATCTGCGGCCTGAACACTGGTGGCAGCCAGCATTGCAATGCCAATGGCGCTGTTCCTGAGGATCATTGTTATGTCTCCCTGTTTCTGTGGTCGAGTTTTCTTGGTTTTTGCCGCATGCGCAAGGAAATCTCAGATCGCAACAAAAAACAGGGCGCGAAAATCGCGCCCTGTCTGATCGTCAAAAGTTTTGACTTATTTGATGGTGAAGTATTTGACCTTGGGTTGGTCTTCGGCATCCACTTCGATGCCGACACCGTCAGCCATACCCCAGTTCAGAACCTGGTGATGAATGGGGATGTAAAGCGCTTCGTCCTGCACCACACGCCAGATGTCGGCGATGTCGGCATTCCGGGCGTCCAGGTCGGTGTTCGAGGCGAGCGACTTGATCTTCGAGTCCAGCGCGTCGTCCTGATAGCCGGTTCCGTTCCATGTGCCGATGTCGTCTTCGCGACCGTGGACAAGGAAGTTGAAGATGTATTCCGAGTCATATGTCGGAACACCCCAACCCAGCATGTAGAAATCTGTCTTGCCGTCGGTGATCAGCGGGAAGTGCTGGGCCTTGGGCTTTGCGTCCAGATTCACGGTCACGCCGATCTGGCCCAACATCCCAACGGCCGCCTGACAGATCCCTTCATCGTTGATGTATCGATCATTCGGGCAGTCCAACCGGAGCGAGAAGCCATCGGCATAACCTGCCTCTGCCATCAGTTCCTTGGCTTTTTCCAGATTAGTGGCGGATTCGCCGTCCATCGCTTCGGTCCAGCCGTTCACGAATGGCGGTGCGATCATGCCCGCAGGCTGCGATTGGCCGCGCATCACGACCTGCTTGATCGCATCACGGTTGATCGCCATCGACATCGCCTGACGCACACGCACATCGGCCAGAGGATTCTTGCCGTCTACGTTGTCTGCTTCGATATCGTCCGCACCCTGGTTCATGCCAAAGAAGATCACACGGTTCTGTGGGGCTTGCTTGACCATCAGGCCATCGGCACCATTGACGCGGTCAATGTCTTGCACCGGCATATCCTGCAGGAAGTTCACCTCACCCGACAACATCGCCGCGACACGGGTCGCAGCGTTCTGGATCGGGGTATAGACAATCTCGGTCACTTCCATGGGGAACTGGCCGATGCCCCAATAGTTGTCGTTGCGCACCATCACGGTTTTGACGTCAGGCTCGCGGCTTTGAAGGACATAAGGCCCCGTACCGTTGGCATTGGTGGTGGCATAGGTGATCTCGCCGCCTTCGAAATCCTGCACATTGACTGTGTCATTCGCCTCGGCCCAGCCCTTGTCCAGAATGAACAGGTTGGTCAGGTTCGATGGCAAGATCGGGTTCGGACCGTCTGTGACGATCTCGACGGTATAATCGTCAACCGCACGCACTTCGGTGATCGAGCCGATCAGCTCTTTCATGTCGGAATTGGGTTGCTTGGCCCGTTCAAAGCTGAACACCACGTCTTCGGCGTTGAAGTCTGCGCCGTCATGGAATTTCACACCCTCGCGCAGCTTGAAGACCCAGACATTCGGGTCATCAGCCTTGGGACCCCACTCGGTCGCCAGTGCAGGTTCAAACGCGCCTGTTACGTCGCGGATGATCAGCGGCTCGTACATCTGGTGACGTATTGTGTGTGACGGGCCTTCGTTTTGCGAGTGCGGATCCAGCGTCAGCGCGTCACCAGCACGCGCCCATCGCAGCGTTTCCGCCGATGCGGCACCCGCCATCAATGCGGTCGCACTGGCAGCGATCATCAGGTTCTTCAGGATCATTATAATCTCCCCGTTTTTTCGTTAGTACCGTTCCATGAAACGGCAGACCGGTTTTGCCGGTCTTGGTAGTGCTGATCATCCAGATCATTCTGAAGGTTGCAACACCAGATTGTGAACTATTTGGATTTCTGATCAAATTTGAAAAGCCGACATATCGCGAACGCCTGATTCAGCGCAAAATGACCGAGCGCTGATGCGGATCATCCGGGAAAACGCGCCCGGATTGGACGCATTGAAAAATATGCCGGAACACAAGGCCCGCCTCGCCACCCGGCGAAACCGGACCAAAATATTTGTGGCCGGTAGGCGTGTCATAGGCCGTATTGATATCGTCGCAATCAACCTGAAATATGTTGTGCGGGGTTCGGTCGATGTTCTCTGGCCCGGTATGACCCAACCGGCGAGACGCAACTTTGTTCTTGAGGTTCGCAGCCTTACTGGCCCGCAACGCCAGATCGTCAGAGGCGAAATAGACAACCACATTCCGCGAAGCATGGCTGACCAGCACACCGGGCTCATTTTCATGCACGGATTCATTAACGACATCTGCAGCGACCATGAAGGTATTGCGAAACAACAGGGGCACGCCCGACGCCAGATCGTACCGATCCCATTCTATCAGAGTTTGGCGCAAAACCCGATTGCCCATCGAATGCGCCAGAAGGTTGATCCGTTTCAGACAGGGGGCGATTTCGGGCTCGTTATCCTCACTGTTGCGCCATTCCAGAAATCGCTCCAGCACCCGCGCAAAGGAAAACCCGCTTTGGTCCGCGGATTTCTGGTCATCCCAGTATTTCTGAACGATCCCTTGCTTGGCGTCGCTGGGCCAGATCAGGGGTAACACCATCACTTCACTGGGTTTGGCCTGATCGCACAGACGCTGAAGCTCAGCCGTGGTTTCGAACACATCCTCCGGCAGGTTGTTGAACCCGTGAAGATACAGCAGGATCTGGCGGCAATTGTTGTCACGCACACGCCGCAGCAGCTCTTTACTGGTGATTTCGGTGTGATGCTCATCTTCGCCCTTTTCACAGTAAAACACCGAGTTTGAAGGCGCGTTATTGTCCAGATCAAAGGTAAAACGGCGTCCTTTACGGGTGCGAATACTCTGGGTCGGAAATCTGTTCGTGATAAAAAGCATGAAACCCCCTCTTTTTCAGGATGGAATCAGCCTAACAAGAGAAGAGACGCTTTGATCATCCTGAATCTCCTAAATCAAGTGTTGGCTGACCGTTATCATACCAGCTTCAACCTGAGAATGCCGAATTCCAGAAAATCATCCATATTATTATCATTACCACTAAATTGTTTTTTTTCAGTATCTTGATTGATTTCATCTCATTTGGAGTCATGGAACTGACTTGGCTTGAAGCGCCTCAGATCAGAACGAACGCCTTAGATGGCCAGCATTTGGTTCGGACCTGCATCCAACGGATCGGAACCTCGAATAATTTCGTAACGATGGGGTTTTCGGCACACACACCCGCATTTACAATCGGCAAGCAATAAAGCAGGTGAAGTACACACCGGTTTGCGAGTATGAGGGCAAAGGAATGAAGATTGCAGTTGTAGGTCTCGGATATGTGGGATTGTCCAATGCGGTGCTATTGGCTCAAAACCACGATGTCACTGCAATCGACATTTCAAAAGAGCGGGTTGAAATGGTCAATTCCGGCCAGTGCCCCATCGTTGATGCCGAACTGGAAGACTTTCTTGCAAACCGAGCCCTTTCGATCAGGGCAACCACAGAACCGGCCTTCGAAGACGCCGAGTTTGTGATCGTGGCGACCCCGACGAATTATGATGCCAAATCCAACTACTTCGACACCTCAAGCGTCGAAGCCGTTGCCCGGCAAGTGAACGCGATCAACCCCAAGGCCACGATCATCATCAAATCGACGATCCCAGTGGGGTATATTCAGGCGCTGCGCGCCGATCTGGACAGCGACAATTTCATTTTCTCACCGGAGTTCCTGCGTGAAGGGCGAGCGCTTTATGACAACCTCCACCCGTCCCGCGTGATCGTCGGCGAACGTTCGGACCGGGCGCGGGTGTTTGCCGAGCTTTTGCTGGAAGGTGCCGTGACCAAAGATGTGGACGTCCTGTTCACCGACCCGGATGAGGCCGAGGCGATCAAGCTGTTTTCCAACACCTACCTCGCCATGCGAGTGGCCTTTTTCAACGAGCTCGACAGTTACGCAATGGCTGGTGGCATGAACACCCGCCAGATCATCGAAGGCGTTTCACTGGATCCGCGCATTGGTGGCCATTACAACAACCCTTCCTTCGGGTATGGAGGCTATTGCCTGCCAAAAGACACCAAACAGCTTTTGGCCAACTACAACCATGTTCCGCAAAACCTCATTCGCGCCATCGTGGACGCAAATCGGACGCGAAAGGATTTTTTGGCCGATCAGATTCTGATGCGAGGCCCGCGCGTCGTTGGTATTCACCGGTTGGTCATGAAAGTGGGCAGCGACAATTTCCGTCAGTCCTCGATCCAAGGGATCATGAAGCGACTGAAAGCCAAGGGAGTCGAGGTCATTGTTTATGAACCGGCGCTGGAGGGGGAGGAGTTTTTCCGGTCTCGTGTCGTGCGGGATCTCGAAGCCTTTAAGTCCGAAGCCGATTTGATCGTTGCCAACCGGCACAGCCCCGAACTTGAGGATGTCGCGGGCAAGGTGTTTACCCGGGATTTGTTTGGCGCAGACTAAACGGTTGTCACTGGCTGCGCGCCTTCGAACCTTGACTTGATTGACCTGCGTTTAGGCCAATACCATCGCATGGATACCGGACGCTGTAGTTCCGGTTGCATGTACACGCGTTGTCCCCACCGGCAGGATCGAAAAGTCCGACACCTGAACTGTACGGGTTTCGCCCCGAACGGTGGTCAGAACAATCGCTCCGCCGAATTCGACGTAGAGACCGATTGCTACATCGGCCAGATCCGAATTGTCCGAAGCGACAACGGGAACAATGTCACGCGCAGGGCCGGACAGGCTGGAGGCTCGGTTGCTGAATGGGTTGGTCATCTTGATTCATGTCTCGCTGTCTGTGTCAGTCAGCGGCACGTTAGGATTATCAGTTTAACGATCCGCCAGCGCACCGCGCGTTGCGCCGTCAGACCCCCCCCCGCGCAAAGAAAAATTGCGCGGCGGAGTACTTGATCCTTGCCGCGCAGTTTTGAATGAACATTACACTGAAACTTCAGGCGCGGTTCAGCCTTTGGCCCCCTGCCCCCGCGCGTATTTGTCTTCGTAGCGCACAATATCATCCTCACCCAGATATGTGCCGGTCTGCACTTCAATCAGGACCATCGGAACCTTTCCCGGATTCTCCATCCGGTGCGTGGCCCCGAGAGGGATATAGACAGACTGGTTTTCGGTCACCAATTGCTCACGATCATCGATTGTCACACGGGCGGTACCCTCGACAACAATCCAGTGTTCGGAACGGTGGAAATGGCATTGCAGGCTCAGCGATGCACCAGGGTGCACATGGATACGCTTCACCTGAAACCGCTCGCCAACCACCAGGCTTTCGAACCACCCCCACGGGCGGTGGTCCTTTGGGAATTCCGTCGCCTGGGGCGCGTTTTTTTCCTTAAGCGCGCTCACCGCCTTTTTGACGTCTTGCGCCCGCGATGCATCGGCAACCAAAACCGCATCATTCATCGCGACAGCGATGATATTGTCCAGTCCGATACCCACGATTTCCAGCTGCTCGCTATCCGACCGCAAAAGGGTGTTGTGGCAATCAATCGCTGTTGCGCCCCCGCTGGTCACCACGCCTTGTGCGTCAGGGCCGCTTTCGCGCCATACGGCGTCCCAGCCGCCCAGGTCCGACCATGCAGCGCCGAAAGGCACGACCGACAAGTTTGTTGCTTTTTCCATTACGGCATAGTCGATCGAAATGTCTTCGGCCTGCGCCCAGCTTTCAGGGTTGAGGCGCAGGAACCCCAGGTCCGGCGTTGCTGTTTCAACCGCTTCCTTCACCGGTTTTATCAGATCGGGCGCATGGGCCTGGAAGGCTGCGATGATATCTGCCGCACGAAACAGGAAAATGCCCGCGTTCCATTTGTAATTCCCGGCCTCCAGCATTTCGGTCGCACGGGCCAAGTTCGGCTTTTCGACGAATTTCTTCAACGGAACAGGCGCTCCGTCACCGCCCGAACCCGCGGCCAGCTCAAGATATCCATACGCCGTTTCCGCATGTGTCGGAGTAATGCCAAACGTCACCAGTTTGCCTTGTGCAACCGCCTCCAGACCACGGGCAACAGCAGCCTGAAATTCAGCAGCATCCGGTACAACGTGATCGGAAGGGGCAACCAGCAATACAGCGGCCTCATCCTTGGCATAAGCATACAGTGCCGCCGCAAGAACCACTGGCGCTGTGTTGCGACCCTCAGGTTCGATCATGATTGTTCCGGGATCAATGCCGATGGCCTGCAGCTGTTCCGCAACAATGAACCGAAAGTCCGAGTTGGTCAGAACCACCGGCGATTCAAATTCCAATTCCGCGTTTGTTCCGGACAACCGGCGGGCAGACGCCTGAAACAGAGTCTCTTCGCCGACCAATGGAACGAATTGCTTCGGGTAGCTCTTTCGGGAAAAAGGCCAGAGGCGCGTGCCGGAGCCTCCACAAAGAAGGACAGGACAGATCAACATAAAAAGCTCTATGATTTAACGCGGTTCCTAATTTTCCTATTGAAACCGTCATGACCTGACAAGGCCCGGCTTGGTTTGACCGAAAAAAAGGATGCCTCGCGCCACGAACGCCGGTGAGGGTCCGAAACTGCGCACCTTTTTAATTTCCTTGTGTTTTCAACAGTGTATTTGCGTTAAACCCGCTAAGAGCCGGCACTGATGAATGTTGGCTCACCACCGTCCAGGCAGACCGCGCTTAATACGCCGGTGGCAAAGGCTCCGGTATCCACGGCAATCCGTCCACGCCGGACTGTAGGTTGATCGACAATTGTGTGTCCGTAAACAACCCACACTCCGTCCCGCCTGTCGGTTGTCCGAAATTCTGGGTCGCCCCATATCAGGGTTTTTTCGGGTTGCTGATCGGCGGGCGTATTCGGATTTGCACCAGCATGCGTCACAAGAACGTTTCCGGAATAGTCAAAGGCCCTTAGTTCCGATACCCATTGGACCAGCTCTGGTCCCATTTCCGCCAACAGATTGTCACGGCAGGCAACCAGCTCGGCAGCGGCCATTTCAGCGCGCACGTTCCGCACATCAAAAGAAGCCAGCGTCTGCAGACCTCCATAGCGCAGCCAGCGCGGGCCATGTTGTTCAGGGTCACGCAGGAAATTCAACATCATGTCTTCGTGGTTTCCCTTCAGACAGATGAATTCCGGGCGGTTTTGGATCAGACGCAGAACGTCAGCACTGTTTTCGCCACGATCGACATAATCTCCGACAAGGATGACCCGATGATCCCTTGGGATCTTAGGTAACAGATTCTGCAACTGTCTTATGCAACCATGCACATCACCAATGACACAGGTTGGCCTGTCCGGCATCGGAGCGGCAAAGACCGCGCGTCGCCCGAAACGTTGAATCAGAGATGACAGCACGTTAGGGGGGCCTCCTGAGTGGCTACTGCGACCGGCTAGCACTGAATTCAAGAGCCGGTGGTCAAGACCCAAGGCGTCTAACATTTGCGCGCAGGTCTAAGCAAGCTTCATTCAGGCGGTCCGGCAGGCAGGAATTCCCATTCTGATGATCTCGGTGCCTTTTATCCTGAAAACGCCGTTGATGCGCTTACGCCCTTTTTCCATGAACCACGTCCTGAGCGGTTCTGGATGGTACGCCGCCATGACCTGACTGAAATAGTCAAAGTCTTCTGGAGCAAGCCGCCGACCACTGCGCGAAGGTCCATGGAATCCAAATGTCGTGTCAGGGTTCACACAGGTTCCAGGAAGGCCCAGAAACATCGTGCAGGTCGAAAAGCAGACACGTCCCCGAATTTCGACCTGAATGTCGTTTTTTTGCAGGTTTTCGATCTCGATCAAACGGTCATGCAGATATCCGCCTCGGTCGCTGCCAACAACCATCAGCCCGTCAGCTAACGTGGGCGAAGGGACAGAAGTCGCCGAAGTCAGTAATCCTGCAATCAGCGCCGCCACCATAGCTTTGATTCCGCGGTGCGTAGGTTTGCAATTTGCTCTGGCCGGCGCTCGCTGAGGGCGAAAGAGATTCCTTTTATCCAGCATTTCGAAGCCTCCAATTCCAGTTGCGGACCGGATCAGAGGTAAAACTGCGTGGTGCGTTCCCTGTGAGTGGGAAAAGTCTAAATTATGTTTTAAATCAAATGTTTAACTATATTTTTCTTAAACTTTTCTGATTGCCGACCGGCCTATCACCGGAGTTGGTTCAGCTCTGATTCACAAATGCAGTGGGGACTTCGTTCGTATCGGCAAAAGCGGCGCAGCAACTCAATCCCATATTGCACTTGGAGGACATATTAGAAGAAATTTTCAATCGCGTCCAAAAGCCGGACGGGATGAAATGGGTTTTACCGCCCAAGCGGTGATCAAACGATCCTTCGTCAGCGTTCTCAAATCTCAAAAGCGACGTAAACGGGTCTGAGAAAGATGATCAGCTATAAAGTGGCTTGTTGTTCACCTGGTGGCGTTCCACCAACTTGCGCATAGCCGAATGTGCGAACGTCTGTTTTGACTGATGCCGCGCAGCGGCAAAGAGAACTTGTCCAAGGTTTGGTTTGGGCCGACTGCGGAATTTTTTTCATATTGGCACTACGCGGCAATATGGACCGCCCCCAATGTATAAGGGAGATCATTTCTTACGAGTTAGATGCAACACTTACGCATTGGCGCTCTCCACCCCGAGATGCGCCTATTCCGTAGCCGCAGCTGGTGGAGCTTCATCACCCCCTGCATCCTCGTCGCCTGACCTCATCATGAAGATAGCTAAGACAAAAGCAATCACTGCAGCGATTATTATGTAGTTCCTGTTCATCTCTATTCTACTAGAACTGTGAGCAGCACTCACGGCGATGTGATGCCACAGGTTTAGGCAATGGCCTGCTTGTCGGGTGCCGTATCGGAAAGCTGCTCGTAGTGTTCGACCGCGGACAAGTACTCTTCCAGCCGCTTACCTTCGTCAGTATCAGGCTCAGAATCCCACAGGTATTCAATCTCCCGGAGCGCAGCACGGTACTCAATTACGGTGCGAACAATGGTCATGGCATTACCTCAAAGAATAAATCAATGCTTGGACTCATACCTGAAAACGCGCGATTCTGGTAGGTGCTCAGCCAAGGGGTATGTAAAATACAGGTAATTCTCTAGCACGGAGTTCGATATTCGTAGTTCTCCGATTTCTGTCCAGACTGTGTACCGGGACCTAAAAGAGGCACATGGAGACGTGCCGAACCAACCGGCCTGTTTCCAGATGACTTTGCCATCAGTTTTGTCGGTCCAGCAAATGATACAATAGACGGACGCAATCAACTTGCCCCAATCGCTTGTTCGATAGTCTTAAGCTGGTTGGAAAAGAATGAAAGTGGAGCTTCTGGGCCCCGATAGGACGCTTACGCATAGGTGACGACGGAACACGGGAAACTGAAACCCATGAGGCGGGACAGATCAGGCAGACTCAACACAGCATCATGCTACAACGGAAAACCCGTTTCGACGCCCTGACGATGCCCTACGACGTTGCAGGCTATTCGGCTGGCGAGTTTGAGACGTTAAGCGATTGATCTGGGGGATCAATTGCAGTCTGCCCGGGCTGCGTTGGGATTATCCGACCTTAAAGTTTGGTTGCGGGAGTAGGATTTGAACCTACGACCTTCAGGTTATGAGCCTGACGAGCTACCGGGCTGCTCCATCCCGCG
>NZ_JBXWMJ010000017.1:0-63130 GCF_059609805.1 Ruegeria sp. YTSC004
CTTGGCGGTTACGATGAGCCAGAAACCCTCTCTTATCAAATCTACTTAAACTGTCCCATTGGTGCTGACGTCAGACACGATTGAATCAACGGGCGATGTTACGACCAACAGGAATGACGGATTGGATGGCACCACCGAAGACGGCAGCATCTCCATCACTTCAACCGGACAGATACGCGCAAGCGGCGGAGGAATTGAAGCTGCCGCAACTGACAATATCACAATCACATCGACCGGAAACGTCACCGCTGGAGATAACGGGATCGACGCTGAAACAACCGGTGATATTACAATCTCATCGAACGGCACAATCACTGCCGAAGGGGACGGAATCAGTGCGCTCGTTCCCGACGAAGGCGAGGGCGACGGCAACGTCACGATAACAAACACCGGTGATATCTCCGCAAGAAGTAATGCCGTGTTCGTCGACTTGTATTCAACGGGAGACATTGAGATTGTCAGTACTGGCGACCTGACTTCCCGTCAGGAAGCAATTTCTGTTTTGACCGACGGTGACAGTGTTACCATCCAATCCAATGGCGATATTACATCGGAGTCAAACAGCGGCATTTCTGTTACTCGCTACGATGGCAACGGCGACATCGACATTACTCAAACCGGCAACATCGTGGCTGCGAACCAAGGCATAGAGGCCCAAATGTTGCGGAACGTTGATGGTAACATTTTGGTCACGTCACAAGGAAACATCACAACCCGGAATAACTCCGGTGTTGGTATTCTTGCGACCCGCTCCGGAAACGGAGAAATCGAAATTACCTCGACCGGAACCATTTCGACATCAGGGGCAGACGCGAACGGAATCCGTGCCCAACAGCAGGGAGGCTCGGGCGACATTGCGATCCGCGCGTTGGGTGAAATCAGTACTTCAGGCAACAATGGCGACGGGATCATGGCCGAGCGCACGCAAGGTGTCGGGGACATTTCTGTCGATGTGGCTGCAAATATCGATACGCAGGGCGATGCGGCGAGCGGAATCGACATCAATTCGTTTAGCCCCGATGCCGACAATAATGTCGGAGTCATTGCAACCGGAAACATCACGACGGCCGGTTCCAACGCGTCAGGAATTCTCGTCCGTAAATCGGGCACTGGGAACGTCGAGATCAATACCAGCGGGAATATCACAACAAGAGGTGAATCTTCTTCCGGCGTCACGGTTTTGAACGTTGAGGGGGGCGATACGGTCATAACTTCGGACAGCGTTATCGCCACACAGGCAGAGGCATCCAATGGCATTGTCGGGTTTAGTTTGAACGGCGATGGGGAAGTGAAAATCCAGTCCAATGGTGCGATCACTACTGCAGGAAGGTCTGCGAATGGGATCGGAGCGGGCAAGGAAGCTGTTGTCGGGAATGTTACTGTTAACAATACGGGCAGGATTGAAACCGCTGGGGTCGACGCCAACGGGATTGTTGCGGAAATCCGTGGCATCGAAATTGAAAGTGACACCGCCGTAACTGTTGAAATCGAGTCCGCCGGCGAAATCTTGACCCGCGGCGACCAATCAAACGGGATTGAAGTTCAAAACCCTGGCCGGGGCAACACTGCGATCCGAGTCGGCGACAACATTTCGGCAGAGGGCGCACGCGCCAGCGGTATCCGTGTCACAGGCTCAGCTATGAATACGTCCACTGTCTCCATCAATGGTGCAACTGTCCAAGGTGGCTCAGGTGATGGTTCGGCCGTACGTTTCGACTCGGCCGCGGGTGCAACGAATGTTTTAAATACGGCGGGTGAGGTTGTCCTGTCGTCGCTGGGTGGATCTGCTGTGATCGGAGGCGCTGGTAACACTACGATCAACAATTTCGGAACACTGACCGCAACAGCCAACGGTGCTATTATGCTGGGCGAAGGCACAAATGCTTTCAACAACCAGGCTGGCAGTACTTTCAACACTGGTGGCGTTGTCAATCTGGGTGCAGGAAACGCTCTGACCAATGACGGGGTGCTATCTCCGGGTGGGCGGGGAACGATCGCAACCACGAGTGTGACAGGCAGACTGGTGCAGGGGGAAAGTGGCCGCTTCGCCGTCGATCTCGACTTGGATAGCGGCGCGGCGGACCGCTTGAACGTTTCAGAAACCGCAGCCTTGAACGGTACCGTGGACGTCAACGTATTGAACGGGTCGGCCCGGTCCCAGCAATTCACAATTTTGACTGCGGAAGGTGGCACGGCGAACGAAGGTGTGACTCTGAATGGTTTCACCATCAGCCCAATCCTGCAGGCTGAACTGCAGTTCCCCAATGCAAATGACGTGGTCCTGGCGACCAACGTAAACTTCGCCGCTCCCGGCGCTGGGCTAAACGCCAATCAGCGCAACACCGCCAATGCAATTGATGCGGCCTTTGAAGACGGGGATGAGAACATTGCCCCGGTAACCAACGCCTTGCTTAACGAAGTGTCCAACGCCAATGAATTGAAAGAAGCGTATGACCAACTTGGCGCGGCGGGTATTCTCAGCAGTGAAAGCACCGCACTGGTCAACGCCCAGAACTTCACCAATCAGCTGTTTTCGTGCCAAGTGACCGGCGTGGAATACGCCGCCATCTCGGAAGGCAGCTGCCTCTGGGCACGGCCTCAGACCCAGCATTTCGATCAGGATGGAACGTCGGATTCTGTCGGCTACGACAGCCGGTCCTACGGGATCAGCGTGGGTGGCCAGCTTGAGTTCCGGTCCGATTGGTTTGCCGGGTTTGCCCTGGCGTATGAATCTGGCGATATCTTCTCAACGTCCGGCGTCGATAGTGATTTTGACTCTTATTCGGTCGGCCTGAGTTTGAAGCGCACGTTCGGGCGGTTTGCCTTGTCCGGGGCAATCGCTGGCGGTGTGGGCGATTTCGACACGACGCGTTCCGTCACGTTCGGCGGCCTCAACGCATCGAACACATCGAACTACGACGTCGATTATCTGTCGGCACAGGTACGAGCGGCATATCTGATTGAACGCAGCTCGGGTTATCTCAAACCTATGCTGGATTTGAACCTGACGCGCGTTAAGCGTGACGGATTCACGGAATCCGGGACGTCAGCAACTGGCCTGTCCGTTGACGCCAACAGCGAGACCTATTTCTCGGTCAGCCCGTCACTGGAGTTCGGTCAGGACCGGCAGATCCGCGAAAATCTGGCGCTGCGTGCATACGGGAAAATCGGGGCGACGTATTTCAACAATACGGATACAACCGTAACGGCACGTCTTGGCGATGGACCTGATTTCACCAACTCGACAGATGCCGACAACCTGTTTGCCGATGTCGAAGCGGGGGTGACGTTCTTTACCCAAGGCGAAAAATCCATTCAGCTTGGATATCGGGGCCGGTTCTCGGACAATACACGCATCAACAGCGCCTTTATCAAGGGCAGCATCAAATTTTAATCGAATGAGATGGTTGATCTGAACCAACCGCGACAAGGGGAAGAAGCCTTCTCCTTGACGCACGGGATGTATCGCCAAATTTGGCGCCCGATTAGAAAGTGTTGTGGACAGTGCGGAATTGCTCGGATGTGCGGATCGCACCGTTGCAAAAAATCGCCGCTATCCTGTGGATATACGAGAATTAAAGGCACAAAATCGGACCAAATGTCCGGCAATGTTTCTGCGTCCAGTAATTAAGGGCACAGTGACATCGATCGGTTTTGTCGCCAAGGTTTGAGCCCGTTGAGTTGTTTGAGCAATCGCTTGTGAGTCAGGTGGCGAGCTCAGCGAACTGCTGAAATGGACAAAGTTCGGGCGTAAGTTGGCCCTTTCGGATCATGTGCGACACTTCGATTCCGTCGAGCGTTGCGGCCGCTGAAGCGAACGACTTGAACCCGCACATGTGGCATATGCGACGCTTGATGAACCTGTGATCCTGCTTGATCAGGTTGTTATCCGGCATGAATGATCGCGACGCTTCAATCGGAGGTTTTGAAGGCCTCGATTTGGGTTAGAGTTGATCTACCGGGATCCGGTTGTCAGAGGCAGTTGGGAAGGCTTCTGTATCGAGAGCCTAATCGCCGCTGCGGCACGCGGAACTGAAGCAAGCTTCTATCGCTCTTCCGCAGGCGCTGAGGTTGATTTGATGTTGGAGCTTCCCCGAGGCGCCCTCTGGGCCATAGAGATCAAGCGGACGACATCTGCCAAGGTGACGCGCGGGTTTCACATCGCGACAGAAGATTTGGACGTCTCAGAACGCATACTTGTCTATGCGGACGGGAAGGAAGTGCCGGGGCCGGGGGGAGTACGGGCAATGCCCCTAAAAAGTGCTATGGAAAGGCTGGCGTCCGCAAAGGCTAAATAGCGACCGGGCCGGAAGTAGCGGGTTCGGAATTGAACGTTGTAGCCCACCTCTGGCCGAACCTTGTTGCAATTGAAAATACTGCCACGAGCGGCCCAATTCTGATGGGGTGGATGGCTTCTGCTCCAACCGGCGTCGCAATGCGCCATAATGCGGGTTTCAAAATCTGCTTATGAGAGGAGCCACCCCATGCAAGTCGCCACAATTGGCGTTGATCTGGCCAAGAACGTTTCCAAGTCCACGGGATCACCGCGACCGAAGAAGTCGTGTTCACCAAGCCATTGCGACGAGCGCAATTTCTGTCGTTCTTTGCAAAACCGGGCCCCTGCTTAATCGGCATGGAGTCGTGCAGTAGTGCGCATCATTGGGCCCGCGAACTTACTGCAATGGGCTACGAGGTTCGACTGATCCCGCCGATGTATGTAAAGCCATACGTCAAACGTGGAAAGTCGGATGCCATCGATGCCGAGGCCATCTGCGAGGCTGTGACCCGACCGACCATGCGCTTTGTGGCCACCAAAACGGTCGAACAACAATCTCTGCTGTCACTCCATCGTGCCCGCGATCTTCTAGTGCGCCAGAGAACGCAACTCATCAACAATCTGCGTGGCTTGGTTGCTGAGTTTGGCATCTTCATTCCAAGAGGTCTCGCCCGGGTGATCAGCTTTTCTGAGGATATCACACTTGGTGAGGTTCTCGATTTGCCCGACATCGCCAATGAAGTGATCCACAATCTGTGCGAACAACTCATGGCTTTGCATAAAAGGGTCCGCTGGTACGAAGGACGCCTGAAGCAAGTGGCCAAAGAAGATGAACGGGTGCGCTTGTTGCGCACAATCCCGGGCATCGGTGCGGTAACGGCCTCTGCGATTATCGCCAGCATCGGCGATGGGCATCAGTTCCGAAACGGCAGGGAATTTGCTGCCTGGTTGGGTTTGACCCCCGCAAACAAATCCAGCGGCGGCAAGGAGAAGCTGGGGCGGATCACCAAGGTGGGCGATCAGTATCTGCGATCTTTGCTTGTCGTCGGCATGACATCATTAGTCCGACAGACACGGTCACACCCTGAACGCGCCAGCAAGTGGCTGACATAACAACTCGAACGCATACCTGCGCTGGTCGCAACTGTCGCAATGGCTAATAAGACTGCCCGGATCGTCCGGGCAGTGCTCACCCGCAACGAACTTTACAGCCCACGCGCTGTAGCCTGAGACGAAAGGAACATCGAGTTAGCAAGACCCGCGAGATGATGGTGCATAAGTCTGCCGCCAAAGCCAAGAAACTCCGCCGAATGGCGCGAGCATAATAGTCCGTAAAGCTGATAGGAACTTGGTTTGCGGAACCCATCAGGGCTAGCGGTCAAAACCGCGCAAACAGGCAGGACACATGACTGCTTCTGACAAATGCACAAATCAGATCAAAAAGGACTTGCTATGCAGGAGCCATCCACACAAGATATTCGCTTCGCTCTCTTGTTTCATATGTGTGTCATGTGAAAGCCGACATTCGATGCGACCAATAAGTTTGTCACAGCGTACCTCCTGATCCGAGTTTTGACCCAAAGTAATGGTAAACGCTGTAAGAAACGAAGTTGACTTTCATCTAGAATTTCAAGGATGGGTGTAACAAAACCAAAACTATATTGATTTAGCCTCCAATTGTCGGCCGTAATATATGACAACGCGAAAAGACCGATGTGGTAGGTAGGTTGTTAGAACATCTGGTGATTTGTTCCACCGGGACTCAACAAGTCTTCTAAATTAGAAGCGGCTGTCAGCGTCACAGGAAGGAATCAGGCTCTGACGCGCATGAACACTAGCAATACGAGTGTCCTGCACGCATCCTCAGGCCTAAGATGAAATACCGTCCACTTGTAGTTCATGAATTGCAAAAAAAGTTAAAAAATTCAATTGCTTCCAGGGGCCTCATTTAATTACTAAAAATTTAGTTTGACAGGTGCGCAAAAAATCGCTGATGCTGTCTGCTATCCGGTTTGCGCCGGAAAACCATAATTTTTTGGGAGGAAAGAGATGCGGAGACATCTACTTTCCGCAGTGGCGGCTGCTGCCGTCATTGCGGGGCACGGTCCCGTTTGGGCCGACGAAGCCGCAGCACAACGTTGGATCGACGACGAATTCCAGCCATCGACCTTGTCGAAAGACGAACAGATGTCGGAAATGCAGTGGTTCATTGAAGCTGCACAGCCTTATGCTGGCATGGAAATCAACGTCCTGTCCGAAGGCATCCCGACACATTCCTACGAATCCGAGGTTCTGACCAAGGCGTTCGAGGAAATCACCGGTATCAAGGTCAATCACCAGATCCTCGGTGAGGGCGAAGTGGTTCAGGCTGTTCAGACTCAGCTTCAGACAGGTCGGAACCTGTATGATGGCTATGTCAATGACAGCGACCTGATCGGCACGCACTCGCGTCTTCAACTGGCCTATCCGCTGACCGACATGATGGGCGGTGATTGGGCGGCGTCGACTTCGCCGACGCTGGATCTGGATGACTTCATGGGCATTCAGTTCACCACCGGTCCGGACGGCAAGCTGTATCAGCTGCCCGACCAGCAGTTCGCCAACCTCTACTGGTTCCGCAAGGACTGGTTCGATGATGAGGCCAATAAAGCCGCCTTCAAGGAAAAGTACGGCTATGATCTGGGTGTTCCAGTCAACTGGTCTGCTTACGAAGACATCGCCGATTTCTTCACCAACGACGTGAAAGAAGTCGACGGCACCACGATCTATGGCCACATGGATTACGGCAAGCGCGCGCCTGACCTGGGCTGGCGTATGACCGACGCCTGGCTGTCGATGGCTGGTGCTGGCGATGTGGGCGAACCCAATGGTATCCCGGTCGACGAATGGGGCATCCGTATGGAAGCTGGCACCTGTAACCCGGTCGGTGCTTCGGTATCGCGCGGCGGTGCTGCTAACGGCCCGGCTGCGGTCTATGCGATCCGTAAGTGGGACGAATGGCTGCGGAACTACGCTCCTCCGGGTGCGGCGTCTTATGACTTTTACCAGTCTCTGCCTGCGCTGAGCCAGGGCAACGTGGCCCAGCAGATCTTCTGGTACACCGCCTTTACCGCCGACATGGTGAAGCCGAAATCCGAAGGCAACAACACCGTGGATGACGAAGGTACGCCACTGTGGCGGATGGCGCCCAGCCCGCACGGCCCCTACTGGGAAGACGGCCAGAAGGTTGGGTATCAGGACGTGGGTTCCTGGACCTTCCTGAAGTCGACCCCTGCGGATCGTGCTCAGGCGGCTTGGCTCTATGCCCAGTTCGTGACGTCCAAAACTGTCGATGTGAAGAAGTCCCATGTGGGTCTGACCTTCATTCGCGACAGCTCGGTCAACCACGAGTCGTTCACCGAACGCGCACCCAAGCTGGGTGGTCTGGTCGAGTTCTACCGCTCGCCTGATCGTGTGGCATGGTCGCCGACCGGCATCAACGTGCCGGACTATCCGAAGCTGGCCCAGATCTGGTGGCAGCAGATCGGTGACGTGAACTCGGGCGCATTCACCCCGCAAGAGGCGATGGACCGTCTGGCTGAAGAGATGGACATCACCATGGCCCGCATGCAGGCCGCGGATGAAAGCGCCGGTGTCTACGGTGGCTGTGGTCCCCGCTTGAACGAGCCGCAGGATGCGTCGTTCTGGTTGGAAAAAGCAGGCTCGCCCAAAGCCAAGCTCGAGAACGAAAAGCCGCAGGGTCAAACCGTCAACTATGACGAACTGGTTCAGCGCTGGCAGTCTCAATAAGCCATTGAAACCCGGGGATGCCGCTTTAGGCATCCCCACCTCAAGGCCAGTGCGACGCACTGAAGAACCGGAACCCACGGACATGATCGAACTACAAGATGCCACCAAACGCGTTGGCAACGTTATCCATATCAAGCCCACGACCCTGACGCTGCAAACCGGCCATTTCAATGTACTGCTGGGCGCGACGGGATCGGGCAAAACTTCTCTGATCAAGATGATGGCCGGGCTGGACCCGGTCGCCTCAGGCAAGGTGCTGATGGACGGGCAGGACGTCACAAGGCTGAACACGCAAAAGCGGCAGATCAGCCTCGTGCACCAGTTCTTCGTGAACTATCCGCATATGACTGTTTTTGACAACATCGCCTCACCTTTGCGTGTGGCAGGGATGGCGAAATCCGAGATTGAAGGACGCGTGGAAGAGGCCGCCGACTTGCTGCAGCTGCGCCCGATGTTGCATCGCCGACCGCATGAGTTGTCAGGCGGCCAACAACAACGTACCGCGTTGGCCCGTGCCATCGCAAAAGAAAGCCGAGCCGTGTTCCTCGATGAACCGTTGGCCAACCTGGATTACAAGCTGCGCGAAGAACTGCGCGAGCAGCTACCCGACCTGTTTGCCGGTCGTGGGGCGGTGGTGGTTTACGCCACCTCGGAACCCGAAGAGGCGCTGCTTTTGGGTGGATATACCGCCCTTATGGAAGACGGTCGCGTTACTCAATTCGGCCCGACTGCTGATATCTATCGCAACCCTGAGAATATTGCCGCTGCGCGCGTGTTTTCAGACCCGCCGATCAATGTGGCCCGCGTCACCGTGTCCGGTGCACAAGCGCGATTGGCGGGTGGAGGCGGCTGGCAGGTCGCAGATATGACCGATGGCGAGTACATGGTCGCAGTGCGGCCGCACCGAGTGACACCAATCCGCACCTCGGATGCGGATGTGGAACTGACCGGTCGGGTGATTGTAACCGAATTGTCAGGGTCGGATTCCAGCGCTCATTTCCAGCATGGGGACGATGCGTGGGTCTCTTTGGCAGCTGGTGTACATCCCTATCAGGTGGGCGAAGACCATCGTTTTTTCATGAACCCGGCCCATTGCCGGTATTTCGGCCAAGACGGCAAAAGGGTAGCCTGACATGGCACAGATCAAGCTTTCAAACCTTAAACACAGCTATATGCCGACGCCAAAAGGCCCGGATGACTACGCGCTGAAGGAAATTGACGTGACCTGGCGCGATGGCGGGGCGTATGCCCTGTTGGGGCCATCAGGTTGCGGGAAGTCCACGTTGCTAAACATCATTTCCGGCCTTCTGACACCGTCTGAAGGGCAGATCCTGTTCGATGACCGCGACGTGACGGCCTTGCCGCCAGATCAACGCAATATCGCGCAGGTGTTCCAGTTTCCGGTGATCTACGACACGATGACCGTGGGTGAAAACCTGGCTTTTCCGCTGAAAAATCGAGGTGTCGACGCCGCGACAATCAAACGCCGCGTTGATGAGATAGCCGAGATGCTGGACGTCACCGAGTTACTGAGAACCCGCGCGTCGGGCCTTAGCCCCGACAACAAACAGAAGATCTCGATGGGGCGCGGTTTAGTGCGTGATGACGTGAATGCGGTGATGTTCGACGAACCGCTGACTGTGATCGACCCACACCTGAAATGGAAACTGCGGTCGAAACTGAAGGAACTGCATCAGCGCGTCAAAGCCACGATGATTTACGTGACCCACGACCAGACTGAGGCGCTGACCTTCGCGGACGAAGTGGTCGTGATGCAAGACGGTGAAGTGGTTCAGATCGGCACGCCTGTCGAGCTGTTCGAACGTCCTCAGCACACGTTTGTTGGTCACTTCATCGGCTCTCCCGGCATGAACGTTCTGCCCTGTGAAGCCAGGGACGACCGCGCCGTTTTCGAAGGCCACGAAGTGATGCTGGAAGGTCCGACCCATGGTGATGGCGGTCGCACCGATCTGGGCATCCGCCCCGAATATGTGGGGTTCGGTGACACAGGTATCCCTGCACATGTAACCAAGGTCTCGGATATTGGCCGTCACTACGTGGTCAGCGCCATGGTCGGTAACACAGCGCTGAAAGCAGTAACTGAACACAGTGTCCCGGAACCGGGATCACAAGTCTTCCTGCAATTCAAACCTGAACAATCGCGCGTCTACCGCGACGGCTGGATCGCAAGCGAGGAGCGGGCACAATGAGAACGGAAAACCAAAAGGCATGGTTCTTTGTCTTGCCGGTGCTGGCACTCGTCGCGTTCAACGCGCTGGTGCCGATGATGACGGTGGTCAACTACTCAGTGCAGGAGACCTTCGGCAACAACCAGTTTTTCTGGGAGGGACTGGGCTGGTTCGAACAGATCCTGCGCTCTGATCGGTTTCAGGCTGCGCTTGGACGGCAGTTCCTGTTCACTTTCCTGATCCTGCTGATTGAGGTGCCCTTGGGCATCATCGTAGCCCTGTCGATGCCGCGCAAAGGGTTCTGGGTTCCTGTTTGTCTGGTTCTCATGGCTCTGCCGATGCTGATCCCATGGAATGTAGTCGGGTCGATGTGGAATATCTTTACTCTGCCCAAGATCGGCTTGCTGGGCTATTTCCTAAATGACGTTTTGGGCATCAACTATGACATGACGCAGCAGCCGCTGTCGGCGTGGATCACGGTCGTCATCATGGATGTCTGGCACTGGACTTCATTGGTCGTACTACTCTGCTACGCTGGCCTCGTGTCGATCCCGGACGCCTATTATCAGGCCGCCAAGATTGACGGCGCCAGCCCGTGGTCGGTATTCCGCTACATCCAGCTGCCCAAGATGAAAACAGTCCTGACCATCGCAGTACTGCTGCGGTTCATGGACAGTTTCAACATCTATACCGAGCCCTTCGTTCTGACCGGCGGAGGCCCCGGCAATTCAACAACCTTGCTGTCGATCGACCTTGTGAAGATCGCTCTGGGACAGTTCGACCTTGGCCCTGCAGCCGCGATGAGCCTGATCTACTTCGCCATCACGCTGCTGGTGTCTTGGGTCTTCTACACTCTGATGACAAAGGATGACGCGCAATGAAGAAGCGGTCCCTTATCCCAATCCTCTATATCGCGTTTCTGATGCTGCCGATCTATTGGCTGGTGGCGATGTCCTTCAAGACCACGAACGAGATTCTGTCGGGCTTTTCCCTGTTCCCGCAGACCTTCACGCTGGAGAATTACATCACCATCTTCACAGATCCGACGTGGTATTGGGGCTACATAAATTCGATTGCCTACGTGACAATCAACACGGTGCTTTCCGTTTGTGTGGCCTTGCCCGCCGCTTATGCGTTCTCGCGCTATCGGTTCCTTGGTGACAAGCAGCTGTTCTTTTGGCTGCTGACCAACCGTATGGCTCCGGCTGCGGTGTTTGCGCTGCCTTTCTTCCAGCTGTACTCGTCTATCGGATTGTTCGACACATATCTGGCCGTGGCACTTGCCCATACACTGTTCAACGTGCCGTTGGCTGTTTGGATCCTGGAAGGTTTCATGCGCGGCATTCCCAAAGAACTGGATGAGACCGCCTATGTGGATGGCTATTCGTTCCCACGTTTCTTCGTGACGATTTTCCTGCCGAACATCAAAGCGGGTGTCGGTGTCGCGGCCTTCTTTTGTTTCATGTTTTCGTGGGTCGAGATGCTGTTGGCCAAAACCCTGACTGCAGTGGAGGCTAAACCCATCGCGGCCGTCATGACGCGTACTGCCTCCAGCGCCGGGTACGAGCTGGGCCTGCTGGCCGCTGCCGGAACCCTGACCATCATCCCCGGAGCCATCGTCATTTGGTTTGTCCGCAACTACATCGCGCGCGGTTTCGCGATGGGTCGTGTGTGAGGTTCGATATGCGTAAATTTCTTCTCATCCTCCCTTTCCTACCTACGACAACCTTGGCTCAGGCTCAGACCGGATGGGGCAACGTTGGCCAACAAGAGAAAAAGGGATTTTCCTGGACCGACCCTTTGTGGCCCGATTTCTGGATGGCCTGGACGCCTGCGACACTTGCAGTTTTCGTTGGGATATTCTCAGCCATCGCGCTGATTGGCGTTCTCGAAGGCTTCAAATATCGCGACGGGATTGAGCGGCGCGGCGTATTGGGTCTGACCACCACGCTCGGCGATCGTCTCTTCATCACGCTTCTCGGGGCTGCCTACATCTTTCTGGCCTGGCTCGGATTGGTTGGGCAACCGGTTTGGACGCCGCTGTTTTTGTCCATCGGTTGGGGCATCTTCGTCTTCTGGAAAGTTTAAGCTTTGCGAAACTGCGAAAGGATGCTTGTCTGTCAGGCATACTAAAAAATGGCGACACCGAGACTGATGCGAAAGAAAAAAACAACAAACTTACTGACCGAAGTAGAGCTGGAGTTCATGAACGAGCTCTGGGCGCTGGGTCAGGGCTCAGTCCGAGATGTTCTTGATCGTTTGCCGCCGGATCGAAATCTGGCCTACACATCTGGCGCAACAATTTTGCGCATCCTCGATGAAAAGGGATTTGTAGAAAGTGAGAAAAACGGCAAGTCGCTGACGTATCGGCCACTTCTGGAAAAAGACAGGTATCAGTCGCGTTCGCTGCAAAATCTTTCCCGGACGTTGTTCGACGACACCCCTGCAACGTTGGTTGCAAGGCTGGTCGACGATGCGGGACTGACAGAAGATGATCTGGAGGAAATTCGAGCACTGGTAGAGAGGAGACTGCAAAATGACGGCGGTTAAACCGGTTCTCGACGCGTTTCTCGAGTTCAATATTGTGCTTGGATTGTCAGCGTTAATTTGGCTGGCTGCCCGCGCGGCGTTGGGTCGAACATCGATGCGATATGGCTTTGTTGCGCAACTCCGTTCCCTCAAGACGCTATGCATTTGTGTTGTACTGAGCCCGTTTTTGGCACTGGGTGTTTCGACAATTGCCGGTCTGGTTTGGCCGGGACGTGCAGTGGCATTGGGTGACATTGCTGTTGCCGCCTACTTGCGCGGCGACATCGCTATGCCAGCAGCGCAATTCGAAGCGCTGCTGAATAGCCGCGAGCGATGGATTGATCACGTATTGTCCGGCAACAATGCCTTTGTAACCTACGCTTCGATCGCGCTGGCGCTGATTTCGGCAATGTTGGCGATCAGGGTAATGCGCGATGCTTGGGCTATTCGTAAGGCTGTAAAATCCAGCTTCCTTTGGCGCCGCTCATCGAATGTAGATATTCGCCTGTCCGACCGTGTAACCGTGCCCTTTGCCGTGCGGGGCTTGCGTCGCCGGCATGTCGTTTTGCCCAGCCATCTGTTGAACGCGCCAGCCGAACTCCGGTTCGCGCTGGCTCATGAGTTCCAGCATATCCGTGCTAGGGATGTGGAGTGGGAATTGGGCTTCGAACTCCTGCGACCAGTATTGTTCTGGAACCCGGCTTATCTTGTATTGAAGCATCAGTTTGACCGACTTCGGGAACTGGCCTGTGATCAATCTGTGGTGTCGCGCAAAGGGATCAACGCAAAAGACTATACCGCTTGCCTGTTGGACTATTGTGCGCGGTCAGTCGCTTTGAGTAACCCACGCGTTCTTCACGTGGCTTTGGTGAACGGCACCAAGGCAAAGCATGTATTGCGGCAACGCGTAGTCGCGCTGACTGAGGCGCCAATCACGACGACACACTTACCAGCAGCGTTTCTCGGGATGACATTAACCTTGGCTACAGTCCTTGCCATTGGTTCTGCATCAATCCGTCAAACTCAGGATTGGAGCCATGATCGGTTAATGCTTTCCACAGTTGTAAATCTGGAGCGGCTGGAAGCTAGAAATCAAGGAAATTGACCGCTGCTGTAAAGTTCCGGTTTGAACCAGTTCGACGGCGTCAGAACGACATACGAGAATATTGGATTCTGGCGTTTTGTAACGCTTCCGTTCAGCCGTTTTTTCAAGCTTCTGTCAGTTTCGCATAAGTGCGATCTATAACCCGCCGGACTTCGGGGACGCTCGGTGCCAGGTAAAGATGGTGTGTGAGAGGACAATACACAGTTTTGCCGCACTGACTCAAACACCCCGTTTGATCTAGTGGCAGTTCCAAGGGGCGGGTCAACGCGTTACTTGTTTGCGGATTAAACCCTCGCTTTAACTGACTGTTCTGTCGCCTTCTCCATCCCAAGAATACTTCGTTTACGATTGGGAGAAGATGTTAGAACGGACTGATACGCCTCCGCTGCTCGGTCCGCGTCACCGGTTGCCATCAACAAATCACCCAATAGCTCACGCGCAGGCAAAACGTGGCCCGGTGTTACAGGAGCTTTGGTGCAGATCGCGGCGAAGGTGTCAGTGCGAGCCCAACCCGGTCATCGCAGTTTTGTGCTGCGTGAGCACATAGCAAAAAAACTGCTGCGCAAGCATTGGTCAGCTTGCCGCTACTCAGCGAGAAGAACGGTCAATCGTGCTCAGCGCAGCGATCAAGACGACTCAAATTCACAGGTAGGCGGGACAATCTGCGCTTTCGCTGCATTTGCGCGATGGTCAGCTTTCTATTCCGGAACTGCCATCAGACCAACCGCGTGGGCCCCGGCGATGATGTTGCTGGCGATGTGATGCCCGAGTGCACGTAGTTCGGCGTCGGGGGCGACGATATCGGGGACTTGCACCGTAATGAGGCCTGCCGCGTGGGCCGCGCGGACGCCGTTGGGCGAATCCTCGAACGCAACGCAGTTTGACGGATCCTGACCCAGGCGTGCTGTGGCATGTAGGTAGATATCTGGCGCAGGCTTGCTGGCAGCGACCTGATCGCCGCCTACTACGTCGCGAAAAAGCGCGCTGAGACCCGCTCGCTCGAGATGCAGATGCGCCTTTTCTGTCTGGGTGCTGGTGGCGATGATGTAAGGTATATCCCGCTCGCGTAGGTGTTCTGCCATCGCGCGCGCACCCGGTTTGACAGGGATGCAATCCGCCAGCCGTTGCGCGATTTCGGCGTCCCAGACGGCATCAAATTCTTCCAGCGTGACGCGCCCAGCTAGCCCTTCGGTTAAAAGTCGGCGTCCCAGCGCACGGTTTGTGCCGACTAGCCGACGGAACAGGTCGTCGTCTCGCGGCAATCCGAGAGCGTCAAGCGTTGTACGGAAGCCCTCGAAGTATACACGCTCGGTGTCGAGCAACAGGCCATCCATATCGAATACGACGGCTTGGGGAGTGGGAAGAGGCATAAGGGGTGGCCGTGCTGAGGTTTGAGTGTGCGTAGCTTGAATGAACGTTTTCTGGCGAATTGGAAAGGCCGCAAAGCAGGACGCAGCGGACAATTGGCGCCTCAATTTTTCCGAAGCGCTTTGATGATTGCTGCAGTTTCCTGTTTTCCAAAGCCAGCGTCCTGCGCACGTTTGACCCAATTGCGCATTACAGTTGGTAGTTCAGTGTTGATACCCATAGAAACAGCGTGATCGTACAACCCAGTGACCGCCTCTCCCGCCACTTCAACTGATGCGCCGCCGCCAGAAATCTCGTCGAAGGAACCTGCATGGATTGCTTCGGTAAGTGGGATAGCCCTGTCACCTGCGGGAAGGATGGACGTGAACTCAGACACAGGCAATCCCTCTGCTTCGCAGACGAGCGATCCATGAATACTCCCAAATATGATGCCAAGGAGGCGTGAAAGAAACGCAAGCTCCAAAGTCGCTGCCGAGCGGACGTTCGAACCCAAGTAGCGTAAATCGCCGGCGAGTACGTCAAGGTTTGCCTTGCTATCTGAAAATGCGATTTCGTCTCCGGCGACCGCTATCCGGCCGGTTGACGTTCCGATATCGCCTGGCCAACACATTATCGTGCCGTCAAGGTAACCTGCGCCCCAATTGTTAAATTGCTTTCTACTATCCTCTGATTCTTGCGGCGACGAAGTGCCAAGCTGAATAATGTTTCTACCGGCGGCCGCCTTTGAGACTGGAGGAGTATCAAAAAGAGCGTTTGTGGTTGAGTAGTTGAGAAGGCAGATCAATGTCCTGGGGCTTGCCGAAATGGCCTCATCCAAATCATCAGCCACCCGCGCACCCCGATCCACCAAGGAGGTCATTTTGTCCTGCGTGCGGTTCCAGACGGTAACGTTACGCCCGGAGTCCAAGAGCGCGGTTGCCAGAGCAGTTCCCATTGCGCCCAGTCCAACAACCGTAATGTCGCTCGTCATCCCCAATTCCCCCATTGTGCCCCGCTTACCAACCGCAAGCCTGTAAACGATATCACGGATGACAGGGGAGAGCCGGGGAATCTAATATTCCGCTTTGAGCTCAAAACGGATGAGGTGGGTGGCTCCTGCTCCACCGGCATCGAATGTGCCAAAGTGCAGTTGTCATCGACTGCTAGGAAAGGAGCCATCCACCTCATCCGGTTCGGGCCGTGCGCAACAGTTCGAACAAGTCAGTTACACGAGGGCTTGGTCCATCCTACTGCCGTCACATCCAGACTAAAATTTCGTCGGTAGCGAAGGTTTCCCGCCAGTTACGTCGAAAAAGTCACATGACGGTACCGGCCGACATCCCAAGAAAATACGGAGACCCTGGGCTCGGATCGTAGAGCGTTGGACTGCAGAACACAGATCGAAATACCTTGCCGTGATTTCAGACGGCAAAGCTCCGCCGTATTAGGCCGGCTACGAACAGGCATGTAACTAACATCTCCAGGTTGAGCTACCGTGAGTTGTGCTGTGGCGAGTCGGATCCCGACCCGCTGTTTTTTCACCAGATCAAAAAAGCGAGGCTCACATGGTTACTACACTGGCTGCGGGTGACATTGCGTTTACCGGGTTCAATTCCGACAATCCCGACGAGTTCACATTTGTTGCTTTGACCGACATCGAGGCAGGAACCGAGGTCAAGTTCACTGATAACGGTTGGTTCGCAGCCGGCGGTTTCCGCAGCAGTGAGGGTATATTCGTCTGGACGGCACCCGCAAACATTGCTGCGGGTATGGTGATCAACCCCGCATTTACCGGGCCGAACTTTTCGGCCAGCGGTGATCAGATCCACGCGTATCAGGGTGACGACGACACGCCCAGTTTTGTCGCATCGGTTCATTTCAATGGGGACGGATATGAGCCTGACGCAACATCGTCGAATACGTCTGCACTGCCCTCGGGGTTGACCGTCGGCACCAGCGCAATTGCCCTCACCGAAACCGACAACGGTGTTTATAGCGGCCCGCTTTCCGGTACAAAGGCCGAATTACAGGCCGCCATCAACGACCCGGCCAACTGGAAAACCAGCAATACCAGGATTGAAGATGTTGAACCTGCGGGGTTCACCGTCACGGATGCCGCGCCCTCGCCATCGGTCATCATAAATGATTTGGACCTGACGACCGATGAAGGGGGAATGGCAGATACATATGAAGTCACGTTGTCAGTCGCGCCCGAACAGCCGGTCACGATCACCATAGCCGCAGGGGCTGATCTTGACGTCGTGCCAACTGAACTGGTGTTTGACGCTACCAACTTTGACCAGCCTCAACAAATCGCCGTCACCGCCGTTGACGACGATTTGCCCGAAGCGGCCGAGGTCGTGGACATTCAGCACACGGTAACCTCGGACGATCCCGCATTCGACGGTATTCTGGCCCCTGTTGTCGAGGTGTCCATCTCGGCAAGCGACATTGAAATCGTGTCGATCTATGAAATCCAGGGCGCGGGCCACGTGTCTGAATTTGTTCTTGCAGATGGACAAACGGTTGCGGATTTCTTCGCGAACCTGCCCGCCGGACCGTCGAGTGTTCTGGGCGACATGGTTTCAACCAGCGGCATCGTCACCGCGGTGGATTCCAACGGGTTCTATCTGCAGGACCCTGATGGCGATGGCAACGATGCGACCTCGGATGCGATTTTTGTGTTCACTGGATCGAACCCGACCGTCACCGTGGGTGACGCCATTTCCGTGGGTGGAACCGTTGCCGAGTTCTTTCCCGGAGGCACAGGCAGTGGCAACCTGCCGACCACCCAACTGACCAATGTTTTTGACCTGGAGGTGCAGTCATCGGGCAATGCGCTGCCCGAAGCGGTTCTGATTGGCAATGATCCGGGTGAGCGGGCGGTGCCCAACCAAAGCATCGACGATGATGCGTTTGCCTCATTCGATCCAACCCAGGATGGCATCGACTTCTTCGAAAGCCTGGAAGGGATGCGCGTGACTGCAACGGATTTGCAAGCCGTCAGCGGAACCAGCCGGTTCGGTGAAATCTTTGCGGTTGCCGATCAGGGTAGTGGCGCAACCGGCCTTTCTGAGCGCGGAACGCTCAATATCTCACCAGACGACTTCAATCCTGAGAAAATCCAGATCGACGAAGACAGTGGAATTTTCGATTTCGACTTTCCCACGGTGAATGTCGGCGATCACCTTGGCGACGTCACGGGTGTGGTGGGCTATAGTTTCGGAAACTACGAAATCCTGCCGACCGAGGATTTTACACCAAATATCCAGTCAGCAGGGTTGGAACAGGAAACGACCACCCTAGCCAGTTCAGGCAACGAGCTGACGATTGCGACATACAATGTTCTTAACCTCGACCCCAATGATGGCGACGGCGACCAAGATGTCGCCGACGGTCGGTTTGCCGCCATTGCCGAGCAGATCACCAATAACCTCAACAGCCCGGACATCATTGGTCTGCAAGAGGTGCAGGACAATTCGGGCTCGGACGATGACGGAACCGTTTCGGCGTCGGAAACCCTGGCGGAACTGGCCGCAGCTATCTTGGCGGCGGGTGGTCCGGCTTATGAGGTGATCGACAACACCTTTATCGGGGACGGAACATCCGGGGGTCAGCCCGGCGGCAACATCCGCACCGCCTTTCTCTACAATCCTGATCGTGTCTCGTTAGTGGAAGGATCCGTGCAGACCATCAGTGGGCAAGGTGAAGGCGAGGCCTTTGAGGGCGCACGTTTGCCATTGGTCGCAGATTTTGTTTTCAACGGTGAAACCGTCACGGTGGTCAACAATCACTTTTCATCCAAAGGTGGTTCTGCGCCTATCTTGGGAACCGAACAGGACTTTGCCGCTCGCCAAGAAGACGTTGATGTGAACGGCAGTCTGGATGAGCGCCAGGCCCAGAGCCAGGCTGTTCAGGATTTCGTCAACGGACTGGGTGATGGCGCCAATGCAGTTGTGTTGGGTGACTTCAACGAATTTGAATTTGTCTCACCCGTAGCTGACCTTGAGGCCAATACCGACCTCGTCAACCTGACAAACGATATCCCGGAAGACGAACGCTATAGCTTTGAGTTTCAGGGCAACAGCCAGTCGTTGGATCATATTCTGGTGTCCGAGGATCTGCATTCCGGCGCACAGGTTGACATCGTTCACGTCAATTCAGAGTTCGCCGCAACCAGCGGGCGCGCCTCGGATCACGATCCCATGGTGGCAAGCCTGTTCATTCCAGAAACCCAGAGTTTGGCCGTTGAGTTCGAAGCGGGCCGCTGGTTCAAAACCAAGGCCTTTGAAAGCATCGATGGCGAAGTTGTGGATGTCGACCGGCTTGGCCCGGTGCGCAACAGTCTCACGTTTTCGGATGTGGGTATCAAAGTGGATGCGATCGATCCAACCAATTTCGAGCTGGTTGCGATCAAACATGGGGCGATTGGCGTGTTCTCATTCGACGACTCGTTGTTTAGCCGCGATGCTGCATCGGTTGACGGTGACGAAAGCCTCAGAATTGCTCTGGAAGACACGGACCTAGAAGCAGTGGAGTTCATCTTTAGCTTTGGCGACAGTCACGGCAGCGGTGAAGTCGAGGTTGCCTTCTACGATGACGGTGTTCTTGTCGGCACCATGGTGGCGGATGCTGACGACGGTGATTTCTCGGGCTCACTCGGGCGCACAACCTTTGATGCGGTAGAGCTGTCAGCGATCGACGACACCATGTTTACAGTCGACGAATTCTCGTTCGAGGTGATCGACCAAAACCTGATTGCGTAAGACAATGCCACACGGGGTCACCCCAGTACCACCGTGTGGCATACTGCATGCCAATATTACCGCATCACGAACACTCGAAACCTCGAAAATTCGAACAGAATGGATTAGCCGGCTTGAGCCATTGAATGTGACGCGTTGCAAAAAAGAAGTTTGCATCACAATCGTGCAAGTTTGATCTGATCTGACGTCCAGAAAAATATACATCTGCAACTTTGCCATGGCTGCCAGCCACTAATGCCTCGCACGGCATTGACCAAAAGGGGTTCAGCGCCGTACCTCGCCGCGATCCGCACCGACGGCGGGTACCTTAGTTGGTGAATGTCTTTTCCATCAAAGTGTTCGGTCGCAACGACGCGCGAAGCATTAGTTTGAGCTGCAGGTGATTTCCGCTTACTGCGAATGTCTGCAATGCGGGTTGCGATCGCAGAAACCTGACTGCAAGTCGAAGGCCGGTCATGGGCTGGTCTCAAGGGGCGCTGGTTACAAGGCGGTACTTTCGGTACAGCGATCCATCGAGTGTCATCTCGCCATCAAACTCTGCGCCCATGCGCTTCAAAGCCCCTAACTTTGTGCGACTAGGAGGAAGCAGGAGCGTCACGGATGGGATACGATCGTCGCCGTGCGCAAACTCCAGCGCTTGAGCGGTTATCCTCATCCCCAACCCGAAGACTGAGGGTTTCAGCACGAGGCCGAAGTCCCAGTCAGGACCTTCACGCTGAAAGCCGCCCCATCCCACATACGCGCCGTCCGCCAGAATCGCCCAATGGCCCAACCCGTCCTGCGCCCACTTGGCTTCCTTCATTGCCACGAAGTCAGCTGTGCGCCGCTCATCCCAATTGCCTTGGAGCAAAGGCATGTGCAGAGCCAGAACTGGATCGGACATATGCTCCGCAATATCCTCGACCGCAATCTCGGGTAGGCGCGTGAAGGTGATTTTTGTCATGTGCTCGTTTGCGACACGCCGTAGGTTCTGTCGCAAACTCTACCGCACCTGTCAGATTGAACGCAGTTCTGTTAACGCGTGCCGGGACATGACAGGAGCAACCCGTGGCGATCTCATTTAAGGGCACGCATTTTCCGAAAGACGTGATCTTGCACGCGGTTTTCTTCTGCTTGCGCTACGGTGTGTCATACCGGGGTCTGGAAGAAATCATGGCGGAACGCGGCGTTGATCTGGATCATGCTACGCTGAACCGTTGGGTCAGTCGATATACTGGTCCCATTGCCGAAGCAGCACGGTATAGAAAGCGCCCCGCCGACCGTTCGTGGCGCATGGATGAAACCAATGTGATAGTGAAAGGCGTGTGGGCTTTTCTTTGCCGAGTGATCGACAACCACGGAAAACCCTAGATTTCATGTTGTCCCATCGCCGGAATAAAGCCGCAGCGACGAAGTTCTTCGCCCGCGCGCTTGAGGTGAACGGTCTACCGCGCAAGATCGTCATCGACAAAAGTGGAGCCAATACAGCTGGCATCAAGGCGATCAGCAAGATGCTCAAAAGCTATGGCTGCCCGATCCCGATCGAATTGGTCAGGCAGAAATACCTCAATAACATCATTGAGCAAGATCACCGTTTCATCAAACGAAGGATCAGACCCATGCTGGGATTCAAATCTTTCGCTTCAGCCGCATCCGTCCTGGCAGGCATAGAAATGGTCAACATGATCCGCAAAGGCCAATTCACAACCGGCCTCCGTCCGTTTCAGCAGTTCGCCCAACTGGCAGGGTAAACCGCTCACCAATTCCACTAATGCTCTGCCATCTGAAAAGTTTGCGACAGAACCTCGCGTGAAAACATTGATGATCTCTTCTGGATATGCAGTTTGTCTGTTTATGCATCTCGTCCGGGGTTTTGGAAACAGGGTCGACAAGGCGACGTCTGGCTCCTTGATGAAGTTGTCGTGAGCATCTCTGGTCGCAAGTATTGGCTTTGGCGCGCAGTCGATCAGCATGGCGTTGTGCTGGGCGAAGTCCTCCAACCGAATTGGGGCAAACGGGCTGCAAAACGCCTTTTACGCCACCTGAAAAAAACGCCTCGGCTTCATTCCCAAGCAAGCCATCACAGACAAGCTGCGCTCATATGGCGCCGCTGGGCGCGAGGTCGCTCAAGATCTGAAGCATTGGTCGCACACGGGTCTCAATAACCGCGCTGAAAACAGCCATCTCGCATTCCGAAAACGGGAACGGACGATGCAAGGCCATCTGTCTCCAGGCGGCTTTCAGAGGTTCGTGGCAACCCATTCAGCCGTTCGGAATTGCTTCTGTGTCCCAGCACGTCGTCGCTCAGCCTAAACAATCCGAAATCACCGTTTCGGCCATTTGACGCTAGGAATGCCGCAAACTAAGCCGCTTGAGATCCGGGTATCAGCATTCCTTGGTGCGCCGCAAGTTATCGCGACAACACCCGTTCAGTCTTGCAGTGCGAATTCTTTTTTCTTGTTCAATTCCGGCCAATATGCGCGAACGAATGCCGCTAACGTTCTCCGCGCCGGTAGGGTGCCATCAACGCGGCAGGTATTTCGGCTCTGCGGGCGACAAGGACGAGCGCGACGATGGAAAGTACGTAAGGCGCCATCAGGAAGAGCTGGTAGGGTACGCCTTCAATCGCAGTCTGCAGCCGCAGCTGGTATGCATCAAAGAATGCGAATAATACCGCGCCAATCAGCGCCTTGCCGGGCCGCCAGCTGGCGAAGACGACCAGCGCAATGCAAATCCAGCCCCGCCCCTGAACCATACCCGGGAAAAAGCTGTTAAACGCCGTTGTCGTCAGGAAAGCCCCGCCCACCGCCATCAAAGCCGATCCGACAACAACTGCGCCGATGCGGATGCGGATGGGGTTCAACCCCTGCGCCTCGACCGCATGCGGGTTTTCACCGGTCATCCGAATGGCCAGCCCTAACGGTGTTCGGGCAAGGACATACGCCATTGCAGCCACAGCAAAGAGCGCCAGATAAGTCGGCAGGGCCTGGGAAAACAGGATCGGACCTAGAACAGGTATGTCGGAAAGCCCAGGAACATTGAGTGGCTGGAAAGGCTCTATCGTTGGGGGCAAGTCACCCACTTCGACAAGTAGCCTGTAGAGGTAGTAGGCCAAAGCAGATGCAAACAGCGTAATACCAAGCCCCGATACATGTTGCGAAAGCCCAAGCGGAACCGTCAGCATGGCATGCAGCAAGCCCATCACGGCGCCGCAAAGGGCCGCAATCATCAGGCCCACGAGCAACGGTGCACCCATGTAGACGGCAAGCCATCCGCTCATCGCGCCCATGGTCATGATCCCCTCGATTCCCAGATTGAGCACGCCCGAACGTTCGCAGAGCAATGCGCCAAGGACGCCGAATATGAGTGGCGTGGCAATACGCAACACGGAAGCCCACAAGCTGGTATTCAGCAGCAGATCAATTGCATCACTCATCGGCGCACCCGGTAGGTTGTGAAAAGAAGGGCCACGATCATGGTAAGCAAACAGAGCGCTACAATCACATCAGCGATGAAACTGGGAACACCGGTTGCGCGGCTCATAGCGTCGGCCCCGACGAAGACTGTGGCAACGAAAACAGCGGCAGCAACGACGCCGGCCGGATGCAAGGCGGCGAGCATGGCGACAACGATGCCTGCATAGCCAAAACCGGGGCTCATGGTGGTGGTGACCCCTGCCGTTACACCCATGACTTCGACAGACCCGGCGAGCCCCGCCAGGGCGCCCGAAAGCAGAGCTACGCCCATGATCGTTCGGGGTAGGGATATTCCGGCAAAGGCAGCGGCACTGGCGTTCAAACCTGCGGCGCGCGTTTCAGCGCCAAAAACCGTGCGCGCCAGGATCAGCCAAACGGCGCCTGCTGCTGCGATGGCAAAAAGCAGCCCGATATGCAGACGCGTGCGCGGGATCAGATCCGGGAGCCGAAAATCTCCGTCTACGGGCACTGAAGAGGGCCACCCAAAGGCCAACGGATCGCGCATCGGGCCTTCAATCATGAGGCCCACAAAAAGGATTACGATGAAGTTGAGCAGAAGGGTCGTCACCACCTCATCCACCCCGAAACGCAGGCGCAAATAGGCAGGTCCCGCCAAAAGAGCCGCGCCCGCAGTCATGCCTGCTAGCATCAAAAGTGGAATACCAATCCATCCCGGAACCCCGAGCGAATGCCCGATCCAAGCGGTGACCAGCGCACCAACAAAGAACTGCCCCTCACCTCCGATGTTCCAAAGTCGCGCGCGGAAGGCGACTGCCGCAGCAAGCCCTGTGAAAATGAGCGGTGTGGCGCGGGTCAGCATCTCGGTGATCGAAAGGCGGGAGCCAAGCGCACCAGTCAGCATTTCGCCATACGCCGTGAGTGGGTTTACACCCGCAGCTGCGATGAGACCCGCAGCGAGAAGTAACGCAGTAAAGATCGCGGCCAGCGGCGCAATGATCACAAGGTGCAGTGGCACATGTGTGCGTCGTTCAAGCCGCATCATCATTTTCCTTCCAAACACCCGCCATCATCAGGCCAAGACGTTGCGGGTCAGCCTCGTTGGCGGATATGGGCTCCGACAAGCGCCCTTTAACGATGGCCTGTATACGGTCTGACAGGGCCACGGCTTCTTCCAGTTCTTCAGAGATGAGCAAGATTGCTGCGCCTTCGGCCCGGGCAGCCAAAAGCTCGGCATGAACGGCGGCAATTGCCCCTTCATCAAGGCCGCGCGTCGGCTGGTTGGCGAGCACAAAACGCGGTCCGTTGGTCAGGACCCGACCGAGGATAAGCTTTTGCATATTGCCGCCAGACAACAGCCTTGTTCGCGTGTCGGGACTGGCACCACGGATATCAAAACGTTCGATCAGCCCTGAGGTGTAATCGCGAGCGGCGCCTTGCCGGACAAAGCCGCGGCGCGAAAACTCTGGTGTACGCAGCCGTTCGAGCACCGCATTTTCCCACAGGCTCAACTCGCCTACTACGCCTTCCGCGTGTCGGTCTTCCGGTACTCTACCAGCCCCCGCACGGATCATGCCGCGCGGCCCCAGATGACCGATATCTTCGTCCAGAAGTGTCAGCTGCCCGGCGCTTGGGTGAAGCAGCCCAGAAAGCAACCCGCCGAGCGAAGCCTGACCATTGCCTGAAACGCCAACGATACCAAGGATTTCACCAGTATGGACGGTGAATGACACGTCATCCAGACGCAACTCACCGTCCTCTTCCACGCGCACATTTTTTGCAATCAAAACTGGCGCGCCAATCTTATGGTCATGGCGTACGGGCCGTTCCACTTTGCGGCCAACCATCAGTTCCGCCAGCTCTCCGGGGTTGGTTTCAGAGGTTTTGCGTTCTGCAACCATTTTGCCGCCGCGTAGCACTGCCACACGGTCAGAGGCAGCCATGACCTCATGCAGTTTGTGGCTGATGAAGATAAGCGAAAGACCCTCCTTCGTCATGTCGCGCAGGGTCTCGAACAGGCGCATCGCCTCGGGCCGGGCCAGAACGGCGGTAGGTTCATCCAGGATCAATATGCGCGCGTCGCGGTAGAGCGCTTTAAGAATTTCAACACGCTGGCGTTCTCCTACGGAAAGCGACCGAACCTTGGCCTCGGGGTTCACGGGCAGGCCAAACCGCTCTGCGATCTGCAACAGTTTTTCGCGCGCCTCACCACGAGCGGAACGCGCGCGCGTCAAGGGTTCGGAGCCAAGCATGACGTTTTCAAGAACGGTGAGGTTGCCCGCAAGCGTGAAGTGCTGGTGAACCATTCCCACACCCACCTCGATCGCTGCGCGTGGAAGGCCCGGAGGCAGTTCTTCGCCGAACACCCTGACAGTACCTGCGTCGGCTGCGTAGTGGCCAAACAGGATATTCATCAGCGTCGTCTTGCCTGCGCCGTTTTCACCCAGAAGCGCAAGGATTTCCCCCTCCGCCAGTGTCAGGGTCACATCATCATTTGCGGTAAGCGTTCCAAAACGCTTGGTGATGCCGTGAAGCTCCAGAACCTTGGTCATGCGAGTAGGCCTGCGATTGGGGACGGAAAGGAAAGTGCGGGCGCGCGGGTCTCGATAAGTGCACCGAGTTTTAGCAGTGCGAAATCGGCGCCGGAGGGACCAATCAGTTGCACACCGAGAGGAAGGTCATTTGCCATGCCAAAAGGCAGTGCCAGGGCTGGCAAGCCCGCAACATTGGCAAGCGCGGCGTTTGGGGCAAAAGCTTCCAGCCGCGCCATGTGTTCATCGGGCGAAGTGCCAGACAGATCCAAAGTGCCGACAACGGGCGGAGCAGACGATGGGATCGGCATCAGGATGGCATCGGCGGATTTGAAAAGCTTGCGGGAGCGATTTGTCAGGCGTGCCAGTTGTCGCGAGGCCGCAAAAAGCGCGGTGGCAGATGTCGCACGACCCTCAGTAGCCAAGGCGGCTGCGAGCGGGGGGACCTGATCATCGGAGATTTTGAGTGCGGTCAGCCATTCCGCCAACGAAACAGCCAGTATGGTTCGGGCGATTTCATGAGCTTCAGCTCCAATCCGGTCGGGGGCACGAACATCATGCACTTCACAGCCTGCGTCGCGCAGCGCGTCGGCAGCACCTTCTGCAGCTTTGCGCTGATCAGGTCCACAACGATCCGGCAATGCCACCGCGACACGGGGACGTTTTGGGAAGTGCACTGGGGCCATTGGCCGGACTACAGATTGAAGGGCGGTCTCCACGTCGCGAACCGAGCGCGCCAAGACCAGCTCAGATGCTATGCCCATCAGGTGATTGGCAAAATCAGGGCCTCCGGGCACCGCACCACGAGACGGCTTGAGCCCGGTCAAACCGCAACACGCAGCAGGTACTCTGATGGATCCGGCTGCATCCGTGGCATGAGCAATTGCAACGATACCGGCTGCAACCGCAGCCGCAGCGCCGCCAGATGAACCACCGGGTGTCAACGCGGGTTTCCATGGATTTCGGGTCGCAGCCATGCCATCTGGTTCGCATGTCAGGGAAAGGCCGAATGCGGGTGTTGTAGTCAAGCCAAATGGGATCAAGCCGGTTTGGCGCAAATACTGTAACAGGCGACTGTCACTTTCGGGTTTACGCGCTTGTGCGCGGATTGCTGCGGATCCGGCCGCAGCGGGTAGTCCTCTTGCGAAACCACCGAGGTCTTTCACCAGAAACGGAACCCCATAAAACGGACCGCGCTGGTCAGATGGCAATGCGTCTGCTGCCCTCGCCCCGGCGCGCGCCATGTCTTCGTCCAGAAATGCCACGGCCCCCAAATCCGCCTGCGCGTGGCAGGCAGAAAGACTTGCCTCCATCACGTCGACGGCAGAGATCTGCCCTGCCGCGATGGCAGCTGCAAGAGCCGTGGCATCGGTCACGTCAAAACCCTCGGGATCAGGAGGGTTCGCTTTCGTCAATCGGCACGTCCCATTCGCCGGATTGGATCGCGGCTTGTTTAGCCTCCATCCCAGGGATGGCGTCAGCGGGTACTTCGTCGGCGACATAAATCAGCTCATTGCCGCCATGGGCCATGAATGAATATTCCGTGTAGTTGCGCCCCGTTGGATTACCAGCTTGAACGTCGGCTACGATGGCCTCGATGGTTGGTCCGTAGTTCCAGATCGCATTGGCAAAGACCGTACCAGGGTAGCGCGGTGTATAGTCGATAAGAGAACCAATGGCCTTCACACCACGCGCTTGGGCGGCATCCGCAGTGCCAATGCGCTCACCAAACAGGACATCTGCGCCCGCGTCGATCTGGGCAATCGCAGCTTCTTGCGCGCGGGCCGGATCAAACCATGCTCCGATAAAGCCGTTCACGAAGGTGGCATCTGGGTTCACCTCAGTCACCCCCATTCGAAAAGCATTGATCAACAGGTTCACTTCGGGGATCGGATAACCGCCGACCGAACCAAAGACATTGCTTTCTGACATTTGGCCCGCAAGCATACCGGCCAAATAGGCCGCCTCGTGGTTGCGGGTGCCGAAGACGCCGAAATTGTCCCCTTCCGGCCCACCGGAAGAGCCCATGAGGAAAGCGGTATCCGGGTAATCGCCCGCCACTTCGCGTGCTTCGCGTTCCACGGCGTAGGACTCGCCCCAAATGATCTGCGCGCCACCTTCGGCATACTCGCGCATCGCGCGGGGATAGTCGGTCGGAGCCACACCTTCCGAAAACTCATATTCGATCAGACCAGCGTCGGCTGCCTCCTGCATCGCAACGTGGATACGACTGTTCCACGCGTTTTCGACCGGAGACATATGCACGCCAGCGACTCGGGTCGCAGATTGTGCGTTCACGCGACGGACATAAGCCGGCAGGGCCAGTGTGGCCGCAGCGCCGACCATCAGTTGACGGCGGGTTGTGGTGAGTTTCATTGGTAGATCCTCTTCTGTTGGTGGCAATTGTTCTTGTTCTTAAGCTTCCTGAGTATTGGGCCTGGGCGCGTAATCTGCGGGATCCAGGGTCGTGGGGCGGCCGGGCAACGAAAGCGCGGCCATTCGGGGTTCTGTATGGGCCAACACCTTGCCGTTTTTGATCACGGCAAGGCGGGTGGCTTTCATGCGAACAGCTTCAATCGGATCACGCGCCTGCAGCACAACCATATTGGCAGGGCCGCCCTCACGGATTGTCGGGTCGGGCAGGCCCATGGCTTTGGCGCCATTCTGGGTTACCGATGTGAATGCCCACTCCATCGCTTCTCGGGATGTCATCGGTACCGCGTGCACACCCATGTGAGCCACTTCCAGCATGTCGGCGGATCCGAGCGAATACCAAGGGTCCATTGTGCAATCCTGCCCGAAGGCAACGTTTACACCGGCCGCGCGCAGCTCTGGCACGCGGGTCAGACCTCGGCGGCGCGGATAGGTGTCCGAACGCCCTTGCAGCGTGATATTGATCAGAGGGTTGGGTACCACGTTCATACCGCTTTCTGCGATGAGCGGGATTAGCTTCGATGCATAGTAATTGTCATAAGAATGCATCGCAGTGACGTGGCTTGCAGTTACACGGCCCCCAAGCCCAAGGCGCGTAGTCTCAAAGGCCAACGTTTCTACGTGGCGTGACATAGGATCGTCGCTTTCATCGCAGTGCAGGTCCAGCATCAGGCCGCGGTCCGCCGCTATCTCGGCCAGTCTTGTGACAGATCGAGCCCCTTCCGACATCGTGCGTTCAAAATGCGGGATCCCGCCCACCACGTCGACACCCATATCGAGCGCCTGGATCAGGTTTCTCTCTGCGTTTTCTGATCGGTAAAGGCCATCTTGCGGGAATGCCACCAGTTGCAGGTCGATATAGGGGGCAACCTGTTTACGTACCTCCAAGAGCGCTTCAACGCCCACCAACGGGGCGGATGAAACATCCACATGCGAACGGATAGCCAGCAGCCCCTGCGACACAGCAAGGTCGCAATAGCGCATGGCCCGCTCAATCACCGCTTCTGGTGTCAGCAGGGGCTTCAATTCCCCCCAAAGCGCGATACCCTCCAAAAGCGTGCCCGAGACATTCATGCGCGGCAACCCTAGGCTCAGGGTCGCATCCATATGGAAGTGCGGGTCCGTAAAAGGAGGGGAAACCAAACGCCCAGCCGCCTGAATCTCCTCATGCGCCTCAGCCTTGATATCAGGCGCAATTTCCGCAACGCGGTCTGCCTTTATCGCGATATCCACCGGCCCGCTGCCATCCGGCAGGCTGGCCTGTCTGATGATTAAATCGAGCATCCAACTCCCCCAAATTTGACCGCATGGTAAAAAGTATTCTGCAAGAATGCTAATAGTTTTTGTTGCACTTCCGGGTCCAGTGTTTCCGCTAGTCTCGGTGTGTGCCTATATCCAAGGCTTGTGTTGACCTTTCTTGGCAGCTGAAGCTGACACATCGATCAACTTTCGCTTTTGGGATTTTGCGTTGCAGAACTGCTAATTTTTGCAAAGGTCGGTTCACGCTGGGAATCTGTCCGTTTCAGCAGATTGCCGATCCGGACCCTTGATCCAGCGGATCCGCAGTTTTCTTGCAAGCAGAAAAATACTTGGTAACAGAATCAAATCACTGGGAAACGTGATTTCGTCAACTTCGGCTAACAGTTTGCAAAACTACCAGCGTCAAGGTGGCGAAGATCAATGCAGGAAATTTCGTTGCATGTGAAACAAAGCAGATATATAGTTTCGTATGCAACTAGATTCCTTCTTTCCCTATCGTCTCGCCGTGGCATCCGAAGCGTTCTCACGAAAACTCACGGAAGTATACCAGCGCGAATTCGGGCTATCACGGGAGGAATGGCGCCTGCTTTTTCTACTTGCCAATGCCAAAAGCCTGACCTCTCTAGAACTCTCGCAACGCACCACTCTGGATAAGGTTCAAGTCAGCCGGGCCGCGCAGAGGCTTGACGATAAAGGATTGATAACCAGAGCAATTTCCGAAGAAGATCGCCGAATTAGGGTTTATCATTGTACGCCGGAAGGCCATCGATGTTTCGAACAGTTGCTGCCACAAGTCGATGCTTGCGCGCAAGGGATGCTGAATTCCATATCGGCCGAGGACCGTGCAGCACTGGACCGAGGCGTGACTGCGCTGCTTAAGGCCGCGTCGGTGACATAGGTACATAAGCCAATCTGCGCAACTCAAGCCATCTCCAGTGCTGGCTGCCGACCGGCGTAGAAATCCGTGTAATCGGTGACGTGGAAGGGCATTGCCTTCCCGGTCGGGCTAACGCCGTCGACCTAGAATAGAATGAGGTCTGCCAGTGTATTTCTCTCAGGAGGCATCGGTCTGGTTTTCAGGTCGGGCGGCGTCAAATGCGGGCAGGGTGAATGCGCATTCTTCGATCTCAAGTAGCCGGTCGAATGGAGCCATATCGACGCCCCAGCGATGTGCATTGTAAAGCTGTGCGACAAGGCAGATATCGGCAAGGTCCGGCTCGTCACCAAAACTGAAGGTGGTGTTTGCTGGCAAAAGCGCTTGGTAGGCATGGAAACCTTCGGTCATCCAATGCCGGAACCATTCGATCCCATCCTCAGCCGTAAGCCCGTACCGGGACTTCAGATACGCAGTGACCCTAAGGTTGTTAACCGGATGAATGTCCATTGCGATGGTATGGGCCGCAGCCTGTACCCGCGCACGCTCAAACGGATCTTCCGGCAGGAACGGAGGTTCGGGTATGGTGGCGTCGAGATACTCGATGATCGCAAGCGATTGAGTGAGTACACGACCGTCCTCAAGGATCAGCGTAGGGACGCTCTTCCCGGGGTTCAGCGCGACGTAGTCCGGCGCGCGCTGTTCTCCGGCAACAAGGTCGACGGGGATCGTTTCGTAGGAAACACCCTTGAGATTCAGTGCGATCCGGACCCGAAAAGAGGTCGTCGAGCGCCAATAGCCGTATAGTTTCATGACTTCCTTGTTTTGTGGTCAACCGTCTCAGATTTTGCCAAAAATAGGTTCCCGCGCCGGAAACCGATCCGGCACGGGATGCCCGTCAGGCAGATTTGTTGAGTTCCTTGGCATGCAGCCAATCGGCATGTTTCGGAGCTTTCTTGGTCTTCGACCACTCGTCCAACATAAGCCATTTCACTTCGTCCATGCGCTCCAGCAGCGCTTCTTCTTCCGGGTCCGGGCAGGCCAGTTCGATACGATGGCCGGAAGGATCAAAGAAGTAGATAGAGTGGAAAATCGAATGGTCGGTCACGCCGAGTACTTCGACGCCATTAGCTTCCAGATGGTCCTTGAACTGAAGCAGCGTTTCACGATCCTTCACCTTGAAGGCGATGTGCTGCACCCAGATCGGGGTATTGGGATCCCGGCCCATTTCCGGCTTCGTGGGCAGCTCGAAGAAAGCCAGAACATTCCCATTCCCGGCATCCAAAAACAGATGCATGTAGGGGTCCGGCTCATGCGTAGATGGGACATGATCCTCGGCGATGGCCAGGATAAAGTCCATGTTCAGCATTTTCCCATACCATTCGACCGTCTCTTTTGCGTCTTTGCAGCGGTAAGCGACGTGATGGATCTTCTCGATTTTCATCGATTTCTCCTTTCCGAGGGTGCAGTTTTCAAGGTCAAGGCAACGTACGGTCGCCTCAGGCGTTCACATCAACCCCACCAGCCAGAGTGACAGGGAGGGTACAAGGATGAGCAGGGTCAGCCGCAGGATGTCCGCGATCCAGAATGGCAGCACGCCGCGAAAGATCGTTCCGAGTGAGACATCTTGCAACACGCCCTTCAGCACAAAGACATTCATACCGACGGGGGGTGTGATCAGGCTGATTTCGGTGGCTACAACAACGACAATGGCGAACCAGATCAGGGCGTTTTCGGGATCGAGCAGGAGTTCATTGGCAAACTCAAGCTCAAACATCAGTGGGTAGAAGACCGGCACTGTCAGCAGGATCATCGACAGGCTTTCAAGCACACAGCCAAGTACCATGTAGGTGAGCATTATGAACACGATGACCGCCCAGACCGGCAATTCGTTGTCAATAACAAAGCCTGATAGGGCATCCGGCAGTCCGGCGTAGTTTATGAAGTTGGTGAACAGCTCGGCACCTATGATCACCGCAAAGATCATGGCAGTAGCCCGGATCGAATCCAGCGTAGCTGCGAAAAAGCTGCGCCAGGTCATCGTCCTGAGGGCAATGGCGATCAGGATCGAAGCGCCTGCACCCATTCCGGCCGCCTCAGTCGGTGTGAAGAACCCACCATAGATGCCAACCATGATGAAGAGAAAAAGGCCCAGCACACAGATCACGCCTATGACGTCAGCCCGACTCATGGGTTCGGTGTTTTCCTCCTCCGGAGCCAGAGAAGGGTTCAACCGTACCGCAACCATGACCGCGCCAAGATAAAACAGCACACCAATAATACCTGGCACAATTCCCGCGATAAAAAGCTTGGCAATATTGGTTTCGGTCAGCAGGCCGTAGATGATCAGGATCACCGAGGGCGGGATCAAAATGCCCAGTGTCCCACCCGCGGCGATAGAGCCTGTCGCCAGCCGGTCATCATAGCCAAAACGACGCATTGAAGGCATGGCAACTTTTGACATCGTGGCAGCAGTAGCCAGGGACGAGCCACACACTGCAGAGAATCCGCCGCAAGAAAAGACCGAAGCCATGGCAAGTCCGCCGCGCAGTCTGCCAAAAAGCCGATCGGCACCGGCAAACAGCCCGTGTGCCACGCCCGAGCCGGCCAACACGTTGCCCATGAAGATGAACAGAGGGATGACCGAAAGGGAGTAAGACAAAGAAGTGTCAAACGCCACTTGCCCTGTCATAGCCCAGGCAGGTTCCCAACCACGCATATAGGCAAACCCAAAGCCGCCTACAGCCGCCATCGCGAAGGCGATAGGCACGCGCAGTAGTATAAGTCCCAGAAGGATCGCAAAGCCGATCAGAGATTCAATCATGGGGCGCCCTCTAGGTGATCTTGATCGGTGTCGTGTTCGATGGGCGGTTGTAGTCCGCGCAGGAATGCGATGAACGCCGAAACCATGCAGGAGGCCCCAGCCAGATAGCCGAATGGCGCCAGTGGAATCTCCAGCGCGTTGGTCACCGCGCCGTCATGGGCAGCCTTGGCTGCATGGGTGAAAAGCCGCCAAGAAAAGGTGGCTAACAGGGCCGCAGAGAAGAGGCCTGCAAACGCAGACAAAAGACGTTGCGTCTTGCGTCCGAGCGCCAGATTCAGCAGGTCGACCTCGACATGTTCGCGGTGCTCTGTCGTCAGCGGTAAGGCCAGGAAAACAAGCGCTGCCAGCAGTATTTCAGTGAGTTCAAAGGCACCGGAAAGCGGTGCGTTGAACAGGTACCGCCCAACTACATCCACACAGGTGATGAGGACGAGGCTGAACAGGATCAGTGCGGCCCCGACACCCAGAGATCTGTCGAGCAGCAACCCGATGTCCAGCCCCTCATCAGGGGGCTGGTCGGGGAAACGATGGCGAAGCCGCTCCATGGATCAGAAGTCCACGCCAGCTTGTTTGCGCATTTCTTCAAGAGCAGCAGTGCCGTCATAGCCGTCCGCCGAGATGGCTTCGGACCAAGCTGTTTCGGCATTTGCTGCCTGTGATTTGATCGCATCAACGACTTCGGCTGGCGCTTCGTAGATTTCGATCCCGGCCTTTTCAGCCGCGGCGCTGCCTTTCTCGTCTGCACCGACCCAAGCTTCGCCAACCAGTGCGGCAAAGGCTTCACCGGAAATCGCCTCGATGGCTGCCTGATCCTCTTCAGAGATCTCGTTCCATTTGTCTTCGTTCATGACCATGAACCAAGTAGTGTTGTAGATGCCGCCGGGGACTTGCATCGTGTACTTGACATCTTCGGTCAGCTTGAACGCAGCCAGAGCGTCGTAGGGAAACGTCACACCGTCGATTACTCCGCGCGAGAGCTTTTCATACACCTCACCCGAAGACATGAAGAGCGTTGTGGAGCCGAGACCGGACATCAGATCCGAGATATAGCCGCCAGGCACGCGGATCTTCAGGCCTGCGAAATCGTCTGTCTTTTCGATCTTACGGACATTGTTGTGCAACATGCCGGGGCCGTGCACGAATAGCCCCAGAAGCTTGGTGCCCTCATGTTCTTTCTGCGCCTCCAGCGGGCCGGAATAGACATTCCAGAATGCTTTGGAGCCAGCAACGGCATCGTCACCAATGAACGAGAACTGACCGATCCGAGAGCGGGTGAAACGGTCATCTGTGGTAAAGGAATGCAAGCCGTAGGTGATATCAGCGATACCTTCGGCAGCCATGTCGTAATGTGCCGGGGGCGGGCCCATGGGCTTTGCAAGCACACGTACAGTCACGCGGCCATCGGTGACTTCCTCCACTTGCTTGGCCCAGGGTTTGATTGCCTCAACGACGATTGGATGGCGCGGCGGCAGCCAGCTCGAAAGCGCAAGCTTGGTCTCTGCCACGGTAGTCGTTGCGATAGACATTGCAGCGGTTGCAATGCCGGCGAGCAGCAGGGTGTTGCCCTTCAGTTTGATATTCATGGTATCCTCCCTTGGATTATGTGATGTCGGCGGCATTGAGCGCCTGGCTCAGGACGCCCCGGTCGCCTATGTGGTTGGCCAGGATCAGAATTAACCTCGCGTTGATTATATCGCTCTCGGCCTTGGTCTTGCCCTCATGCGTTGCCAGCAGGTCGGCGTAGAAATCGTCGGTTCCGTCGATATTCGGTGTCAGGGTCAGATCGCTCATTGGCTTACTTCCTTACCGGCCGCACGGCGCAAGGCAGTGCGCATCAGGGTTTCGTTGTATTCCGCTCGGCGGGCGGCGACATGCTGATCTGGGCGGATCAGGTAGACCGCCGAACTGGCTTCGCCGAGATAGCGTTTCCTGAGCTGACCAGTCGGGTCGTCGCGGGTTGAAAGAGCCAGGCGGCGTGCCGTGATGCCGTCCTCTTCCAGAATTTCAGGTGCTTCTGCATCGATTGTCAAAAGGATGAACTCATCACCCAGCTTCGACAACAGGTATTCATCGCCCAACGGGGCATCAGGGCAGGGGGCGCCGGGCTGCGTCCGTTCAGGACCGCCTGCCAGTGCGTCAGCGGAATTGAGTCCCGATCCACTGTACACGCATGGAACCGAGAGCCGACCCGAGTTGACCATCGGTCGTGCGAACTCATACGTTCCGCTTAGGCTGAGCACAGCATCGCGAAATATCCGACTGGTTTCTGATTTCGGCGTGATGAAATCGGTGGACCGTGTCGAATTCAGGATGTTTTCGTCCGCGCCGTAAACCCGTTCGGTATCATAGGTGTCAAGCAGGCTCTCAGGCGCTTTGCCTTGAATAACCAACCCTAGTTTCCAGCCAAGGTTGTCCACGTCCTGCATGCCGGAATTGGCACCACGCGCACCAAAGGGCGAGACTTGGTGCGCCGCATCACCAGCAAAAAACACGCGACCAGAGCGGAAGCTGTCCATCCGCTTGCATTGGAAGGTATAGATAGAGGACCAGACCATTTCATAGTCCACATCCCCCAGCATCGCATCCAATCGGCGACGGATATTCTCTTCTTTAAGTTCTTCTTTGCGGTCAACATCCCAGCCGATCTGGAAGTCGATCCGCCAGACATCATCAGGTTGCTTGTGCAACAAAGCTGAGGCGCCAGAGCCGTGGGTCGGTTCAAACCAGAACCAGCGCTCAGTAGGGAAATTCAGATCGCCTTTTAATTTGATATCAGCAATCAGGAAGCTGTCCTGAAAGACTCGACCGCTGAAATCGAGACCAAGCATCCCGCGCAGTGGTGAATTGGCGCCGTCGCAACCAATAAGCCAATCCGCTTCAAGCGTGTATGGCCCATCCGGTGTCATCACCTTCAGGGTGACGTGATCGTCGTGTACTTCGACGCTGTCCACACGGTTCTTGCCACGCAACTGGATCGGGGCACCCTTGTCCTGCAACTCGCGCAGACGGTCGATCATGTATTGCTCGAAATAAGGCTGTTGTAGATTGATGAAGGCGGGGTATTTATGCCCGTCTTCCGGCAACAGGTTAAATTCGAAAACCTTGTCATCGCGATGGAATACCTTACCGAGATTCCAGACAACGCCTTTTTCGAGCATCGGTTCGCCGCAGCCATAGCGGTCGGCCACTTCCAGGCAGCGCTTTGCGAAACAAATCGCCCGACTGCCCATGCCGATCCCCTCATGATCATCAAGCACAACCACGGGAACACCTTGGCGGCCGAGGTCCAGGGCTGTGGCGAGTCCGATTGGCCCTCCACCCATGACCACAACCGGGTGACGCACCGGTGCGTCAATATCCTGATCCGGCGATTTCTCGTATGGATAGCTCTTGTAGGCGAGCGTGTAACGGTCATCAAACATTGGAAAACCCCTTCCCTTCAGGCGTTCAGCCTTGCAGTTGCTCCCACATTTCCAGATCCCGCTGCGCCGTCCAGATACGTGGTGTGTCGATGCCGCGGGCTTCGTCATAGGCGCGTGCAACATTGAACGGCAGGCAGTGTTCGTAGATCGCGTAGTCAGCGAATTTCGGGTCGCACGCGTCACGTACAGCGTCCCAGGCATCTTTCAGGCTGCCGCCGCTAGCGGCGACACGAGCGGCCGGGCGATAGGTGCTTTCGACAAAATCCCGGGTGGACTCGATCGCTGCTTCAACCATATCTTTTCCGAGCAGAGCATCACCGCGGCCGGGCGCAATAGCATCGACGTCAAATGCGGCGATATTGTCTAGAGTGCCACCCCAATCGTTGAAATGGCCGTCGCCGCAATAGCAGGCAGAATGATACTCGACGATGTCACCGGTAAACATGACGTTCTGGTCGGGAACGTGAATGACGATGTCACCGGCAGTATGGGCGCGACCAAGATGCATTAGATCAACGCGCCGGTTGCCGAGGTATGCACTCATGCGATCTTTGAAGGTCGCGGTGGGCCAGGTCAGTCCGGGAATGCTTTCATGGCCTTCGAACAGACGTGGAAAACGCTGAAACTCACTGTCCCAATCTTCCTGACCACGTTCGACAACCTGCGCCCGGGTTGTTTCGGACATGAGAACCTGATCTGCGCCATATGCTGAAGCGCCTAGAACACGAACCGCGTGATAGTGAGTTAGAGCCAGATGCGTGATCGGTTTGTCGGTAACTTCTCTGACCTTCTCAATCACCTTGCCAGCCAGACGTGGCGTGGCCTGCGCCTCGACAATCATGACACTATCATCGCCGATGATCACACCGGAATTGGGATCACCTTCAGCAGTAAAGGCCCAAAGCCCTTCACCCACTTCGGTGAAGCTAATCGTCTTTTCACTCAAATCTCCCTGAGATGCGAATGCCTTAGCCATTGTGTTCTCCCGAAGTATGTCGCTCGCGTGACTCGTTTCGTTTCATTTGCAACGAATATCGTTACATATGAAACTAAAGTCAATCCCGTTTCGTTTGAAGTTGCGTGTTTGAACTATTGTTGCTGAGTGCATTCGAAGATTTTTTGCGAAGTTGCCGGCGTAAAAAAATGTTGTCCATTCCAGCTATTTTTGAAGCCAATCATGCCGACCGTTGTAAAGAACTGCATTCCCATTAAGCGCCTGATAGACCCAATGGGTTGGTTCAAGGCTTAGCGCTAGTGGCTCCTACATTGGATAGGATCGAAATGGTCAACATAGCCGTAAGCGTCGATTCACATTCGGTCTCTCTCAGTTTCCACATGGCGCCGTGTAGACGGGACAATTTGATTGTTCCTGGATTCTCAATCGTCGCGGCCAATGTCCTGCGACAGAATCTGCTGACGGGGATCATGGTTGGGAAGCTTCTGAAAAAGAAACGACACCGGCGACGCTACAATTTTACGCGATGGGAGCCAGAGGCTGTCTCAGCCAGTCACAGGTCTACGTCCACCAACATCCAGCACCCAGCATTTGGTGCCTTCGAACACGGCGGTAGTCAGGGCGTGGCCATAGCCTGCTCCTGTATCCAGATTGATACGGTTTCCATGGTGTTCAGGTGCGGCCACGTGGCTGTGGCCGTGGACGACTAACCATGGATATGGGTCTTTATGGTTCAGGAATTCCTCACGAATCCAAATCAGATCGTCGTGGTCTTGCTGATCCAGTTTCACCCCGGGTCGAATACCTGCGTGCACGAACAGCAATGCGCCGTCCTGATGGAACGGCTTTAGCCCGGTCAGAAAATCGATATGAGCCTGAGGGACGGCCTCTTTGGCCTTGGCGTGGACTTGATAGATTCTGTCCACGTTGGCGGTTTCAACCCCATAGGACCGCAGCGTTTCGATCCCGCCGATCCGAGGATGAAGCCAGTGATACCCGACCAGCAGGCGCGCATCATTGCGCGGATAGTCCTCCAGGAACATTGCGCACATCTGGTCATGATTGCCACGTAGAAAGATCCAGTTCTTACCGTCGGCGTTCCCTCGGACCAGCAGATCCAAAACCCCGCAACTTTGCGCACCCCGGTCCGTATAGTCACCGAGAAACACGATCTTGGCGTCTGGTCCTCCATCCCGTTCGATCCGGTCCAGTGCGTCTTCAAGCATACCCAGTTGGCCATGGATATCGCCAATTGCATAAACCGGATCTGACATGAGTGTTCCTTGTCGTCGTCTTCAGGCGGTAGTTGATTTGGGATCAGTCCACCCAGGCAATGCTGAGGTCTTCGCGAAAAGCAAACCGTACCAGATGCGCTTCGATGACTTCCTGCCAGCGGTTCAGATCTCCGCGAGGGCCGGTCTTAGCCGTCAGCGAAAGGCTGGTTTCACCTGCGACCAAGGTCAGCCGATTTCCGACCGGAAATTCCACGCTGCCGTGGGTGTCGTCGAAAGCCACCTGGGCCTTGTGGGACCAGTGCTTGCACAATTGCTGCAGGTACTTGCTGGCCGCTTCCGTTTGGGCAACACCCGAAACGCTTTGGTCAGGTAGCAACGCCAAGGCTTCATCGGCGGCCCGGCGCACCGCCTGCGCGAACAAAGTAACGTCGATGTTTGTAGCCAGGAAGGTCGCCCCCAGATCCAGACATTTACGCTGCATGGCCGGATCAAGTGTCAGTATCCCGGCAAATTTGCCTGCCGCGACGACCCGAGTTATCGCGTCCAACACAGCCTCTACCACTTCTGTATGATCAGCATCACCAATATGGCCCATGTCAGCAGCCAGATCGGAGGGACCGAGAAAGACCCCATCAACGTCAGAGGCAAGAATATCGTCTAGTGCCTCTAACCCGGCGCGGTTTTCCACCTGAACAAGCAGGCAGATTTGTTCATCCGCCGTTTTCAGATAGTCCGGGATCGCCGCAAATCGCGAGGCCCTTGCCAACGCCGATCCCACGCCCCGAACCCCGTAGGGTGGGTATCGCACAGCCCGCACCAAATCCCGCGCCTGATCTCCGCTTTCGACCATCGGCACCAGAATATTCTGAACGCCGGCATCGAGGTATTGCTTGATCATCCAGGTTTCACCGATCGGCAAACGTGCGACCGGTTGGCTGCCGCTTCCTTCGATGACCCGCACCTGTTCCAGGATAGAGCGAAGATCGTTTGGGGCGTGCTCTCCGTCAACAAGCAACCAGTCGAAATGGGACGTGGCCGCGATTTCAGCGGCATAGGTGTCGGCCATTCCAATCCAGCAGCCGACCTGCGGCTGACCAGCCTGCAGCGCGGCCTTGAAAGCGTTTAGTGGCGCAGGCATCCCGGCCTCCTTTAGGCAAAGTTGATATCGACCGAGCCAAATGGCCCGAAATCAGCATGGATTTCGGTGCTCGGCGGGCATTCGACGGGTCGTATAAAACTACCAGACAAGATCACCTGACCCGGTTCTATGCTCTGGTCGTACTGCGCCATACGACGGGCCAGCCAGACGACGCTTTCGACCGGGTCGTTCAGAACACCCGCGCCCAGACCGGTTTCCTCGATCTCACCATTGCGGAAGGTCAGTGCCCCAACCCAACGCAAATCAAATGCATCTATCGCGTGACGCTCAGGGCCCAACACGATGCCCGCATTGGCGGCGTTGTCGCTGATTGTGTCATAGACGGTACGCGTCTGTCCGGTTGCGGGGTCGGCACGCTGAATACGCGTGTCGAGGATTTCAATCGAAGGCGCGACGTAATCCGTGGCGGCAATGATGTCGTCACGGGTGACGTTCTCTCCGCCTACCGCAGATTTCATGACAAAAGCAATCTCGGCCTCGATCCGGGGCTGGATGAACCGGCCCGCAGGAACGATTCCGCCGTGATCGAACTTCATATCATCGAACAAAATTCCGCTGTCGGGGATATCGATATTCAGCGCATATTGCATCGCTTTCGAGGTCAACCCGATTTTCCAACCGATCACCTTGTGCCCTTCGGCCAATTTTTTTCGATAAATGGCGTTCTGGATCTCATAGGCGTCGCTCATCCCCATTTCGGGATGGCGCAGTGTCAGAAGGCCAATCTGTTCGTGCGAACATTCAGCCTGCAATAAGTCGGCTGCGGCACGGGCATGATCTTCGGGGGTCATACCTGTTCGTCCTCGACTGTGTTGCGCAGCGTTCCAATGCCCTCGACTGAGATTTCCACTACATCACCCGGTTCCAGGTATTTTGGTGGATCAAACCGCGCACCCGCACCCGTCGGGGTGCCGGTGACGATGATGTCACCGGGCAGAAGCGTCATGAAGGTCGAAATATATTCGATCTCGCGCCTTATCGGGAACATCATGCGATTCAGCGTATCGTCCTGGCGCAACTCACCATTCACATGGGTCTGAATTCGGGCATCGTCCAACTGGGCCGCGTCGGTGAATGGCACTAGCCACGGACCGATGGCACCGGAATTGTCCCAGTTCTTTCCCTGTGTGACGTTGAACTTGGCATGGCGGACCCAGTCGCGGATTGTGCCTTCGTTACACAAGGTCAGGGCTGCGATGTGGTCATAGGCATCTTCCTGCGAAATTCGCCGACCGGATTTGCCAATCACGATAACGACCTCGCCCTCGTAATCCAGCGTGCGGTTTTCCGGCGGGCGGATCAGCGGGCGGTCGTGCCCGGTGAAACCGCTGGCAAAGCGCGGAAACAACGACATGTATTTCGGCTGTTCGCTGCCGTCTTTGTATTCTGCGTTGCGGTCGGGAAAGTTCACTCCGACGCAGAGGATGCGGCGGACATCCGGCATCACCATTTCGTAAGTGAATTCCTTGTGGGTCACTTCGCGGCCTGCTGCGGCCTCGGTCAACTTTTCAAACTCGCCCGCGGCGATCACCTCGTAAAGACTGGCCTGATCGGGGAAGGCGTCGTTCAGGGCAATTGCACCGTCATTGGTGATCGCGCCGAAAAAAGTTGCTCCGTATGCGGTGAATGTTGCAAAGCGCATCAGGCCTCCTCGGCGGCGTCAATGCCACCCATGCACAAGTATTTGAGTTCCATGAAGTCATCCAGCCCATGGCGCGACCCCTCGCGCCCCAGACCTGACATCTTAACGCCTCCAAAGGGCGCTTCGGCAGTTGAGATCAGGCCGGTGTTGATCCCGACCATGCCATATTCCAATGCTTCGGACACGCGCCAGACACGGGCCATGTCGCGCGAATAGAAATACGAAGCGAGGCCGAATTCGGTATCATTGGCGGCTACGATAACTTCGCTTTCCCTGTCGAATTTGAACAAGGGCGCGACTGGGCCGAAGGTTTCCTCGGTCGCCACCGCCATGTCTGCGGTCACGCCAATCAGGATGGTCGGCTCGAAGAATGTGCCGCCAAGGGCGTGCGGCTTGCCGCCCAGTGTTACTGTTGCACCCTTGGCGGTTGCGTCTTTGATATGCTCAGACACTTTCGCGACTGCGGCTTGATCGATTAGTGGGCCAAAGACGGTGCCCTCGTCAAAGCCGTTTCCAGTCGGCAGTTTTGCGACCTTAGCGGCCAGTTTTTCGGCGAACGTGTCGTAGACCCCAGACTGGACATAGATGCGGTTGGCGCAGACGCAGGTCTGGCCGTTGTTTCGGAACTTGGCGATCACTGCCCCTTCGACTGCCGCGTCCAGATCTGCGTCGTCAAACACGATGAACGGTGCGTTGCCGCCCAATTCCAAACCTAGTTTCTTGATCGTAGGTGCGCATTGCGCATAAAGCATCGCGCCGATTTCGGTGGACCCGGTAAAGGTCAATTTTTGCACGATTTTGCTCGAGGTCATCTCACCTCCGATGGCGCGCGCTGATCCAGTGATGACCGAGAACAATCCCGCAGGCAACCCGGCTCGCTCGGCCAAAACCGCCAGCGCGATAGCCGAGAACGGCGTCTGGCTGGCAGGTTTGAGCACCATGGAACAGCCTGCCGCCAGTGCCGGTCCCGCCTTTCGCGTGATCATGGCATTGGGGAAATTCCACGGCGTGATCGCGGCAACAACCCCAATCGGCTGTTTGATTGTGATGATCCGCTTATCCGGCGCGTGGCCCGGGGTGACGTCGCCATAGGCGCGGCGAGCCTCTTCAGCGAACCATTCGATGAAGCTGGCGCCATAAGCGATTTCACCCTTGGCCTCAGCCAGCGGCTTGCCCTGCTCGGCGGTCAGGATAGCGCCAAGATCATCCTGGTTTTCGATCATCAGTTCATACCAGCGGCGCAGAATTTGGCTGCGGTCCTTCGCTGTACGCTTAGCCCAGCCCTTCTGTGCACGGTGCGCTTCGGCGATTGCTTCGGCCGTTTCGGCCGCCCCAAGATTGGGGACACGTCCGATTAGATCACCAGTTGCCGGGTTGGTCACTTCCAGAGTGGTGGATACCTCGTTGGCACCGACCCATTTGGACCCAACCCGCGCCGCTTCGATAAGCAACGTGGGGTCGTTGAGACGTAAGTCTGTCATTTGCAGGATTCCCGTGTCTCGGCCTCAGACCGAAAAACTAATATTTGCCTGACCCGTTCCGGAACTACCGAAATACGGCGTGTAGATGTCGATCTCGCCCTTGTAACTGCCCCATCCCAACGCACCAAACAGCAGGGCAGTGTCGTTCATCGCACACTCGCCCGTACATTTCTTGGCGTAGTCAGGCAAAAGGTCCAAGAATTCTTGGAACCGGCCCTGCTCCCACAATTCGAGAACGCGCATATCCATCTGGCGGTTGAACTCGCCATTCACTGCGTTCAGACCCTCGACCGAGCGCTCATTCGGCGTGAAGTCATGACTTAGAGACCCGGAGGCCAGAATAGAAACATTGCGGTCCGAGCGCCGAATGCCTTCTGCGATGGCTTCGCCCCAAACGCGGTTCTCGGCGATGGATGAGAACTGGTTGACCGCAACCGGCAGTACCCGGGCATTCACACCGTCATTGATGAAATGCATTGGCAAAAGGGTACCGTATTCCATGCCCATGTCGGGATGCGAATGACCCAATGCCCGTTCCCCACGTTCTCTCAGAACGTCGAGGATAGTTTCACCAAGATCGTGATCACCGCGATAGTCGAACTCCATATCCGCCAGCATGTGCGGCAGTTCATGGCTTATAAAACGGCCCTTGTGGCGCTCTTTTGTGTTCAGGTGAAAGCCCTGATTGGTGATCCAGTGCGTGTCGAAGATGATGAAGGTGTCGACCTCGCGGTCAATCGCGTCCTGACGCAGACGTGCGTAACCATCTATCGCAGGTTGCCGGATACCTTTGTATTTCGGCATCGTGTGGGACATCCAGATGCTGGGCACATGTGTGATCTTAGCAGCCTGTACAATCTTTCCCATGACAGTTCCTCCTCACTTAAGGTGGCGTCTGACCGCTTTGGAAGGGAGAGCGGACGACCAGACGTCGTTTGGTCCGACTCTTAGAGAGTTCTTGGACCATAGATGTGCGCGCGTATCCTAACTTTTTACGAGCGGTACCTTGTCCAGACGTCGCTCGAGAGGCGTTACTTTCCCAACTGCATAATCTTGTGCTGACCAGTGGCAAAGCCCACGTGTTTCTGCTCCATATAGAAGTCAAAGCTCCAATCACCGCCGTCGCGACCGATACCTGACGCCTTTACCCCGCCAAAAGGCGTGGGCAGGTGGCGAACATTTTCCGAGTTCACCCAGATCATCCCAGCTTCCAACTTATCGGTAAAGCGCAGGGCACGTGTAAGGTCGTTGGTCCAGACATAGCCGGTTAACCCATAGGGCGTGTCATTGGCGATCTGCAGCGCTTCTTCTTCGGTTGAGAATGGAATGGAAGTTAGCACGGGGCCAAATATTTCCTCTCGCGCGATGCGCATGTCGTTGTTGGCATTGGTAAACAATGTCGGGCGTACGAAAAACCCGCCATCACCAACCTTGACCCCACCGGCCGCGACGGTCGCACCATCCTCTTTTGCGATGTCAAAGTATGAGGTCACTTTGTTGTAATGCTCCTCGGTGACCAGCGGGCCGATCTCGGTCTCAGGGTCCAAGGGGTGCCCGACCTTGATGTTGTTCACACGCTCGACCAGTTTGGCCTCGAATTCTTCCTTGATAGTGTCCTGCACCAGCAGCCTCGAGGACGAGGTGCAGCGCTCACCGTTGATCGAGTAGATCATGAAAATCACCGCATCCAGAGCCCGGTCCAGATCGGCGTCATCAAACACGATAACGGGGTTCTTACCGCCGAGTTCCAGGTGCATCCGCTTGAGCGTATCGGCACCCTGCTTTGTGATGATGCTGCCTGTCCGGCTTTCTCCGACAAATGCGATGGCTTTGATCAAGGGGTGCTCTGTCAGCGCCTTACCGGCATCAGGGCCAAAACCGTTCACGGTATTCAGCACGCCCTTGGGCAGCCCTGCCTCTTCAGCGATTTCCACCAACAGGCGGGCGGACAAAGGTGAGTCTTCGGCTGGTTTGTGGACCACGGTGCAGCCAGCGGCCAGAGCGGGCGCGATTTTCCAAGTCGACAGCATGAAGGGCGTGTTCCACGGAGTGATCACACCAACCGGGCCGATAGGTACACGAGTGGTGATATTCATTAACGTCGGCGATTTCAGGTGTTGCCCGTCGCGAGCCTGCACGACTTGATCCGCAAAGTAGCGAAAATTCTCGGCACCGCGCAGCGCCGCCTTGGACATGAACCGCAATGTCTGACCCGTATCCCAACACTCACACAGCGCAATTTCTTCTGCCCGGGCTTCGATCGCATCGGCAACGTTCAACAGGATCCGGCGGCGTTCGGTGGCGGGCATGTCGCGCCATTCAGTAAAGGCGGCATGGGCCGCTTTGACCGCTGCGTCGATATCGTCGGACGTGCCGTGTGCAACGTCGCAGATCACTGATTTATCCACCGGAGAGGTGGATTGGAAAACGCCCGCTGCGCCATCCCGGTCTTCGCCTGCGATACGGTTCTTGATGCCCGTTTCTTTGAACCGGGCCAGAAAGCCTGCCAGTTTCTCGATATTCGTATCCAGTACGCTCATGCGTCAGGTCTCCTGCTTTGTCGCAGCCAAATGATTCCGGATTGTGCCGGTCTTGGGCGAAAGGTCTGGGTCGATGTCACGCATCTCTAGTGAAAGCGCGATAGAGTGTTTCGAGAAGGCCGGTTCCAGATACGCTTCAACCGCGTTAAAGATACGCTGTGTGGCGTCCTTCTTAACGTCGTCAGGACGGCCAGCGCGAAGGCGGATTGAGATGTCCACAAAGCCATGCTTGGGATTTCCATCCGCAATGGCAAAATAGTCGACACGCGTGGCGCGGACGCGAATTCCCGGCATTGGAAAAGCTTCAATCCCCGCAGCGGTGTCTCGTATGCATTCGCACAAGCCACCGATGTCGACCCGATCGTCCAGATTGCCGGAGTATTCGACGTGGAAGTGTGGCATGACCTCTCCTTTACTACTTAACATGTTTAGTAAATTGCATCGCGACCGTCAAGAACTTGCTTTGTTAATCTTTGCAATTCCTGAAATGGCGTTCTAGAAGGCTGGAATGAACCGACAAAGCCATACCACGAGAACCTCTCGCGCTCTTCCGATTGCCCTGCTGCGCGCACGCGAAACCGTTATGGCCCCAATTCGGGATATGCTGCAGGGGATACAGCTGACCGAGCAAAAGTGGCGTATCCTTCGTGTTCTGGACGAAATGGGCGAAGTGGAACAAAGCACTATTGCAAATGAGGCCTGCCTTTTGCTTCCCAGCCTGACGCGAATTCTACGCACGATGGAGACTGATGGGCAGATATCCCGCCGTCAGGGCAGCACAGACAAGCGCCGCACCATGGTGAAGATCACCGATGAGGGGCGTCAAATTCTTGAAGAGAACCTTGCGACTTCGCTGGCGATTCACAATACGATCGAGGCGCAAATGGGGCAGGAAAAAATCGACAACCTACTGGATCTACTTGAGGAATTGCAGGCCGTAAAGGTGTGACCCCGACCTTGAAGACCGGGGCCAGCGTGATCACTACAGTCTCGCTAGTCCTGTATCCAGAGCGGACAGGATCTTGGCTACGTCATCAGACGTGATGACCAGCGGCGGAGACAATATGATGTTGTTTCCAGATACACGGACCATGACGCCATCTTCATATGTTGCTTTTTGAACCTGCAGCGGAAAATGTTTGGCAATTGGCGCCTTGGTCGCACGGTCCGAAACCAGCTCGAGCGCGCACATCAGACCTTCACCCCCTCGCACGTCACCGACTACGTCGTATTTGTAGGCCAGTTTTTTCAACCCGGCAAATAACTCATCACCCCGTGCAGCTGCGTTTTCCCATACCCGCAGGCGGTTGATCTCGGCCAGCGTGGCCAAGGCTGCGGCCGCGCCAACCGGGTGCCCGGAATAGGTGTAGCCCTGATCGACAGAAGCTCTGCCGGTAGTGTCGCTTTCGAACACCTCCGCAACCGCGCCAGAGATCATTGCCGCGCCGAATGGGAAATAGCCATTGGTGATGGCCTTGGCCGTTGTCATGATATCGGGCTGCACCCCCCAATGTCGCGCGCCACTTTCGCTGCCTGTACGCCCAAAGGCAGTAATGATTTCGTCCGAAATCAGCAGAATTCCGTGCTTCGAGCAGACCTCACGCACCATGGGCATAAAGCTCTTGTGCGGCGGGATCACTCCGCCTGCGCCCAAGATTGGCTCCATAATAAATGCGGCGACGGTGTTTGCACCCTGGAATGCGATTTCGGCCTCCAGCGCTTTTACGCAAAGCTGCGCAAGACGCTCAGGGTCCGTCTCATCGAACGGATTGCGATAGGTCCAGGGTGCTGGCACGTGGAAACAGCCCGGCATCATCGGCTCATAAGCCGCGCGGAACTTTTGATTGCCATTGACCGAGGCAGCCGCGAAATGGGTGCCGTGATAGCCCTGTTTCAGGCTGATGAACTTGGTACGGCCAGCCTCGCCGCGTACTTTGTGATACTGGCGCGCCAGTTTCAGCGCGATCTCAACCGAATCCGATCCACCCGAAGTAAAGAATGCACGGGTCAATCCGTCAGGCGCAAAGAACTGCGCCAGCTCATAAGACAATTCGATCGCCTTGTCGTTGCTTGTGCCGCGAAAGGTTGAATAATAGGGCAGCGCGTTCAGTTGATCGGTGATGGCCTGCTTTATCGGATCACACGAATAGCCCAGATTGACGTTCCATAAGCCACCCACTGCATCCAGCGCCTTGTGACCATCTACATCAATGATGCTGACCCCTTCACCTCTGGTCAGAATGGTCGGCGGGTTTTTCTGGCTGTCGGCCGGGTGCGCCATTGGTTGCCAGAAATGTCGGGCGTTGTTTTCCTTCAGAAAGTTGGAGTCTTTCATGTAGCGTGTCTCCGGAGATTAAGTCCGCCCGTCAATCATGGGTGGAATTCGGTTGGAAAAGTTTCGGGCATCTGGCCGCCAAAGTTTGCGGTCAGTTCTTTCGAAAGCGTGTGGAGTGAGGTCAAAATCAGCGGCTGCCGCGCGCGGGTTGCACGAATTTCGGGAACGGCAATCGCAATGGTTCCAATCGCGATCTGATCAATACCGAAGATAGGCGCCGCATATCCGAAGACACCATCTTCAAAGCTGCCATTACTATTGGCCCAGCCCGCCTGACCGATTTGTGCAACCCGGTCACGAATAATCTTTGGGTCCGTCATTGTTGCCTCGGTAAATCGGGTGAGTGTGTCGGATTCCAAGCGTTCCAGAAGGAAAGCGGGACCGAAGCTCAGCATGCATAATCCCGAAGCAGTCGCGTTGACCGGAATAATTTCGCTAGGGTCGAGACTTACGCGAACGCTGTGCTGCGTGGTTTCAACCACCAACGCGGTTTGTAGAGTGTCTTTCTCAAGCAGGGTAAGGTGCAGGCTTTCGCCAACCTCATGCATCGCGGCCTGCATTTTCTGGCGTGCACCATCAAGGCCGGGCTTGGCGATTTCGCGCAGGGCGGCCAACCGTAGAGCAGCTGGTCCGATGGCATATGATTTCGTCTGCGGATTCTGCTCGATCAGGCCGAACTCTTCCAGTGCTCGTAAGTGGCGGAGGGCGGTCGCCTTGTTCAAACCAGCCAGGCGCGCAATGTGACTCAGCCCGATTTCCGGCTGAGAGCTTGAAAAGTACTCTAGCATTTTCAAGGCATTAAGTGCGGTGCCCATTTGTTTTGCCTCCTCCCGGTCAGGTTATACTTGACAGAATTAACTTAACAACGCAACATTATTATTGTTAACGCGGTTCATTTATTGAACCACTAACGGGAGGTGTCAATGAAGAAATTTCTAGCAACCGCCGTCTTTGTAGCGTCCGCAACCGCTGCACTGGCAGAGTATCCAGAGAAACCGGTAACCTTCGTGGTTCCATGGCCTCCGGGCGATCTTGAGGACGTGCTAACGCGAATGATCGCGGACGAATTTCAAGCCATGTACGACGTCCCGGCCGCGGTCGTGAACAAGCCCGGCGGCGGCGGCGGTCCGTTCCCAGGTGCAGTTGAAGTCGCCACCGCCCCGGCGGATGGTTACACCATCGGCTCTTTCGTCATTGGCGTTCCCGTCATTGGACCGGAAATCGGTATCCCTGAACTGAACCCGAACCCGTTCGATCCGATCGGTATTTTTCTGACTTACCCGTTCGTAATCGCATCCAGCAAGGATGCGCCGTTCTCGAACTGGGAAGAACTGGCGGAACACGGCAAGGACAACGATTTGGCGCTTGGTCATTTCGGCTCGGTCTTGCCGCCCACGCAGGTCACCTTTGCTGCTGCTGTAAGCAGCGGATTTGATTTTGCAAGTGAAGCAGCCTTTGACGCGTTGGATTGCAACACGCTGGCATCGGGTGACGTGGACGTCATCAACACCACTTTGCAACTTGTACTACCTTGCCTGGATGACGTGAACATTCTGGCGAGCATAGGTGGCGAGCGGATTTCGCTGATCCCAGATACGCCGACGATCGTCGAGCTCAACCCGGATCTGCCGCTGGCATTGTGGAACGGCCTGTTCGTTCACAAGGATACTCCACCCGAGGCACGTGAAAAAATCACCGCAGCAGCACAAAAGGCGGTGCAGTCGGACAAGGCTAAGCAGCTTGCTGAGGAAACCGGTGCTTTGATCTACTGGCAGGACCCAGACGCATCCAACGCTCAGATTGAGCAAGACAAATCCTCTTTCGCTAAGATTGAAGAAATCCTGGGCGAGTAAGATCCAGATTGGGCGTGGGGCATTACCTCACGCCTCTTTCAGGTTGGGAGGAAACGATGATTGCAAAGACTTTACAGGACATGTTCAAAAGATATCGCCGACCCGGCGATGTCGTTTTCGCCGTACTGTTTCTGGCATTCGCGGTGTTTCTTTTGTCCCAGCTGGGTGATCAGACCAAGGTCGTCAAACGAACCAAATGGTTCGCGCAGCCGGGTCTTTGGCCCACAATTGCAATCTGGTGCATGGTGGTGTTCGGGTTTCTGCATTGGCTTAGCTCGGCCTTGTCAGACCGGATCAGCGGCCGATGGACCGAGGTCGGGTTCTGGGTTCGGTCGTTCGAATATGTTGCCTATTTCCTGATCTATGTTCTGGTGGTTCCGCAGCTAGGATATCTGCCCTCAACCATGTTGTTCGCAGTCTTCCTGACCCTGCGCGTGGGGTTTCGTGGTGCAAATGCTATCGGAATAGCTGCGTTGTTCGGCTTTGTGGTCACCATCGTTTTCCGTGGCTTTCTTCAGGTCAAAATCCCCGCCGGAGCGGTCTATGAACACCTTCCGGATTCCGTGCGCGCCTTTGCGCTGACCTATCTGTAAGGGGCCACTATGGAAACGCTTCTTTCCGGTATTTCAATCCTGCTGCAATGGCAGGTTATCGTGGCCCTACTGATTGGTTCGATCGGCGGCGTCATCATCGGCGCATTGCCCGGGGTGGGTGCGGCGGTGGCCATCGCAATCTTGTTGCCTGCCACCTTTGCGTTCGAGCCCATCGTAGGACTAACCCTATTATTGGGCATCTATGGCTCATCCATGTATGGCGGAGCCATTCCCGCGATTCTGATCAACACCCCCGGCACAGCGGTAAACGCGCTGACCACTTATGACGGATATCCCATGACCAAACGGGGGCAGGGCCACCGTGCGCTGTCTCTGGCGTATTCGGCCTCGTTCTTCGGGGGCGTGTTTGCGATCATCTGTCTGATGGTGTTGTCACCGGTTCTGGCCCTTGTCGCCCCACATTTTGGCAGCCGCGAGATTTTCCTGGCCGCGCTATTGGGCATCATTCTGGTTGTGCTGGCTCACCGGGGGCAGATTTTTGCCGCTGGTATGTTGGCGGCCTTCGGCATTTTCCTGAATTCTGTGGGGCTGGAGCCCGTAAAATACACCCGCCGGTTCACCTTTGATCAAAGTTGGCTGGCTTCCGGCATTGATCTCATTGTGGTCGTGCTGGGTCTGTTTGCGATTAGCCAGGCATTTCTGCTGCTATTGGAAAAGAACCACGCGCCAGGCGACACCCATGTAAGTGGCAATATCTTTGCCGGCCTCAAAGAACTTCTGGGCGTGAAACGCGTCGCCACCGTGTCCTCAAGCATCGGTGTGTTCATGGGCATGGTGCCGGGCACGGGCGAGTTTACATCGCAATTTTTGTCCTACACCTATGCTCAAAAGACGTCAAAGAACCCAGAAAAGTTTGGTGACGGCTCACCCGAGGGACTTGTGGCGTCCGAGGCAGCGAACAACGCCGTTCCAGGCGCTGCGATGATTCCTCTGCTGGCTCTGGGTATTCCTGGCGAGGCGCTGACGGCGATGATGCTGTCGGTGTTTTATGTCCACAACGTGATCCCCGGACCGCAGCTGTTCGAAAACCAGATGGATTTCGTATTGGCCCTGTATATGGCGCTGATCCTGCTTAACGTGATCGTTCTTGTGTTCTTGTTATTTTCGACGAACCTTCTGCTGAAGATTATCCAAATCCCGACCCGGTTCCTTGGTGTCATGATCCTGATTTTGGCATTCGTGGGGGTCTACAGCTTGCGCAATTCGATCACCGACTGCGCCATCGCGGCTGGATTTGGTGTCTTTGGTCTGATCCTAAAACGGCTGGACCTGCCGATTGTGCCCATCATTTTGGGCATGGTTCTTGGCGGCATCATGGAAACCAAGCTGCGCAGCGCAATGGCACGGGTCAAAACGCCGCTCGACTTCATCGACCGGCCCATCGCGGCCATTCTGTTTGGCCTGATCGTTCTGATCCTGATACTGCACTGTCGAACGCTGTATTTCGAATTCAAAAACAAACTGCGGCCGGAACCTACGATGCAACCCGTGGATTCCGATAATCCGAACCAGCAAGGATAAGCGACCTATGGATCAACTTGCCATTGACGCGCTACGTGGTCAGCCCGTACCGGCCCGGAGCCTTCTGATTGATGGGCGTCACGAGGCCGCAGCGGAAGGTGGGCAACTGGATGTCATTTCTCCAATTGACGGTCAGGTTCTAACGCAAATTGCCGAGGGCACCCCCGAGGATATGGAGCGGGCTATTGTGGCGGCCCGCACGGCGTTTGAAGACGGACGCTGGTCGCGGGTTTCACCTTCTGTACGCAAGAAGGTGTTGTTGAAACTGGCCGATCTGATTGAAAAACACGCTTTGGAACTGGCCGTTCTGGGCGTGCGGGACAACGGCACTGAGATCAACATGGCCATGAAGGCCGAGCCGATGTCGGCTGCGGGCACGTTCCGCTATTATGGCGAGGCCATTGACAAGGTCTATGGTCAGATCGCGCCGACGGCTGAAAATGTGCTGGGTCTTGTGCATCACGCGCCTGTCGGCGTTGTAGGGGCGATTGTGCCTTGGAACATGCCGATGATGATCGGTACGTGGAAGATCGCGCCGGCGCTGGCGGCGGGTAACTCGGTGGTGTTGAAACCTGCGGAATCGGCCTCGCTATCGCTTTTGCGATTGACCGAATTGGCGCTTGAGGCAGGTGTGCCGGACGGTGTCCTAAATGTCGTCACAGGCAAAGGCAGCGTGGTTGGTGAAACACTGGCCCTGTCGATGGATGTAGACATCATGGTTTTTACCGGCTCGGGTGCGACAGGGCGGCGGCTTCTGGAATATTCCGCGCGCTCGAATTTGAAACGCTGCTACTTGGAGCTTGGCGGAAAGTCCCCCAACATCGTGTTCAACGACGCCCCCGATCTCGCGCAGGCGGCCAAGGTCTCCGCCGCAGGTATTTTCCGAAATTCAGGTCAGATTTGCGTCGCGGGATCGCGCTTGCTGGTTCAGGAGGATATTCACGAAGATTTCGTCGCCGAGATTGTCAAACACGCGCAGGCCTTCCGCGTCGGCGATCCGCTGGACTTGAACACACAGATCGGGGCAGTGCACTCAATGCCGGAATTGGAAAGCAATCTGGATTTCGTCGCCCAAGCCGAAGCGGAAGGTGCTGAGCGCCGTGCCGGCGGTGACCGCATTCTGACGGAAACGGGCGGCTATTATATGGCCCCCACTGTAATGAACGGGGTCAAACCTACCGACAATCTGTTCCGCAATGAGGTCTTTGGTCCGGTTCTGGCCGTGACACCGTTCAGGGACGAAGATGAGGCACTGCGCCTGGCAAATGACAGCGTTTATGGATTGGCCTCGGGCGTGTGGACTGCAAACCTGAGCCGTGCACATCGCATGGTGGCGGGCATCCGCTCTGGCGTCGTACACGTCAATACTTATGGCGGCGCGGACGGCACAGTGCCCTTGGGTGGTGTAAAGCAGTCGGGCAACGGTCACGACAAGTCTTTGCACGCAATGGAAAAGTACTTCGATCTGAAAACAGCCTGGATTCAGTTGTAAGACAAAAGCCTGCGAGGAGAAGATTACCATGGGCGAAAAGACTATCTTGCTGATCGGCACCTATGACACCAAAAACCCCGAGATGCGCTATATCGAAGAATGCATTACTGCGCAGGGTGGCAACGTGCTGACCATGGATGTCTCGGTTCTTGGGGATCCAACCACGCCCACAGACATTTCCAAACATGATGTGGCCGCGGCCGGTGGTATGACCATAGATGAGGTGATCGCGCTCGGTGACGAAAACAAGGCTTTTCGCGTGATGTCGCGGGGCGCAGCAACGCTTGTGGCGCAGGTCTACGCCGAGGGCAAATTTGATGGGATGCTCGCAACTGGTGGCACGATGGGCACCGATCTGGCGCTGGATTGCGCGCAAGCTTTGCCAATGGGTGTGCCGAAATACATTGTCTCCACCGTCAGTTTTTCACCGCTGATTCCGCCACACCGTTTGGCGCCGGATATACAGATGATCCTGTGGGCGGGCGGGCTTTATGGTATGAACTCGGTTTGCCGCTCATCGCTAAGCCAGGCCGCAGGTGCTGTTTTAGGCGCAGCCCGCGCCGTCCAGCGCCCCCGGCGAGATCGCCCGATGATCGGAATGACCTCGTTGGGCTCATCCTGCCTGCGTTATATGAAAACCCTGAAACCCGCGTTGGAAGAACGGGGATACGAAGTGGCCGTGTTCCATTCAACGGGTATGGGCGGTATGGCATTTGAGAAACTTGCGGGTGAGGGAGCTTTCTGCTGCGTAATGGATTTCTGCATGCAGGAATTTGCCAACATGCTTGCAGGTTCGTTGGTGTCCTCGGGGCAGGACCGGCTGACAAATGCCGGGCGCGCAAGCGTGCCGCAAATGGTGGCCCCAGGCGCGCTGGATCTCTTGGATTTTGCGGGTTGGCAGGACATTCCCGACCAATATGCCGACCGTCCGTTCCACGAACATAATCGCCTGATCAAAAGTGCGGTGTTCAATGCAAAAGAGCGACGGGCCGCTATTCGAGAAATGGCCGGTCGTCTGAAACAAGCCACCGGCCCAACCCATTTTTTCCTGCCCACCGGCGGTGTTGAGGAATGGGATCGCGAAGGCCAGGAAGCGCATGACCCGGAAGCGCTTGCCGAAATGGTTGACGAGGCCCGCAGCGTGATGCCTGCAGTTGCACCAACTACGGAAATTGACGCCCATATCAATGACGACGCATTCTGCGATGCTGTACTCAAACAGTTCGATAAATGGATGAATGAAGGGGTGGTTAAGACGACATGACCAAAAAAGCCAAGAACATCCTGTTTATCATGTTCGATCAGCTTCGGTTCGACTACCTGAGTTGCACTGGGCATCCAAGTTTGAACACGCCTCATTTGGATGCGCTTGCGGGCAAGGGAGTGCGGTTCTCCCATTGCTATGTTCAATCGCCCATCTGCGGTGCCTCAAGGATGAGCTTTTACACAGGGCGTTACGTGCACAGCCACGGCGCCGCCTGGAATAATTTCCCGCTCAAGGTCGGAGAGGTCACTCTGGGCGATCATCTGCGCGAACGTGGGATGGATAGTTGGTTGATCGGAAAGACGCATATGAGCGTGGATCAGGCAGGGATGGACCGTCTGGGCATTTCGCGCGACGGAGTGATCGGAGCGCGTGTCGCGGAATGTGGTTTTGATGTTTTCCTACGTGATGACGGCTTATGGGGTGAGGGGCCGCAAGGCTTTTATGACAAAAGACGTTCACCCTATAACGAGTATCTGAAAGGGCAGGGGTATGAGGCTGAAAACCCCTGGCAGCACAATGCCAATGCCGGGGTTGATGAAGACGGTGGTGTCGCTTCGGGTTGGTTTATGCGGCATGCTGATAAGCCTGCAAACATTAAGGAAGAAGATAGCGAAACGCCATGGCTGACGGGACAGGCGATTGAATTTATAAAAACGCAGGATGCAAATTCCGCCGGGCCATGGATGTGCCACCTGTCCTATATCAAGCCGCACTGGCCTTACATTGTTCCAGCGCCGTATCATGACATGTACGGGGCAAAAGATGTTTTGCCGGTGGTCCGTTCGGATAGCGAACTGCAGAATCCACACGCTGTCTATGAAAAATTCATGAAGAACGAAATCGGCCAAACCTTTAGCAAACCGGGCGTGCGTGAAAAGGTGATACCCGCCTATATGGGGCTGATCAAACAGGCTGATGATCAGATGGGCCGCCTGTTCAATTGGCTAGAAGAAAATGGTCATATGGATGATACGATGATTGTCGTGACTTCCGACCATGGGGACTACCTCGGTGATCATTGGATGGGTGAAAAGGATCTCTTCCATGATCCGTCGGTGCGCGTTCCTTTGATCATCTATGATCCGTCACCAGAATCAGACGCAACACGTGGCACTGTTTGTAGCGCGCTAGTCGAAAGTATTGATCTGGCAGCAACATTTGTTGATCTGGCAGGTGGCGATGTCCCGGATCACGTTATCGAAGGCCGCTCGCTACTGCCGTTCCTGTATGGCCGAACCCCCGCGGCATGGCGCGAATATGTGGTTAGCGAATATGATTACTCCGCCACGCCCGAAGCCGCGGCTTTGGGCCTTGACCCCAAACAGGCACGCCTGTTCATGCTGGCGGACAAGGATTGGAAATTCATCTTTGCCGATGGTGGGTTTCGCCCGCTATTGTTCGACCTGAAAAACGACCCTAAAGAGTTGAATGATCTCGGTGCCGACTTGGGCCATGCCGAGGTTATCAACATGTTCATGAAGCGCTTGTCAGAATGGGCGCGCCGTCCATCGCAACGTACAACGGTTTCAAATGACACGTTGCTAAAGAAGCGAGACGGGAGTGCGGCCGACGTCGGTATTTTTATTGGTGTTTATGATGAGCGTGAATTGCCCTACGACGCAATAGAGAAAACGATCAGGCGTCGGTGAAACTTACTGGGTTTTGTCCGCTGTTCCGGCCTCCAAATGGATTGCGATTTTGCGGTTGCAGCTAAAGTCCGGAAAGCGGGCTGCGACCGCAGCATTTGAAGACCGTGCTCAAGGTCGTGTGTGGGTGGCACCTGCATTGCAAGTGTTTTCTGTGTTGATGGCGGCGGTCCGTCAGTACAGTCGTGTGTTCGGCCTGTTCACGCAGCCAGTGTATTTGGCCGCCGGCCATGATGAGTTCCGCAAGCAAGGTTCCTATCGGCTAATCGACCTCGATTGGGGCCGCGACGTTGGTCGGAGCGTCCTGGCTTTTGGTTGACTTAAGTCCGCATCATCTCTTCAAACGTCTTGCATCTCTGGGCAGGCCGGCCTTGTCAGGCGGTCGGCTGCCGGTATTCCTGTTGTTTTGTCAGCATCACCCAGATTATCCTGGCGCTCCGGATGCTTCCTGCCCATCAGCGCCCGTGACGTCATGCCGGTGATCAGGAGTTTTCGGATGTATCGGTCGCCTTTCTTAGTGATCTTGCCTAACTTTTCCTTTCCGCCGCTGGATTTGTTGAGCGGCGTCAGCCCCAGCCAGGCTGCAAGGTCGCGGCCGGTCCTGAATTGCTTAGCATCACCGATGTTCGCCACAACGGCGGAGGCGGTAACCCCAGCAAGAGAAAGCATAGTGTGTTTAATGCTCAGGGTGATGATGCGCTAGCTTTGGTCGATGAAGCTTGGAAAAAACGCGGAGCACCTGATCCAAATGATCCATTAGCATATGTGGTCCCAATGGGTCGGACGATAGGAACGGCTGGCGAAACCAATATTCGGATTGTTACTATGACCAGAAACGGCAGCGAAATCAGGACAGCTTATCCATGGCCCTAAAGAAACATTGGTGTCCAAACTGTGATCAAGGTTGGGTTGTGCCAGTTCGAATAAAATCTATTGGGCAGATCGTCTATGTATGCGAAGAATCTGAAGAGACTTGGTTGTCAGAGGAAGACATTATGCCAAGCCCTTGGTCGGAAGTTCCGAAGCAAGGTCATTACTGTTATCTCAATAATCTGATGGAGGCAGCGGGCTTAGGCGCGACTGAATACGAGGGTCTTGTATGGCTAGAGGTGGAGTGAATGTGCTCTTTCGCCTAGTTCAAGCTTTCCTGATTTTGCTGTTTACAGTCTTTGGAGCAAGTTCGGCTTGGGCTATGCCTGACGGCTGGTCTGAAATCTACTATCCGGTCGCTGTCAGCTACGACGATAGTCGACCAGGTGATCTTGCATTTGCGGCCAGAGCACCTCCCCAAGAGCTAAATCACGTGAGCGCGAGCTCTCCCGCCATTTTTGATCCTGCAGCAGTAGGTTGGTTCGGCCATGCTTTTGGTACGGCCAATCAATCGATCAACCTCGGCCATTTGACCCGGCTCGCCGGGCCTAATGTAGCGCCTACCGGCGCACTGAACTCAGTAAACTATCACGCTGTGGCGTTGGATGTTTCGATCGCAGGTGCTCATCTAACGAACGTGAGCAGTAAAGGCGCGCTGCACCGCTGGAGTGTTGCAGAGGAAGTATCAGCGTTTTTCCACTCCACAATTGCCACAAATAAGGGACCGTTGCCACCGCGTGTCGATATTTCTGATGACCTAAATCGTATCAATCGATCTGATGTTGATGCTCAATACCTCTACCGAGACCCTGATGCTGGTCATGGAATCGAGATTACGCTTAAAAATGGCTCCTTGGAATTCAATGTCGCAGCGGGTGGTGATGCGGCGGCGCTCGGGTCAGGGACAGACATGTTCAATAGTGCAATGCTTCGCCTACAACGTGATGGGGTAAAGGTTGATAGAGTGCAAGGTGTGTGGATTCCAGGTACGGGCAGCGATAACTATTCGCAGTTCATCAATAATGTGAATTCAGGTATGACTCGAACTGACGCAGCGAGGAATACATGGACTGGACGCATCGCAGCCAGCCATGGCTATTCGGAAGTTGTTGAGACGACCAGGCCTGGTAGTAACGTTATCGATTTTGAGTTCGTGAGGCCGTAGTATGAAACGGAACTGGGCAAGTAGAGTTGACGATGGCGCTAAACCGTCGGAGCTTTTGTTAGAAGTACTGGAAATTGACCCTAGTTTATCAGGAGGCCAACTTGCTGGGTTTATGATGGAAGAATTTCCAGGCATTTACAGGCATGCAGGGACTTTTGTATCCCGATGGATTCGGCCAGGTGCAACTACTACTCACGGCCTAACCACAGCAGATATGGACGAGCGTGTGCTCGAACTGATTGCCGAATGGAAAGCCATGCGTAGAGACAATTAAAGGGTGTAAACCTGAGGCTTGAGTATTCTTCGCCAAATTATTGGCTTGATTACTACGATGCTGCTCTCGATTTTGAGTGCGGCGGCTATGCCGATGGTACCATCAGAGCATATCCGAAGTATTGACATGGAAAACGCAATTCAAAGAGCAACTGTATCCCTCATTCAGCAGTTTATAGGTCGGCTAGACGATGAATGGCTGGACGACTATCAATCGACTGCTGAACACGGCGAATGGGGCGTAGCATTCGAAAACCTGTGTGAGCAGCTGTTTGAATTCGACGTTTTGCCAGACGAGCAGGAATTTCAAACAATCTGCGAGATTGGTGAAAGCATGAAGATCGATCCACAAAGATGGAATTTTCTTGCCCCCCAAAAAAATTGAGTATGTTCGGCCAGTTGCGTCATATCATCGGCTTGGTCGTTGCAGTGTTGATCACCGCTTTCGTCCGCGTTCCACTCGGAAGATGCAATGTTGCGTGCGGATACCGTTATGAGAGGGCAACCACTTCAAGACGCAATAGCCGCAAACCCGACCGCTAATACTCATAGGTTTACATTTGACGTTGGCGAGGACGTTGGCAGAGGGTATCGACGCATTGGATCAGCTAACCCAAACAATGTCGGGCGAAATGGGCCACCGGAAAGGGTTGATGGACTAACGCACGTCCAAGTCGCAGTGGAACGAAATCCAACAACAGGGGAGTGGGAAACAATAACAATGTTCCCATCGCTACCATGATGAATTACTCGCAAAAGTTTCCTAATCTGACACACCTACTTGATGTAGCTTCTATCGGCTTAACAGAGAACGAGCTGAAAGGTCTTGTTAAGCGTGAGACAGAGCGTCACTCAGCTTTGAGACTCGAAATCATTAGTTCCTTTGAAGCCCCCAGCTTCTCTTGGAGGGAAATATTGAACCACCCTGATGTTGGTGAGGTTTATGAGGCAGAAACAGATGAGGAAGCACGTGAGTTCGCAATAAAAATGTTCTTAAAACCTGCAACAAGCTAACGGCCCTTGACCCAGTCCCTGGATCCGGGCCGTTAGGCTGTAGAATCCGTTCCTTTTTCTTTATCAAGGACTTCTTTGTTCCACGCACCATTGGCAGCGTCATCTTTGAAGTTGGCACCGCAGGTGCAGGTACACTTATCAAATTCGGTGGCAAAACTTGCCTGCGCGTCGGTGACAATCTCCTGGCAGCAACCGCAGATGGTGCGGGTGAGGTGAACGGTCTACCGCGCAAGATCGTCATCGACAAAAGTGGAGCCAATACAGCTGGCATCAAGGCGATCAACAAGATGCTCAAAAGCTATGGTTGCCCGATCCCGATCGAAATGGTCAGGCAGAAATACCTCATTAACATCATTGAGCAAGATCACCGTTTCATCAAACGAAGGATCAGACCCATGCTGGGATTCAAATCTTTCGCTTCAGCCGCATCTGTCCCGGCAGGCATAGAACTGGTCAACATGATCCGCAAAGGCCAATTCACACCCGGCCTCCGTCCGTTTCAGCAGTTCGCCCAACTGGCAGGGTAAACCGCTCACCAATTCCACTAATGCTCTGCCATCTGAAAAGTTTGCGACGGAACCCACGCCGTATGCCGCCCCTTGGGTCTCAGGGTCCGAGATGGCATCAATCAGGAATTGTGCAAGTGCCAACAGGGAAACTGCTGTTCTGTTTTCGGGAAAAGCATCTCTTTGGGCACGGTATGCCGTCACACCGGGTTTTTGAGAAATCCCGCGCGGGCCGAGGTCCAGTTTAGGCCAGAGTTCTTCAAGATATCCTCCATGCGATCGGCGCTGCGTACAACGTTCGGCACAACGAAACGAAGGAGCTTTCCGAGCAGCGTTTGGTCTGGAAATAGCAAAGCCGTTGAAGTCACCAAGACCCGCTTGAGTCTGGTCGCCGACGCCGCTTTGACGATGGCGTAAAAAGATCGGAAATACACAGAAGTGGCGGCTTTTGTTGGCAGCTCACCGCCCAAGGCCGAAACAACGGCGCCGTGGTCGCGAAACACTGATGCGAGAAACTCAGGATCAGAGTGATCACCGACCACCACGTGCAATCTTGGGTGTCGTAGATCGGGCGTTTTGACTGCAGAACGAACGACCGCTGTGACCTCCATGTCCCGTGCGTGCACAGCTACGAGCACAAGCTTACCTGTCCGCCCATTCGCGCCCAAAAGAACGAGTTTCAAAGTCTTCTCCATTCAATCGGAAAGTGCGTTTGCGACCTGCATTAGGCGGAGAGGCAAATCTTGTTGCTGTCAAGATCCCTGACGTAGGCCGAGAAGCGCGGTCCACGTTGGTTCGGTTCGCCTTCGCTCGTGCCACCAAGCTCGATGGCCAATGCGTGCAGCCTTACGACCTCTTCAGCCGACCCGACGCTGAAGCCGACCATGGTTCCGTTGCCATTCGTGGCGGGTTTTTCGTCGAACGGGATGGCAGCTGCAAAGGCAAAATTAGGTCCGAGCCAGTAAGTCATTCTGTCGGTGGGCGAGACGCGCTTTAGGCCTAATTGACCAAAAAGCTGGTCATAGAAATGCGTTGCGGCGGCCATGTCGTTGGTACCGACGACGAAGTAGTTCATTTGCATGATGGGATGTCCTTTGAGATTGCGCTGAGTCTTGTGAGCGTCACTGACCGGTCAGTCTGAAAAACTCGATCAGCTGACCGTTGGGGTCGGTGATCTTAAGCAAGTGGATGCCCGGCTCTTCGATGATCTCCGGCGCGGTCACACCGGCAGAGGTGGCGCGGGCGTGCAAGACCTCCAGATCGGCGGATTGCAGGTAGGGAACCGCGCCCGAACCTGCCTCGGACCCCGGTGCGTACTTGTCCCGTGACACGATTGCGAACCAGCCACCAGCCACATCGAACGCCACGAATTCGGGTAGCCCGATTGTCGGTTCACTGTCGAACAGGGCGCGGTAGAAGGCCTCCGATTCCTCCATGTTGTCGGTCGGCACATAGACGCCCATGGCCATGATCGGCGCAGTTCCCCGCTGCTCCGCCGACTCCGCAACGAGTGCTGTTGGCATAACAGCGGCGAGGGTTAGAGCAATGAAATGTCCCATCTTCTGATCTCCATTTTATAATGTTTTTCCTGCATCTACCGCGCCTATGCTGACAGCGTGTTGTCAGCATATTGTCAGTATGCTCTGTTTCATCGAAAGGAGATCACATGAGGCGCGGCGACAGGCTATTTGAAGTCATCGAGATCCTGAGACGTGCCAAAAGCCCGATCTCTGCCCAGTCTATTGGTGAGGAACTGGGCGTGACCAAGCGCACGGTGTATCGCGATGTTGCAGCGCTGATCGGACAGGGCGTACCAATCAATGGCGAGGCCGGGGTCGGCTATGTGTTGGAGCCGGGCTTTCATATGCCACCGCTGATGCTGACCCCGGACGAAATCGAGGCCGTTACGCTTGGCATGCTGTGGGTCCAGACCCGAGGCGAACCCGAGCTTGCGCTGGCGGCTGAGAAGCTAATCACCAAGCTGGAAGCTGTCGCACCTGACAAGTACCGGACGTCGTTTCTTCAGCCGGCCGTAAGCGTTGCGCCCGTCGCGCAGCCGGTTGAAGTACTCGGCGCCGCGGCCATTCGTCTGGCCATTCGGCGCCGCCAAAAAATAGCTCTGAAATATTCGGACCACTCAGGCCAACAAACTCGTCGTGTGATCTGGCCCATACTGCTGGGTTATCGGGACACCAGTCGCATCATCGCTGCATGGTGTGAGATGCGAGAAGGCTTTCGTTACTTTCGGACAGAACGGATCATTGAGGCGGAGGTCCTCGAAAACAGTATTCCTCGGCGAATGGACCTACTTCGCGCAGAGTGGCGTAATGCGACGGATGCAGAACGTAAGCGCTATGAAGAGGGGGCATAAGACAAGGGTTGCCGAAGGACCGCATTGGGGAAGCAGCAGCGCAGCGGAGCGCTGCTTAAGCAACGACAGGATTTGGCCGTCAGTTGGATCAACAAAAAAGCGTTAGGGGCAATGCTGTGCTCGCTCCGAGGGCAGTTTCGAGCCAAAGCCGTTACCGCTGAGGCACTGGATGCGCTGACCAACTAGATTACAGCGGCCATTGAAGAGAATGTTGGGCCAGACCAAGTCTTGGTGGCTACATTACAAAAAGACTGAGAAACATCGAACGCCTCTACCTAAAGACAAGCCCAAAAATACATTCGGTGTCCTCTAGTTAGTACCGTGTGACCTCGACTGCGACTGCAGCAAATACCACGCCAATCAACAGAGCCTTTGTATTCATTGACGGACGGCTGGGTAGTTTAACCCGAAGAGACAGGGCTATTATCACACC
>NZ_JBXWMJ010000018.1:0-61801 GCF_059609805.1 Ruegeria sp. YTSC004
ATGCCACCGGCTCCGACACCGCAACTGTAAATCTCACCGTTAACGACACCACCCCGAACAATGACCCGCCAGATGCGACAGCTGATAGTTATCTGTTTGATCAGGGTGAAAGCCTTGTGGTTTCCGCGCTGGACGGCGTATTGCGCAATGACAGCGATCCGGACGGAGATGCTCTGACGGCTACGCTTGAGACCGGCCCGGAAAACGGCACGCTAACCCTCAACCCTGACGGCAGCTTTTCTTACATCCCCGATCCCGGCCACCTAGGCAATGATAGTTTCACATATCGGGTGACCGATCCCTCAGGAGCCAGCGATATTGCTACGGTTTCGCTGAGTTCTTTAAACACTGCGCCTCTGATTACCACCGGTGACAGCCGGTTTTCCAAAACTATTGTCAGCACCGCAATGCCTTTGACACATATCGCACTGGCCGCGGATTTCGACCATGACGGCGACTTGGATATCGTCGCTACCTCCGAGCAGAACGATTCCGTTGTTTGGTTCGAGAATGACGGGACCTTCGGGTTTACCGAACATGTGATCGACGCGGCACTGGAATCATCTTATCCGGCCTCTCTGGCTGACTTAGACCAGGACGGGCATATGGATGTGTTGGTCGGCGGCTATCGCGAGGATGTCTATGCCTGGTACCGCAATGACGGTACAGGGAACTTCACCAAGACCGTGATCTTGAACGAGGATGGTGCGCATTCGATCTTTGCCGTCGATTTCGACGAGGATGGCGATCTTGATCTGGTTACCGCCGGGCAAGAGGCCAGTACCATTTCGTGGCACGAGAATGACGGCAACCAGAATTTCACCACTTATATCATCGATGCCGCAGCGCTGGCCGCGAAATCTTCGGTACCCGCTGATGTTGATGGGGACGGGGATTTAGATATTGTCGCTGCCAGCTTCGAAGACGATACGGTGGCTTGGTATGAAAATGATGGCAGCGAAAACTTCACCAAGCGGGTAATCGACACGACGGCTGACGGGTCCTATTTCACCACGGCTGCTGACATCGATGGGGATGGCGATCTGGATATCCTGAACGCCAGCAAGAACGATAACACCATTTCTTGGTACCGTAATGACGGTGGGGTGTTCACTAAGGCAACGATCACCACGCAGGCAGTGGCCGCACGCTATGTCGATGCCGCTGATATTGACGGAGATGGGGATATCGACGTGACCTCGGCCAGTGTCGATGACAACACGATCCGGCTGTATCTCAATGACGGTAATGGCAATTTCACCACTGTGATTGCGGATGGCAATGCCATTGGCGCCTATGGCGCGGTTCCGACGGATGTGAACGGTGACGGGTTGGTGGATATCCTTGGAGCCAGCAAGACGGATGGCACCATTTCCATTTTATTCCACGAAAAATTCCAGGCCGTTGATCTGGCGCCTGGCAACAGTCTGGCCATTGATGCAAACCTTTTATCAGCAACCGATGCCGAGCAATCGGCGGCCCTACTGACCTACACGTTGGATGCATTGCCCGAGCTGGGTGAATTACGCCTGGACGGTGTGGCGCTTGGTGTCGGTGACAGCTTCACGCAGGAAGACATAAATCTAGATCGGGTGGCTTATCATCAGATCAGCGCAGTTGAAGGCAGCGACAGTATTGTTTTGAAGCTGAGTGACGGTATAGCACCTAGCTCCACGTTTAGCATTGATCTGGATATCGCAACTCCACCACCTGCAAACGGGTTGATCTCAGACGATTTCGCCGCAGGTGTTCTTGATCCGGCCTGGACCATCGAAGGCCCATCGGGAATTTCGTCAAATTTTGGGACAACGGCTACAGACGCCTACCTCGCTCTGGTCACACCGGACGGAGCCTATGATGCATGGCATGTCAATAATTCCGCCCGCGCGACCCAATCAGTTCTGGACGTAGATTTCCAGATCGAGACCCGCTTCCTGACCACGCCAACGGAAAGATATCAAATTCAGGGATTGCTGGTCGAACAGGACGCAGATAACTGGCTGCGCTTTGATACTTATTCTGATGGCAATAAGTTCTATGCCTTTGCCGGCATCACTGTGAATGGCGCATCAAGTGTGGCCTTTAAGGTCGAGATTCCTGCCGGTACTGCACCTTATCTGCGCGTAGTGCGGTCGGGAGACGATTGGACGCTGGAGTATTCTCTCAACGGATCGACCTGGACAACAGCCGGCAATTTCTCTCATGCGCTGAACGCGACTAAAACCGGCGTATTCGCGGGCAATACCGGCGATGCGACTGGCTTTATTGCGCAAGTGGATTATTTTCAGACTTGGACCGATATTATTGAGGATGAAGACAAGAGCTTTACCCCAATTAATCAACCGCCGAACGCAATGGATGACAGCGGTCTGGTGACCCCCGTCGACACTGCTATGTTGATTAATGTCACTGCGGATTTGCTGGCCAATGACAGCGACCCCGAAGGAGACCCGTTTAGCCTGACAGCGTTTACGCAGCCAGCCAACGGTGCCCTGTTTGACAACGGTGACGGCACCTGGACCTATACGCCCAACGCGGGGTATTCTGGCTCGGATAGTTTCACTTACACCATCTCGGATGGCAGTGGCAGTGACAATGCCACCGTCAACCTGACTGTCGGTAATCCGATCAATGTCTGGTATGGCCAAGAACAGACCTTCGGTTCTCCTGGCGAAGGGCAGGTGTGGATCAACATTCTGGGCAATGTCGTCGGAGAAGTAACGGGGCTGACTTATTCGCTCAATGGCGGAGCGGATCGGGTATTGTCTGTCGGCGCAGATACCCGCCGTTTGCAGGATCCGGGCGATTTTAACATCGACCTCGCTTTTGCCGAACTCGATGGATCCGCAACTGACGATCTCATTACCATTACGGCCGACTTCGTAGACGGATCTACCGCAACTTATGACGTGACTGTTAAATATGAATCCGACAATGTCTGGAACCCCAATTACAGTATTGACTGGGAAACGGTCACTAATCTTCAGGATGTGGTTCAGGTGATCGACGGCACTTGGTCGTGGGACAGCACTGGCGTGCGCCCTGTCGATCTTGGATATGACCGTGTCTTGGTCATTGGTGATCAGGGCTGGGACAATTACGAACTGAATCTCACCGTTACGATGCATGATCTCGAAAATGTCGACCCAAGGGGGCGCGATGGCGGCGGCCTCGCCTTCGGCCTGTTGTGGAATGGGCATACAGACGAGCCTGTTAGCAACTTCCAACCAAAATCGGGTTGGGAACCCGGAGCCCTGTTGTTCTGGGAAGACAACGATCTGACGAGCTTCAGCTACCATTCCTTCTCCGAAACCCTTGGGCTCGAGAGTTTCAGCCTTCAGGAAGGGTTGACCTACAATTTCACGGTCCGAGTCGAACAGACCGGCATTTATGACCGAATCTACAGTATTAAGATTTGGGAGGTTGGAACGGCTGAGCCAACTGGCTGGACACTGCAGGCAACTGAAACTTTCAGCCTGGACGAAGCACCGGCCACAGGGTCGCTTTACCTCAACGCCCATTACTATGACGTTACTTTCGGCGATCTGACGGTCACCGAGATCACCGGCAGCGATATTATCCAGGGCGATGACAGCGCTGAGGTTCAGGTCGCCGTCGATACCGGGAGCGCCACGCCGGGCCTGGGCGAGGTGGATGTGTTTGTCGGCGCTGGCGGCGCGGATGTCTTTGTCTTCGGAGACGCGAACGGCACCTATTACGATGACGGGGTCGGGGCTGATGCGGGCGAAGACGATTACGGCTTTGTCTACGATTTTGCCTCGGGCACCGACCAGGTGCAGCTGTCCGGATCTGCCGCAGACTACATACTCAGTACGGATGCGCCGGGTCTATCACCGGGCACCGCGATCTGGCGAATTGGTGAAAATGGCGAAGCTGACGAGCTTGTCGGCCTTCTGAACAGTGTCTACGGGCTGGATCTCAACAGTGATGATTTCATCTATGCGGATACGCTTTTGGTCTGAGGAATGTAACAAATCATCATATTACCTCAATCGAGATACGGTACCGAGTAAATATTGTCAGTTTCCGGAGGAATGCTTCATTTCATAATATTGGCCTATTTCTTTGCCAGAGTCTCTTTGGCAAGATTACGATTACATTTGTGTTAACGGAGAATTTCCATGAAAGTTGCAATTCTCGCTGGGGGCAAAGGAACGCGTCTGGCAGAAGAAACCTCGATCAGGCCCAAGCCAATGGTCGAGATTGGCGGTATGCCCATCCTTTGGCACATCATGATGACCTATTCCCATTACGGGTATAACGATTTTGCGGTCGCCCTTGGGTATATGGGCAATTACATCAAGCGTTATTTCGCGGAATACGGAACGTTGGCGGGTAATATCACGGTCAACATGGGACATCCGGAACCGTTGGTCCGCCACGACCAGGATCACGCACCATGGACCGTCGATCTGATCGAAACCGGCGATGAAACCCTTACCGGTGGACGGGTCAAACGGCTGCAACCCTATTTGGGTGACGGGACTTTCATGCTGACCTGGGGTGATGGCGTGTCGGACGTGGATCTGCACAAGCTGCTGGCCTTTCACCGTCATCACGGTAAGTTGGCGACCATCACTGCGGTACGCCCGCCCGCCCGCTACGGGCATATGCGGTTCGAGGGAGATCAGGTTGTTGCGTTCGAGGAAAAACCGCAAACGGCCGAAGGCCGGATCAACGGTGCCTTTTTTATCCTTGAGCCGCAGGTGTTCGACTATATCGAAGGCGACATGGTCATGTTCGAACATGCGCCGCTGGAGAATTTGGCCAAGGACGGCCAGTTGATGGCCTATCGCCACGACGGGTTCTGGGCAGCGATGGACACTCTGCGCGACAAGCACAATCTGCAAAAGCTATGGGATTCTGGTGAGCGCCCCTGGGCGGTTTGGGAGAAGTAATTATGCGTGTTTTGGTAACTGGTCACCGTGGGTATATCGGTGTGGTGCTAACCCCCATGCTGGAGGCTGCCGGACATGAGGTTGCGGGTATCGACAGCGATCTGTACGAGCGTTGCACTTTCGCGCCGGGCGGAGAGATGCCACAGGTCCCGACGATCCTGAAGGACATCCGCGACATCGAGGCGGCCGATCTACTGGGTTTTGATGCCGTTCTGCATCTGGCGGCGCTTTCGAATGATCCGCTGGGCGATTTCCGCCCTGAAACCACCTATGAAATCAATTACGAAGGCACGATGAATGTAGCCCGCGCTGCTAAGGCAGCTGGAGTGTCACGCTTTGTATTCTCGTCCTCCTGCTCGAACTATGGCGCGTCGGGATCGGATTTCATCGATGAGACCGGGGCGTTCAACCCGGTGACGCCTTACGGCGAAAGCAAGGTCAAGTCCGAACTGGCGTTGGCCGAGATGGCGGATGACACGTTCTGCCCGACCTTCCTGCGTTCGGCCACGGCCTATGGTGTCAGCCCGCGCATCCGGTTTGATCTGGTGCTGAACAACCTCGTCGCCTGGGCGGTGACCACCGGCAACATCCATATGAAATCCGACGGCACGCCCTGGCGGCCAATCACCCATATCGAAGATATCAGCCGCGCTTTCCTGGCAACGCTGGACACACCCGTCGAAAAAATCCGCAACGAGGCGTTCAACGTCGGCGTGACCGAGCACAATTACCAGATCCGCGAACTGGCCGAGATCGTCGCCGATGTGGTTCCGGGTTGCGAAGTGACCTTTGCCGATGATGCTGGCCCCGACAAACGGTCCTACCGGGTGAACTGCGACAAGATCCAACGGATCATGCCGCATTTCAAACCGCAATGGGACGCCCGCAAGGGGGCGCAGTCGCTGTATGAATCCTATCTGGCGCAGGAACTGACGCTGGAAGAGTTCGAAGGCCCCCGGTACCAGCGGATCGGTCATATCAAGAAACTGATCGCCGATGACATCATCGACGTCACCCTGAAACATACCGAGAATGGCCTGTCCGCGCGCACCCCTGAAAACACACAAGAGGCCGAACCTTCGGATTTCGTGACCGACAGTGCGAAGGTCTGTTGCATATCCTGCGGTCACAAAGGACTGCAGCCCATTCTCGATCTCGGCCTGATGCCGCGGTCTGACGGCCTTCTGGAGGAAAGCGGTTTGGCCCATAAAGAGTCTCTGGTGCCACTACGGCTGGGATATTGCCCTGAATGCACGCTGGTGCAGCTGCTGGAGACCCGTCCGGCCGAGGAAATGTTCGGCGACGACTATGTCTATTTCTCGTCCTATTCCGAAGATCTGCTGAAACATTCCCGCGCAAACGCGCTGGAATTGATCGAGAAACGCAAGCTTGGGTCGGATAACCTGGTGGTCGAGATCGCGTCGAATGACGGCTATATGCTGCAGAACTTCAAGGGCGAAGGGATTCAGGTTCTGGGCATAGACCCGGCCTCGCAACCTGCTACGGCAGCGCGTGAAAAGGGCATCGATACGGTGATCGAGTTCTTTGGCACCCGCGTTGCTGGTGAGCTGCGTGCACAAGGCAAGCGCGCCGATGTCATCATCGCCAATAATGTGGTGGCCCATGTGGCCGATCAGAATGATCTGGTGGCGGGCATGGCCGAACTGCTGGCCGATGACGGGCAGGTTGTGGTCGAGTTCCCTTATGTTCGTGACATGATCGATTTCATCGAGTTCGACACGATCTACCACGAGCATCTGTGCTATTTCTCGGTAGGTTCGGCCAAGACCCTGTTTGAACGGCACGGTCTGTATCTGAACGATGTGCGCCGGGTGGCAATTCACGGTGGATCTCTGCGGTTGTTCTTTGGCAAAACCGCAGCGCCCACGCAGGCTGTAACCGACATTCTGGCCGAAGAACATGACCTGGGGCTGGACCGCTTCGACTATTACAAAAGCTTCGGCGCTCGTGTCCGCGCCTTCCGTGATCAGGCCCGCAAGCTGGTGGGCAATCTGAAAGCGGACGGCAAACGCATCGCGGCCTATGGTGCGGCAGCCAAGGGCACGATCATGCTGAACTTTTTGCAGCTCAACGATCGGGCCATCGAATATGCGGTGGATAAGAACATCCACAAGCAGGGCAAATACATGCCCGGCGTGCGCATCCGCATTGATGAGCCGGAGAGGCTGATGGCGGACAAGCCTGACTATGTGATGATCCTGCCGTGGAATTTCCGGGACGAGATCATCCGCCAGCAGCAGGCTTTTTTGCAGGCGGGCGGCAAGTTTGTCGTACCGATCCCCGAACTGGAAATTGTCGAATCCTGACGGCGGAGGGTACATCTATGAGTGAACTGACCTGTTGCCCGGCTTGTGCCGGGCAGTCCCTGTCAGAAATTTACCGGCTGGATGCCATCCCGGTGCAAAGCTGCATTCTATTGGACACCGAAGACGAGGCGCGCAACTTCCCCCGCCACCCGCTGGTGCTGAAATTCTGTGGCGATTGCGGCTTTGTCTTCAATTCGGTTTTTGATCTGTCCAAGGTGGATTACGCCTCGACCACCGAAGAAAGCCAGCATTTTTCCGGCACGTTCAACCGGTTTGCCCGTGATCTGGCGGCCGAGGTCGCCTCGCTTTACGATCTTAAGGGTAAGCGGACGCTGGAGATTGGTTGTGGCAAGGGCGAGTTCCTGCAGGAACTGGCGGACCAGACCGGTACGATTGGGCTGGGTGTCGATCCCGGTTTCATCCCCGAGCGCCTGCCCGGCGCGGATGGGCACGAGATCACATTTCAGCGCGAATATTTCGACCCCGCCACCATTACCAAGACCCCTGATTTCGTTGCCTGCCGTCACACGCTGGAGCATATCCCTGAAGTGGGCCGGTTCATGCATGAGATCGCGCAGGTGATCGACGGACGGCCCGATGTGGGCGTCTTTTTCGAGACCCCGGATGTGTACAGGGTGCTGGCCGAAGGCGCGTTCTGGGATATCTATTTCGAGCATTGTTCATACTTCACTCAGGGCAGCCATGCCCGGCTGTTCCGGCGCGCTGGGTTCGATGTGACAAAGCTGTATCTGGCCTATGATGATCAATACATCATTCAATATGCCGAACCGACGGCCGGTCGTCCGGCGCTGCAGCAAGAGGATGATCTGGGTGCGGTGCGGGCACTGGCCGCCGTCTTCCCACAAAAGGTGGCCGAGATCCGCACCTACTGGACCAATTTCGTCCGCTCCCGCCACGGTGCGGGCAAACGGGTGGCAATCTGGGGTGGTGGGTCCAAGGGCGTGTCCTTCCTGACCACCAATGATCTAGGGGGCGAAGTGGCACAGGTCATCGACATCAACCCGTTCAAACAGGGCAAGTACCTGCCAGGTACCGGGCACTTGGTTAGTGGTCCCGAAAGCCTGAAGGACGCCCCGCCTGACACGGTGATTGTGATGAACCCGATCTACCTGCCCGAGATTGAGGCACAACTGGCCAATATGGGCCTGAAACCGGAGCTTGTCGCGGTATGAGCATGACCTGCCCCGTATGCGCCGCAAACAAGGCGCAGGATATCTTCCGATTGGACCATGTTCCGGTGATCTGTAACCAGCTCTGGCCAGATACCGCCGCCGCCCGCGCGGCCCCGGCCGGCATGGTGGATCTGAAACTGTGCCCAGATTGCGGGTTCATCTGGAACGGTGCCTTTGACCCCGCGCGCATGGTCTATGCTCCGGGATACGAAAACGCCCTGCATTTCTCGCCCAAGTTTCAGGCTTTTGCCGAAGATTTGGTCGCCGGGCTGGTGGCCCGCCATGATCTGAAGGGCAAACATGTAGTCGAGATCGGTTGCGGCGACGGGCATATCCTTGACCTGATGGCCCAGAACGGCGTGGCCACCGCCACCGGTTTTGATCCGTCGATGGAAGGACAGGAGACGCCCTTTACCGCTCGCGACAATGTCGAGATCGTGGGGGAATACTTTCGCTCGGATCAACTGGACCGTCCGTTCGACGCCATTCTCTGTCGCCACGTGCTGGAACATGTCGATGAACCCGTTCCACTGCTAAGCGATATCCGCCGTGCCATCGGGGGCCGCGACGTGCCGGTCTATTTCGAAGTGCCCAATGCCGGCTGGATGCTGGATGCGGTGTCCATGTGGGATGTGATCTATGAACATGTCGGGTACTGGAGCGCCCCTGCCATAACCACCCTGTTCCGCCGCACCGGGTTTGAGCCGATCTCGGTCAGTGCCGGATACGGCGACCAGTTCCTGATGGTCGAAGCACGGCCTGCCACCCGTGAACCGGATTATCTGGACGCCGGAGCCGCCGAGATCGCACGCGCCGCCCATGCCTTTGGCCGGGCTGCCACAGCAGAACTGGATCGTTGGCGTGGCCGGCTATCGGGCTTTGACGGCAATGTGGTCATCTGGGGGGCGGGGTCCAAAGGTATCACTTTTGCCAACGCTCTGAGCGATGCGGCCCGTCCGCTAGCAGCGCTGATTGATCTGAACACCCGCAAACACGGGCTGGTGGCCCCCGGTGTGGCCCTGCCGGTTATCGCCCCCGAGGCCTTGCCGGGTATCAGTCCCGATCTGGTCCTGATCTCAAACGCGCTTTATGAGACCGAAATCACCGAACAGGTGCGCGGCATGGGTCTGAACCCGGAATTCTCTGTCATCGCGAGATAGCGAGTCTTAATCAGCTTTCCTGTGTTACAGGAAGATTGAGCCGATCTTCTGCATTTTGCCGGGTATGCGGCCAGAGGGGCACTGTCCGCCCCAATGTTTTGGCAAGATCCAATTCTGATTCTTGAAATTCGATATCCAGCTGCGCCAGGAGATCCCGTTCGGTATCCGATTTAGTACGACCCGGTTTGCGGGTGTTGAAGTAGAGGTACGCCGGCTTAAGTGATCTGCGAATCCAGCGCGGCAGTTTTTTTCGGGAACGGTGCAAAAGCTTGTGCAACCCGCGATTCCTCAAAGTGATGCTCTCATTTTGTACCGGAAAACCGTAACTGTCATAGAAGGATTCATCCAATCCAAGCTGCTGCGCAATGTTGCGCAACATGCCAGGAGCATCTGCCACGAGATCCTCGAACAGATACACGTTCAGGCGCTCCGGTCCAACTATGCCCTGCCATTTTTGAATGTAGGGTGCATACTTGCTGTGATCGATCGCATGCTGCAACATTGGCCGATGGCGCAGAACCGTCGATTTTTCGGCGCGTCTAATTTCATGCACGAAGTCGGCAAACCCCATATCCGAATCGAGCGCCACCTTGTTGTTCTTGGCATAGTTATAGAGAGAATAGATTCGAGCCGATGGCTTTCTCAGAATGAAGATGACCCGGCTGTCCGGAATGCTGCCAATGACCGATTGTGCGGTTTTTTGATAGTAATATTGTGGCGAAACATCGAGTAGATATTTGGTGCGATCCTGACTTAAATCCCGGCGATAAAAACGGGCATACCCAGCCAACCCTTTCGCTAAATAGCCGTCCGGACGGCACAGTGGATCGTCCGAATCCATTAGGAAGCGTAGTTCATTTTCTGTGCTTCGTCCGATTTGTGGATGGTCGCCCAACCAACGCAGCAACGAAGTGGTTCCAGCTTTGGGAACTCCGGTTACAAAGAGATTTGGTACTTTTGGATCACGAAACATGGAAACAATAACTCACATCCAGATAGGCCTCAAAAAAAGGGCCACCCAAAAAATTCTTTCGTATAGATACCATACGGCCCCCTTTTCTAACATGTATGAATTTTCACTATCCGACTTTAAGGGTTTTTTACTTATTGGCATTCCCTAAGGTCAACTTCGCCGTGAAGTGTGGCTACCGGCGGAAAACTTCTTCCAATCTCACATGTTCTGAGCAACTCGCCGCCTAAATTGTTACATCAAAACGGACAAGAATTGCCCCAGTTTTGTCCTATTGCTATGCGACCAAGTAAGCATTGGGGGTGAGTAGTATCAGAAGGACAGAAGTCGACCTGACAGGTGGGTCGGCACTTCGATCATCTTGCCAACTTAGTGAGTATTTTGCCCGTCAGCATGACGTGTTTATGGGCGTGTTTCTGTATGACTGAACCAAATGTGCATAACAAATGCAGCCTGAAAGCTGCGGGGGAATTTCCACAAGCGCCCACTCACGCGCAGGAACCCTCGCTCGGGGATGGCAGCTTCAATCAGGAAGACGAGAAACTACCATGTCAGAAATCTACGTATCAAGCCAGGCAGAATTGCTCTCGGCACTCTCCAAAGCGTCGGGTGGCGACACAATCCTGCTGAAATCCGGTGATTACGGATCAATAAAGTTAGATGGTCTGAAATTCGATGACTATGTGACCATCAAATCCGCAGACGGCAATATGGGGGCAGAATTTGATTCTGTCGATTTTTTTGGGTCAAGCTACATACGCCTTGATGGTGTAACAGTTTCGTCACCAATGGCTCAATCTGCTATTGAGATTTCCGCCAGTGATCACATCGCTATCATTAACTCTGAGATCCACGGCCCCACCGACCAACCGTATCCGATCGAAGGTCCGACTTTTGGTATCTATTCTCACGACAACAGTGATACGATCACGATCTCAGGCAACGACATTCATCACGTTCTGAACGGTGTCGCTAACTTTGCAGTCACCAACCTGACGCTGACCGAAAACAACGTAAACTATATCGGCGCAGACGCGTTTAAATTCAGCGGAGTCGACGGCGGCGTGATCCAGAATAACATCGGGCCGACTCATTTCTATCCCTCCGACGATGCCCATGCCGACTTCATGCAGTTTCAGGGCAACCCGTCCAGTAATCTGGACATTTCGGGTAACGTCCTGCTCCTTCAAAACCGATTTGATATGCAGGGCATCTTCTTTGGCGGCAAAGGCGGCCATAACAACCTGAATATCGAGCAGAATATCATCTATACCCAGATGGGAAATGGTATTTACATCAATGATGGTGATGGCAGCACAATCACGATCTCCCACAACACACTAATCAATGCACTCAGCACGACCGGCCCGGTCACCCGGATCGCTGCCCCCTCGGGTTCAACTGTGGAGTATAATATCCACTCCAAAAAGAATGGCGAACTCAGCGGCGATAACATTGTTATGCAACACCTCGATCCGAGTGACGAGTTTTACTATTCGGATTTGTTCGTTGGCCTGCTGGACGGCAAGGGCATCACGATTGAAGACCTGCAGCCCGTCGAAGGTAGCCTAGCGGAAAGCTATGGTGCTTATGACCGCCTCATGGAACTGCTCAACGGAACAGAGGGTGACAATACCGGAAGTCAGCCCACACCAGAACCAACCCCGGAACCAGAGCCGACGCCGGAACCAGAACCAACGCCGGAACCAGAACCAACGCCGGAACCGGATAGCGGAAACACTGACCAAGGGTCCGTCGTCACCCCGACACAGGGCACCATATTTGCGATGATGGGCGAGCGCGAAATTGCCGGATCTGGTGATGTGTTGGAAGCCGCACATTCCAAAGATCTGGAAGTATCTTCCGGAACACTCGCCTTCTCGTTCAATGCCGATACGGTCTCGGGCACGAAGGGGCTGGTCTCCAAGGATGCTTCTGGCGACGGCCATCATTTTACCAGCTATATCAAGCAAGGCAGTCTCTACATCCGTTTCCAGGATGGTGAGAACACTGAAACGATCCGAGTCAAAGGTATCAAAGCCGACACTGATTATGATGTGCAGGTGGCAGTTGGCGAAGGCGGAGCAACCGTTTGGTTGAACGGTTCTATTGCCGGAGCAGTCTCTACGGATATGGACTGGTCGCAGAATACGGAATACCTGCAGATTGGCGGCATTGGTTGGGCTTCCCAATCAGGCGAAGACGGGTTCAAGCACACTTTTGATGGCACCATTTCAGATGTTGTACTTGTAGAAGGACTGAAAACCCCGGACGAGATGGGGGCAATCATGGCCGGAGAGGGAACTTCACCTGGTAGTGATCAGGACTCACCGGTCGTGGACGAACCGCCTGTTTATCCAAACTCTGTCTTCAGCATGGAGGGTGATAGCGAATTTTTCGGTTTCACCAAAGATATCGTCAATGAAGCGCATAAGTCGGCTTTCGAACTCAGCGAAGGTACCATTTCCTTCAGCTTTAATGCCGACAGCGTCAACGCCCGCCAGGGCCTGATGTCGAAGGACGCGTCAGGCTACCAAGGTGGTGGCGATCATTTCTCGGCCTGGATACATAAGGGGACCCTATATGTCCGTTTCCAGGATGGCGAAAATGATGCCCTATTCAAGGTTGATAACATCAAAGCCAACCAAGAGTACGAAGTCACCGCCTATTTCCAACAGGGCGAGGTTGGCGTGTACTTGGATGGTGAACTACTCGGAACCGAAGTCCTGAATATGGACTGGACCGATAATGCTGAATATCTGCAGGTTGGCGGTCTTGGCTGGGCTAGTGACACTGGCGATGATGCCGTGGGATATGCTTTTGACGGTACAATCTCTGATGTTGCGATCTTCGACGAAGTATACACACCACAGGATATTGACCTGATCGTGTAAAAGAGATGCGGTAGGAACTGATCTTAAATCGGGCCGGAAATCACAGGGTTTCCGGCCCGATTTAGTTTTGAGCAGCATGTGCAAAAAAAACCTTCACTATTAACATAATAAATCTTACCGGATGCAAAGTTGTAGCCGCAAAGCTGGCTGGTCTCCGGAACAGATCACGGAGCGTATACGCTTGGAACGTCATCCGATCCGTGTATCCCATGAGACAATCTACCGTTTTGCCTATATCAAGGATGGCCGTGACGAGCAGTTCGACCGGTATCTCCCCGAAAGCCGCAGACCGCGCAAAAACCAGCGGCACAACCACACGCAGATATTTGTGACACCCCAAGCCTGTCACGTATGCCAGAGAAATCTGTGTGGTGTGTAGGGCCGACTGAGCACCTAAAAAATCGCGGCATGGCAGGATAAGGTGACTGCGTTACAAATTTGTATTTTTGCAACTCTGCATTTTAGAAATAATAGCTAAGGCTGTCGATTTTCCCACATATCCAAATGAGGCCTCGGAACATAATTCCGACCACAAAAAAGAACGGCGGCAAGTTTGCCGCCACTCGAAACTTAAGTTTTGGGCAATCAGGCTGCTTGCTGCTTACGCCGACGCATAAAGCCGAGACCCGCCAAGCCACCAATCAGCAGAAGACCGGTTGCTGGGAGCGGTACGGGAGCGGGGGCAACCTCAACGCTCTTGATGATGAAGTTATCGTCCGATACGCAGAAGATATGGTATTTGCATGTATGTCCATCCGCCAGAACGGTAAAGGCCCTCGCAATCACGCCACCGAAATGGAATGAATTTTGGGTATTCTCATCAGCGGCGATCGTGTGACCCACATAAATATCCCAGTCGTCTTTGTCATCAACATGTGAGAAGGTCACCGAAACAAAACGCACCGCCTTGTTAAAGGCGAATGTCAGCCATTCATCAAACAGGCCATCCAGAGTGGATGTGTCATCCCATTTCGTGCGCACTCCAATACCATTACGGAACTGAGAAATTCTGGGGTTGTGGGCAAGTGAACCCGCTGTGACTGTGCCCGAAACACCGTCCACGTTGAATGTGCCTTTGGCACCCGAAATGTGAAGATCACCACCGTTCATGAGGTTGATAGTGGCGGCATGCGCGCCCATGGCCATCATCAGTATGACGAAAGCTATCGCGAGAATTCGGTGCATTTTAACCCCTAGCAACATTTAAAACGTTAAATTCCTTTCATTCATCTTAGCAGAAATAACACATTCCAAAAAGTGAAAGGTTGCCCATCGACACACAATAACCTCATTTCAGAGAGGCTTACCTATAAGATTAAGGATTCATTAAGATGTTATGACTGCTCTTTTTAAAGGTTTGTGAACAATTTAAGGAGAAATGTGCCATTGTTCACATTTGAGAGAGGGTTTCGGAGCACCCGATTCTCAATCGTGGGGATACAAATGTTGCGTAAAGCCCACCTACTTGTTGTCTACCCCACCCGCTTTTTGATCCAGCCTAGAAACGCCTTGTCCGGGCTGCGCAGCGCCTTGCGACCGGAGCTGGCCCAAAATCCCTGCCATTCGGCCTCCAGCGCGTAGACATCCCAGCCAGGCGCCAAAGCGCGCGCGGCTTCAAGGGTTTCGGGTTTCAGGGGCAGGCCGTCGCCTGTCTCGATTACCACAGCGCGACGCGACACGCGGATGATGTCGCCCGGCTCTTCGGTCAACACGTAATCCGGCAGATGATCGGCGGCGATCATGTCGCGCAGCATCTTGCGGAACACCCGGCGCGGAGAAGCCGACCCTGATTTTTTGAGCAGCGTCTCGACTGAGACCCGCCAGTCGGGCTGACGACCGCAATGCTTGCGGGCCAGCTCATAGATGCGCCGCTCCAGCGGTTTGCGCAGGCGAAAATAGTCCCGGCTCAGCGTCAGTACTGATTTCGCCAGCACCGCCCGGAACAACCAGTCCGACAGTTTGACCGAGACGCTGACCATCCGCCCTGCCCGTGTGTGGCGCACGATCTCCCAACTTTCGATCAGGCCGAAGCCCGTGGTCGTCTCGACGCCGCCGGTGACCATGTTGGTGGTGATGCGGGTGCCGGCCAGACGCTCGAACGCCTCGCGCAGCCGTTTGTAGCCATCCCCCGACGTTTCGCGGTTGGTGGCCACCAGCAGATCATGCGCCTTCAGATGCAGCACCCGGCTGACCTGTTTCCCGGCGTTGATCGCAGCCATCAGCTGGCTAATACAAAAGATCAGGATGTCCTTGTCATGGATCGTCGCCAACCCCCGCACCGAAGGCGTGACGGTGATTTCCACCCCGTTATGTTCATAGTTCAGGATGCGGCGGTCAGGCCGGGTCGACAGCGAGAACATCGGATGTTCCATCGATCCCATGTCGGTCTTGGGCAGCGCATCGAAAATATCGCAGACGAAGAAATCAGCTGTTGGATACCGGTCCGGCAGCAGCCCCCCTGCCCCGGCAGTTGCATCGCTGCTCATGAAAAATCAATCAGAACTGAAGCGCTCCAGCCCATATTTCTGCCCCTGACCTGCCCGAATCTTTTATCGTGGTTTTATTGACGCTCACCCTAGAGTTATCCACAGGTCGGGTAAAGCATCAGATCGTGGGATCAGAGTCGGTCCAACGTGGGATCAGAATCGCATTATCGTGGGATCAGATTCACCAAGCCCCCGAAAAAGCTCTCAGAATTGTTGGTTTTCAAAGCTTTAAGTGACAGGATCGAAAACCGTAACTAATATATAACCATATTCTAACTAAAAAAAAATTTGAGCAGACATTCTGAAGCCCCGATTGAGATGATCACAGGCCATTGATTTTCTTATAAAATTGTATCTGAGTATTCAAAGCTCTTCCGTATGCTGTGTTTTATGATACACTGAGAAAAACACGGCACATCGAGCAGAAACAACATGGCCACATCATCGAAAGACAGGCTTCCGCCTTATTTCAATATTGATCCGGATACAGCACTTTCCGAATTGGGCGAACCTTCTACAACAGCGGGTTTTGCCGCAATCGCCAGTGCTTGCGCACTTGGTCGCGAAGACCTGTCCAGTCGGGGCTTGGAGGATGGCGAAGCGCGGCAGCTTCGTCTGTTTTCAACCTGGGAAATCACCCGCTATCTGATCCCGGTTGCGGCCCCCCACTTCCGGCGGGTGCTACGCGCCAACCCGGGTTTGCCGCAGGGCCGATCCGAAACCGAAGGCGGCGCCAAGTGGTTTACGCTGGACGAGGTGTTGCAGCTGAGAACGCATTTCGCATCGGAAGGATCTAAGGCGAAGGAGTACCGCCCATATCGACCCGAGGGGGTGCCGGCCAAGCTGGTTTCGGTCGCCAATTTCAAAGGCGGCGTGGGCAAGACGTCGACCTGTGCCCATCTGGCCATGTCGGCGGCGCTGGACGGTTACAAGGTGCTTGTGATCGACCTGGATAGTCAGGGCTCGATGACATCGATCTTTGGCGGCAAGGTCACGGATGAATGGCAAACAGTATTCCCCCTGCTAGCCCGCCATTACGCCGGATATCTGCGGCGGGAAAACCAGGGCCGGCTGGATCGCGGAGAAGTCCCCCACCCCATCGACGACACGCTGATGGAAGCATTGGAAACCCGTGCCGATGGTCTGATCCAGAAAACCCACTGGCCCAATATCGACTTGATCGGAGCGCAGCTGAACCTGTACTGGGCCGAATTCCAGATCCCTGTCTGGCGGATGCAGGCGCGCGGCTGGAAACTGTGGGACGCCTTGACCGAGACGCTTGAGGCGGATGGCATCCTTAACGACTATGACCTGATCTTCATCGATACCCCGCCCGCGCTTGGGTATCTGACGATCAATGGCTTGTCGGCGGCGGATATTCTGCTGGTGCCCATGGGTGCCTCGTTTCTGGAATTTGATTCCACGGGTAGGTTCTTCGACATGCTGCATTCCACCTTTCAGTCAATCGAAGAAGGGGAAAACATGGCCGCGCGTGCATTGGGGCGCGAAGAGATGGCCTTTGAATGGGATGCGGTGCGTACGGTGATCACCCGGTATGACGGCACTCAGCAGGCCGAACTGGCGGGGCTGATGCAATCGTATCTGGGTAGCGCTCTGTCGCCCCACCGGCAGGAATTCACGGCGCTGATCGGTCAGGCGGGTGAGCAGGTGAACGGTATCTATGAGGCCGACTACCGGGATTTCAACCGTGAAACCTATGCACGGGGGCGCGAGACCTTTGACGAAACCTATGCGGCCTTCAAACGGCTGGTTGTGGGCGTCTGGCGGCGCGAGGAACTGGCCTCGCAGGCCGAACAGCAGCCGGAACCCGCGCCATGAGACCCCTGCCCTGCCCGTGTAATGTTTCGCACGCGAAACATGTCTGTCTTCCGTCTGGGTCGCTCGGAAGACCGCACGCAGTGGTAACCGAACGGCGCGCAACAGAGTCTATGACAGCCGGACAAGGAGAAACCTGAGATGGCAAAACGCAAACGGCTAACCCCGGCTCGTACCGATTTTCTGCCTGCTGGTGCCACGGGCGCAGCACCCGAGACAAATTCCATGTTTCCAACGGTTCAATCGGCTCCACCGATTGCGCAGGTCGCTGGAGATACGGCCTTACAGGCTGCGGTGGATGATCTGAGCACCGAAATTCGCTCCGCCCGTGCGGAGGGCCGATTGGTGCAGCAGGTGCCTCTGGACGCAATTGAGGAAACCCATCTGGTACGTGACCGCATTCTGGTGGACGGGGATGAGATGGCTGCTCTGGTCGAAAGCCTGCGTGCGCGTGGCCAGCAGACTCCGATCGAAGTGGTGAAACTGGCTGAGGGGCGGTTCGGCCTGATTTCCGGTTGGCGCCGCCTAACCGCGTTGAAGGCCCTTTATTCGGAAACAGGAGAAGAGCGCTTTGCCACTGTACAAACCCTTCTCAGACGGCCTGAGAGCGCCTCGGATGCCTATCTGGCGATGGTCGAGGAAAACGAAATCCGCGTCGGGCTGTCCTATTATGAACGGGCCCGGATTGCGGCCCGCGCGGCCGAGCAGGGGGTCTATACTAATGAGGGTGCCGCCCTGCGCGGCTTGTTCACCTCCGTCAGCCGGGCGAAACGATCCAAGATCGGATCCTTCATTGTCATCTATCACGCATTGGACGACCATCTGCGTTTTGCTGCGGCAATCCCGGAAAGGCTCGGACTGAGCCTGTCGAAGGCATTGAAGGAAGATCCTGCTCTGGGGCCCCGTATTGCCCGGGAACTGGGCAGGGCGCAGCCGGATACAGTTGAGGGCGAGGCAGCGCTGCTGAATCGGCTGTCTCAGGCAAAGAAACAGGCTCTATACAAGGGTTCTAATATGCCAGCCTGTCCAGGTGAAACTATTGGATCCGTCACTCTGACCCGTTCTACCAATGGTAAATCCCTGATACTGACTGGGATGACCGATGATCTGCACACACGGCTGAAAGCGTGGCTGGCCGATCAGCTCTGAAGTGTTTCGCGCGCGAAACATCACGGTTCAGGAGCTTGCGTTGTATCGTAGGGCTGGCCATAACTCTGAGAATGTATGATCCGTTTTAAGTTTTAGTTTGTGGAAGAGTTTCGTGTCAGCACCTGTGCCCAAAGTTTCCATTATAGTTATCAGCTACAACACCTGCGAAATGACGCTGGAGTGTCTGCGTTCGGTTCAGGCTGAAACCCGATTGTCTTATGAACTGCTCGTGGTGGACAACACTTCAACCGATGGGTCCGCTGAGGCGATCGCCCGCGAGTTTCCCAATATCACTCTTCTGGCTGAGGGGGAAAATCATGGTTTTGCCAAGGCCAATAATATCGCCGCCGAGCGGGCCCTAGGGGAATATATCCTGCTGCTCAATCCGGATACCGTGGTTCTGGACGCGGCCATAGACAAACTGGTCGCCTTTGCCCAGACCCGGCCTGACGCCCGCGTTTGGGGCGGGCGTACGCTATACGGCAACCGCAGCCTCAACCCCACCTCCTGTTGGCGCCGGATGAACCTGTGGAATATCTCTTGCCGTACCTTCGGGCTGACCGGTATTTTCCCGAACAGTCCGGTTTTTAACTCCGAGGCCTATGGCGGGTGGGACCGTGGCGCCGAACGCCAGGTGGATATCGTTACGGGCTGCTTTCTGTTGATCCGGCGGGAAGACTGGCAGTCGCTGGGTGGGTTTGATCTGACATTTTTCATGTACGGCGAAGAGGCCGATCTATGTCTGCGGGCGACCCAAACCCTCGGGGCCGCACCGCGCATGACCCCTGATGCTGTGATTGTGCACTATGGCGGAGCTTCCGAGAAGGTCCGTAGCGACAAGATGGTGCGTCTTTTGCAGGCCAAGAACGAACTGATAAACCGCCATATTCCCGGTTGGCAAAGACCACTAGCGAAGGTGCTGTTTGGGTTCTGGCCTCTGACCCGGCGGTTGGCTTTCTCCGTGCTGCGTCCGGGTGGAGACAATGCGCAGGTGTGGTCCGAAATATGGAAGCGCCGCCAGGAATGGCGTCGCGGATTTTCGGGGTAGTGGCTCTATTGTGATTTGGTGTTACTCGAATAACTTGCGCTGCGGTACAACTATCACGTCGCCCGGGGCCAGAACCGTGCTGCCCGAGATGCCGCCGCCATTTGTGCGATAATTGTACAAAAAGACCTGATCACCCCGGCGCAGCTGGATACGTTTGTCCGCTGCGAAACGGGTCAGCCCGCCAGCCTGGGCGATTGCATGCAGAATTGTGGTGCTGGGGGTAGCTTGCAGTTTTCCCGGATTGGCGATCTCGCCTGTGACGTAGACTTCCTTTGTGGCCGGGATGGCGGCGGCTGCAGGCGGTGGTACAGCAACGGCACCAACCGAGACGAATACGGTCGGAGGAGCGGCAAAATTGGATGCCAGTGCACTTGTCAGATCAGTTTTAACCTGATCGACAGTACGTCCGCCGGCGGAAATACTGCCTGCAAGCGGAAAGCTGATCGATCCGTCGGGCAAGACCAGCGTGTTGCGGTTGAGGCTGGTGTCTTCCAGCACTTCAATATTGAGCGAATCGCCCGATTTGATCCGGTAATTGCTTTGCGCCTGCGCTGAGACTGCAAGGAGCATTATGGTAAAAAATCCGAACAGAACCCTGAACATAGCTGGTCCTCATAAATGCTTAAGTTGAGAGAGCAGGTTAGCGTGTATCCACGCAGTCCGTAAGACCTGGCAGAGTCGTGGTCCGCAGGTTGTGACCGGAATGCCCCTTGGAATTCAATTATCTGCGCTGTTTGTCGGGACTGTTTCCAATTCCGATGTCAAACCTGCGATCGCAGCCGTCACGGTTTCCAGCAGCGGGGCAGGGGGATCCAGTTCGATGGCGGCTTGGAACGCTTCCAGAGCTTCGGCGTTCTGGTTCAGCGCGGCATAGGTGGCTCCCAGATGGTATTGCACCATCGGGTCGCCAGACAGATTTTGTGCCGCCGGTTTCAGATGAATCAGAGCATCGTCGAAATCGCCCCGGCGATAGGCAATCCAGCCATAGGTGTCCTGAAAAGCAGGTATGTCTGTACCGCGAAGACGGCGTGCTATGGTAAATGCGCGCTCCAAGCTTTCTGCGTCGTCCCTATATGAAGCCAGAAGGCTTGCCAGGTTATTGGCAAAAATTGGTATATGGCTGTTTTCGGCGTAGAGTACCTCATACATTCCGATGGCACCGTCAATATCACCGAGTTGTTCCAGTGCTCCGGCTTTGACCCACCGCAGATTAAGGTTGCCGGGCAGGGCTGCCAAGCCTTCAGCCAGGACTTGGGCGGCTGCGTCCGGATTGCCTTGAATGGTTTTCAAACGGTAGAGTGCCAGCCAGACCTGTTCGGTTTCGGGTGCGTCCTCCAAAAGCGCCTGAAAGGCGGCTTCTGCCTCGTCCGGGCGGTTGTGGAGAATCAGGATCGATCCTTTCACGAACCGCAGTGCCGGGTCGTCCGGTGTCTCCTGCAGGGCTTGCTCGACCCGGGTCAGGGCTGTGTTGATTTCACCCTGCCCGATATAGGACCGGATCAGGCCGACCTCGGCCACCTGACCGAAGGTCTGGTCTTGTGAGAGTGTTTCCAGAAAGGACAACAGCGCCTCTTCATTGCCTCGTCCTGCCAGCATCCGCGCCGTGAGGTTGTTCGTGATACCGGCTGTGTCCTCGCCAAAAACGTCCAGTCGGTCGATGACACCCTGAGCCCGGCCCCAGTCTTGCAGATCTACGTACAGTGTCCCGAGGGTCGCCAGCAGCTCGATATTGTCCGGTCGCGCCCGCAACGCATCGATCAGTACGGATTCTGCATTCAGACCCTGTTCGTTGCTGGCCAGAAATGTCGCATACCGCATGGATTCCTCGGGCGCGGCACCGGAAGCTTCGACCGCCAGTGACAGCATCTCGGCCATCAGGTCACGGTTGCCGTCGCGCTCGTGAGCGCTGGCCAAAAGTGTCATCAATTGTGCGTCGCGCGGGCTTTCCCCAAGGGCGGCGCGCAGCAGTGCGATGGCCTCACCGGTGCGGTCATCCTCTATGAGCCAGCGGGCCTTGAGTTTTGCGGCCCCCACATGACGCGCATCCGAGGTTATAACCTCTTCAACCAATGCTTTTGCCTGTTCAGTGCGATCAGTAGCGTTCAGCATGCGGGCCAGTGTGGTTTTGATATTGTTGGTCTCTGCTGAGGGCTCGGCCTTGACAAGGACATCCCGTAGTTCGGCGATAGCGGCCTCGGCATTTCCGTTTTCGTAGGCGAAAACGGCCCGTAGTGACCGGTAGGCGGTGTCATGAGGACCGGTGGTCGCCAAGGCCGCATCCAGCTCGGTCAGGGCGGCCTCGGGGCTGCGATACTCATTGAGGAACCGGATCAGCCGGATGCGGTTGTCGGGAGTCTCTGCATCCGGGTCGACTTCGGCTCGCAGGTAAGCTTCGGCGGCCTCGAAATTCTCGTTTGTCAGATACCAGTTCAGCAACAGCGAAACGACGTTCGGATCGTCGGGAAACTGCCCGGTCATCTGCAGCATCTGTGATTCGATGCCGGCCATGTCGTCCATCTCGTTCAGTACTGCCAGACGCATTGTATAGAGGGGTGTGAAGTCTGGAGATGTTTGTAACGCCGCGTCCAGCGCGTCCAGCGCAGCAGGCCAGTCCTGACCCTGGATCAGTTTGTCAATCACGACCTGATGCGCGCCGATCAGATCCGGGTTCTCGGCCAAAAGCGACCGCGCGGTTTCAAAGGCGGTCGTTTGCGCGGCACTGTCCCTATCACTTGTAGCATCGCGATAATTCAGCACCGCCAGCATAGATCGGGCCCGCGGGTCTTCTGGAGCGATTTCAGCAGCGGCGCGCCCATGACGTTCAACCTCTTCCCAATCGCCGCTTTCTAACGCCATCTCTGCCAAGGCTTGTCGACCTTCCAGATTGTCCGGGTATTGTTCGACCAACCGCAGATACTGACCATATGCTTCGGGGATAGCACCAAGTTCACGCTGCATCTGGGCAAAAGTCAGACGGGCTTCTTTATGTGTGCCATTCAGCTTGAAAACATTGCGAAACTCGATTTTGGCTCGTTCGAAATCGCCGTTTTCCAGATGCTCCAGTGCGGTTTGAAAGTGTTTTTCAGCCCGTTCTTCCGCCGTATCACAGGCGGCCAGAAGACCGAGCCCGAGGATAAGGGCAAACCTCAGTAAGCTGTTTTGCAGCATGCTATTGATCTTCCAGCCCCAGATGCAGGAACCATGCGTTGTCGGTTCGTGTCAGTAACCCGAACAGCGTAGAACAACGCCCACAGTTTTTACAAGAATCGACAGGTCAGTTTTGAATGTCAGACTGTCATAATAGTTTTTGTCAAACCGAGCCCGCGCGGCAAAAGTTGTCTCGTTGCGATCAGAAACCTGCCACGACCCGGTAATGCCCGGGCGCATGGCGTAATAGACCTTTCCGGGATACAGGGGCTTCTGATCTTCCATCATGGGGCGGGGGCCGACGATGGACATATCTCCGCGCAGGACGTTCCACAGTTGAGGCAATTCGTCGAGGGACGATCTGCGCAGGAATTTCCCGATCGGTGTGATGCGGGGGTCATTCTTCAGTTTCTGTGTGCTGTTCCATTCGGCCCGGGCTTTGGGATCAGCAGCCAGATGAGCCTCCAGCCTCTCTTTAGCATTGGGTTCCATGGTGCGGATTTTCAGCATTTCAAAGATTGTGCCATCTTTGCCGATCCGACGCTGGCGAAAAAACGGCGACCTCCCGGTCATCACGATAATAAGCGCGAAGACGGTCACTAAAGGCACAGCAAACGGTGCCACCAGGACAACCAAAACAACGTCAAACAAACGCTTGATGCGATCCCGATAGAATCTTGAAGGCTGTGTCGCGATGCTGTGATGACGAAGCCGCTCGGCGGACGCCGTTTCGGCCGCAGCGAATTCTTTTACATGAGATGTCATAAACAAAATAACCCCAAACACTTACAACAGTCTGCTCAGACCTCGTTGTCACTATTAAATTCGCGCCTAAAACTGGCGCATAACACAAATGGGCGATGGTTCTTTGTAATTTCCCCCACCAAAAGTTTAACAGCTTTAATTTTGTTTTTGCATAAAAATTGAATGACAGAGGTCAGGAAGTTTTTAAGTGGTTATATTTCAATGATTTTCACGTTGAGTAAAGTTTAGGCAGTGCTCCATTCCATGCATGGGCAATCACAGATGTTTCCGTTTTGGGCCCATTGTTCGGGATTGATCAACATTCCAGTCATCATGCCGAACACTTGTGAGAAAGGTTGGAAGACCAATGCACTGAGGTGCCGTACACTGAAAAACGATTGACTTTGGACATGCATCTGTAGGTTTTCGACGACGATGGCATATGGGTGTGCATGCTTCGTTAGGCTCTGTTCCTGATGATTTTTTCTCTCGCTGGCGGCGCCAAACGCAGCTTCATCCAGTGTGTCTAGATACTCACGCACGGCGCGGGGCGCATCTGCCGGATCGATGCCCGCCGCTGACCAAATCTTCAGCGATGCAGTGGGCGACAGTTGTCTCGAACAGATGCCGCAACAATTCGCTCTCACGGAACCGGCCATGCCGGTTCTTGGAAAACCGTTCTCTGATTGCGGGGATGTCAACGGAAGTCGGCATTGTCGCTGCGGGGCACTGTTCTCTCCGAGGTCGACTTGTGTCGCCTCATAATGGCTTCCGGGGGCTGAACGTCTCCATATGTCGAATGCGGGGTATGCTTTGCCCCATGTTCTCGAACGAGATCGATCTGCCTTCCGTCCCGCAGGGACTTCGCGTCCAACCGTTTCCGGCGGATATCTAGATCAGGTAGCGGCCTCCTTGGTCCAATGGAATTCTTCTCCGGTTTTCCAGAGTGTCAACATGAGCACGGCGAGTTTCCGGGCGGTCGCCACAGCGGCCTTTTTGAAACCGCGCCTCGCGGCGAGCCGGACAGCCCAGGACTTCAAAGGCGAATATCGCTTCACACGACTGATCAATGTACTGGCCGCCTCGTACAGCAGACGACGCATGGCGGCATCGCCTCGCTTGGATATGCGGCCAGAATAGTCGACCTCACCGGACTGATATCGCCTCGGCGTTAAGCCCAGGAACGCTCCTACATTTGTTGTTTTAGGAAATCGCTCTGCGTTCTCGATCAGCGCCAGAAAGCTCAAGGCGACAACCGGGCCTACGCCTGGGATCGTCATCAATCTACGCGACAGGTCATGGCGTTTGGCAATCGCGGCAATCTCATCCTCAAGCGCAGCCGCCGCTGAACACACTGCCTCGTGCGAGGGGAGTACATGATCGATGATGACGGCTAGCGCCGGATCGGATTGCCGCGCAACTGACAGCTGATCTCTGAACCGCTGTCGCTGCCGCCCATTGCCGATTGCGGTCAGGCGAATGCCAAATGTCTTCAGGATCCCCCGCATATGAGCCTCAATCTCCATTCTGAGACGCACAAAGCGATCCCGAGCCCCAATGATTGTACGAAGACGGTCCGCATCTACGCTGCGGACGTGAACGGCGGTAAACCAGCCGATCCTGGCCAATTGAGCTAATCCTTCCGCGTCCGAACGATCAGATTTGTTTAGCTTGGCTGATAAAACCTTGTGGGCTGACCTCGCATCAATGCAAATCGCAGGCTGCCCCAAATCTTCAAGTTGCCGCTGAAGCCAGATCGATATCTGTCCGCTTTCATGCACGATCCTCTGCGGCGCCACCTCTTGCTTTTCCAAGGCATCCCGGACGGCCAACGGACAAAAGGGCAAGCTTCTACGCAAGACGACACGCCCCTCTTCATCGACAACACACATGGAAATCTCTTTCAAAGAAACATCCAAACCAGCAAAGTACTTCATGGTCGTTCTCCTCACGGCATTTATCCATGAGGCCAACATACCGGACCTCGCTCGCCACCGGAGAGCGGCCGCCGCAATCACATCATGTCGAATGATCAGGCATGCAGTCAGCCAGATATCCCTAAAATGGAAACAATGATGTTTATGGTGTGATTTTGTGCAGCGTATTGTGCCGGAATGCGGCAGTATGAACAAGTTCATTGTCACTTTCTGACATAATTAATATGGTCAAGCGATACGAGATGCGAAGCGTGTTTTGGCTACCGTTCAATCTCGTTTAACGAGTAAGTCGTGTGAGGGGTTATGAAAGTCTTTCTGCAGAAAGTTGCCGTGGCGGCGACAGCTGTCACAATCGCAGTTGCTGTTCCGGCAACGGCAGCAACATTAAATCTCAATGGACCTGCCGCTGGAGGTTATAAAAAGGTCAAGGTGACCGCTCCAAGCATTGGCTATCATGATACCCGCGTTAACGCCGGTGCTTATGATATGACCGAAACAACTCCGGCACCAAACAATGTTCTTGGCGATTTCGTTGCGTTCTGCCTAGATTTAGCAGCTTGGATCGGGACTGGAACGGGATATGATTACAAAATCACGAAGACGCCATTCTCGAACAGCGTTGACCTAATTTCTAATGGTGGGCTTCAACGCATCCAGGCGATTTTTGATGCGAATTACAGCCAGTCCGTTGCCGCTGACAACAGGACAACATCGGCTGCTTTCCAGGTAGCTTTGTGGAACGCCGTCTACGATGATGACTGGACCGTCACTGGTGCAGTCGGAGACGGCTTTAATGCCGTAGGTAAATATGGGGGGGTCAATGGTGTGATCACCCAGGCTAACGCTTACCTTGACGCGGCACAGAACTATACTGGTGACAAGAAATGGCGTCTGAGCTTTCTGGAAAGCACTGCGCAGCCATATCGTTACCAGAACCTGGTTGCCGTGGCACCGGTGCCGCTGCCGGCTGCCGGATTCATGCTGCTGGGTGCATTGGCTGGTTTCGGCCTATTGCGTCGACGCAGATCGACCGCCTGATTTCAAGAATTTTTTTGAATTATCAAGGGGCTGCCATAGAGTGGCCTCTTTTTGATGCAATAGTTACTCCTAACGGGAGCGCGGTGTACCGGAAAACTGTTGCGACAAAAGTGGATTTTCGGCACATTTACTCTACTTATGAGGGTGGCGCGCTATCTTTGTAGCTTGGAGTGTTCCGATGGGAATTCTGGTGTTGGCAGTAGTGACAGGTTTTATCGGTGCTGCCATAGCATTCCTCTCGGGTTATGGGGCATTCGCGGTAATGGGTGTATATTGTCTTACCGGGCTGGCCAGCATCCTTTTGGTTGCATTGCCAGTAATATGGCTATGCTCGCTGCGTAAGAGATATACCCAAAACACCTATGGAGAGTTAAACTCCGAAGTATAAATCCAGAGTTTGAAATGAAGTAGTTTTGGTATGCTCATTGGTTTGTTGTCGTACAGTGAACGAAGGTGTGCCTTGCTGTAAATTGTTTCTGTGTGATTTGGTGCATCTCCTTAAAATTGCCTGAAATTGATGCCACACATAAGTTAACAGGGGTCTGAGCGTGATAAAAAGAGGTAGACGGTTGTATTAATAGCCCTGCCGGGCCATGTCAGTGTGGAGTGTACGCGGTTCTGGTCAGGCTTACCCCGATCATATCGCAAAGGTTTGTTGTGTAGATGGTTTTAAAAGTTTCTGGGTCACCATGACGACGGGTGATCTCTATATCGAACATTTTGGTCTCAGGGAGCGGCCTTTTACATTGTTGCCGGACCCGGGTTTTTTGTATTGGTCCACACAACACAAGCGCGCTTATTCGATCCTTGAATTTGGCATCATCTCTAAAGCTCCGATTACATTGATCACGGGTGAAATCGGATCAGGTAAGACGACGTTGCTACAAAAGCTGATCAGCCAGATCGATGACGATATCACGATCGGATTGGTCTCAAACGCTCAGGGTGGGCGTGGAGAGTTGTTACAATGGGCGCTCAACGCGCTGGACGTGCCAGCCACTCCAAGGGCACCCTACGTACAATTGTTCCAGACATTGGCGAATTTTCTGATTTCCGAATATGCCGAGGGGCGACGGGTTGTCCTGATCTTCGATGAAGCGCAGAACCTGTCGCGAGAGGGGCTGGAAGAAATACGAATGCTGACCAATATCAACTCTAACAAGGACGAATTGATTCAATTAATTCTGGTTGGTCAGCCCGAGTTGCGGGACGTTGTACTGCAGCCAAAGATGCGTCAGATGGCGCAGCGGGTTGCGGCCAGTTTTCATCTTCCTCGCATGGATGCGGAAACGGTTGCTGGCTATATCGAACATCGTTTGAAGGTTGCAGGCGGTACAGGAGAGGAATTTTCGGCCGAGGCCTGTGACCTTATTCATGCGGCGACCGAAGGTGTGCCACGGTTGGTGAACCAGATCTGCGAGTTTGCAATGCTTTATGCATGGAGCGAGGAGCTTCATTTGGTCACCTCGCAGATTGTGAGAAGCGTGCTGGAGGACGAGGTCTGTTTTGGTGCTATTTCTGTATCTGAACCGGAGGAGGCGGGTCAGGTGCTGAAGCTTGGAGCTCATCAAAAAGTGCCGCCGGAGGAAAAAGCAGGATGAGTAGTATTCGGACGCAGATGAACGGAAAACGGGAAAACTGAACGTGGATTTTCGTTACTACTGGTCGATTTTTGTGCGGCGTTTGCCCTATTTCCTGATAGTGGCCTCGGTGATTAGCGCGGCCTCGGTCATCATCGCGATGACTCTGCCGCCGGCTTACGTGTCCAGCATGAAGCTGATTGTGGAATCGCCACGTATTCCGGATGAGTTGGCTGCGTCGACGGTGCGAACACCGGCACCGGAGCAGCTGCAAATCATAGAACAGAGGCTGTTGACCCGGGCCAACTTGCTGGAGATAGCCAATCGGCAAAATGTCTTCGAAGACCCCTCTGTTATGACGGCTGATAGGATTGTGGCGGGTATGCGGGTCCGTACAGTCATCAAAATACGCACAGGTCGCAACGAAGCTGCGCTGATGGAAATTAGTTTTGAGGGACCTTCAGGCGCAAGCGCTGCGGGTGTTCTCAACGAATACCTAACACTGATCCAGAAGGAAGACGTGCAGTCTAGAACGGGGCGCGCTACCCAAACGCTCGAGTTTTTCAGAACAGAAGTAGATCGGTTGAGCGAGACACTGGCTGAACGCAGCGCCCAGATTTTGGCTTTTAAAACCAAAAACGCGGGTGTGTTACCGGATACACTTAATTTCCGACTGAATCAGCAGACTCTTCTGCAAGAGAGGTTGGCACAGCTGAACCGAGATTTGGCTGTGCTGAATTCGCAGCGCAGCCGGTTGATCGATATCTATGAGACAACTGGTCAGGTTTCGGGAAACCGCATACCTAATCAGACCCCTGAGCAACTGGAACTGGTGGGCCTGCGCCGGGAGCTCAATCAAGCCCTGGCGATTTATTCCACTACCAATCCGCGTGTTAAGCTTCTTGAAGCTCGTATCAAACAGCTTGAGGAACAGGTTGATTCAATGCCGCAACTTGTAGAAGAGAGCGAGCCGCAGTCCGGGAATCCGTTGTTGGATGTTCAGTTGGCGGATCTGGATTCCAGAATTGCAGCTTCCGAAGAACAAAAAATTGATTTGAATCTGCAATTAGACGAACTGCGCCGGACTATTAATCAAACGCCGGAAAAACAGATCCGGCTTGATGATCTTGAGCTCGACTACCAGCATATAGAGGGGCAGTACAATGTTGCGGTCGAGAGCTTGGCCCGCGCCAGTACAGGTGAGCGGATTGAAGTGACGGCGCAAGGTCAGCGCATATCTGTGATAGAACCACCAGTCGCTCCAAGTAGCCCGACCAAGCCTAATCGGATGATGATCGCCGGTGGTGGCAGCTTTTTCGGTATTTTGGCTGGGATTGGCCTAATTGTTTTGCTGGAGTTGCTGAATCGGACTTTGCGCCGGCCAGAAGATTTGGTTGCAAAACTGGATATTACGCCACTGGCGACTATTCCCTATATTTCGACCTCTGGAGAAGTGATGCGTTTCAGGGTGCTGAGGTTGTTGCGGGTGTTTGTCATTGTGGTCGGCGTGCCAGCGGCTGTTTATGCGGTTCATGTATTCTACCAGCCTCTGGATCTGTTGGCTGAGCGGGTTATGGACAAAATTGGTATCCGGTGGTGAGACGAAACGGACAGTCTTTGTCCTGGAAGGATAGTGCTGAATGGAAAAACTGCAGAAAGCTATAGAAAAAGCACGGTCACAGAGAAACAAGAAGGCGTCTGCTCAGTCCGATGTTGTACCGGAGAAGGCTATCCAAGAAGAGGTGTCTACAAACAGAACTACTGATCCCTGGTTTGACCTGACGCCACTCGATATTTCCAAAACAGATATCAGTCAAAATCGGCTTGTCAGCTACGACGGCGGTGCCGCAGCAGGGCCTTATGATATGTTGCGTACACGCATATTGCAGCAGGCTGGCGTCAATGGTTGGAAGAGGGTAGCGATGGTTTCTCCACACAGTGCATGCGGTAAAAGTACCACTGCCGCAAACTTGGCTTTCAGTTTCGGGCGGCAGACTGATTTGCGCACTGTTGTTTTGGATTTTGACCTGCGTCGGGCAGGTTTGTCCTTGATGTTGAAGCAGGACTGTCAATGCACGATGGGTGACATTCTGCAAGGCAAGGCGTTACTTTCTGACCACGGGTATAGAGTTGGGGAGAACGTGGCGCTGGGGTTGAGCCGTGGGGCCGTTACAGATGCAGCTGAAATTCTGCAAAGCCAGAAGGCCAGCGATGTTATTGCGGCAATTGAGGCAGAATTCGAACCCGATCTTGTTTTGTTTGATATGCCGCCGTTACTGGCGGCGGACGACAATTTTGGATTTCTCAAAAACGCTGATTGCGCTCTGCTGATGACGGAAGCTGAACGCACGACGATTGATCAGATTGATGTGGCTGAGCGTCAATTAGCAGAACTCACCAACGTGATGGGCGTGATTATGAACAAATGCCACTATACTGACAGTATTTACGGATATGGGTACGGTTATGGGTACGGTTGATGTGCCACTAGGAATGTACGGATTGGTGAGTGATTGCGAGGACGTTTCCGTTGGTACAATCTAGTTTCAATAAGAGGTGCATTCGTTAAATTTGGAGTATGTTAAATGATTTATCCGGTCATTCTTTGTGGTGGTTCGGGAACCCGACTGTGGCCCAGTTCGCGGCGTGCGTATCCTAAGCAGTTCGTATCTTTTGACGGTCAGCAAAGTCTGTTCCAGAGCGTCCTGTCACGGCTTTCCGGACCGGAATTCGATGCGCCAATCTTTCTAACCAACGAGGATTTCCGTTTTCTGGTGGAAGATCAGGCCGTTGCTTTGGGCCTGTCGGATGGTCAGGTCATCTTAGAGCCCGCTGTGCGTAATACCGCACCTGCTATTCTGACTGCGGCGTTGAGTCTTGAGAAAATACCTGATGCATTGATGTTGGTCGCACCTTCGGATCATCTGGTGCACGACACTCAGGCCTTTCTCGACGCCGTGGCTGTGGGGGCCAAAGCGGCTCAGGGCGGGGCGTTGGTCACATTCGGGGTGGTGCCGGACCGCCCTGAAACAGGGTACGGGTATCTGCGGCTGGATGGTGTGGTGACGCCCGGGCAGCCTGCCCCGCTTGCAGAGTTTTGCGAAAAGCCGGACAAGGCGCGAGCAGTCCAGCTGTTGCAAGGTGGCAATGTGCTGTGGAATGCGGGAATGTTTATGTTCCGTGTCCGCGATATCATTGCGGCCTTCGAGGAACATATGCCGCAAATGGTGGCACCGTGTCGTGCGGCTCTGTCGCAGGGGGAAACGGATTTGGGGTTTTTCCGGTTGGCGGCGGACCCTTTTGAGGGGATTGATCCGATTTCGATCGACTATGCGATTATGGAAAAGGCCCGGAATATCGTTGCTGTCCCGCTAGAGGCTGACTGGTCTGATCTGGGCAGTTGGGATACTCTGCATGCGACCCTGCCACTGGATGAGAACAGGGTCGCTCAGGTGGGGGCGGCCACGGCGATTGATTGCCAGAACACGCTGTTGCGCAGCGAAGATGCCAATATCCAGTTAGTAGGCCTTGGGTTGAAGAATATTGCCGCTATCGCAATGCGTGATGCGGTACTTGTTACCGATATGGACCGGGCGCAGGACGTTAAAAAGGCGGTTGGCGTACTGAAAGCGAACAAGGTGGCGCAGGCCGAGGACTATCCCCGCTTTCACCGCCCCTGGGGTTGGTATGAGACCCTGTGTCTGGGGGATCGGTTCCAGGTCAAACGGATCATGGTCAAACCGGACGGTATCCTGAGTCTGCAAAGTCATGTGCATCGGTCTGAGCATTGGATCGTTGTGGCCGGCACGGCGCGTGTGACCGTGGGCGAGGAGGTGAACTTGCTGACAGAAAACCAATCCGTTTATATCCCGCTGGGTGCGGTGCACCGAATGGAAAACCCTGGCAAGGTGCCGATGTATCTGATCGAAGTGCAGACCGGGTCCTATCTGGGTGAAGACGACATCGTACGGTATGAGGATGTTTATAACAGGGGGTGACTAGGCGGGCGCGGGTCATCCGGCCGCTTCATTTTAGGTTGATTTCGAGTTTCCAGAATTAGGTAGAATTTAATGAAGGTTGCGGTATTGGGTCTTGGCTATGTCGGATTTACGGCGGCCTGTTGTATTGCCAGTGAAGGTCACGAGGTCATCGGGATAGACGTGAGCCAGAAAAAGGTGCGTCAGATCACGGCCGGCCAGGCTCCGATTGTGGAGCCACGTGTGCAGGAGATGCTGACCGAAGGGGTCACGGCAGGCCGGATTTCAGCGGATGTGACGATAGGGGCGCATCTTGATGGGTGTGATCTGGCTATTGTCTGTGTCGGCACACCCTCAGCTGCGGATGGATCGCACAATATGGGGTTCATCGCAGATGTGACCCGGCAGATAGCGATGGCGCTGACCGCTGACCGGGTACACCCGTTGGTTGTCGCCTATCGTTCGACGTTTCGCCCTGGTACTGTCGAGGAACTTGTTCTGCCAATCTTCGAGGCTGTTCTGGGAAAGGCGATGCAAAACCGGGTCGAGGTGGTCTATAACCCTGAATTTCTTCGTGAGGGCAGCGCAGTCGAAGATTATTTCAACCCGCCAAAAGTGGTGATCGGAACCCGGGATGGTGCTTCCAATGCGGTGATGGGTGCACTGAACGCCAATATTGAGGCCCCTACATTTACCGTCGGCTACCGCGAGGCGGAAATCACAAAATTCGTCGATAACAGCTGGCATGCGGTCAAAGTTGCCTTTGCCAACGAGGTCGGGCGTGTTTGTCTGGCACAGGGTATTTCAGCTCGGCAGGTGCATGAGATCTTTGTCTCGGATACCAAACTCAACATTTCACCCTATTATATGCGGCCCGGCGGGGCATTTGGCGGCTCGTGTTTGCCCAAGGATGTGCGGGCGCTGCAGTATATAGCCGCGGATACCGGGGCAAACCTGCCGCTGATCAACAGCCTGCTGGGATCAAATGAGGCGCACAAGCACCGCCTGTTCGAATATGCGGTTGAAGGGCTGAAAAAACCGGCGCGTATTCTGCTGGCCGGGCTGGCATTCAAGGCTGGAACGGACGATCTGCGTGAAAGCCCAAATGTTGATCTGGCTCGCAAACTTCTGGCTGCGGGGTACGAGTTGGATATTTATGACCCGGGCATTGATGCCACCAAGCTGGTCGGGGCCAATCTAGGCTATGCCTACAGCCAGTTGCCGGTCCTGGAACGTCTTCTGGTCGATCGCACCCACGCCGAGACAACGCGTTATGACCGGGTTATCGCGTCAAATGCGACGATTGAAGCGCTTACCTTGTCAGGTAACCCTGAGATCCGCCATACAGGTCAGTTACCATGAAAGACGTTGATTTGGTTGAAACACCCCGTATGGATGCGGCCCGGCAGGCAAAACCGCTTGCTGGTCGGCGTGTGCTGATTATCGTCGAGAACCTGCCATTGCCTTTTGACCGACGGGTCTGGCACGAATGCCGTACGCTCTGCGCTGCCGGTGCCGAAGTGGCGGTAATCTGCCCAACGGGTAAAGGGTATGAAGCCCTGTATGAAGAAGTTGATGGCGTGCATATTTATCGTCACAATTTGCCGATCGATGCAAGCGGGGCGCTTGGATATCTGGTAGAATACGGGGCAGCGCTGTTTCAAGAGATGCGGTTGGCATTGAGGGTCGCCCGCCGGCACGGGTTTGATACTTTGCAGGCCTGCAACCCGCCCGATCTGATCTTTCTGGTGGCCTTGCCCTTCAAGCTTTTTGGCAAACGGTTCATCTTCGATCACCATGATATCAATCCCGAGCTCTACGAGGCTAAATTCGGCAAGCGCGGTTTTTTCTGGAAGCTCATGGTACTGTTCGAACGCTGGACATTTCGCAGCGCCGATGTGGTGATATCGACCAATGAAAGCTATCGGGAGATAGCACAGGAGCGCGGCAGGATTGCGTCTGAGGATGTATTTGTTGTGCGCTCGGGCCCCGACCTCAATCGGCTGATTGTAACGGCCCCCAACCCCAAGTGGCGCAACGGGCGTGCGTATATGGTGGGCTATGTGGGAGTTATGGGAGATCAGGAAGGGATCGATCTGTTGCTCGATTCTGTGCGGATCATAGTAAAAGACCGTGGCTATGATGTGCAGTTCGTGTTGGTCGGCGGCGGCCCGGCGCTGGACGGGCTGAAGGCGCAGGCCGAGGGGCTGGGGCTGGGCGACCACGTGACCTTTACTGGGCGCGCGCCTGATCAGGACCTGTTCGAAGTGCTGTCGACGGCGGATGTCTGTGTGAATCCGGACCGGGTGAACCCGATGAATGATAAATCCACCATGAATAAAATTTTGGAATACATGGCGTTTTCAAAACCCATCGTACAGTTCGACGTGGCCGAGGGGCGCTATTCTGCAGGACGGTCTTCGCTGTATGCCGCGCCTAATGACACGACCGACATGGCCGACAAGATTCTCGAACTGCTGAACGACCCGGAGCAATCGGCCGAGATGGGTCGCTTTGGTCGTGCCCGGGTCGAAGCAGAACTGGGCTGGGATCATCAGGTGGACGCACTGATCGGTGCCTACCGAAGGGTGGCGGAGAAAAAACCGCTCTGAAAAGAGCGGTTTCTGTTGTCTGGTTAGGCGGGAATTGTGGAAATTACATCGGCACAAACCTTGGCAGCTTCGACAAGCTCTGCCCAACAAAGCCCAGTAATCTGGCATCCGCGTCAGCCTCGGTTTCGTCTTCGCGGATCGGGGTAACATAGCGCACTAGCGCGCCGTCGGTTCGACCCATCGTCAGACCATCTACCACCACCCCGATCTTGGCGGCGAAATCGTTGGTTTGGCGTTTGCCGCGCTGTTCGAACCAGTAATAGACTAGCTGCTTTTGCAGGCCTTTCTGAATGACCGCGCGGTTCACCTCGAACGCGCCATAGGCGGGGACGCCCGGGTCGATCCGATAGGGCTCCAGGCTGAAGATTTCCCATCCACCTACCGGCAGGCAAACCTCGGGCGAATGAATGCCGTCGCCTTCGGTTTGTTTGTCGTAGAAGGCGACGAACATGTTGATGTAGCCATTCTGTCCAGGCGCGGCATAGGTGGTGTTAAGGTAATCGGTCGCGCCCAGTACTCGTTCGACATCCGGGTCCAGAAGCGCTGCCGACCCCGACCAGTTCCCCAATTGGCGTGGATAAAGTGCAAAGGGGCTGCGATCGATCGGCTCTTTGTCTGGGTTGGGTTGCATAACCCAGGCTACCGATACTGCCAGTGTGAGCAAAGCGCCTGCTGCCAGGGCGCGCGAGGGTCGGATGGCAAAAATGCGTTCGCCCACTTTTAGCAGGCCACGGGTATCCAGATCAATTGCCTCGGCCAGCGGTTTGGGGTTTGGCGTCAGGCGCTGCAGTGTGACAGCCATGGCGAACAGGATGGCGATACATGTCAGGAAGATCACCCAGCCTTCAAAGAAATGCAGAAACCCTTCGGCCATTTCGATTCCATGGTGATTGACCAAAACCCCGATCACGCCGATGCGGATCGAGTTCATCAGCACGGTCAGTGGCGCGGCCGACATCAACAGCACCACCTTGTGCCAGACCGGACCACGATAAAGCAGGGCGAAAAGATAAGAAAAACTAAGGATTGGGAACAGATAGCGCAGACCTGAGCAGGCCTCGGCCACCTGCAGCTTATAGACGCCCAGATCGATGATATTCCCGTCCAGATAGACGGAAACGCCTGCCTGCTGCACGAACCAGACCCCTATGACCGAAGAGATGCCTTGTAGGAAGATTGTCAGCTTCCAGTAGATGAAATTCGGCAGGGGCAGCATGAAGACCAGATGCAGCACCGGCAACTGATGCCGCCGCCCGATGTTCCAGCCAAACACCGTCAGCACCACACCGCCGGTCCAGATGATCATGGCATAGGTGACAATGTCGGGGACGCTGGCAAGATTGCCCAGGATTGCCACAACCAGCCCGAACGCAATCACCAGGATACCGGGCCAGCGGTCCCTGACCTCGCCCGGCGGGGGCGGGTAATTGCGCATCTCCCGCAGGAACAGATAGAGAGAGATAACCGGGATCAGTGGGCCGTGGCTGTATTCAGCGGTTGCCCAGGCCTGACCCAGCGACACGATACCGATCCAGAAAATCGGGATCGAGCCCAGAACCAGCAATGCGAACCAGAACAGCCCGACGGGATTGAAAATCCTGTCGCGGCCTATCCGATCGGAGTTTTCCGCAGACGTCGTAATACTCACCTGTTTCCCCTGATACTCGTTACGAACTGTACTGGCGGGAGTTCCGTCTCCGATCTTAACGAAAATTGGCGGGCAAAGGCTACTCAAACTGAAGTGATAAGGCGTTCCGCCGTATCCTGGTTTTGGTCACACGTCCATAGTTTCCAATATTGAAGTTATTTTGCCAAAATCGGGAGAATGTCCAAAAAATAGTGTGGGCGGTCTGGAATCACTGTTCGTCCTCTTAAGACAGGTTAGATTGCGTTATGGTGGATTTCTATTTTTTCTCGGACGATTGATTTGCAGGATAATCTTCAGGATCGAAAAATCATGACCGCAGCCGGATTCGGGCCGCCGGTCCGCCGTTCCCGGATGGATCATCTGCGGCGCGAGGTATCAAACTTTATCAAAAAGAACAGGGGCTTGTTGATAAACCCGGAATTCTGGTCCTTGCTGGGCCGTCTGACCTCCACCCGGATGCGGGGTGCGGATGTGCCAGAGGAAATCCCGGTTATGTTTGTGGCGACCCATCATAAGGTGATGACGACCTATTTTACGGCGGTGCTGCGCCTGTTGGGTTATGGCCTGAACCTGCCTTATCAAAAGGTACATATCGAGCATCCTGATCCGCATTCGCGTCTGGTCATGTCGATGCATGGCAAACTCGATCTGCCGCGGCTGGCTCCCTACCGGGGTGTGCACGTGATGCGCGATCCGCGCGACATGATCGTGTCAGGTTATCACTACCACAAATGGACCCATGAAGCGTGGGTGCATCGGCCGGATGAGAACGGACAGACCTATCAAAGCAAGCTGAATGCGGCCAATACGTATGACGGTTTGTTCATGGAGATAGATCACTTCATTTTCTTCTACCGGGATACATTGCTGAACTGGGATACGGGCGATCCGGATATTTTTGAGGTGTCGTTCGAAGACCTGATGGGCGAAGGCCGTGCCGACATCTATCGCGACATGTTCAGCCATCTCGGGTTCGAGGGGCGGAATCTGGACCTGGCCACTGACCTGATGCGGCTGTTCGAGGCCAAGAGCCGGAGTGGAAAAAAGACCGGGGGTGTCGCCCGGAAATCTCACCTGCGCAGCGGCAAATCCGGACAGTGGCGGAAAGAGCTGGAGCCTGATCACGTCGCCTATATTGAGCGCGAACTGGGTCCGGTGTTGCGAAAATTCGGATATTGATCAGCTGCTGTGTCAAGGGCGCAGGATAAAGTCCCGGCCAATGGTGAAAAAAACGGCATGAGATTGCGCACGCGGGTCTGTCAGATCTTCACGCATCCGATAGCGGTACCCGGTATTCAGCGCCCAGTCTTCTGTCAAGGTGTACTGGTAAGAGGCACTAAAATTGGCTCGATCAATTGTGTCCGTCACCTCGTCGCTAATCGTATATCCAGCGTTGAGACTGATTCCCGAAATGTTATTAATTTCGTAAAAATAGCCTAGAAATGCGGCGGTTCTGATGACGTTCCCTTTCTCCTGATCAAAGTCTACCGACCGGCGGATTTGTGCGCTGATTACGCTCCTTGGTAAGTTTTGGCTCCAATTCAAGGATCCGATAGGGGTAGCGTTGTCCAGTTCAGAGTCCGATACGCCGATTGTGAATGATAACTCCCCGGCGGGCAATGCCATGTTTCTGCTGATTAAGAAATTACGGATATCACCGTCGTCAGTCACGATCTGTTCGATTTCGGCTCCGATGGAGCCATCAGGCATATCTCGCTCCAGCCGTAGTCGCCCTGTGGGTCCATCGGTTCGTGTAACGACTCCGAATTCTCGCGTGTCGATAGTGGTATAGCCGAGACCGGCCTCAAAGCGCCAAATTGGTGACAACTCAACGTTCAGATCGAAAAAGCCCGTAGTGGTTTCACGCCTAGTCTGTTCGGTATTTTCAGATTCAAAAAGCCGATAATCCAGCCCCAATGTACCTTCTACCACTGGGGAAAGCCGCAGGAATAAGTCTGTCCCCAGATTGAACCGGTCGTTGTCGTTCAGCCCCGGATCGGTGGTGTCCGTATATCTGAGCGCAAGGTAATCGGCGTCGAATGCGGCGCCAATTGGCGCATCCTGTCCAAGCTCAAGCGAAAGCCCAGTCCTGTAACGTTCCCTGTTACCGGTGCCATTCAGATCATCGAGATCTGGTGGCAATTCAATTTCGCCCTCGTCATTTCTGAACTCCTCTAGCGGTCGTAGAAACTGGATATTTGATTGAAAATAACTGGTATTGAAACCAAATGCAGATTGTGCGCCTTCGCGGCCATAGTCTAGCTGAAAGCGCTGATTGTCCCAACCCGACTCGGCACCTGGTCCGTTCACGGCACGCAGCACGCCGGAAGCAGACACACCGATCCGGTCCAAAGGAGTTTCATGGCTGAGGTCGAGAGATAATCCGGTGGAAGCAAATGTGGTTCTGCCAGCACTGACCGGATCGAGTTCGAGGTTGTCGTCGGTTTCAAGGCTTTGATTGAAGCCGAAGACCAGTTCTGTCCCGTTTTCCTGGGCTGAAGCAGGCAACAAACAGCAGATCGAACATGCGCTAACCGACAAGGTGCGATAAATTAGATGCCGTTTCACAAGTGCCTCAGTCTTACGTTTAGTTACCGCTCTGGCCACCGCATACGTCATTGTTTTTCTGGGGTAGCCTGTTTTCTTATTGTTATGCTGCCTGTTTACAGTTTCGAACGCCCTTCGTCGCCAAAAACTTCTTCCGCCGGCGTATTTGTGTCCGGTCGTATTGTGACTGCAACATTTTTGGAGCCGGTTTCAGGCCGACCTCTTAACAGCCCCAATGGGGTTTAAGTCTCAGGCGCTGCCATCCAGTGGCTGAACATATTCCACCAAAACGCCGCGTGTAGCGATTGGGTTGATGAAATTACACAGGAAATTCCCGGCGCCCTTAACCGGGTTTTCCTGCAACATCGTGACATCCCGGGCGGCGAGCTCTTTTTGCAACGCCAGAATGTCCGGTGTTTCGAACGCATAGTGATGCAGCCCCCCGGCGCCACGGTTGAACCGGGCAAGCGATCCGCCGGTTGGCACTACAAGCTCCACGGCGGTGCCATTTTCGGGCGCTGTACAAAAAAGGCACCAGCATTCGAATTCCTCGACATAGCCGCGGTAGTCTTCGGTATGACCAAACAGCGACATGTAATTTTCGGCACTTTCCATGTCTGGCTGCACGATTCCCACATGGTGCAAACGGAGGGAGTTCTGCATTATGGTCATGATCGTCTCCTGTTCTTACGACCCGGTTGAAGGGGCGAGCAGCGGGGTAAGCGTTTCGGTCAGCCAGTCTGTCACCAGCACGGCGCCGGTTTCCGAGACATGGGCCACATCGTTATAAAGATTTGGATCATCCCGCAGGAAATCCGCCGAGAAGACCGGTCCGTATTGTTCCAGCCATGCTTTCTCGAAGGGTTCCGCATAGCCGCCATAGAAAGGCAGATAGAGGAAGGCAAGCTGCACACCCTCGGATTCAGCCAGTTCGGCGATCCGGCGCAGATAGGTGCGGGGAATACCGAACTCGATCCCGGCCATCGATTCAGGCAGGATCGGGCGTGTCAGGTTACGGCGGCGGAATTTGGATTCGCCTTCCAGCGCTTCGATATCGGCAGCGCTTTTGGGGCCGGATGTTTTGCCGGGATTGAAAATCCGCGGGTCAATCGTTGTGCCGGCATAGGTGGCGGGGTTGAAATCGGGCTGATAACCGAACGCTTCGGGCAACAGATCGGCGGCAGCCAGTTGCATCTGCCGGATCGGCAGGCGCGCCAGATTTTCCGGCAGGTTCCGGTTGACGATCCACGGGCTTTGCAGAACTTCACCAGCGCCGGCCAGATCGCCAAAGGCCTGATGCCCGTGTCGGGGGAATTGCTCAACCACCGAGATCACGATCAGTTTGGGTTTATGCTCCGATAACAATTCGCGGATGATCGGCAGGCGAACATCGAAACCGGAGGCGGGCAGCGAGAAATTGACGACGCGGGCATCTATCCCTTTTTCGGCCAGATTGTCCTCCAGATCGGGGGAAATCACGCCGCGTGCCGTGCGTGACGAGCCCAGAAAAGCGATATCGATTGGGGTGTCGTCGAAATGAATACGCTCATAGATCCACCGGGCGCGCTCAAAGATCGTACCGCTCATGGCCTGGTAACGGAAATAGGGATCATGCGGCAGAAGGAATGCCAGCACAATACAGGCCAGCACCGTAAGCCAGAGGCCGGTGAGGAAGGTGCGCAGGCGCAGGGGTTTGGTCATCGGCGCATCCTAGAAGTTGAAATAAATAAACTCTGACTGCCCGCGCAGGATGAAAGCAAGCCCAAGAAACAGAACCACGCCGGTCCAGATCATCCAGGGCAGGGTCGGGCGCCATTGCAGGTGCAGCAGCGCCGGGGCTCGTGTGCGCCAGCGATTCCAATGCAGGATCGGTGAATACCGTCCCATGATCTGCTGTGTATTCGGGCACAGGAAAATCAGCGTGGCGGCACCCAGCAGAAATAGCCCGGGCTCGGTTATCAGTTCGGCAGTTTTGGCAGGCAGCACAGCAGGCAAGTTTGCGATCTCGTCCAGGCGGGTCATACCCTGCCAGATAGCGGCCGCCGCAGCGGGGCTGTCGGCGCGGAACATGACGTTGGCGAAGATCACAGCAATCAGTGTCACGGCGTGGTACAACGCCATGCTGGAGCCGGGAACGCCACTTTTACGGCGCGCCTTGCGCCGCAGCGCGCGCCAGAACTCGTTGATCGCCAGATATGTGCCATGCATCAGACCAAACAACACAAAGGTCCAGGCGGCCCCGTGCCAAAGGCCGATCACCACAAACAAAACAACCGTGGGTGCGGCGACCGTTACCGAGAAGGATGCCCATTTCCCCAGCCGCCATTGTGCGGCCAGCCGTGACAGGGGCAATACCAGCGGCTGATACATATAGGATACGATGAACTGCTGCAGGGTGATATGCCAGCGCCGCCAGTATTCGATAATCGAGGCGGCGCGCAGCGGTGAATGGAAGTTGACCGGCAGTTTGATACCGAACATGCGCGCCAGGCCGATGGCCATGTCGGAATAGCCCGAAAAATCAAAATAAAGCTGCACCGTATAGGCCAGCGCGGCCTTCCATCCGGCCAGCAAGCCTATTGTGCTCCCAGCCTGCGCAGCGTCGAAAACCGGGCTGGCATAAAGCGCGGCGCTATCGGCGATGACCGTCTTCTTGAACAGGCCGATTGCGAATATCACCAATCCGACGGTTAGATTCGCGGTCACAAAACGCCCCGGATTGCGTCCGAAGAATTGCGGCATCATCTCTTTGTAATGCACGATCGGACCCGCGATGAGCTGCGGAAAGAAAATCACGAACGTGGCATAGCGCCAGATTCCTCCTGTGCGAATCTCGCCGCGCGAGACATCCACAAGAAAGGCTATCTGCTGGAAAGTGTAGAATGAGATGGCGAGCGGTAGGATGATCCTTTCCAGATGCAGACCGACCCCCAGTATATTCGCGTTGTCGACGAAGAAGTTGGCATATTTGAACCAGCCCAGCACCAGCAGGTTACCGACAACGCCTAGGGCCAGGGCCCAGCCTGAGCCGCTTCCGTTATCCCGTGTCCGCTCGATCCACAGTCCGGTGAGATAATTGCCCAGAACCGACAGGATCAGCAGCAGAACATAGGGCGGATTCCAGACTGCGTAGAAGATCAGCGAGGCGATGACCAGAAACAGGAAAATCCACTGTTTCAGCCCCATCCGGATCAGCAGGTAATAGCCGGCTAGCGTCAGTGGCAGGAAAATGAAAACAAACGGAAGGGAATTGAACAGCATGAACGGATACGATCAGACCGGGCGGGCAATCATGCAGGCCGAGACGGAAATCTTGTTGCGCAGCGCTCGTTCCAATGCGGTGCCTTGGGTGGCGAAGAAACCGTCTTTCAGAATCTCGAACCCGGTATCGTTAAGGAGCGCGCGCGCATCATCGGGCGTCCGCATCAGGTAGAGGTGATCGGGCGAGGGGCTGTTGATCGGCACGTTGATGAAGATGCGGCCTGTTTCAGGGCGAACCTGAGCGTGCAGCTTGCGCATGACCGATTTTGGGTCTTCCAGATGTTCCAGCACCTCGGACAGTACCACCAGATCTGCCGGTGGTGAGTCAGCGGGCACATCCATGACGTTCTGAACCGCAAAATGACAATCATGATGACCCAGCCGCTCCAGTGCCGCACGGGTTTGATCCAGCGAGACCTGCGACAAATCCCAGGCGGTAGCGCTCGACAGTCCAAAGTCGCGCAGGGCCAGCGACATCATTAGCCCGTGACCCGGCCCGACCTCCAGCAGATGGCCGCCTGGGCGCAGAAGGGCGGGTACCTCGGTCAGGAAGAAATGGCAGCTTGCCGCATGATTAAACCACAGCACCTGACTGAACAGCAGCCCATCCATGTATTTTTCCATATAGTCGGCATCGGAATAGACCTCTGCATCGGCTTCGGCGAAAGTCGACAGGCGATACCGGCCTTCGCGGTGGAAAAACAATTCTTCTTCACGCAACCGGTCGCAGGTCCAGCGATAATGTGCCGCGATGGTGTCCAGCCGGTCGCCGACCAGCAACAGCACCGCGTCGGCCAGGGCTTCGGTGGTGCGCATCATATCGGCATCGCGACCCGCAAGGCTTTTGCGAATATAGCGCTCATGCTCAGGCCAGAGCGCCATGACTGCCTCGACGATACGACGGGTTGCGGGCTGGTCAGCTGCCAGGAGGTCAGAAGAGGGATCGGAAGAAGGCGAAGACATCGAGTAATCCAATTTTTCAGGCGGCTGCATCGGCGCGCGGGCCGTTTAATGTCATTGGCAATTCAGTGGGGGTGTCATAGCTGGTGAGATCAAGGTGCCAGACCGTGCGCCCGTCAGCGTCTTCAGCGGTTCTTGAAAATCCCAGCTTCTCGAAATGTCCCGACACCATACGGTTCTTCTCGGATGGAATGTATTCGCCGACCAGCCGCCTGGCTCCTGCTCGGCGCGCTGCCTCGGCGACAAGCCCCAGGGCAGCTTCTTCGACGCGGCGCCCCAACACCCGGCAACTCATCAGCCATGTGTCGCAGGTCCAGTCCTCAGGGCCCTTGCGGAAGATCAACACCGAGATCATGCCGTTGTCACCAAATTTGTCAGCCAGCCGTATCTGTAATGTGAACAGATCCGGATCCTGCTGCATGCGGGCCACTTCGGCCTCGGTATAGCGGCGCGTAGTCAGGTTGAACTGGTTGGATTTGTTAATCAACTGAGCAATACGGGTTCGACCGACATCATCGAAACCGCGCGCTTCACACACCATGTCGAGTGATTCCAGATACGCGCCGTAGTCACCAATAGCTTCCATCGCAACGCTGCGGGCGGCGTTGGCACGGTATTGCTCGGCACGCTGCGCATCGTCGGCTGACAGGCCGGTGGTCTCAAAATACCCGGCCTGAGCCAATGCGGTCGGGTAAAATGCGGGGTCGTCCGGCAATTCGGGTACGGCGACCTCGGGCAGCATCTGGCGCACCCGCTCGCGTTCGGCCGGATTGTCGTCGAGGAACGCTAGCGCATCGGTGCCGATATTGAGCAACCGCGCAATATGGCGGATGTTGCTGGCCTTATCGGTCCAGTTGGCGATGAAGATCGAAATATCGTCTTCACGCAGCAGCATGTCGGGATGTTTCTGGAAGGGCAGGCGTGCCGCGTCTTCTTCGTTTTTGGAACAGACCGCCAACACCACACCGCGTGCCTTGAGGTCCAGCGCATATCGCTGAATTGCAAGAAAGGCTTCGCCTTCCGGCGTACCCTGCCCGACGCGGATACCGTCGATCCCGTCATCACCGATAACACCGCCCCAGCATGTATTGTCGAGATCCAGAACCAAGCATTTGCGCGCTTTGCCGCGCAATGTGCCCAGTATCCGGGCGACGTGATCAGCATAAAGGGGGACACAATCAAGTGAGAAAGGAAGTTTTGCCCGGTGCCAATAAGCGGGATCGAACCAGCGCGCCCGGCCAACCGTGTCGGCCAGCGCAGCAATGTCCAGCAAGGTAACGGAGTATTCTTCAGTCAGCGCCAGGAGGTCTTCATTGAAGGCAGCGATCTGTGCCGCAATCGAGCCTGGGGCCCGGCGATCATGGTGCCCACACCAGGGATCGGGAGGAATAGGCAGGGTTTGCAGGATAACTGTCGGGATCGCAGAGCGCGCCAGCCCGTCAAGCAGGCTGCGGATATGGGCCATAGCACCTGCCACTGCTGCTTCGGCTGCCGCAGGGTCCATATGCACCGTGGCCAGTCCCAGACTGCGATAGTCCGGCGCCAGCAACGCCATGTCAGCGCCAAAACTGGCCAACCCGCTTTCAGGATTCAGCACTTCCTGCGTAGCCTGACCATAGTCCGGTACGTAGAGCGTGGCGAAAACTCCGTGGCGCAGCGCGCTGGCACGGATCGCGGGGGCCGTATATTCGGTGGTCGCATCCGCCAGCACAGCAAGGCGAACCGGGGACAGCGATGCACTTTTCGCCTGTGCCGGGTCCACCTTGTCCATCGCCCGGTTCAGTTGGGTCAGCTTATTGAGATCAAGCGCGTGATTGGCCAGCACGGCCATCGCGCCGGTTTCTGTGGCGGGATCAAGTGCGCGCAACCTGGCGCGAAAATCTGATGGAGCAGGACGCAACCAGTGGAGCCCTTCGATAGAGAACACAGCCATGATCCACTCCGCTAACCGGTTTTTTCCTGAATGCAGTCTACAAGATCTCCCACCGACTTCAGTGCCTCGATCTCAGCGGTTGAGAATTTGAACCCGTAATGCTGTTCGATCGACACAACCAGGCGGATATGGCTCAGGCTGTCCCATTCCTCGACCTCGTCCGCGGTGGTTGTTTCTGTCAGAGACAGGTCGTCGAGATCAAGAACGTCGGCAAAAATCTCGTTCAAATCGTTAAAAATGGCTTCTCTGGTCATGGCACTCTTTGCTGTATTTTCACTGATTGCTTGAAATAAATCTGCTTGAAAACTTGTACCCCATCTGGGTTCAGTAACAAGCGGTTTTGCGACGATGGGGCTTTGTGTGACATGCGGATCAGCTTCCTTGCCGCCAGGCAGACGCGGCCTGCGCGTCCCGGCCGAACAAAAGCGCAAACATGCGGCGGCACCGGTAAAGGCGGATACGTGTCAGGCAAAACAGTGCCAGAAACTGTTCCCGCACCCCCGAAACACGGTCCGAGCGGAAGATGCGCAGCACTTCACCCATAGGGGACGCCGCCAGCATCAGTGCGCGAGCACTCCACCGCAGCTGTCCGTCGATGCCTGAAATTTCAGCAAAGTCGTGGCCAATATGACGATCCCATTTTCGGGTCAGCTCACGGAAGGAGCTGCGCGCCGGCGTCTTGATTGCAATTTGCGGCACATAACGAGTTTGTATTCCAAGCGTGGTGGCGCGGCGCCCCCAGTCCACATCCTCGGCGATTGTGATTCCAGCAAAATCGCCCACCTTGCGAAACACTTCGCGCCGCACCGCCATGTTGCAGGTCGCAGCATAGCCATCCCGCACAATATAAAGCTGCATGCGGTACCCGTAGACACTTTCATAAGCCTCGATTGCGTTGGCTGCATCAGGGTTAACGCGTGAAATCCTGACATCGCCGCCAATCACGCCCGTGTCGGGTTGGTGGCTGAAATAATCGACGATGCCGCTAATCCAGCCGGGCTGCGCAATGCAGTCGCAATCGATGAAGGCCAGCAGTTCAGCCCTGGCCAGCGCAGCCCCGCGACTGCGCGCGGGACCGGGTCCTGGGGTCGGTTCATGGGCGAGGCGGACAAAGGGGAAAGCGGCGCAGATCTCGTCCGGCGTTTCAGCCGAGCCGTTGTCGACAACGATGACCTCAAAAGAAACCCCGTCATCTGCCTGTTGCGCCAGCGCCGTCAGACATCTGTGCAAGGCATCCGGTGCATTGAGGTGTGGAATGATAACGCTCAGCTGGAAGATGTCGGGCATGATCTAATGTCTCTGGTCCTGTAAATGATATTATAACCCCCCCAAGAACAAACCTAGCGGTCCGTATTGAAATGGCGGCATTGTTGCTTCGTGATGTAAATTTTTGGAAAAAGTGAGGTATTGTTGTGCGAACGTCCACCCCTCCGGGATTGAGCGGTGTTGCTGATGGTGCGTGCCGCAGCAGCATGTTATGCTGCACCGCAGTTATTTTTTAAGTGAGGCAGTCTATGAGTGCAGCCGTTTCGGTTATTCTGCCGGTTTATAATCGCAGCGCCAGTCTTGAAGATTCGATGCGCAGTGTTCTTAACCAATCATACCGTGATCTCGAATTGATTGTCGTCGATGACGCCTCGACCGAGGATTTGCAGCCTATTGTAGATGGAATCGGGGATTCACGGGTTCGCTACATCAAGCGCGAGAAGAATGGTGGCGCCTCCGCCGCGCGCAATACCGGCCTGACTGCGGCCAAGGGGCGCTATATAGCCTTTCAGGACAGCGATGATTTGTGGCTGCCCGGCAAACTTCAAATGCAGGTGGATTTGTTGGAAGCGGCCCCGCGCGAGGTAGGGGCCGTCATCCATTCCAAGGTGCTTTACGGCAGCGGGCCAGATGGTTCCTATGGGGTCGGTCTGGTTTCGATGCGGCCACCGCCACATCGCATCATGAAGCCGCATGAGGATCAGGTTCGCAAATATCTGATCGAAAACCGCATCAGTCTGCAAAACGCTTTGTTTCGACGCGATTGTTATCCGGAGCCGTTGTGGTTCGATGATGTCACCCGATCGAACGCCGACTGGGCGTTCAGTTCGTCGCTGGCGCAACACACGAAAATCGCGGAATACCCCGAACCGGTGGTCATGGCGTTTTCCTCGCCCGACGGCATCTCGAAACTGAAACGTGCCAAGGCGATCGGGTTGATCCGGATTGTGAAGCGAAACCGAGAGGCCTATGCGCGTTATCCTGATGCCTATGGGATAATGATGTGGCGCATTGGCCGTATTCTGGCCCGGCACGGCAAAAGCAAAATGGCGCGTCGCTTTTATCTGACAGGGTTGCGGCACAACCCCGGATTTCTGTGGCGGCTTGTGAAGAGCAAGATAAGCTGATCCCATGCCGGGAATACCTGAACACAGGAACGGGTTCTTTTCACCCCTGCCATCTCCGAACCCGGCGCCGCGCGCGTGCTACCAGCTGATACAGCGGCCGTTTCGCCTGCGCCTGCGCCGCCGCGTTTTCCGCAAGGAAGTCAGCGGAAAGCTCCGGTGCAAGGGCCAGTGGCATCCGGGTGGCCGGCACGTATCCAAATCGCTCGAAATCGGCGGCATAAATCCTGGCGACAAGCGCGCGGTCGGCCGCGTCCGGTTTGAACGCACCGCTCTTTGGAGCGCTGGCGCGCAGGGCATGCCCCATGGCACGCGGCTTGGCTTGCGTTCCGGCCAACGCGTCAAAATAGGGAATAAGCGCATCCAGCCCGTGTTCGAGATGGAAAATGGCGCAATCAGGCCCTCCGGACGGTGGCAGGAAATCGGCTTGCGGACGGCTGTGATTGTCATGCCTGTACGGGCTTGTCGCCCAAAGATCGGCTTCGGATTGCAGCCACTCACCAAAGCTTGTGCCCTGATCGACAGTTCCTTCAACTTCGGATTGGAAGCGATAGGCGCTGACGGCCCGATCCAGCGGGTGTCGCACCACGGTGAAGATGTCGCTGAAAAAGCCCACGGGAAAGAGACGTTCCAGCATGGCCCAGTCCACATGCTGTGGCGAGGTATTGGACCAGCGCCCGTCCGGGTCCACGGACAAATATTTCCGGTCCAGAAAAGCCAGAGGTCCGAACCGTTCGCTCATGTAATCTTCGACCGAACTGCCAGCGCATTTGGGGATATGGGCAAAATAGACCAGCTTGGGCCCGATGCGGGTAATCGGCATAAACATAATCTCCAGTCGATATCGGCCATCAAATTTGCTTGCGCGGCCCTGTATTCTGTCACAGGCAATGCTAGGCATGGAGCTATGGGAGTTCAACGGGAACTGTTTTTGCGGGGCGGTTTGTAATGCAGACCGTGACCGGCAGCCAAAGAGGCGCAGCACCAGCGCACAACGATGCGACGGGTCAGTCGGGCGCGGGGGAAAAAGCAAGGCTGCCGTTTCTGACCAAACTCGTTCTGATCGCGTTGCTTTTCCCCGCTTTTTTTTCGGTGGGCTCGGTCGTTCTTACACCATCCAAGTTGTTGTTCCTTTTTATTGTCCCGGTCCTGACCGTGAATCTGCTGCGCGGTAAGTATGGGCGGTTGTCGGCACCGGATTTCCTGATTTTTGGCTATGCGGCATGGATGACATTGGCCATGCTGGTCAATCACACGCCCCGTGTGGCAATCGAGTATACCGGCTCGAATACTGTGATCTTGCTGGGCGGATACCTGACCGCGCGGGCGACGATCCGGGACAAGGCTACTTTTGTTGCCATGATCCGCTTTCTGGCCTGGATTGTTGTTCTATCTTTGCCTTTTGTGTTTTATGAGGTGATTACTAGCAAGACCACCATTCCGCGCTGGGTTGCGCAGCTTCCCGGGCTTCGGTCTCATGGAGATATCAACCATGACCCGCGGTTCGGGCTGTGGCGTGCGCAATTTGTATTCCCACACCCGATTCATTATGGAATCTACTGCTCTCTGATGTTTTCGCTAGTATATGTCGGGCTAACGGAGCGCTTGGGTTGGTTTCGTCGTACCGCACTGACTGGTATCGTTGGAGTGTGCTGTTTTTTCTCGGTTTCCAGTGGGCCAGTATTGGCCGTGATGGCCCAAGTCGGGCTGATCGGTTGGTCGATCCTTTTTAAGCGGGTTTCCAATCGTTGGACCGTTTTCTGGGTAATTTCGATCTCCGCATATGTGGTGGCTGAATTGGCCTCAACACGCTCGGCTATCTATGCGATAGTGACGCGAATATCGTTCAATCCCTCCACTGCTTTCTCCCGACGGATATTGTTTAATTATGGCGTTGAGCAGATTCAACGCGCGCCGGTTTTTGGTGTTGGGTACAATTCTTGGCCCCTGCCTGCATGGATGACGGGCAGTGTCGACAATTTTTGGCTCTTTGTTGCAGTTCGTTTTGGGATGCCGGCATTTCTGTTGCTGGCAGGTGCCTTTGTGGTGGCTATGATTCTTGCTGGGCGTCGCGATTTCAGTGCAGACCCTGAGTTGGTCGCGTTGCGGCGGTCATGGATATTCACGCTTATCAGTGTCATGCTGGTGTTGGGCACGGTCGCAATCTGGGGCGAAGTGTATTCAATGGTCCTTTTCATGTTAGGAAGTGGATTATGGTTCTTAACGGCCAACCCGAAGCAGGATCCACATATCGAAACAGCCCTTGCCGAAGAAGAGCGACCACTGCGCTATTCCCGTTTTCCTGCCCAAGCCGTGCGGTATACGCGTTCTGCGCCTATGATCGTGCAGAAGTGATGCGGTGGCTGCATGTCGAATAATCCGCCATCTTCTGCCCCCGAAGCCGTATTCAGAAAAAAACGCTCAATGCCGTTGGACAGCATTCGTGCGTTCGCTATCTTGGCCGTTCTCGCCTACCATGTTGCCACGCGTTATGACGCTGCCAATCTGGATCCAGTAGCCCAGTTTGCCCGGCGCTACGGCCTACTTGGGGTGGATGTATTCTTTCCACTCAGCGGCTATCTGATCACCGGTTTCCTGCTGCGACGGTCGGATACGGAGAGTATTAAGGTTTTCTTTTTGCGTCGCGTGTTCCGGATTGTGCCTCTCTACATGGTCGCGGTGACATTGTTTCTGTGCTCGAGTTTGGTTCTAGGGTTCGAACAGGAGAATGTCGGTCGGGTCTGGATCAACTATCTGTTCCTTACAGGGTGGATGATCTTTTTCGACGGTCCTGAGGCCGTTCCCTACACCATCACATGGTCACTTTCGGTAGAGGAGTTCGCCTATATTCTCTTCGGGTTGGCAGCCTGGACTTTGCGTCGGAATTTCACCGCGTTCTTGGTTCTGATCAGCATCGCCTCAATGGCATTGCGGCTGCACCTCAATCTTTCCGGCTTCGAAGCTGTTTATAACTTCCCGCCGGCCCGGATCGATTCTATCGCCATAGGTGGGATTGTCGCGGTCTGCATGCAGCGCCGCGCGGCGAGCACACCGCTGATTTGGACACTGGCCTTGCTCGCAGGGCTATCATACCTTTTCGTATTCTGGGATGTCGCGCTTTGGAGTTCGTTGAAGTACACATTCATCGCTTTGATCACCTGCCTTTTAATAGTGGTGTGTGAGACTTATTATAAAGACGCTGGAGGTCAGGCGCTGTCATGGTTTTCGGCGATTGGATTCTATTCCTATTTCACCTACCTATTTCACTTGTTCAATATTGAACTTCTACTAAGAGTACCGGGTGTGTTTCAGCCAGCTTCAGTGCTGTCGTTTTGGGGGGTTGTAACGGTTGCACTGATTATGACACAGGCCCAAGCTGTGTTGTCGTTTCGACTCTTCGAAGGCCCATTGATGCGCTTTGGGCGGCGCATGGAACGACGCTTTCATGCTCGGCCTGTCACCACCGTGTCTGGAACTGATTGCACTTAGGAAAGAGGGGGAGGAATGCGACAGAGTATTTTGCTGCTGCCAGGCTTTTTAATGATGATCAGTGTGTGGGCAGGATTAGGGCGCGCTGAGGATCTAGCCACTATCCTGCAGGACGATCTGGCTCAAGCCGCGGCCGGAGACCGTATCGATTTGGCCCCCGGTGACTATGGCAGCGTTCATTTGCATGGTTTGTCCTTTGATAAAATGGTGACCCTCAATGCCCACGGCGAAGCCCGTTTTGATCAGCTGTATATTTCGGAGGTCCGCAACCTGCGGCTGAGCGGCATCCGGGTCGAAGCCATAGGAGGGCGGTCGGCCGTGCGGATCATGCAAAGCCAGAATGTAGAAATCGTTGACGCAGACATTAGCGGCCCGCTTAATCGTGTTGCGCCGGTGAATGCAGTCAAGTTTGGCATCGAAATCCGCGACCAGAGTGAAGAAATCACAGTTGCGAACAGCTATATCCATGATGTTCTGAACGGGATCGGAAACTTTGGTACGGCCCGTTTCACATTGGCTGACAACAGAATAGATTATATCGGAGCAGATGCGTTCAAATTTGGGGCCGTTTCCGATGGCATAATCCGCAACAATATTGGGCCGACGCATTTCTACCCGAGCGAAGATACGCATGCAGACTTCATGCAATTCCAGGGAACGCCGTCCAAAAATCTCGAAATTACCGGAAATATCCTGCTGTTGCAGAACCGGTTCGACATGCAAGGGATTTTTTTTGGGGGCGAAGGCGGACACAGCACTCTCAGCATCCGGCAGAACATCATCTACACACGGATGGCCAACGGGATCAGGGTCAAAGATGGCAAGAATATTTCTGTTCAGGACAATACGCTGATCAACGCATTTAGCGCCAAAAGACCAGCAACACGGATTTCGGTGCCTTCCGGTGCGATTGTGCAATCTAATATCGTATCCGGGAAAAAAGGAGCGCTGAAATATGAAAACATCGTCATGCAGCATCTCGAACCACAGGGCAGGTTCTACTATTCAGATTTGTTCACCGGGCTTCAGGAGGGCCAGCCTATCACCATCTACAACCTGCGGCCCGTGCAAGGCAGCCCGGCGGAAAGCTATGGCGCGCATACCCGACTAATGGAATTACAGAACGACGGGTAGGGCAGTTTCCCGATCATCCTATTTGTCACGGTTCAGGCGGCTGGCGATCTTGTTGCGTGCGCGCCGAAGAAGCTTTCGGTCCTCATGATCGATACAGGTGCCGAAGAGTACTAGGGCATAGATAATGGCAGAGACCGCGCAACCGCCAAAGAACTGCAGCCAGGTAGCAAGCGGGGAAATCTGTAGATAGCCATAACAGGCTCCAGTCGCTAGCGCAAAAGGGGTCAGCCCGGGCAGAAGCGTTTTGCGCAAAAATATCGACCATTTGCCTTTTATCAACTTTAGGCCAAAGGGCCACATGATCAGAAGGTGGACAAGTGCGTAGGCACCACCAAGCCCCAGCGCCGCACCAATCGCGCCCATGTCCCGGACCACCACGAAATACCACATTCCGACGAGGGCTGTCAGGCTGAGCGCCATCATGCACAGGTTGAAAGCACGGATACGACCGATGGAATATGCAACCTGATAAAACATTGCACTGGCCCAGATGAACGGATACGTGGCAAGCAGAAGTGTCATTGCACCTGCTGCCGAGATGTATTTTTTGCTTGCATAAAGCTCGATCAGAGGTGTGGCGAAAACACACAGGGGCGGTAATAGGAACAGCGCAGCCCAAAGATAGTAACGCCCGCCACGATAGTAGAAACTCTGTAGAGCGTCTTCACCCTCGGTTGCGTATATGGTGGTAAGCGCTGGTTTGGCCGGTGTTTCAGCGGCGAGGATCAGTTTGCGGATTTGTGTGTTTGCCAGATTTCCAACGTGAAACGAAGACACGTCTATAGCACTGCTGTAGCGATTGAGCAGCAATGCAGGTGCAGCTTGCAGAACCATCTTGTTAAGACCTTCAAACAGGGTCCAAAGACTAAAGTTCAGCAGACGCCGAACTATTGCTCCCGAAATGTGAGACAGGCGGAAGCGGGCTTCCGGCAATATCGATAGGGTGTAGAGGATCAGCACAAGCATATTGGCGAGTCCCCCGATGGTGGTAGACACCACAACCCACAAGACTTGGGCGCTGATCCCGAATAAAAGGCTTACAAGAATGGCGATCCGCAGAATTTCCGATCCCAGCAGAATAATGTTCTGCTCGACAAAGCGCATGCGCACATGCAGTCCGACCCGAAAAGGTGTGGTGGCGACCCTCAGACACAGGATGCTGACCAGCATCAACAGCATCATTTGTGCTTCGGTTCGGTATTGAGGATCAACATTGATCACCCAGTCAATATGCATTGCCAAATAGAGGCCTGCGGAAAATAGCGCTAGCGCCACAGTGACCAACACCGGAAACATCGAAGAAACAATAGTTGTTAAAGCGTCGCCGTCTCTACGCGCGTCGGCCTCGACCATGAAGCGTGATAGCCCCCGCAGAAAAACATTGGGAAACAACTCAGCAATGATCAGCAGTGAGGTTATGACTGGGAGTAGTGCATATTCTGACGGCTCAATACGCTGCAGTAGATATTGGTTGACCCAGACTAAGGCGGTCAGTCGAAGAATTACAGTTAGCACCGAACTGGTTGCGTTTACTACAAAACGGCTTACGCTGTTGTTGCGCGGCACGTTCATGGCCCTCTGGTCCGCATGTAAACGTTTACTCCTGCCATGAAATACAGGAAATGTCTGTCCACTTTACCAAAATAATGTCCTGATTTTTGTATGATGCAGGCAGTATGAGACTTCATATAGTTTGTCTATCATGACGGCAAGCTGGCGATCCCATGCGATCGAGTATCGGTACATCATTTGAATTGCGGTTGGAATGCTGCGCGCACCATGCAAGAGTCTTCATAGATTTGCGTCGGATTGGATTTTATGAATTGAAAGGTTGGCGTGATGCTAGATTTGACTGGATTTATTGCGGACCAGACGATGCAACTGCGAAGTATCTTGGCGGGGCGAAAAGCCCGAAAAATCTTTGCAATAGGTGAGAACAAGACCGGCACAACCTCGATCCATAAAATCTTTCAGGATCTTGGATATCGCTCTTACCATGGGATAAAGTGGCGCGATACGTCACATCAGGCGATCTTTTATCGCTATGATTGTTTTACCGATGGCCCTCCTGACGATATCCGCAAACTTGACCGATTGTTTCCAAATTCGAAATTTATTTTGCAGGTGCGCGATCTTGATGCTTGGCTTGATAGCAGAATAGAGCATATCAAGCGCTTACCTAAGAAAAAGAAACGGCACCCGCTATGGTCAGCCAAAGAGAGTTCCGCCCGTATTTGGCTGCGTCGTCGCGATGAATACCATCTGGATGTTCTGTCCTATTTTAGGAATAGGCCTGACGATTTATTGCTGATAAATTTTATCCGAGACCCGGATGCCGCATCCCGGATTGCCGATTTTCTAGGAAGCGAAGCGCATGTCAGTAAGCCGCATGCAAACCGCAATCCAATAGCGACTAAAGCTTTAAAAAACCCGGATATGATTGCGGCGACCCTGAACGGTCTTGGCGTCGCGGAACATGAGTGGAAAAATGATATATATTGCCCATCCCTTAAGACGCGTGAGGATTATGAGCGCTTCCCGGCGGATACTTCTTTTGTCCACAAATACGTCTGACGTGCGGGGGTGAAACTGTTTTGAACGCAATTGCAGGTATTGAGGAAAAGAGATGTTTGCGTGGTCGGCAGATGTCGAGCGCAGATCAACGAAAGGTTTTCCGGTAAATGAAGAGAGTGTGTCTTGGGCTTCCGGTCTTCAACGGGGAAGCGTACATTGAAGAGTGCATAAATTCTATTCTGGCTCAGACCTTCGGGGATTTCGAGCTCGCCATTTCAGATAATGCCTCAACCGACCGAACGACTGAAATATGTCAGGATTATGCCGCGCAAGATTCGAGGGTGCGGGTCTTTGTACAGGAAGAAAACGTGGGTGCGGCTAACAACTTCAATTTTTCCTTCTATGACACGAGCAGCGACTATTTTAAATGGTGCGCTTGTGACGACCTGTTAGAACCAGAATTCCTGCAAAAAACGTTTGAAGAGTTAGAACGCAATCCCGATCTAGTCCTTTGCCATTCGCAAACAAAAATCCTGCACGACGAAACCGGTGAGGAGGAATTGTTTGTTCCAGAAATTGACATGTTGGGCAAGGGCGCTGCTGATCGGTTCCGACAGGTTGTGCAAAAAGGGCATCGCTGCTACGAAGTGTTCGGTTTGATCCGCCGGGATGCGCTGGAACGAACCCGGTTGATCGGCAACCATCGTGGCGGGGATAACGTTCTTTTGTTTCGTCTCGCTCTGTTGGGTGCCTTTGGCATCGTGTCCGAACCTCTATTTGTGCTGCGACGCCATGCCAAGCAGTCAACGGCGTTGGTATCGAACAGCCAAGCCTACCAACAATGGTTCACTGGCCAGCCCCAAAAGATCACTTTCCCCGATTGGTATTTCATGCGTGAGGCTTGGCAGACGCCCCGCGGCCTTGAACTCGAATTCTCTACACGAATGCAATGTTACTCGGCGCTGCTACGTGAAACTTATAAACGCCGACGACGACTGCTGCAGAATGTGCGGGTTGCAGCGGAAACTGTTGTGTTCGGGGAGTCAAATCCGCATCAGCGTAGAAAGATGCTGGGAGCGAACAGAAAATAGTCACTCCGCTACGGTTTGCGCCTCTTCAAAAGCAGGAGTTGTGGGCAGAGTATTCCTGCTGCGCAGACCAGCATGTGTTTTGACGGAACCATGCCGGAAAGGCCTTGTCGGCTGACACGTCGGGCTTGGCGATAATCTCTACGTTTCGCGTAAAGCTTAGCACGGAACGCACAGAGTTGAGTCATCCGGCGGCGCAAGGCCTTACGGGATTGTTGAGATCGCTTCTTTGGCGCAGATCTGCGGTTTTCCAGAATGGTCAAGATGTTATCTATATTTTCCTCATACCAGGCATCCGATTTCGGTTTGGTCAAATTGTTACCGCCGGTGGCAGAACCGCGGATGAGGAGAATTTCCGATCGGATTGCAAATGCGCCCTCGTCAGCCAGGCGAAAGATCAAGTCCATGTCCTCGCTGATCCGCAAGTTCGTGTTGAAGGCACCGAAGCGCAGCAGATCAGCGCGGCGGCAAATACAGGTTTGGATGTTAAGCCCGTGCCCGCCTCTGGAGCACAGCCTGACAATCGGATCGTGCTCGACCTTGACGGGCTCGCCGCAAGCCAGACCGATCTTGCCGTACTGGTCCCTGAGTTCATCCCCCTGCCACGCCCAATTCGTCGCTGACAGTACGATTTCTTCGTCTGCCATCAGTGGCACCTGCTGTTCCAACTTTGTGGGCGTCCAGACATCATCACTATCGAGAAAGGCGATCAGAGCGCTGGATGCGTGGTCAATCCCAGTATTGCGTGCCGCCGCCACCCCTTGATTGGGCTGAGCAACATATTCAATACGGCCACCGAACCGAGCCTGCAATGTGTCGCGTGTGTCATCAATTGATCCGTCGTCCACGACGATGATTTCTGTTGGTGCAAGCGTCTGGGCCAACGCACTCTCCACCGCACAGCAGACAAGATCGCATCGATTGTAGGTCGGAATTATTACGCTGACACTCAAGGCGTGCGGAATGCTCACGCTCCGCTCCGATTGCCGGATTTGCCCGGAACAAATGCCAGCAAGAAGACTAGGATCAACGCATAGTAAATTTCGAAAGGGCCGGGAACAAAAGAGGCCAACAACGCGCCGGCCGCGATGAACAAGAGCAGGGTGCTCCAGCCCCACAGGCCAAAGGTACGCAATCGCTTGGCAAATATGTTGGCCATGGTAAAGCCCAAGATGGCTACAATAACGAAGTAGGCCCCGGCAAACCGAGCAATTCCCCCGGTCATCCCCAGCCCGACAGATATAGCCAAGAAGATACCGAGAAGGGCGGCAAATCGCCACAAAAATCCCAACCGCCCAAGACGTCCATCCAGGATTTCACCAAAAAACCCTGTAAAGGCAGAAGCTAGTGTCATAAATGAAGCCCGCTCTGATCATGCTCCTGCAGGGTCAGGTAAACTAGTCCGGACAAGGTTGCTTCGGTCCATGAAATACGCCAGCCCGCAACCGAAACGGTGCGGCCATCGAGAAAATCCCGGCGTGACAAGAGGGCCATGCGGCGAAGCAATTCTTCGTCCCCGAGAGGGAGGATAATCGAGTATTCTTCGTCCCGCAGCAACTCCTGCGCCAGGCTGGGCAAGCTTGCGGGAACAGTGCCGTCCATTACCAGCTTGGCACCAAGGATTGCCGCGCTGTCACTATGCGGCAGCAAGTCGGTCAGACGTCGCGCCAAATCCCAGGCTTGGGTCGACCGGCCCAAGGCGAACGTAGGTTTTGCCGATATCGCGGCAACCAGAATGGCAAGGCCTCTGAGAACAAAGCGGCGGTGAATGCGTGGCCGTGTCATGCAGCTAACTGTCCTTTTAGGTGATCTCCTAATCGCATTGCCAGTGCGATGATAAGAAAGGTAGGTGTTCCCCATCCTGCAGTCGAAAAGACGGAACTACCGGCAACATAGAGGTTCTGCATGTCGTGAATACGACAATTGCTATCCACCACACCCTGAGTGGCGCTATCGGACATGCGAGTTGTGCACATGTGATGCCAGGTCCAACGAACATTCTCCGACAATTCTGCGTCGTCCAATTCCAGCATTGAACGGCCCATACCGTAGGCAGCAGCAGTGTCAGCGAAGGCCGAAGAGGCCCAGCGTATAGTCCTAAAATCAATATCACTCAGCCGCCAATCGAGCTCGAGACGACGCAAACCCAACCTGTCCCTCTCGGCCCCCAAAGTAACGCGGCTGTCCGGGTTCGGCGCGGGTGCGAGCGACATTTCGTAGACGACTTTTGAGATGGGAGCGTTCCCATGCCAAAGATAAGTGGCGGAATATGAGCCGATCTGTTCGATATCCATCATGATGTTTGCCACATGGTCGCCGATCCCATCCGGAATCTTGCCGCGCGACAAGTTGCGGGACACCGCTTTGAGCGACCGACCGCCTTGCGTACTCAGGGCTTCTTTGCGGCTCATCAAACGCACCGAGCACGGAATCAATTCAAACGTTTCTTGCGCCTCGGGCGTGAGTTCGTGCCAGACTACGGATTCAGTTTCGCCCGAAATACTGCGACGTTGATAGAGGGCCAAATCAAGCCGGGGATTGACTGCGGTCATCTCGCCAGGAACCAGGTTGATGTGATCCGAGAAATAACGCCCTACAAGACCGTTCCTATTGCCGATCCCATCAGCATGTACAGCAGTCGAGGACAGTAGCAGCCGGACATTTTCAAGCCCCCCAGCAGCCAGAACAACCAGATTAGCCTGCAGCATAAAGGCTTTGCCATCCAGAGTTTTGACCCGAACCCCTCGTGCCTGTACACCAAGATCGTTTGTTTCAACCTCAGTCGCATTGGCATTCAGAATGACATCAATATTCTTGGCATTGGTAAGCGGTTCCAGAAAATGTTCGCCCATGCGCAAGGGGTGGATCATGAGCGCATTTTCTTGAAAATACTCAAAGTTTTGTTCCAGGCGAGGAAACCCATAGTACCGTTGTAAACCTTCGGAAGTCCATCCTACATCGGCGGACCAATCCCCGTCCCGCGGCAATCCCAACAGGGTGTGTGCCCGCTCATAATACGGCGTCAGATCCTGCCGTGTAATAGGCCAGCCGCTGTGTGGCACCCAAGCGCGCGCCTCGAATGAATTTTCGGAAAAAGGAAGGCAATACCCGGCCCAGTGGTTGGTCGTGCCACCAAAATAGCGTAGCCGGGAGGTGTCGAGATCTGCATAATCGCGCCCCACGATTTCGCCACGGTACAGATCCTGACTCTCATCATCGTAATCCAACCCTCCGCCTTCGAGTAAACAAACCCGAATATTTGGAGTGTTTAGAAATTCAAGCGCCAGCGCGATCCCGGCAGCTCCAGCGCCGACGATGCAAATATCATAAGAAAGGTCGGAGGGGTGCCCGACAGAAAGGGCATCGAAAAGCATTTAAGGACTCTCTCTCTCATTATACCAATTAAAAGTTTTGGGACCAATATTCGGGGCGGCCCCATCTAATGCAAGTAGCTTTTTGAGTGTCAGTATAGCTGTAATATGTTTTAATGCGGCTGAAAGTGAGTTAATAATTTACATGACCGGCCCGCGTGTTTTTTTACAAGAAACGTAATGAGTTTACAGGAAACCGGATGCAATACCGCGCTGAGATCGATGGATTGCGCACTATCGCCGTAATGCCAGTAATCCTTTTCCACGCCGGTCTTGATGTGTTCAGCGGCGGATATGTCGGCGTCGACGTCTTTTTCGTTATCAGCGGATACCTGATTACGTCTCTAATAGTTATCGAAATGCAGCGTGGTGAGTTTTCTATTCTCCGGTTCTATGAACGCCGGGCACGGCGGATTCTGCCAGCCTTGTTCTTGGTTATGCTCTGCTGCTTCCCCTTCGCTGTAATGTGGATGCAACCGGTGCAGCTGGTAGATTTTGCCCAAAGTGTGGTTGCAGTCATTTTCTTTGTTTCGAACTTCCTGTTCTGGCGCGAAAGCGGGTATTTTGCCGAAACTGCCGAGGAAAAACCGTTGCTCCACACCTGGAGTTTAGCGGTGGAGGAACAGTATTATTTGCTATTTCCCCTGTTTGTGATCGTAGTCTGGCGGTTTGGGCGACGCCCGACCCTGTATCTAGTGATGATCGGTACCATTCTGAGCTTTCTGCTGAGCGAGTGGGGTGCCCGGAACAGCCCAATTGCCAACTTTTATCTCGCACCAAGCCGGGTGTGGGAGTTGCTGTGCGGATCAATCTGCGCGCTCATTATTACCCAACATGGGCAGAAAAAATCAGACGTTTTAGCAGCTATAGGCCTGTTACTAATAACATACGCCATTTTCATGTTCGACGACGAAACGCCGTTCCCTTCTGTTTATACTTCGATTCCGGTTCTGGGGGCGGTGCTGATAATATTGTTTAGTGGACCGGGGACATGGGTTACTTCATTGCTGTCCACCAAGCCCTTTGTTGCCATCGGTCTCATTAGCTACAGCGCTTATCTTTGGCATCAGCCTCTATTCGCTTTTGCACGCATCCGCAGTGTGTTTGAGCCCTCGCCTGTACTCATGATGGGCTTGGCGACAACCGCTCTGATGCTGGCGGGCCTGAGTTGGAAATTTGTAGAACAGCCCTTCCGCAATCGCTCTTTCATCCGATCAAGAAATAAAATTTTCGGACTAAGCGGAGCTGCGGGTGCAGGTATTGTTGCAATTGCCGCTATTATGTTGGTGTTTCCGGTGGGTAGCGATTCGCGGACCGATCAACAGGCAGCGGATGTTCGTGTAAGAGGGCTGGCCACAAATTGTGAATCGCCCATACTTACCAATTGCAAAACAACGAAGACGCCGCAAGTTCTGGTCTGGGGGGACAGCTACGCCATGCAGGTTGTGCCTGCTATCTCCGAAGTATTTTCCGAGGCGGGAATTGCCCAATACACCAAAAGCGCCTGCAATCCGGTAATCGGGATTGTGAGGTTAGACCCGAGATATGATGATAGCTGGGTCGAGGATTGCATGAACTTCAACGCCCGTGTGCTGTCGGTGTTGGACACCAACCCATCGATTGAGACTGTCATTATCTCGTCACCCTTTATTAATTTAATGGAATCGAAATTGTTCACAAAGGATGGGGAAATTCTACCGCATCACAGCCTGTCTACTGTAGACGCTTACTTTTTTGACAGCCTATCCATGCTCACATCCCGAGGGGTGGGGGTTCTCATCATTTCTCCGCCCCCTTGGCCCAGCTACGGGCATGCGGGGGATTGCGCCCGAAAGTCAATGTTCTTTTATAAAAACATGGATTTATGCAATTATGATACGTCTGCACTTTCCCTAGAATCGTTGAAGGTCCAACAATTTCTTGAGGGTGCCAAGGCGCTCAAAGGAGTGGATGTGGTAAATTTGCAAAAAATCTTTTGCAAATCTGAGCGTTGTCGGGTTGGTGCTGAAACAACGGTCTTTTATGGCATTGGGGGGCATTTGTCGCTGCAGGGATCGTTAGAGTTGTTGAACCATGCCTCCTTTGTGGACAGCCTGGTTCACGCTACGCCCTCAGCAAATTAGGCCGCTTAGAAACAGAATTGCGACCGCAGAAATCTTTCGCATCCACAAAGCGGCTTTACTGAGATGGTGAGGAAGCCCGCTAAAGGGAGATAGTTGAAGCGTGGGGTCCTAATTAGAGTCCAAGTCTTCAATTTTGGAGTGATATGACTTTGTTTATCCGGTCGAGATGGTGTAAACTAGCCGAGTTTAGCAAGTAGCGATGTTTTGGTGGTTATAAATGACGATTTCCGACGATTTTGCGTCTGGCGGTTTGGATTCGGTGTGGAGCATTGAGGGCCCGACCGGGGTATCTTCCAGTCTTGGGACGACGGGGACGGATGCTTATC
>NZ_JBXWMJ010000019.1:0-35759 GCF_059609805.1 Ruegeria sp. YTSC004
GCGTCCGGCTGTCTCTCCAACCCGTCCGGCCGTCTCTCCGACCCGTCAGCACCGCCTCAGCAGCGCCGGTGAAGGGGTATTTACGGATTAGGTCTGGGACCTGCAACCCCCATTTTGAAAAAACTTCATATTTCTCTGCAGAAACTCGCCCATGTTAATGAAAACAATAAGTTAGCTTAATAATTTGGGTAAGAAACAGGGCTGGGCGATGCGTGACGCGCGGGTTAGTCAAGGCTTTGGACGGAATCGTACCCAATGCTTGGTATGCCCGCGGGACTCGACCCAAAGAAAACGCCGCCCGAGTCCCCTCGGGCGGCGCTACCTCTGCGATGATCGTCGGTTTACTTCAGATCAAATCGATCCGCGTTCATCACCTTGTTCCAGGCCGAGACAAAGTCACAGACGAATTTACCCTCGGCACCCGTCTGACCGTAGACCTCAGCAAGCGCCCGCAGTTGCGAGTTGGAACCGAAGACCAGATCGACGCGTGTACCGGTCCATTTGATCTCACCGCTGGCGCGGTCACGACCTTCATAAACGCCCTTGCCGGCAGGTTTCCATTCGGTGCCCATGTCCAGAATGTTGGTGAAGAAGTCATTGCTGAGTACACCCACACGATCCGTGAACACCCCATGCTTGGCGTCACCGAAGTTGGCGCCCAAAACACGCAGGCCACCGACAAGTGCCGTCATCTCTGGTGCGGACAAGGTCAACAATTGTGCGCGATCGACCAGTAACTCTTCGGGCGAGACGGTGTAGTCGGCCTTTTGGTAGTTGCGGAAACCGTCTGCTGCGGGCTCCAGGACTGCGACGCTGTCCACATCGGTCTGCTCTTGCGATGCATCGGTGCGGCCCGGGGTGAACGGAACCTCGACATCCTGACCACCAGCTTTGGCAGCCTGCTCGATGCCGACGGCACCGGCCAGAACGATCAGGTCGGCCAGCGACACTTTCTTGTTGCCTGACTGCGCGCCGTTGAACGCCTCTTGAACGCCTGTCAGCGCGTCCAGCACCTTGGACAGTTTCATTGGCTCGTTGACATCCCAATCCTTCTGAGGCGCAAGACGGATACGGGCGCCGTTGGCACCGCCCCGCTTGTCCGACCCGCGGAAGGTCGAGGCCGAGGCCCATGCGGTTGAGATCAGCTCGGACACCGACAGACCGGATGCAGCGATCTTGGTTTTCAAATCCGCTACATCGGCAGCATCGACCAGATCGTGATCCACCGCAGGCACGTTGTCCTGCCAGATCAGCTCTTCGGTCGGGGCTTCCGACCCGATATAGTTCGACCGCGGCCCCATATCGCGGTGGGTCAGCTTGAACCAGGCGCGCGCGAAGGCATCTGCGAACTCTTCCGGGTTCTCGTGGAAGCGTTTCGAGATCGGGCCATAGATCGGATCCATGCGCATCGCCATGTCGGCGGTGGTCATCATGGTTTTGACCTTCTTGGTCGGATCACCGGCCGCCGGGGCCATGTCTTCTTCCTTGACCCCGATCGGCTCCCAGATCCACGCGCCTGCGGGGCTTTTGGTCAGGTTCCACTCATATCCAAACAGAAGGTCAAAGTATCCGTTGTCCCATTTGATCGGGTTTGCGGTCCACGCGCCCTCGATGCCCGAGGTCGTGGTATCGTCACCGACGCCCGAACCGAACTTATTGATCCAGCCAAGGCCCATCTCTTCGATCGGTGCCGCTTCGGGTTCGGGGCCGACCAGATCAGGATCGCCCGCGCCGTGCGCCTTACCAAAGGTGTGGCCACCAGCAACCAACGCGACGGTTTCCTCGTCATTCATCGCCATCCGGCCAAAGGTGTCGCGGATATCACGGCCCGAGGCCAACACGTTTGGTTCACCATCCGGGCCCTCGGGGTTCACGTAGATCAGACCCATCTGAACGGCGGCGAGTGGGTTTTCCATGTCGCGCTCACCAGTGTACCGGCTGTGCGGGTTGTCGGTGGGGGCAAGCCACTCAGTTTCGGAACCCCAATAGATGTCTTCTTCAGGCGCCCAGATATCCGCGCGACCACCAGCAAAGCCAAATGTCTTGCCGCCCATGGATTCAATGGCGCAATTGCCGGCAAGGATCATCAGGTCGGCCCAGGAAATCTGGTTGCCGTATTTCTGCTTGATCGGCCACAGCAGACGGCGCGCCTTATCAAGGTTGCCGTTATCCGGCCAGCTGTTCAGTGGCGCAAAGCGCTGGTTCCCGGTCGAGGCACCGCCACGGCCATCCGCCGTGCGATATGTACCGGCGCTGTGCCAGGCCATCCGGATGAACAGACCGCCGTAATGACCGTAGTCGGCAGGCCACCAATCCTGAGAATCGGTCATCAGCGCGTACAGGTCTTCTTTCAGCGCCTTCATGTCCAGCTTCTTGAATTCTTCAGCGTAGTCGAAATCAGGCCCCAGCGGGTTCGACGCAGGCGAATTCTGGTGCAGGATCGACAGGTTCAGCTGGTTCGGCCACCAATCCCGGTTTGACCGGGTTCCTGCGCCGTGCATTACAGGGCATCCGCCTGTTTTAGGGTTATCACTTCCGTCCATGTCGATCTCCAATCCTGGCTAAAATCCGGCTCGTTCGCGCGGTGAGAAACGCGGGCGATCAAGAACATATATAGATGACACTTTTACCTCTTTTAGATGCACGGCTTGGATTGCGCACATTCTGTCAAAGGTATCGGCGACTCTTGTCTTGTCGCCGCCAGACCTAGCAAATTCGCACCATGCAAATAAGTTTTCTTTATGGATGGTTTTGATAACCAAAAACTATCACTAAGCACCCGGTGCGCATCGCCGGAAATCAGGCCGGTAGCTCAGTCACCGGTCATCAGCGACCTCAATCCGACCCTATAGTTCGGATACATCAGGTTTACACCCAGCTCATCCTTGATCCGATCGTTTCTGACCCGCTTGTTCTCATTGTAAAAGCTGCGCGCCATGGGGGTCATGTCGGCCTCGTCGAAGGGTACTTCGGGCGGCAATGACAATCCCTGCAATTCGGCCGCATAGGCGATGACATCCTGCGGTGGAACGGGTTCATCATCACATACGTTGTAAATCGCCCCCGGATTGGGCGCGGACATGGACGCGGCAAGAACCTGGGCAATGTCGGCGACATGAATTCGGGAAAAGACCTGCCCCGGCTTGATGATACGTCGCATACCCACACGCTTGAGCTTGGAAAACGGCCCACGACCGGGACCATAGATGCCTGCAAGGCGAAAAATGTGTGTCGGCAAGCCGGGGATGTTCCGCCACTGCTCTTCCGCCTGCACCCGCCATTTGCCGCGCTGCGCCGTTGGCGTCGCGGGGGTGGCTTCGTCGACCCAGTTGCCCTGATGATCGCCATACACGGCCGTGGTCGACAGATAGCCAACCCATTTGAATTGCGCCGCCCTTTCCGCAATCTCATCCGCCAATGCAGCCAGAACCGGATCTCCGTCCGCGTTTGGCGCGGCCGAGATCAAAAGATGCGTCACCCCATCCAGCTGTGGCACTTGCCCCGGCCAAATCACCGGCTCTGCGCCGGATGCCTTGACCACCGGCGATTGGGCCGGATCACGCGTCGTGCCGAAGATACGCCAACCATGGGGTTGCAACTGACGGGACAAGGCCTGTGCCGAGTACCCGTGACCGAAGGAAAATAGTGTGCCTGTCATACGCTCTTAGATGATCCGCAATTTCGCCAGATGCAAGAACTCTGCCAAGGATACTTGATTCGAATCCCCCAATGCGCCTTTCTTTTGGATATGAGTGACAAAACACCAGACCTGCATGCCGCCTACGCGCTGGATTCCCCGGAAGACCACAAGCGTCTCTATGCTGAATGGGCCGGGGATTACGATGAAGGCTTTGCCACGCGCGAGGACTATCAGCTGCACATCCATACCGCCCGCGCCTTTGTCGGCGCCGGCGGGCAAGGGCCTGTGCTTGATGTAGGTGCAGGCACTGGCCTGTGCGGCGCGGTTCTGGCCCGGCTGGGTGTGGGACCGATAGATGCCACCGATATCAGCGCCGAGATGCTGGATCAGGCCATGCGCAAGGATATCTACCGCGACGCCATTGAGGCCGATCTGAACGAAGGCATCCCGGTGCCGCGCGAAAGCTACTCCGGGATCGTTTCATCCGGCACGTTCACCCATGGCCACCTTGGGCCAGAAGCTTTGACTGCGCTGCTGCGTGTGGCCCGCCCCGGTGCTCAATTCGCGCTGTCGATCAATGCCCAACATTATGAAAAGCTGGGATTTGCCGAAGCCCTGCACCGGTTAGCGCAAGGCCAGATTCGGAACCTGACCCTGCCCGAAGTTCGCATCTATGGCGATCTTGCATCTGGCCCCAACAAAGATGACACAGCGCTGATAGCCCTGTTTGAACGCGCTTAGGCCGACTATCGACCTTTCCACATGGGATCACGCTTTTCAGCAAAAGCGCGGGCGCCTTCTAGATTGTCTTCAGAGCCATAGAGGGTATCAACCGTCGGCAATTGCCGCCCGGTAATCCGATTCATGGCATCCTGAAACTTGGAGTCTTCGGCATCCCGTACAATCTCTTTGATTGCGGCATAAACCAAAGGCGGACCGCTGGCCAAAAGACGCGCCAGTTCCCATGCCCGATCCATCAGTTGATCGCCCGGCACGATTTCGTTCACCAATCCCCAGTTCTTAGCCTCTTGGGGGTCAAACCAGCGCCCGGTCAGCAGCAGTTCCATCGCCACATGATACGGAATGCGTTTGGGCAGTTTTACGCTAGCGGCGTCGGCCACTGTGCCGGACCGGATCTCCGGCAATGCAAAACTGGCGTGTTCCGCAGCAAGGATCATGTCGGCGCTCAGGGCCAATTCTAACCCGCCGCCGCAGGCAATCCCGTTGACGGCTGCGATGACCGGCTTGTTCATGTCCCGCAGTTCCTGCAGCCCGCCAAAGCCACCAACGCCATAGTCTCCGTCGACTGCGTCTCCGTCAGCGGCTGCTTTCAAATCCCAGCCGGGGCAAAAGAACTTCTCGCCGCCACCGGTCAGGATGGCGACGCGCAGATCTGGATCATCACGGAAATCACGAAACACTTCGCCCATGACACGGCTGGTCGCCAAATCAATCGCGTTCGCTTTGGGACGGTCCAAAGTGACTTCCAGAATTGCGCCATCGCGCTTGGTTTTGACCGGGTTCATATACTTGCCTTTCGGATCAGAGCATCCACCGCTATGGCACGGTTCGGTGTGCAGATCAGTGGGTTTATTTCAACTTCGCTGACATGGGATGCGTTGGCAATGACATAGGCCTGCACCGCATCGACAGCGTCCAGGATCGCCTCAATCTCTGCCGCTGGTTTGCCGCGATATCCCGCCAGCAAGGGTGCGCAGTTCAATTTGCCCAGCGCCTCTTTCACCGCGTCGCGAGAGGAGGGGATCAAAAGGGAAACCGTGTCACGCAGGATTTCAGTCAACACACCTCCGGCACCTAGCGTCAGAACGAACCCGTGGGCCGGGTCTCGGGTGACGCCGACCAACAATTCTGCCACGCCGCCGACAGCCATTTCCTCAACAAGGACGTCATCGGTTCCGATATCCGCCGCGACTTCGCCCACAGCGTCGGCGAGAACCTCAAGGCGCACGGCCGCATGTTCCGATTTATGCGCCAGCCCGACGCCCTTGATCGCAAATGGACCAGTCAGCGCGGTAGAGGCTTGTTTCGCCAGGTTCGCCGGTACCACAACGTTGAGCGGTACACGCACACCGAATTCCGCCAGCGCCTTTTTGGCTTCTGCTTCGGTCAGAACATGATCCGCAACGGTATCCGAGGGCAGCAGGACCGGTTCGGCCTCTGTTGCTTGCGACCGCGCGGCCGCCTCAATTGCCGCAAGCGCTTCATGCAATCCGGCAAAAGGGATAACACCGCCATCGAGTAATCGCTGTGCAACGTCTTCGGGCAAAAGCTCCGGCAGAGTCGCCGTTACCGCAAAGGGGCGCCCCGTCTGAGCAACACTATTCAAAGCGGCCTGCGTGGCGCATTCCCAATCCGTCGCATCCGTGTGCGGATAGTCGAGAATAGCCATAGTCAGGGCCTGTTCCGGCCCCATCATAGCAGTCCAAGCGCGGGTCATGGCTGGCGTGTCACGCCATATATAGGTGTGATAATCCAGCGGGTTCGCCAAGGCCACCATCGGCCCCAAGGCATCGCGCAGGTCAGCTTTTTGTGCTTGCGACAACGGCGGGAAGTGCAGATTGCGCCCCTCGGCCATGTCCGCAGCCAGACTTGCTTCACCACCTGAGCAACTGATCGACCCCAAACCGTTGCTGTCCAAGCGCCCGGTCACGTGCAGCAGCTTGAGGCATTCCAGGAAACTGGGAATGTCATCCAAACGCGCGATCCCAAGGCGATCCAGAAATGCCTGCGCGCCCGCGTCGCCTCCGGCCAATGATGCAGTGTGAGAAATCGTCGCCGCCTGTGCATGGGCGGACCGGCCCACTTTCAGCGCAACAATCGGCACGTTACGATCTCGCGCCTTTTTGGCCAGCGCCTCCCATTTACGCAGGTCACCGAAGCCTTCAATGTGGACACCTACCGCGGTGATCCGGTCATCATCCAACAGGGCCGAGGCGATGTCGGCCTGATGGGTTTGCGCCTGGTTCCCACTGGTCAGCATAAAGGCCAGCGGCAAGGCCCGGCGCTGCATCGTCATATTGATCGCTATGTTCGAACTTTGCGTCAGGATCGCCACACCGCGATCTACCGGTCGCATGCCGTGCTGATCGGGCCAAACAGCGGCGCGGTCCAACCCGTTGACGAAGCCATAACAGTTTGGCCCCAGGATCGGCATCTCGCCTGCGGCCTGCACCAAACGGACCTGCAAATCTGCACCCTGATCGTCCTCGGCATGCGCTTCGGTAAATCCCGAGGCAAAACACACTGCACCCCCGGCCCCCATGGCCGAAAGGACCGCGATCGTCTCGATCGTTGCATGACGGTTGATGCCAACAAAGGCTACGTCGGGGGCCGCAGGAAGGTCCTCAAGGCGTGCAAAAGCACTCAGACCCGCGATTTGACCGGCTTTTGGGTGGACCGGCCAGATGTCGCCCTGAAACCCGAATTTCCGGGCCTGTTCGATCACTGAGACGCACCAGGCGCCGCCGCCAATCACAGCGATGGATGTGGGGTGCAAAACGCGTGACAGGGAAGACATCAGGCGGCCCCCTCCATCACGCACCGAGTGCCCTCAAAAGATCGCGACTGATAATGTGGCGCTGAATTTCGCTGGTCCCGTCCCAGATACGCTCGACCCGCGCGTCGCGCCAGAACCGCTCAAGCGGGTAATCGTCCATCAGACCCATGCCGCCGTGAATTTGGATGGCGGCATCGGTGACCCGCGCGAGCATTTCCGAGGCATAGAGCTTAGCCGAAGCAATTTCGCGGTTGGCAGGCAGGCCTTTGTCCAGGCGGTCGGCTGCGGCCAGCGTCAACAAGTCCGCCGCGTCAATCTCGGTGATCATATCCGCGATTTGGAAGGACACGCCCTGAAACTTGCCGATCTTCTGGCCGAACTGTTCGCGCGTGGCGGAATAGTCCAGCGCATAGTCGAAAGCGCGGCGTGCGCGGCCTACGGACATGGCAGCAACCGTGATACGAGTCGCATAAAGCCAAGTGTTCATCACTTCAAAGCCGCCATCAACCTCACCCAGAACCTGAGCGTCCGGCAGACGGCAATCATCGAAATCAAGAACCATGTTCTTGTAACCGCGATGGCTAACCGACTTGTACCCGTCCCGGATGGTGAAACCGGGCGTTCCGCGATCCACCAGAAACGCCGTTATCCGCTTTTTCGGACCTTTTGGCGTCTGATCCTCTCCGGTCGCGATGAAAACGATGATGAAATCCGCGTGCTCCGCGCCCGAGATGAAGTGCTTGGTGCCATTGACCACCCAGTCTCCGCCATCCCGCACCGCGGCGCACTTCATTCCACGAACATCTGACCCGGCACCGGGTTCGGTCATTGCCAGCGCGTCCATCCTTTCGCCACGCACGGCGGGCATCAAGTATCGTTCGACCTGCTCGCCCTCACACGCCATCAGGATGTTCTGAGGACGCCCGAAGAAGTGATTCAGCGCCATGGACCCGCGGCCCAGCTCACGTTCGACCAGCGCGAACTCCAGATGGTTCAACCCTGCACAACCGACGCTTTCGGGAAAATTACAGGCATAAAAACCCAGTTCAATCGTCTTGCGCTTGATCTCATCCGCGATCTCTTCCGGGACTTCTCCGGTGCGCTCGACCAGCGCCTCATGCGGGTAGATTTCGTTTTCCACAAAGCTGCGAACGGTAGAGACGATCATCTCTTGTTCGTCGGACAATCCATATTGCATCGGGCGTCTCCACATCTGGCGTTGCGGCATATTCTGACGCGGCTTGTCATTTGTAACGTGCAGAAATAGAAGTTTACCATGCAAGAATGGACTAAATCACCCTCTGCACCGCAGCAAATCGGGGTTCTTCTGTTCGACGGATTCTCAAACCATTGTCTGGCCAATACGGTCGAGCCGCTGCGGGCTGCAAACACTCTGGCTAGTCGCAAATTGTATGATTGGCAGTTCCTTGCGTTGGGGGGTGATCCGGTGACATCCTCGTCCGGGCTGCAGGTCGCGCCGCATCGCCCACTCCAGACCGCCAGTGGGGACATGCTGATGGTCATGCCATCTTATGGATTCCGCGCGCATGGCGGGTGGCGGACCCTTTCGGGTCTGCGTTCTGCGGATCAGCGGTTCAAAGTGCTGGTAGGCCTCGACACTGGCAGCTGGCTTTTGGCGCAGGCAGGGCTGCTGGACGGCCATCGCGCCACGATTCACTGGGAAGAGCTGACCGGATTCACCGAGAGGTTTCCCGATATCGATGCGCGGCGCGAGCGCTATGTTGTCGACCGCAATCGCATCACTTGTTCCGGGGCAATGGCGGCCTTTGATCTGGTTTTGCACCTGATTGGGCGAGATCAGGGGCAGGCCTTGGCGCTCGAAGTTTCGCAGCTGTTTATGACCCGCGATTCCGCGCGTTCGCACAAGGGAGGCGCAGGTGCGACCAGCGGTTACGTGAACAAAGCGCTGGCCTTGATGCAGGAACACCTTGAGATCCCCTTGCCAGTGTCCGAAATCGCAAATCGGGTTGGCCGATCGCAGAAAGCCCTGTCCGTCCGCATGCAGTCCGAGTTGGGCGCTGGCCCGGCGCAGGTCTATCGCCGACTGCGCCTGAACCTTGCGCGCAAACTGGTGGCGGAAACCGACCTGAGCATCGGTGAGGTTGCCCTGCGCGCGGGCTATGACGACCCCAGCGCCCTGACCCGTGCCTTCAAAGCCGAATTCGGGGTCACGCCGCGCGCGCTTCGGACCAGCTAGGTATACATCTGTTTCTTGTACGCCCTTGTCCGGGTCGTCGCCTCGGCCGACCCGTCATGGTACGTGCCAAACCACTTGTCGAACGGAATTTCAGAGGTGCCGTAGTTGCACTCGAAATACCGGTGGTGAAGCTGGTGAAAGAAATCACCGGCACGGGCGGCATCCGTGTCTCCGGCCTTTAGTTTTTCAAACCCGGAATGAGACAACACGGGGCTGATCTGCTGGAAGGAGGCGTGGAACAGCACATGCAACGGGTGCGACGGAACGATCAGGTGGATGAAATAGGTCGTGAAGTACAGCAGGTTCTCGTACCAGTGGTTCGAGATTCCCGACCAAGGCCCAATGTTCACGTTACGATGATGCACAGCATGCACGTATTTGTAGAGCTTCGGGTGATGTTCCAGCCGGTGCACCCAGTAAAAGTGCAGACCTGACCACATCGGGATAAACACCATCCACACAACGAACCAGACCGGCGCGCCGGACCATGTGATGGTCGGCACATAGCCGTTGGCCATCGCCCAGTAGATGATCCACTGATAAACGGTCGCGACGGTCATCGCGCTGCCCAGCGTCCACCAGATATTGTCCAGAACCTGATTGCGGAATGTGAACGTACCATTGTTGCGGGTCAGGTCGCGGCGGTCGAACTTTTTGTACATGCCCTGCCCTTTTCGCATGTACAGCCACCAGTGCAGCCCACCTGCGACGAGTATCTGGGGCACCATGTTCAGCAGCCAAATGCGAAACATCCAACCCGGTGCAAAGCTTTGCATACTTTCCAAGGACGGAAAAAAGAAAGCATAGGCGGTAACCGCCAGCGCAAGGCACAAGGTTAATGCCGTGATCTGCAGCCACGCCCCGCTGTACCATTTCAGCACAGCTGACGGACGTGGTGGCCAATTGAACAAGGGGTTTAACCCCACCGGACCTTCAGGATGATAGTGCCAGCGAGCGGATTCCGGATTCTGTGTAGTGTCAGACATGGTCGTTACCCTGATGAGGTTGTCATGTGGCGTAGTCAGAGCCGCAATCGTCCAGTAAGGCCTTGATCTCTCGCAGATGAGCCTGGGCCTGATCTGGATAGTCTTCTAATTCTTGCGCAGTCTTTTCGGCAATCTCATCTGGCAGGACGCGCAATGGCTGGCCGGTCTGCAGAGCTCGGATGTAGGTTTCCGCTGCGCGTTCAAAATAATAAAGCCTGTTAAAGGCATCTGCCGGGTCACTGCCGATCACAAGAACACCGTGATTGCCCATGATCATGACCTTTTTCTTGGGGTCCGACAGCATCGACGCGCAGCGTTCACCTTCGCTTTCAAAGGCGAGGCCTCCGAACTCTTCATCCACGACGTATCGGTCGTAGAACGTGGCCGTGTTCTGATCGATCGGGGGCAAGGTGCTATCCGCCAAAGATGCCAGAACCGTCGCAAAGATCGAATGCACGTGCATCACACAGCGCGCATGCGGACAGTGGCGGTGGATCGAGCCGTGCAGACCCCAGGCCGTCGGATCCGGGGCACCGGGTTGGTTCATCACATCGGCATCATTTGCGTCCAGAAACAGCAGATTTGACGCTTTGACCCGCGCAAAATGCATCTGGTTCGGGTTCATCAGGAACTGGGTGCCTTCCGGGTTCACCGCCAGACTAAAATGGTTGGCGACACCTTCGTGCATGTTCAGCCGCTCGACCCAGCGAAAGGTTGCAGCCAGATCAACACGTTCGGCCCAGTGGTCGATATTGGCGCGCAGGTTTGTAACAGTCATTCCGGGCTCCTTTGCGGATAGCTGAGAACTTTCGGAAATCGTGCCTGTAGCGTCAAAAATTGACCAACGAAAAAAACACAACTATTCCATTAGCTGAACTAATGGCAAGGTTATACGCATGCAAAAACCACTTCCTCCGCTGGGTTGGCTCCGCACGTTTGAGGCGGCGGCGCGGCATTTGTCCTTTACCGGCGCAGCCCGGGATCTGAACATGACACAAAGCGCGGTCAGCCAGCAGATCAAGTCCTTGGAAGGGTACCTTGGGCAGCCTTTGTTTTTGCGTCGACCACGCGCGTTGGAACTGACCGAAGCGGGCATCACGTATCTTCCGGTGGTGCGCGAGGCATTTCGGACACTCGTACGTGGAACTCAGGCCGTGACCGGCGCCCAACAGAACGCGGTTCAGGTTCAAAGCAACATCACCTTTGCCGTGAATTGGCTGGCACCCAGACTGCCGAAATTCCGGGCGTTACATCCCGAGGTGCAGCTGAATATCTTTACCGAGCTTTGGGAGCCGCGCGAAATGGCCGAAGGGGCCGCCGTGGAAATCCGTTATTCACTACGGCCGTCAGATACGGTTCGGACCGAATTGCTGAGAACTGATCACTACTATCCAGTCTGCGCGCCAGGCTATCAGGTGACGTTGGACGACCTGCAACAGCAGCCGCTTTTTGACTGCTCGAACCTGCTGTCGAACTGGCTGGGTTGGACTGAAGAACAGGGTCTAAATTGGGGAAATCCTGCAATCACTTATTCGACCACCTATTTGGTCAGCTTGTCCGTAGCCATGGCTGGCGGAGGGCTGTGTCTGGCGCATGACACCATTGCCAATGACCTGATTGCGCAAGGTCGTTTAGTAGCCCCGTTCGCCCATCGCGCACCCATGCCCGAAGCCTATTATCTGCTTCTGTCACCGCGCGCCGAAGAAAGCCCCGGCGCCATTGCTTTTGCCAATTGGGTTCGCCGCGAACTGGAGAAGGATACACAGAAATAACCGAGGGTTGCTCCCGCCCATCATCGATGCCCTGCCGGGCGTCTCTTCTGGTTGGGCCGTGCAGCGCTGACGCGCTGCGTGACGGTTTGATGATACCTGTTCACAAGGGGTTGAACCTTCCTGCGCATTCGGGAAAGTTGGGCCATGGAACACACACCCTTCCCTAGTTGGCCCGATGTCGCCCTCCGTTTGATTGCCGTAGCCGCAGGTCGTGAAGCTGCAGATTCGGTCATTCGCGGCGGAATCTGGGTAAATGTGCACAGCCGCGAAAGCCTTCCGAATCATGACATTGCGATCGCTGATGGACGCATCGCTTATGTCGGACCCGATGCATCACTTTGCACCGGCCCAGAGACTCAGGTCATCGAGGCCACAGGGCGCTATATGATCCCTGGCCTGTGTGATGCCCATATGCATATCGAATCGGGCATGCTGACCCCGGCTGAATTTGCCCGCGCTGTCATTCCGCATGGAACCACCAGCATGTTCACCGACCCGCATGAGATCGCAAATGTCCTTGGCCTGGACGGCGTACGCATGATGCATGACGAGGCGATGATGCAGCCGGTGAACATCTTCACCCAGATGCCGTCCTGCGCCCCATCTGCACCTGGGTTGGAAACCACAGGGTACGAAATTACCGCCGAAGACGTGGCCGAAGCGATGAGCTGGCCCGGCATCATCGGCTTAGGCGAGATGATGAACTTTCCCGGTGTCATCAATGGCGACCCAAAGATGTTGGCGGAAATCGCCGAAACGCAACGCGCCGGGAAAACCGTAGGAGGACACTACGCTTCGCCTGATTTAGGGCCTGATTTTGCCGCCTATGTTGCCGGGGGTCCGGCGGATGATCACGAAGGTACCTGCGAGGCAGACGCGATCGCGCGTGTTCGGCAGGGGATGCGGTCGATGATGCGGCTGGGCTCGGCCTGGTATGACGTGGAAAGTCAGATCACGGCTGTCACGGAAAAAGGTCTGGACCCGCGCAACTTTATCCTGTGCACCGACGATTGCCACTCAGGCACGCTGGTCAATGACGGCCATATGAATCGTGTGGTTCGGCACGCCATCGCTTGCGGATGTGATCCGCTGATTGCCCTTCAAATGGCAACGATCAACACGGCGACCCACTTCGGGTTGGAGCGTGAAATCGGCTCGATCACACCGGGGCGGCGCGCGGATGTCATCCTCAGCTCGGACCTGAAAGAACTGCCCATCGACACCGTGATTGCGCGCGGTCAGATCGTGGCCGAAAACGGTAAAATCACCGTCGACTGCCCGCACCTCAACTGGCCTGATACCGCCCGGAACACCGTGCATCTGGGGCATACCCTGACCGCTGCCGATTTCGAAATCCAAGCACCTGCAGGGGCAAACCGCGTGCAGGCCAACGTGATCGGCGTGGTGGAAAACCAGGCCCCGACCAAAGCTCTGAAGGCTGAACTGCCGATCATCGAAGGATTAGTCGAGGGCGACGGCGATGTCTGCCAGATTGCACTGGTTGAACGCCACCGGGCGACGGGCGGCGTGACGAACGCTTTTGTTTCCGGATTCGGATATCAGGGCAAAATGGCCATGGCCTCGACCGTGGCGCATGACAGCCATCACATGATCGTTGTCGGCACGGATCGCGAACAGATGGCACTGGCCGCAAACAGGCTGGCCGAAGTAGGTGGCGGCATCACCATATTCCGCGATGGGGAAGAATTGGCGCTGGTCGAACTGCCCATCGCAGGCCTGATGTCAGACAGCCCCGCCGCAACTGTGGCCGCCAAAGCCGAAGACATGGTCGCCGCGATGGAGGCCTGTGGCTGCACCCTCAACAACGCATATATGCAGCACTCACTTTTGGCACTGGTCGTGATTCCGGAATTGCGGATATCGGATCTGGGTCTGGTGGATGTGCGCACCTTTGAAAAAATCGATCTTCTGGAACCACTTGCATGACAATAATAAAAACACCCGACGCACCCAAACCGGAACAATTCACCGACCCCAAAGCGGCGGTCGCTCGGTTGGAAGCGCTCTATGAACAAGCAACCCGCTTTCTGTGCGACAGTTTCTCGGCAGCCATTGAGCATGGCGCACCAACGGCGCGGTTTAGAGCCTATTACCCGGAAATTCGCATCAGAACGTCGTCCTATGCGCATGTCGACAGCCGTCTGAGTTTTGGCCACGTCTCAGAACCCGGTATTCATGCCACAACGGTTACGCGGCCGGATTTGTTTCGGTCCTATTTGACTCAACAGATCGCGTTGTTGATCAAGAACCACGACCAGCCGGTTACGATTGGGCCGTCCGACACACCGATCCCTGTGCATTTCGCGGTTGCCAACAATCCCGATCTGCACGTCCCGCAACAGGGCGCGGCCGGGTTCACGTTGCGCGATGTCTTTGACGTTCCCGACCTGACCACGACCAACGATGATATCGTCAACGGGGTGTACGACCACGAGGATGAAGCCGGCCCGCTGGCCTTGTTTACTGCCCAACGCGTCGACTATTCGCTGGCCCGGCTTGCGCATTATACCGCGACGGATCCCAGCCATTTCCAGAACCATGTCCTGTTCACGAACTACCAGTTCTACGTCTCCGAGTTCGAGAATTACGCGCGTGCGCAATTGGCCGATCCGGACAGCGGTTACACCAGCTTCGTTTCGACCGGGAATGTCGAGATCAAGGGCTCCGAGGAAGAGTTGGCCCAACCGCTGAAGCTGCCGCAAATGCCGACTTATCACCTGAAACGCGAGGATGGGTCCGGGATCACGCTGGTCAATATCGGCGTTGGGCCTTCGAACGCTAAAACGGCCACTGACCATATCGCCGTTCTGCGGCCCCACGCCTGGCTGATGGTCGGCCACTGTGCCGGGCTGCGCAACACGCAGGCGCTGGGGGATTTCGTTCTGGCCCACGCCTACCTGCGTGAAGACAAGGTGCTGGACGATGACCTGCCGGTCTGGGTTCCGATCCCGCCGCTGGCCGAGGTTCAGGTCGCGCTGGAAAGCGCCGTGGCCGAGGTCACCGAGTTGGAAGGATACGAGCTTAAGCGGATCATGCGGACCGGCACCGTCGCCTCGGTCGACAACCGCAACTGGGAACTGCGCGATCAGTCCGGCCCTGTGCAAAGGCTCAGCCAATCCCGCGCCATTGCACTGGATATGGAAAGCGCAACCATCGCCGCAAATGGCTATCGGTTCCGGGTTCCCTACGGCACATTGTTGTGTGTTTCTGACAAACCGCTGCACGGCGAATTAAAGCTTCCGGGCATGGCATCTGCCTTTTATACCACCCAGGTCAGTCGCCATCTTGCAATCGGAATTCGGGCGATGGAACATCTGCGCGGCATGCCGTTAGAGCGTCTGCACAGCCGGAAATTGCGTTCATTCGACGAAACAGCCTTTCTCTGACGCAAAAAAGCAACGATTTCCCCATATTTTTAGGGTTTTCAACGCTACTATTCGTTGTGTTCGACCACAATATCCCGTTACAGTTACGCGGTGAGGCCCTATGTATCGGGCACGTTAAGGAGACCAAGAAATGGCAAAGCCTATGACAAAGACTCAGCTGGTGGCTGCTCTCGCTGAGGAAATGGGAACCGACAAGAAAGCTGCAAACGCAGCGTTGGAGGCCATGACTGGCCTGATCACCCGCGAAGTTTCCGCCGGCGGCGCAGTGACCCTGCCTGGCGTTGGCAAAATCTACTGCCGCGAGCGCCCCGAGCGCATGGTGCGCAACCCCGCCACCGGCGAGCAGTTCAAGAAAGAAGCCGACAAAGTGGTCAAGATGACCATCGCGAAAGCTCTGAAGGACAGCGTGAACGGCTAATCTCAGCTTTCACTGCAAACGATAGAGGGTCGCCTTCGGGGGGCCCTTTTTCTTTGTTCGCCTGTTGGGACGAATTTTGGCACACCCGATAGATTTCGATGTACTTTGCGGGTTACCCGTCTAGTTGTTGAATAACAACATTTGAATTCATCGATCGGTTTGAAAAACGTGACGCACTTCTTCTCCAAAATCTCGTCTCTCGCGATTGCTTTTTCTCTAACCTGGACAACTCAGTTGGCTGCGCAACCTGTGGGTTGGGGCTTTCAGGTTGATGGGCTTGCGGCGTATCAAGGCAACGCATCCTTAAGCGGAGGTGGCAATTTCTCTGCAAGTCGTGCCTTTATTCGTGGCGGTTCGCTGTATAATACCGGCGATGGTACGTCATTCGGCCTGTCCATAAGCCTTGGGCAATTTGACTACGACTTCAATCAGACTGAAAATCAACCATGGACCGACATACGCGATATCCGGGTCTCGTTTCCGGTACGCGCGCGCGTCGGTGAAACGGCGCAACTGTTAATATCTCCACAAATCAGATGGGATTACCAAAGTGGTATAGACGCGTCTGATGGGCGGACTTACGGGGTTTTTGCCGGTCTGGCTTGGGAAGTCAGTAGCCGCTTGTCGATTGGACCTGCATTCGGCGTTTTTTCCCAACTCGAGGAAGAAGGCGTGGACTTTTTTCCGGCTCTTCTGGTGGATTGGGACATCAATGACCGTTGGAACCTGAATACGGGATCAGGGATTGGCGCAACCAGAGGGCCGGGGCTGACACTGAGTTATGCCATGACTGACACAATAAACCTGTCTTTGGCTGCGCGCTCTGAACGCATCCGCTTTCGCCTGGATGACCAAGGTCTTGCGCCGGATGGCGTTGGGGAAGACAAGAGCATCCCGGTTGTATTGGCCTTGGATTACAGCCCAAATCCCGGAGTTTCTCTAAACGTTTTTGCCGGAGCTGAATTCGATGGTCGGCTTACTCTGGATGACGAAAATGGAAGTGAGATTAGCCGGCAATCTTACGACACTGCACCGCTTGTCGGTTTTGCGTTCCGTTTTCGGTTCTGACTTTTCCAAAATAGAACTTCAAGACCACGGAAAACGGGCGCCGGATTAGGCGCCCGTCTGTTCTTTAACTCCGTTCGGCAATCAGTGAACCGTCTCAACCTTGTGGAAGTCCAGATCACGATCTTCGGGCATTGAATCGATGCTCAACACCTCTTTGCGCTTGGTGATCAGGATGTAGACCACGCAGGCCAAATAGAGGCCAACGACCACCGCTCCGATCCATTGGATCTGCAGCCACTGGCTCTGGAACAACAGGGTCAGGACAAACAGCAGGGCGACGTTGCCTGCAACGTAGATCGCCTTGCCGAACCGCTCGACTGTCAGGTTCAGGTTGTCCGTATAGAGCCTAATCAGCGAGTCCAGCGAGTTGATCACAAAGGTCACGCCCACGATCACCATCGCGATGTTGGTGATGCCCGCAGTGCTGATGCCGTTCAGGTGATAGTAGTAGAGAACGGTGAACCAGATTCCCAGCGGGATCGACGGGAAGATCAGCAGCGCCGCCAGCAATTGCCAGGTTTTCAGACCACCGACAAAGCGAGAGGTGAACTGGCCAATCATGATCGACCACGCGAACCACCAGAACAAATAGAAGGCGTGATAGTCGGTCAGCGGCAGGACAAACTTGTGCAGGTTGGCAAAGTAAGCGCTGATGTTGCTGCCGGTTTCAACAAATCCGGTCATGCCCATGCCAGCCGCGACCCACATTCCGATGATCAGCGCAAGGAACAGGAAGGTCGAACCCACGGACAGGATACGCACGTATTTCAGGTCGGTCGAAGAATAGGCCGCTGCCAGAATGACCACAAATACGATGATGTAGAAGGTTGAAACCACGGATTCGCCGTCTCCGACTTCAGGCAGATAGCCAGGCAGGTAGATCAGAAACAGGCTGGCGGTGAAGGCGCAGGTGCCAATAATCACCACGTTGTTGATCAACTTGACCAGCGGGATCTCAAAGAACTTCACGCGGGGTTCGATGACGCAGAAATAGAACGCCGTCAGGAAGTAGAAAGCCCAGATCAGGAAGCCCCAGAACCCGAACTCGATGGCCAGCGGGTTCGCAAAGGCATAGGCCGGTTCCTCGGCATATCCGCCAAACTCGGTCAGCGGGAACATGATCAGGCCGACATCCAGACCGGACGTGAACAGGATCGCGATGAAGGTGAACAGATGCACTGGCGTGACGCCCACGCAACGCAGGTTCCACCATTTCACGACGAAGAAAGCGACCAGGCCCAATGCCAGCAGGACGCCGAAAGAAAGAATATACTCCAAAAGCACCAACATACCTCCCTTGGTTAGTCAGAGTGCGGTTCGCATACCTTTAATTGACTGATCAATCAACAAACACTGCAATGCCGAATGTAACTGATGAGGCCTGTGGTTTTTTTGACGCGGGGCGCTTGCGCGTTTGAGATAATTCCGAAACAGTCGCGGCGTTTGGGAGAGCGTCATCATGGATCTGCGCGCCATAGCCATGGGGCTGGCATTTGCCTTCATCTGGTCGTCAGCCTTCACCTCGGCGCGGATCATCGTCGCCGATGCCTCGCCCCTTTTCTCACTGGCGCTGCGATTTTTGATCTCGGGGTTGTTGGGGGTCGCAATTGCGCGGGCGATGGGCCAAAGCTGGAGGCTGACGCGCGCGCAATGGTACGCGACTATTCTGTTTGGAATATGCCAAAATGCCCTTTATTTGGGTCTGAATTTCTACGCAATGCAAACCGTACAAGCATCTGTTGCGGCGATTATTGCATCAACAATGCCCCTGATCGTGGCATTAGCCAGCTGGACACTGTTTCACGAAAAACTTCGACCACTGGGCGTGTTCGGATTGCTGGCGGGTTTCGCTGGCGTCGCATTGATCATGAGCAGCCGGATTAGCGCGGGCGCCGACCTGTTTGGCGTCATGCTGTGCGGGCTGGGCGCGCTGGCGCTCAGCTTTGCGACACTGGCTGTGCGCGGGGCAACATCCGGCGGCAATTTCATGATGGTGGTCGGGCTACAGATGCTGGTGGGCGCGGCAATTCTGTTCTTCGCGGCCCCCATATTCGAGACGATCTACATTCACCCGAACGTACCGTGGATGCTGGCCTTTGCTTATACGACACTGTTCCCTGGCTTGTTGGCGACACTGATCTGGTTCCATTTGTTGAACAGGATCGGCGCGATCCGAGCCGCAACTTTTCACTTTTTGAACCCGGTCTTTGGCGTCGCGGTCGCTGCTGCTCTGCTGGGTGAAAAGCTTGGTCCGATGGATGCGGTTGGCGTGGGCATCACAACGCTGGGAATTCTGGCAGTGCAGCTGTCTCGGCAGACCGATCAGCGCAGCAATGCCTCGACCTGACGCAAGAGCTTCGGTGAATCCGGTTTGACGTTCGAGCCATACGTCGCGACAACCTCGCCCGCTGGGTCAATCAGGATCTTGTTGAAATTCCACTTGGGGACAAAGCCCGTTTGCTGGGCAACAGCCCTATAAAACGGATGGGCACCGACGCCTTTGACTGGGGTGATGTCGGTCATGGGCAAGGTCAGACCAAAATTCATCTCGCAGAATTGTTTCACGTCTTTCGCTGACCCCAGTTCCTGATTGAAAGAATCCGAAGGGACGGCCAAAACCACGAGACCTCGATCAGCATAGGTGTCATGGATTTTTTGTAAGCCAGCGTATTGCCCCGTGAACCCGCAATGGGATGCCGTGTTCACAATCAGCACCGGCTGACCTCTCCACCCCTCAAGAGAAAGGGTTCCGCCGTCAATCGAGTCAAACTCACCGGTCAAAGGTGCAGCTTGAACAGCGCGGGCAACCAGCAATAGGACGGATAACAGAAGCAGTCTCAACATGGTGTTACCTCCTTTATTGTGAATTACGCGTGCGTTTGGCATTCGGATCACCCGCACGAGAACGCGAGCAGGCTGAAATATGATTTTGATTTTTGCCCCAGTATGCCCAAATAAAGGTCCAAGTCATATCAACACCGGAGAAGCCATGACCCGCTACACCAAAGACCCCGAGGCCATTGCCGCTCTTTCCCCTGAAGAATTTCACGTCACCCAACGCAGCGGGACCGAACGCCCCGGCACTGGAAAGCTGTTGGGAAACAAGGAACCGGGCATATACGTCGATATCGTCTCGGGCGAACCGCTATTTGCCTCGACCCACAAATACGAATCCGGATGTGGCTGGCCAAGCTTTACCAAGCCCATCGTGCACGAGCATGTTGAAGAGATTGAAGATCGCACGCTTGGCATGATCCGGACCGAGGTCCGCTCGAAACATGGCGACAGTCATCTTGGGCACGTATTCCCCGACGGTCCACGCGAACACGGCGGGCTACGCTATTGTATCAACTCCGCCTCCTTGCGGTTCATTCATCGCGATGAGATGGAGGCCGAAGGGTACAGTGAATACCTGATCCATGTGGAGGATATCCAATGACCAATGAACGCGCTGTTCTGGCCGGGGGCTGCTTTTGGGGCATGCAGGACCTGATCCGTAAATTGCCCGGCGTTTCCAGCACCCGCGTCGGCTATACTGGCGGCGACGTGCCCAACGCCACCTATCGCAACCACGGCACCCATGCCGAAGGGATCGAGATCATTTTCGACCCAGCGCAAATTACCTATCGCGACCTGCTCGAGTTCTTCTTTCAGATTCACGACCCGACAACCGTTAACCGTCAGGGCAATGATCGCGGGATGAGCTATCGCTCGGCCATCTACTATGTGGACGACGCCCAGAAACAGTTGGCTGAGGACACGATTGCCGATGTGAACGCCAGCGGGATCTGGCCCGGCAAGGTTGTGACCGAGGTCGAACCCGTCAGCGATTTCTGGGAGGCTGAGCCCGAGCATCAGGACTACCTTGAACGTATTCCCAACGGCTATACCTGCCACTTCCCGCGCCCCGATTGGGTTCTGCCCAAGCGCAGCGCGGCTGAATAACCGAATTGGCCCTCCTTCCCGCGAGGGGGGCTAACCTGAGGCCACCCTTGGGCGTCCGCTGGCTTCGACCGTGATCATCGCTTCGACAAACACGTCCTGCGCTTCGATGCGCGCGGTGCGGATGTCGCGGTCGACGACCACCCGGATATCTGCGGCGCCGGCCTGCCGCACGGCGACCTCGGCCTGATCCCGCAGAACCGTCTCCAGCAGTTCCAAGGCCTTGTCGGATTCTGTGAAATCCTGCGGCCCTTCCTCCAAATGAACCCGGTAACGCCCTTCAGACGGTGACGTCACGGTTCCTGTTCGACGCAGCGTAAGCCGACCAACAACTGCTCCGATCGCGTTGGCGACACCGGCGTGTTCCGGCAGAATCATGGTGCAATGCAGGCGATCCCCTACAGCCGGATAATAGCTGGGGGCGGATGCGCCGAGACCCACGACATCCACGTTTAGCGATGCGCCCAGCGCGATTAAGCCGCGATGCCTTGCCAGCCCTTTTTGCGTCAACACGTGCCGGGCCAAGTCAGCAGGTGCAAGACCAAAACCGTCAGCTTCTTCGGCAAAAGCAGTCTCTAATAAGGTCAAAGACGTCTGTTCGGTCAACTGATCCACGATCATCTGTGCCAGTTGTTCGGGGCTGCCGGCTAGCCTGTCACCCATCCCCACCCGCTTGCGCGCAACCAGCTCCAACGCCTTGTGGGCTGCGTCCGCATCCCAGGTATCCAATCGGCCCAAAACATGGCTGGCATCCGATGGCGTCACACCCGAAACCTGAACGACACCGCGATCCACCAGACGCGACAAAGCTCCGTTCTCCATACGGGTGCGCAGCAGGTCACTTAGGGGCATGACGTTCTCGCCCAGCCTCTCCAACAGCGATTCTTCGCGCGCACCCAACCCGTCGGCATTGATACCGGGAACACGGCGGGCAAACCGCGTGTCATGCTCTCCCACGGTTGTTGCCCGCAACTGTGTGTCCAGAACGCCGTGAACAACCTCGGGTGCTTCTGACGCGATCAGAGATACCGGCAGCACCCGTCGTGGCCCCAGAAATACGCCGCCGCCCAGCCCTTCGGTCACCACATGCACCTGGCTATCTCCACCCAGTCCGTGGGTGCGCATGGCAACCGCCTCAACCATCGTACGAAATCCGCCGACCTGCGCGCCCGCTGGGTCAATCGCGGGTTTGCCATCCCGAATCAGCGCAACATCCGTCGTGGTGCCGCCAATATCGGACACCAGTGCATTCTCGGCCCCCGTCAACCAGCTTGCCCCAACAATCGAAGCCGCCGGCCCGCTGAGGATCGTCTCAATCGGGCGTTCCCGCGCTTGTTCGGCGCTCATCAGAGCACCATCGCCGCGCACAACCATCATCGGTGCGGTTATGCCCAGATCAATCAAACGATCCTGCGCCCGACCGATCAAACGGTCGATCATGCCGATCAAACGCGCATTCAAAACCGCCGTGACCGCGCGTTTCGGACCGTTCAGTTTGGCCGACAACTGATGAGAGCACGTTACCGGTGCCCCGGTTGTCGCGGCAATGACACGCGCGGCCTGCAATTCATGCGCCGGGTTCCGCGTTGCGAACTGCGCGGCAACCGCAAACCCGGAAACATCCTTGTGCGACGCCAAAAAGGCTTCCAGCGCGTCGACGTCCAATGGAGCAGCCTCACCCCCGGCGTGGCTATGCCCACCGCCAATCACCAGCGCTGGATCACCCTTCAGCGCATCCCGCAGCCCATGTTTCTCAAGGTCTGCTTCCTTGAACCCAATGTAAATCAGCGCGACTCGACCACCCTGCCCTTCGACCAAGGCATTCGTCGCCAACGTCGTCGACAAAGACGCCATTGAGATCTGCTCCGGCGACACCTGTGCTTGATCCAACACTGCCGAGATCGCCTGTCCAACCCCAATTGCCAGATCGGCGCGGGTTGTCAGGGATTTAGCCGAGGCGATCACCTCTTTCTCGTCCCGGATCAGCACCGCATCCGTATAGGTTCCACCCGTATCCACCCCCAAAGCCAACGCCATCGGGATCTCCTTCCTGTTCGCTGTCGATGGGTGTAGCGGTTTGGACCGACACGTCCAGCCTGTTTGCGTCACTTACGACAATCGTTTCACCGCCCAACGCGCGGCGTCCGCCACCGTTGGATCAGGATCATTGGCAAGCGACTGCGCGACGGGCATCAGATCTGACCGTTCCGAGTTGCCAATCGCGTACAGAACGTTGCGCACAAACCGATCCCGCCCGATCCTCTTGATCGGCGAGCCCGAGAACTTGGCCCGAAACGCTGCATCATCCAACACAGCAAGCTCGGCCAACGGCGGTGCTTTCAGATCATCACGTGCGGCATACCGCACATCGCTCGCTGCGATGGCGAATTTGTTCCACGGGCACGCGGCCAAACAATCGTCGCATCCATAAATCCGGTTTCCCAGCTTTTGGCGCAGCTCTTCGTCGACCGGCCCTTTATGTTCGATCGTCAGATATGAAATACATCGCCGCGCATCCAACTGATACGGCGCGGGAAACGCATCCGTCGGACAGGCGCTCAAACAAGCTCGACAATTACCGCAATGGTCAGATTCAGCCATGTCTGCAGGCAGGTCCAACGTCGTAAAAACAGAGCCTAAAAAGGCCCAATTTCCCCAGTCGCGGCTTACGAGATTGGTGTGTTTTCCCTGCCAGCCCAGCCCTGCCGCATGGCCCAAAGCCTTCTCCGGAACAGGCGCGGTATCAACAAAGACCTTTACCTCTCCACCCGCTTCCGCAATCAACCAGCGCGCCAGCCGTTTCAGCCGCTTTTTGACCAGATCGTGGTAATCCTTGTTCTGCGCATAAACAGAAATCGCCGCCTTGTCCGGATGCTGCAGAACTTCGGTCGGATCATGGTCAGGCGTATAGCTCTCGGCCAGCATGATGACCGACCGCGCCTCGGGCCACAATGCGGCCGGATCTCCGCGCCAATGGGTCCGCTCGGCCATCCACCCCATCTGCCCGTGATACCCGGCATCCAAAAACGCCTGCAAGCGCGACGGCACTTCGGGCACGTCCCAAGGTCGGCAAACACGGCAAGAGACAAATCCCTCGCTCAACGCCTGCGCCACCAGCTTTTCTTTTAAACCTGATCCGCTCTTCATCTGGCTATAAGTACCCTCGGGGTGAATTGGCCCACACCCCGGCCAAGAGGGGGCAGTCAGCCCGCTACACCCTTACCCTATCAGAAATCCAGATCAGCGTAATGCGGTGGCGGTCGGAACCCAGGAACCTGATCTGCCAATATGGACCGGAACGCAGGCCGCGACTTGATCTTGGCATACCAATCCTTGACCGCCTGAGAACGGTTCCAATCTACATCTGAGATATAATCCAGAGCAGACAAGTGCGCAGCAGCTGCAAAATCGGCCAGAGTCATCTGATCACCTGCCAGCCAGCGCCGGTGATCCAGCAGCCAAGCCATGTAGTCCAAATGATACTTGATAGCCTTTGCACCCGCCTTGACGTTTTTACTGTCGGGATAACCCTCGCCGGTCACCTTCTTGTTCACCCGCTCATACAACAGTCGAGATGTGACTTCGTGATGGAACTTGTCATCGAACCAACCAACCAAACGCCGCACCTCGTACCGCGCTTCAGGTTTTTTTGGCATCAGCGGAGGTTCAGGGCGGGTTTCTTCGATATATTCACAAATGGCCGCGCTTTCCGCCATGACCTGTCCATCCAGTCGCAACACCGGGACTTTGCCGGCTGGGTTGCGGCGCAGAAAATCCGGGTCTTGTTCCCAGTATCGTTCCTCGACCAATTCGACTTCGATTTTCTTTTCCGCAAGCGACAGGCGCACCCTGCGGCAATACGGGGACAGGGGAACATGAAACAGACGCGCCATAATCTTCCAATCGAACCAGTGAATACCCCCCAGCTTTAGCCTTGAGGGGCATAGGGTTTCAATCCTCGAAACAATCCGCGCGACCATCTGCGCGGATGGTGGCCGCCCCATCCCGGATGGATGCCGCACGTCTGCGGGTTCGAACCGACGGATCTGTGACGGATCTGTTGCGGGGGGACGGCAGGATCGCCGCCAATCGGGCCGCCTGAACTGACGACAACTTGGACGCACTCGTCCCATAGTATCGCTGTGCTGCCGCTTCGACCCCGAAGACCCCCTGACCGGTTTCGGCAACGTTCAGATATACTTCTAGGATTCGCTGCTTGCTCCAGAAGATTTCGACGACGGGTGTAATCGACGTTTCAAGCGCTTTGCGCACCCAACTGCGCCCTTGCCACAGGAACACGTTCTTCACGACCTGCTGGGTAATGGTCGAGGCCCCCCGGCTGCCGCCGTCTTCCAGCGCTTCGCGGATTGCCTCAACGTCAAAGCCCCAATGCAGGCAGAAATTCGCGTCCTCGGCGGCCACGGCAGATCTGCCCATAACCGGGGCAATTTCTTCGATCGACACCCACTCGCGCTCGACCTTCCCCAATCTTCGCCATTCCGACCAGATTGTATGAGTCACCGGCGGATTAACCACCGAGTAAAGCAGGACCAAACCCACGACAAAAGCCACAACGCCCAAGGCGATGCGTGTTACCCAACGACGAATCCGCGGAACCAGTGGCCTTTTTGATTTCGACGCCTTGCTTTTCTTTTTGCTCGACTTGCGCGCTGCTGTTCTTGCCATTTTGTTGCTATACGACGCTGTGGCCGGGTTTGGAACGGTTTATCTTGCCTGATCTGAGCGTTGCGCGGGTATGCAATCTTAAGCAAGGCCGGGACGTAAATTGAAAACCCCGCGTGTCCTTGGTGACACGCGGGGTTCTGATTTGGTCTAACAACTTTCGCTTACTCGGCGGGAACAGCAGTTGCCTCGGTCGTCAGAGGATGGCTGAGCTTGTTCAGCATCTCTTTCGGGCAAACCTGCAGGAAGTTGGCCTTTTCGACCTCCCAATGCTGCAGAATGTCGGCGGCCTTACGGCTGTTGGTTTCAGCCTGATGGGTTTCGATCAGCGATTTCAACTGATTTTCCCAATGGTCGACAGTCACCGGGCAGGTCACCAGCGTTTCCATGTTCATCAGCTGCTCGGCCTTGCCTTCGGGGTCGTACAGATAGGCCATACCGCCCGTCATACCTGCGCCAAAGTTGGCACCAATGCCACCCAAGATCACCGCAATACCACCGGTCATGTATTCACAGCCGTTCGAGCCACAGCCCTCGATCACCACAGTGGCGCCCGAATTCCGAACCGCGAACCGCTCACCTGCGCGGCCAGCCGCAAACAGGTGGCCATCAGTTGCGCCGTAAAGAACGGTGTTGCCGATAATGGTGTTTTCGTCTGCTTTCAGCGGGCTGACCTGCGGCGGACGTACAACGATTGTGCCCCCGGACAGGCCCTTGCCGACATAGTCGTTGGCATCACCAGATACCTCAAGCTTCAGACCTGGGGCCGCAAAAGCCCCCAACGACTGACCGGCCGAGCCTTGCAGTTTCACATGCAGGTGGTCGGGCTGGAACGTGTTCCGCATCCCGAAATTCTGCACGATATGGCTGGAGACCCGTGTGCCCACGGTTCGGTGCGTGTTTTGAACAGCATAGGACAGCTGCATTTTCTCACCGTCTTTCAGGAACCGTGCAGCATCGCGCACAATTTCCGCATCAAGCGTATCGGGCACTGCATTGCGATCTCTGTCGCGGTTGTAGACGATGTTATGGGCACCATCGACGGTGATCAGCAGCGGGTTGAGGTCCAGATCATCCAGATGCGCTGAACCGCGACTGACCTGCGCCAGCAGATCTGCCCGCCCGATGATGTCGTCAATCGACCGCGCACCGAGGCTGGCCAGCAGCTCGCGCACTTCCTGTGCATAGAAGGTGATCAGGTTGACGACCTTATCGGCATTACCGGTGAACTTTGCCCGCAGGGATTCGTCCTGCGTACACACACCGACCGGGCAGGTGTTCGACTGGCACTGACGCACCATGATACAGCCCATCGCGATCAGAGCAGCGGTGCCGATACCGTATTCCTCGGCCCCCATCATCGCAGCCATGACGATATCACGACCGGTGCGCAAGCCACCATCGGTTCGCAGGGTCACGCGGTCGCGCAGGTTGTTCATCGCCAAAACCTGATGTGCCTCGGTCAGGCCCATCTCCCACGGCAGACCGGCATATTTGATCGAGGTCGCCGGAGATGCCCCGGTGCCACCATTGTGGCCCGAAATCAGGATCACGTCCGCTTTGGCCTTGGCCACACCGGCGGCAATCGTGCCAACACCCGAAGACGCCACCAGTTTCACGGTAACCTTGCAGCGCGGGTTGATCTGTTTCAGGTCGTAGATCAGCTGCGCCAGATCCTCGATTGAGTAGATATCGTGGTGCGGCGGTGGAGAGATCAGGGTCACACCCTTGGTCGAATGGCGCAGTCGCGCAATCAGGTCGGTAACTTTCATGCCCGGCAGCTGACCGCCTTCACCGGGTTTGGCACCCTGAGCGACCTTAATCTCCAGTTCTTCACACTGATTCAGGTATTCGGCGGTCACACCGAACCTGCCCGAAGCGACCTGTTTGATCTTGGCCGACGGGTTGTCGCCATTGGGCTCCGGCACAAAATGTGCCGGGTCTTCGCCACCCTCGCCGGAGTCGGATTTCGCACCGATCCGGTTCATCGCCACGTTCAGCGTCTTGTGCGCCTCGGGCGATAACGCACCCAGCGACATGCCCGGCGTGACGAACCGCTTGCGGATCGAAGTGATCGACTCGACCTCTTCAATCGGGATTGGCTTGCCCAGCGGTTTAAAGTCCATCAGGTCACGCAGATGGATCGGCGGGTTCGACTGCATTTTGGCCGAGTACTGCTTCCACAGCTCATAGGACGCCCGGTTACAGGCCATCTGCATCATATGCATCGAGGTCGCTTCCCAAGCGTGGGTCTCACCCGATTTCCGTGCTTTGTAGAATCCACCGATGGGCAGCACGTCCAGACCATTGACCCATGCCTTGGCGTGGATCTCCTCGGCCTTCGTCTGAATACCCGTGACGCCGATGCCGGAAATCCGGCTGGTCATTCCAGGGAAGTATTCGGCCACCATCGCACGGCTCAGGCCAACGGCCTCAAAGTTCAGACCGCCGCGATAGGACGAGATTACCGAGATTCCCATCTTGGCCATGATCTTCAACAAGCCCTGATCGATCGCTTCGCGGAAGCGGGCGACATTTTCGGTCAGGCTCCCGTCCAAAAGGCCGCGATCAATACGGTCAGCCAGCGAATCCTCGGCCAGATAGGCGTTCACCACTGTCGCACCACAACCGATCAGAACGGCAAAGTAATGCGGGTCGACACATTCCGCCGAGCGTACGTTCAACGAACAGAACGTCCGCAGGCCCTGACGGGTCAGGTGTGAGTGCACCGCACTTGTGGCAAGGATCATGGGCATCGCCACACGACCTTCGCCCGAATTCATGTCGGACAGAACCAGATGCCCAGCGCCAGATCGGACGGCCTCTTCTGCTTCGGCTCTAACACGGGCTAATGCGTCGCTTAGTGCGCCTTGGCCGGGCTCAAAGCTACAATCGATCTCGGCCAGCGGTGCATCAAAGCTTTCAACCAGCTTGTCCCATTGCGCGTTGCCGACAAAGGGGCTTTCCAGAACCACAATCTCGGTCTGACTGCTGTCCTCATCCAGCACGTTCTTGAGGTTCGCAAACCGCGTTTTCAACGACATCACGCGGTATTCGCGCAAAGAGTCGATCGGCGGGTTGGTCACCTGGCTAAAATTCTGCCTGAAGAAATGGCTGAGCGGGCGGTATTGCTTGGACAGAACCGCCGAGGGCGTATCGTCACCCATCGAGGCCAGCGCCTCTTTGCCGTCCTCCGCCATCGGGGCGAGAATCTGTTCCAATTCTTCTACCGAATACCCCGCTGCAATCTGGCGCTTGCGCAGTTCTTCACCCGAAAAAATCGGGGTTTCGGTCACGCCTGCCAGCGTGGCATCCAGATCGTGAATCTTGCCGACCCATTCGCCAAACGGCAGCGCACGGGCCAGTTTGTTCTTGATCTGTGTATCGCGGAACAGCTTGCCCTTCTTCATATCGACGGCCAGCATCTGACCCGGGCCAAGCGCGCCTTTTTCGGTCACAGTGGCCTCATCAATCGGCACCATCCCGGCCTCGGACCCTGCAATGACCAGACCATCGCCAGTTACGACATAGCGCATCGGGCGCAGCCCGTTCCGGTCCAGTCCCGCACAGACCCAACGGCCATCGGTCATCGCCAGTGCGGCAGGGCCGTCCCACGGCTCCATCACCGAGTTGCAGTAGGAATACATATCGCGCCACGCCTGCGGCAGTTCGACCGCCTGCTTGGACCAGCTTTCCGGCACCAGCATGGTTTTCGCCATTGGGGCAGACCGGCCTGCACGGACAAGAACTTCAAAAACAGAGTCCAGAGCCGCCGAATCCGACGAACCACCTGCGATGATCGGCTTGATATCCTCGGCATAGTCACCAAAAGTGCCACTGGCCATGCGGATCTCATGGCTTTTCATCCAGTTTATGTTGCCCTTCAGCGTGTTGATCTCGCCGTTATGGGCCAGCATGCGGAAAGGCTGTGCCAGCCACCACTGCGGGAACGTATTGGTCGAATAGCGCTGGTGGTAGATGGCAAAGGCACTTTCAAAGCGCTCGTCCATCAAATCGGGGTAGAACACCGCGACCTGCTCGGCCAGCATCATGCCCTTATAGATGATCGACCGGCAGCTGAGCGAGGCCAGATACAGATCAGAAATCCCGGCAGCCAGTGCCGCCTTTTCGATACGGCGACGGATCACATAAAGCTCACGCTCAAACGTGTCTTCATCCACACCTTTTGAGTTCGAGATCAGGATCTGCTCAATCTCAGGCCGGGTGGCGTTGGCTTTTTCTCCCAGGCAGGTCACATCGACCGGCACATGACGCCAACCATAAATGTAATAGCCCATGCGCAGAACTTCGGTTTCAACGATGGTCCGGCACTGTTCCTGTGCGCCAAAGTCGGTGCGTGGCAAAAAGACCTGACCAACCGCAATCAGTTGATCCAGTCGCGGCTCATGTCCGGTGCGGCGGATCTGGTCATAGAAGAACGGAACCGGGATCTGCACGTGAATACCCGCGCCATCACCCGTCTTGCCGTCTGCGTCCACCGCGCCCCGGTGCCAGATTGCCTTAAGTGCGTCGATCCCGGCATCCACCACCTTACGTGACGCTTTGCCGTCAATCGAAACCACAAGACCTACGCCGCATGAAGAATGCTCTTCGTCCTCGGAATAGAGACCATTTTCGGCCATCCATTTGCGCTTGGCTTCTTCGGCCCGCACCCAATCGGCATCATATTTGGTCATTGGCTGTCTCCTTCTTCCGGCAGGGCATACATGGCTTCGACCTCGGCTTTGGTCATCTGCCGGCGTTCTCCTGCGAACGCGTAGCCCTCGGGCTTTTTATCTATGTAAAGTTCAAGTTTCAGCGGGTTGCCGGTGTCGTCAAAAAGACCGGCAGCCATTTGGGTTTGTCCGTGCATCTCGCCCGGCAAAGTGATCCGGTACCACAGTGCCGAACCACAGTCCGAGCAAAATGCCCGTTCGGCCCAATCCGACGAGGTGTAGGTCTTGACCGGTCCCAAGGCGGCATAGCCGGGCTCTGCCGCGAAGGTTACCAGCATCGAACTGGTCCAGCGACGGCATTGATCACAATGGCAGGCTCCCAGCGATTCCCGCGCCGGGGTTGCAGTCACCGTGACCGCGCCGCACATGCATTGACCTTGCAATTCGGGCATCAGACCCTCCTGTCGCTGGGCTAGGGTTATTCGGCTGCGATGGCAGCCTTGGCGTTGAAGCGATCAATAATCGCATCGGCGCAGTCACGACCGTCACGAATGGCCCAGACCACCAGAGACGCACCGCGCACGATGTCACCAATAGCATAGACGCCGTCCATCTCGGTTGCGCCGGTCTCGAACGCTGCCTTGACGGTGCCCCAACGGGTGACGGGCAGGTCGGGCTGGCCGAACAGGGTGGGCAGGTCTTCAGGCTCAAAGCCCAGCGCCTTAATCACCAAATCGGCGTCTTCGACATAATCCGCGCCTTCGATCACTTCAGGTGCCTGACGGCCGGTCGCGTCGGGCTGACCCAGACGCATCTTCTGCACCATCACGCCTGCGACGGTGTCGTCGCCGGTAAAGCCCTTGGGCGCGCTCAGCCATTCGAACACCACGCCTTCTTCTTCGGCGTTTTGGGTTTCGCGCTGCGAACCCGGCATGTTCGCCCGGTCACGACGATAGAGGCATTTGACCGACGTGGCACCTTGCCGGATCGAGGTCCGCACACAATCCATCGCGGTATCACCGCCACCAATAACGACCACCTTCTTGCCTTCGGCATTCAAGCGGCCATTGTCGAAATCTTCGACGTCATCGCCAAAACTTTTGCGGTTCGAGGCGGTCAGGAAATCGATGGCTTTTTCGATTCCAGCCAGACCGCTGCCGGGCATAGACAGATCGCGCGATTTGTACACGCCTGTCGCAATGATTACTGCATCATGCTTGGAGCGTATTTCCTCGAACTTGGCGGCGTCTACATCGCAATTCAGCACGAACTCGACTCCACCATCTGCCAGCAGGTCATTTCGACGCTGAACAATGTCTTTTTCCAGCTTGAACCCCGGAATGCCGTACATCAGCAGACCGCCTGCGCGATCATAACGATCATAGACGGTGACCTGAATGCCCGCCCGACGCAGCATGTCAGCCGCAGCCAGACCGCCGGGGCCGCCACCGATGATGCCGACGCTTTCGCTGCGCTCGGAACCCGGAGCGGTGGGTTTCACCCAGCCTTTGTCCCAGGCGGTGTCGGTGATGTATTTCTCAATCGTGCCAATGGTGACCGTGCCGTGGCCCGATTGCTCGATCACGCAGTTGCCTTCGCACAGGCGGTCCTGCGGGCAGATTCGGCCACAGATCTCGGGGAATGTGTTGGTGGCCTGACTGGTTTGGTAGGCTTCTTCCAGACGACCCGTCGCGGTCAAATGCAGCCAGTCAGGGATGTTGTTGTGCAGTGGGCAATGCGACTGGCAGTATGGAACACCACATTGACTGCATCGGCTGGCTTGCTCCTTGGCCTTCTCTGCTGCGAATTCGGCGTAGATTTCATCAAAATCTTCTCTGCGGTCATCGGCGGCACGCTTTTCGGGCATGACGCGGTCGATCTGCACAAATTTCAGCATCGGTTGCTTGGCCACGGGTCAAACTCCATGAATTGGCTTGGTCACGTCTCTTTAAGAGATGAAAGATTGGATGAAAAGTCAACTGTACTGACCTAAATTCGAAAATCGAGGGGAAATTTAGTGGAGGTTTGAAATTAAATGCGATTTTTAGTTCCGATTCGGACCTATATGCACGCTTTCCTTTTCCACAGAGCACTTATACCCATTGGGCAAACAAAGACGTGACCACAACACGGCGGGGCAGATGGGTCTTTTTCAATTGATTCTCGCGGCGATTATTCAGGGTATCACTGAGTTTTTGCCGATCTCTTCATCTGGTCATTTGATACTGCTACCCAGCCTGACCGGACTGGACGATCAAGGCCTGGCCATCGACGTGGCCGTGCATGTGGGCACTTTGGGCGCTGTGATTCTGTATTTCTGGTCCGATGTGAAACAGGCGGTCTCCGGGCTGCCGCAGGCGTTGACCGGACGGGCCGACACACCACAGGCGCAGCTGGCAATGGGTCTGATTATCGCCACGATTCCCACCGTGATTGTCGGGGCTATCCTGTTCAAAACCGGCCTGATCGAGGCGTTTCGGTCAATGGCGGTCATTGGCTGGACCATGCTGGTTTTTGGCCTCGTTCTGTATTGGGCCGATCAAAAAGGGCCGCAGACCAAAGAAGCAAGCGAATGGGGTCTGCGCGATGCGTTGATCATGGGGCTGTGGCAGGTTCTCGCCCTGATACCCGGAACATCCCGGTCCGGCATTACCATCACCGGCGCGCGCCAATTGGGCTATACGCGAGAGGATGGCGCGCGGATCGCGATGTTGATGTCGATCCCGACCATTCTGGCCTCAGGTGTTCTGCTGTCAGTCGATGTGATCCGCGAAGCTGACGCCCAATTGGCCCGAGACGGGGCAATCGCGGCCTTCTTTGCGTTTATCTCAGCTCTGCTGGCTCTGACCCTGATGATGCGCCTGCTGCGCAGTGTCAGCTTTACACCTTATGTCATCTACCGCGTGATGCTGGGCGCAATCCTGCTTTTGATCGCCTACAGCTGATCAGGTCCGCAAATTGTTGGCCGAGTTCTGGATGTCGTCGTACTGACCCGAAGGGCGGAACTTCCACAGGTAATCCGGCAGCACGGATTCCAGCGTCGCTGGCTCGATCCCAAGATCCGCGAACCCTTTGGCCTCGTCGGACACGACATTGTCGCGGCGGAGGTTCTTCAGCTGATCGCGCGTCAGGATGTGGTTCGGGAACAGTTGGAAGCTGACGAACTTCAAGATGTCCAACACGCCCGCCATGATCCGGGCCACAAAGAAGGGCATTCCGATGATCACTCGGCGTCGGTAGATCACATCAAGCATCTGCTGCATCAACGCGCGGAAGGTTTTCACCTCGGGTCCGCCCAGCTCATACGCACCGGCTTCAGCTTGGCCCAGGACGCCCTGAACAGCGGCCTTGGCCACATCATCCACATAGACCGGCTGGAATTTGGTTTCGGCTCCGACTAGCGGCAGGAAAGGTCCCATCCGGGTCATCCCGGCAAAACGATTAAAGAACTGATCTTCGGTTCCGAAAATCACAGACGGCCGCAGAATAATTGCATCTGGCATATGGGTCAGCACACCGGCCTCACCATGCGCCTTGGTTCGCGAATATTCGCTGTCGGACTCAGCGTCCGCTCCGATGGCCGAGATATGAACCATTTGGGAAATGCCCTGATCGGCCGCCAAACGCGCGATCCGCTCGGCCCCATCGGCCTGCACGGCGTCAAAGGCGTTCTTGCCCAGCTCGTTCAGAACGCCGACGCAATTCACCACCGCGTCTGCCCCGTGCATTGCAGCAGCGACCGAGGCATCATCACGGATGTTGCACAAAATGGGTTCAACCTGACCAACCACGCCATAGGGCCTGACAAACATCGCCTCATTCGGGCGCCGCACCGCCACCCGGACACGCCACCCTTCATTTGCCATGCGCCGCGTAATATACCGGCCGACAAATCCCGATCCGCCGTAAATCGTGACCATTTTCGACATGAGAGGGCTCCTGCTTGTGGGTCCTCTATCGATCTAGCGCTCTGAGGCTTGTCAAACAAGGCGCAATAACGCCGCGCGTCAGTGAAAAGACCAACCAATTCAAACTGAATTTGGATGTGCGAAAAAAACTTTCAAAAATCTTCCCGAATCTGGTTGACCCTTCCAGCCAGTGGGCTTAAACGCCCCTCCACGACACCTGCCCAGGTGGCGGAATTGGTAGACGCGCTAGCTTCAGGTGCTAGTGTCCGTATGGACGTGGAGGTTCGAGTCCTCTCCTGGGCACCAAATCCCCTACATTCGGTAGAAAAGCAGGCCACGGCATGCTGCTTTACTTACTCGAGTTTACTTGCGCTTGGTCGTTGTTAGCGCATTCCTTGAACCTTTGAGAATCCTCTGCGAAACTGTGGCACGTCGCGGAATATCATTGCCAAACTGGTACATAGGTTTTCTTGCGGTTTTCCGCCTAACTGCAAAGGAAATGTAGCAGAGACCCGCTGTTTTTCTCCTACATTTCCATACAGATTATTAGTGCCACAGTTCTGCCGCTATCCCAACCGACAATACAAAAAACGCGAAACACTTTAGGTAAGTCGATGTCACAGGCAGACTCTCTAGAACGAGATATGTTGGATCTGATTAACGCGGAGAGAGCTAAAGTTGGCGCGCCGCCGCTTGTTCTGGAACTTAATCTCAACGAAGCGTCCGAAGATCACAGTAGGTGGATGATTGCGACGGACATTTTTTCTCATACCGGTGTGAACAACTCGAATCCGGGAGCACGCATGGATGACGCCGGGTTCAATTTTAGCGGAAGTTACAGCTGGGCAGAAAACATAGCAGGAAGGTCCGTCCGAGCTCCTGACGGTTTCGATGACGAGGTTATCGGGCTTCACAATCAACTGATGAACAGCGATGGACACAGGGCCAACCTGCTGAACCCCGATTTTGACTACGTTGGAATCGGTATCGAGATTGGAGAGTATCAAGGGCGCACTTGGGCATTTGTAACCCAGAATTTTGCCCGAACCGGAGGATCAGTCGATTTGGACACCGGTGCCGATGCCCCAGCCTCCGGAGGCAGCGGCGAGACACCCTCTCCTTCAAACCAACCATCTGCCGCACCACACGTCCTCCCACGCAATCTCGCCGATGGCACTGAAGCACTAGAATATATTGCGTCTTACTCCGACTTAATTTCGGCATTCGGAACTAACGCCGACGCGGGTTTGCGGCACTACGCGGATCATGGGTATTTTGAACAACGCAAAGTCACTTTTGACGGGTTGGAATACATTGCGTCGTATTCTGATCTCATCCAAGCATTCGGAGCAAATAGTGACGCTGGTACGCGCCACTTTATCTCCCACGGTAACACCGAAGGAAGAAAACAGACGTTTGACGGCTTGGAATACATCGCTTCACATAATGATCTCATCCAAGCATTCGGAGCAAATAGTGACGCTGGTACGCGCCACTTTATCTCCCACGGTAACACCGAAGGAA
>NZ_JBXWMJ010000020.1:0-35691 GCF_059609805.1 Ruegeria sp. YTSC004
TTCTCGACTGAATACACCGGCTATCATTCACCGTCTGCATTCAAGCGCGTCAATAGTCAAAAGATTGCAACAGAACCGCTGCAGAAACGTCTTGCTAAACTGGCAGGCGGGGTCGCCATCATCCGGGTCGGAGGGGCCACGGAGATTGAGGTAACGGAACGCAAAGACCGGGTTGACGACGCGTTGAACGCCACTCGCGCGGCAGTTCAGGAAGGTGTTGTTCCAGGCGGTGGTGTTGCGCTGGTGCATGCGAGCAAAGCGCTTGCAACCCTAAAGGGCGCCAACTCCGACCAGAATGCCGGCATCAGGATCGTCCGCCGATCGATCCAGGCGCCGCTGCGCCAGATTGTCGAAAATGCCGGCGTGGACGGATCGGTCGTCGCGGCAAAGATCATCGAAAGCGAAAACACATCCTTCGGGTTCGACGCTCAAACGGAAACTTATGTCGACATGCTGACAGTGGGGATCATTGACCCCACCAAAGTTGTCCGGATTGCTCTGGAAGATGCGGCGTCGATTGCAAGCCTGCTGATCACAACCGAGGCGATGGTCGCACAAAAACCCTACAGGTCCGGGACTGCATCAGATTTGGAACCCTTGAGGGCGTGACGCAGGTCTTTTGACCCAACTACGGGACCACCACAATGCAGTCGGTCGGTCTGTGACATGCAAACGTATTGAGAGAAACCAACCTGAAAGGGATTCAGATGTCAAAAGGTGACAAGAGGCGCGGCAACCGCGAAGTTAAAAAGCCAAAGAAAGCAAAGGAAAAAATTGTGGCGACGGCCGATTTCTCAAAGGGTCAGAGGCCGGTCAAGATCGGGAATAAGAAAAAGTAATTTTCATAGTCGCAGGACGAAGATTGCAACCAAGGAGGAGCGTGCAGGATTCGCGTCGTCAGGAAGGGATGGAGACATGGGCAATGGCCGCAACTCCGGGCCATGGTATCCGAAGGCCATTGGAGCGCCGCTCTGGCATGCTTCGCAATTTGGTTTCCGAAGTTTCTGATCCATTCCCGGATTGTTCCTAACTCACTATAACGACGCGTTCGGTTTCGTCCCAGAGCGCGAGGCTTGTGCAGCGCAAGCTATCGCGGAGAGTGATGCGCCGGGTGTTGGCAAGGACGTCATGACCTCGAAGGACCTCGGGAAGACGATAGAACGGGATACGGCTGGCCAGATGATGAACACGGTGAACTCCGACATTCCCGGTGATCCAGCTCAGCATTCCGGGCAGTGCTTAGTTTGAACTGCCTTAAAGCGCCGCATCCTGAATGCTCCAATCATGTTCCCGCTGCCATCTGGTTTCCTCGAACTGGTGCTGCACGTAAGAAAACCACATGCCAGCAATTGCAGCGAGGAGCATCGTCGGCAGAAACACGAACAACAGGACGTCCAAGTACCCGGCCGCGTGATCTAAGATCGGCGCGAGAAGTTACCGCTGACGATAATCTCGTTGATCAATTTGGCGACTGCCGAATGGGTTTCTTGCTCTAATTCCGAACCATTGGCACACTCGTGGGTCACCGCGGCATCGCGCAAAACCCCGACGATCTCACGTTCCTGAAGAAGATTGAGATCGTTTAAGGCAAGTAGAAGAGCCTCGCAGATCGAGAGTGCAGCCATGCCTGCGGGATCATGGTGGTCTGACATTGGGGTCATTCCTTTTAAGGTCACTGGTTTCGCAATCTGGCGAGGTAGTGATGGTTTTTCTATTGTCACATGAGTCTTGGTGTTTTGGACTGATCGAAAGTAGCCTCAACACCAATTTCTTCGTAGAGTCTTTGCAGGCTCGGGGAAATCCAACGATGAACACCAATACCAGCCCGCTAACACAGAAACTCTCGGCATTTGTTGCCTTGGCAGAGGCTGAACTGGCCGTTTTGGAACAATTGCACCAGCGGAGGAGAACCTTTGAGGCTGGCCGAGATCTTGTTCATCAGGGACAATCGGAACAGGCTGCCTATATCCTCGCCGCCGGCTGGGTTGTTTCATATAAGATTCAGCCTGACGGATCACGCCAAATCGTCGATTTCCAGATTCCAGGGGATTTCCTTGGGCTGCGCAGCGTTTTGTTGCACACGTCAGACCATGGCATTGAGCCGATTGTTGATATCGAAGCCGCCGAAGTTCTGGTGAGCGATCTTTTGCAAGCATTCGCAGAGACACCTCGGCTTGCCACTGCAATTTTATGGGCCGTGTCACGCGACGAAGCGATGGTTGTCGAACATCTTGTCGGGCTTGGGCGGCGTGATGCGGATGCGCGCATGGCACATTTCCTACTGGAACTTGGAGTCAGGCTGTCGCTTGTGGGGATGGGCAGCAAGAAAGGCTATGCCTGCCCGCTCACACAGTACCATCTTGCCGATGCACTGGGATTGAGCGCCATTCACGTCAACCGCGTCCTGCGCAAACTCAGGGAGGACGAGTTGGTTACATTTCGGGATGGGTCTGTGACGTTCAATAACTATGAGGGTCTGGTTAAACTGGCGGATTTCGATCCAGCGTATCTGGATCAGAAGCGGCCGCTTCTGGCCTGATTGGGTCCACAATCTGGTTTTGGACGATCCTGCCTACATCTCCAACGCGTGACGTTACATCAGCGCCCTACTGGCTTCCTTGAGTTCCTTGTGAGCCTCTTCGTCATTTTCTGCTTCGTGGGCACTTTCAGCGGCCTGATAGTGTTTCAATGCCGTCGCCTTTTTGGGGCCTTCAGGCGCTTTGTCCCAGGCGGCCTTGACGGAGGCCATGTGCTTGACGGTGAGGTTTTCCTGACTCTGGTCTTCATCATTCATTGGAATGTCCTTTCCTGACCGTCCGAGAATAAGAAGCACGAGACTCATACAGCCCTTTTGGTGAGCTACATGTTCCCCGCGCCCCTCAGGTACTCAAAAAAAATGCCAACCAAATACACAGCGGACACATGTCACCTAGCGGGTTTCAGAGCGCCTTCGTACTGACGCAGGTTAGCCCGCTTGAGCCAGATAAAAGATCCGCGCAAACATCAGAGCGCCCATGAGTGCAATCAGCATCCAATAAATCGGGATCCTGGGGCCGTTATACTTTATTGTCTCTGGCAGTTTCGAAACGCGATGCGACACGCGCTTAGGTAACAAGGCCACCAACTTTGTCGCCACACTACCGCTCGCATGATTAAGCGTGGGTACATCTCTGACTGTTGAAAGATGCGCTTTCAGCCGGGCATGCGCTGCATCTCGGCCCAGAAGTGTAAGCTCACGAGCCTCGGTCCAAGGCTCGAGCCCGAGACGCGCAAGGGCTGACAAAACCGTGACTGTTGCACCGGTTTTGTCTTCACCCACTTCTGCAAGCAGGAAAGGGTCGTAGTCGGAGCCATCCGGGCGAAGAACATCTGATACAGACATGATTTTTCCTTTCGGACTGGGGGAGCGGCGCTCGACAAAAATCGTTGGGACAAAGATACCGACCAACGCGTTGTATACCGCATTCAATATTGCTTGATTGCTGCAAGGCGCAAAGACTTGCATCTGCCTGGATGCGCCACCTTCTAGCCCCGATTGTCGGGAGTGAGGCTGTTGCACACATCCTGACAGTAAAGAATCTGATGGGTACTAACTTCGATCAGCATAAAGCCCGTGGGTTGGGAATAATATAGCCCTAAGTGCTGTGACTTGACGGGGCATCTGGACTGATGCGGCCGACCATGGTCGGTGCCGGAAATCCAGCGATCAATTCAACGGAGGTATGGGATGCTCACGCGTTCGATCAGATCAATGGTGACGTTCACCAATGCCTTCAGGTTGGGAAACAGCGACATCGTGTTTCCGGCTGGTGCGTATGAAATTCTCTTCGAGGAGGAGTTGCTGCAAGGCGTCAGCTTTGAGGCTTACCGACGCACCGCGACCTACCTGATGGTCAGAGGTCGAGGGAGTCATGTCGGTCAAACAACGATGCACATGACAACACAAAAGGATCTGGAGCACGCCATTGCCTGCGACTAGGCCCGTTGTGAAACAATTCAACATAGCGAAGCGGCGCTTTCTCCGCTGGAGGACTTGATATGACCAATCCTGAATGGCTGAAACCTGGTATGTATGGCGCGCTGCTCGGCGCGGTGTTTGTCGGCGTTGTTGGATTTTCTTGGGGCGGCTGGATGACTGGCGGAAGCGCGAACAAGTTGGCAAGCGAAATGGCGCGGGACCAGGTGATCGCGGCGCTCGTGCCAATTTGCCACGACATGTCCCGCACGGATAATCAGCGTTTAGCAAAGCTCGCAACGATCCAGGCTGCCACGTCGTACAAGCGACGCGACGCCGTGATGGATGCGGGTTGGGCAACCATGCCTGGTTCCGATTCTCCGAACCGCGATCTCGCCAAAGCGTGCATAGAAGGGCTGAACCTTGATGCATCTTAATATGATTGCGTCAAGGCCGCCCTTGTCAATTCACACTGGTTTGCTACGGTAAGTGGGATGTTTGGATTGCAACTGGAAGGCGACCAAGGAACCTGTTCGACCCTTGGTGTTAGAAAGTGGGATGCCGATGCAAGCAGTCTGAAATTTCCCTCAGGTACAATCTACCGCGGCGCAACAAGCGATCACACTGGCTCAGCCAAACTCACCGGGCCCGTCAGGCGCGAAATGAAAATAGGCATGAACTACAACGCTCTTATTGGGGGCAATAAACGCGCCGGATGTCGCGAGAATTCGACTATGCAAGGAAAACTTGCCAAAACTAACGGGGATAGCGAAGCCTGCCTAAATTTGAAGTTGTTGTAACTTCTCAAATAGCGCTCCGCGGTCCGATACCGAGCGTCATGTGCTGATTTGCTTGGCAACGCGCCGTAGTAAATCGGCCCTTCAAACCCCATATACTGATAGGCTACGTGCGAATTTTCGGGTCTGACCGACGCACCGAGGTCTCAGTGGAAAATCCGAAATCGATTGGGATCATGTCTTTCAATGACCTGGCTATTAGGTCTGCCGTCCTGCTGAACCGTCGAATAAGGAAACCGACAATCAGGGCGGCAAAGGCCGGTTCAGCCAATCTCGAAAAACCCCGAGAGTCGCGCCGGAACGGGCTGGCGAGCCCTACCTGGCCCTTAATCGAAAGGACCACCGCAATGGATGACCAATTCAGCAAGACCATCGCAGTTTTCGACTGGCCATTCACAGTGCCCGGTTTCGCAGAAACGCTCCCCGCCGGCGAGTATGAAATCGAGACCGAACTCACCTCGCCTCCGGATCACCAAGACCCGGAAGCTTGGAAGGCCTCGGTTGTTGTCCACCTGCATCCACGCATTTCCCATCCGGGATTAACCCGGAGCCTAACCGTTTCATTGATTGATCTCGACAATGCCCGCGCGAAGGACAAGCTTTCAGGAAGAGAGCTGTCTGATGTTTTTCTGGAAGAAATGCTGGCAGACCCAATGGTGCAGCTTGTGATGCAGGCCGACGGGGTATCCGAGGCCCAATTGCGCCATCTTTACTCGGGATCGCGGACAACGCGGGAGAATATCGATCTCGTTGACCAAAGTCCCAAAGACGATACCCCGCAAGTTTTTTCGCAGGACAGCTCTGAAATTCAGAACGCCGAAAATGAAGGGATGCCATGCCAACAGCCCACTTCGCCTATGCCCGAATGAAGTTGAAGAAGCGAATGCCTGAATCAACGAAACGCGAGGAACTGATGCAAAAGAAGAAGGAATTCATCGTCTCGGACCCGCCAAAGCGTGCGCTTGCAGATGCGCCAAAGGAACGGTTCTGCTTGCGCTGCAAATCCTCTTTCTGGAGCGAAGGTTTTGGCGAACGCATCTGTTCCCGCTGCAAGGCCACCTCTGCTTGGCGCGCGGCCGTGCCGGAAGGCGTCAGTCAAGGTCGCCGCTCTGGCGGCCGGTCGTGATAGATCCCTTGATTGTTTTTAGGGCTGCCTGGCGTCGTTGTCCGAGATAATGCGAAAGCCCCCTTCGTCCGCGGTGCCTACCTATCACAACGCACGGATCTCGCCCGCGCAGCGAATGGCCGGTTTGATGGGCTGCGATGCAGCATTTAGGTCGGCTGACCGGCGGCAGCTATGGGCCGTCCATGACCGGCAAATTGGTGTCTTGGTTGGGAATGCTGTGACGCCTCCGATGTCGGTAGAGAGCCCATTTGGGGAGCGGATTTGTCGGCGCTGCAAAGGACTGAACGCTTGGCGAAACGGTGTGTCGGTTAGACCTGGGTTAGCTCGGCGTCGTTAATTTCTGACAACAGTGCAACCGCCCAAGCTTGATCATATTTCAGGCGATGTTATTGGTGTATAAGACCTCTTCACCCTGATTTTCCGTACCAGCCCATCGGTTAGCTTAATCTTTTCAAGATCGTGCAACTCTTCGGGGGATCAAGGCTTGTTTGATGCTCCCCAGCAGCCCATCTATACTGGGCTAACGTTTTTCTTTTTCGACCTGCTGTCTCCCAAAATCGGCGTTCAGTCTTTCGATTCAGACCGACCACGCCGAGCCGTCGCAATAGTGCGGGCCGCTGATATTAGGAGACTTACACCATGGCAAATGGCACCGTGAAATGGTTCAACTCAACCAAAGGTTTCGGCTTCATTGAACCGGAAAATGGCAAGAACGACGTATTCGTACATATTTCGGCGCTTGAGCGGTCCGGCATCAGTGAACTTCAAGATGGCCAGAAGGTCACTTTTGATTTGGAATCTGGTCGTGACGGGCGCGATAACGCCGCTAACTTGGCGCTGGCCTAAACGTTTTATGGGCACCCTTATGGGTGCCCGTTTGGACATTTAAGTCCGATGAGAGATCGGAGGGCCACCAGGTTGCAACCTCAGGATTGGACTAGAGTTCTCGCGCAATACCGCGCACCGAACACCGGACGCAGTGTCTTCGAATTGACAATCACTGTTATACCTTTTGTTGTGTTATGGGTCGCTGCGTGGCATGCATTGTCCATTAGCGTCTGGATCTCCACTTCGCTGGCAATATTGAATGCCGCCTTCCTGGTCCGCTTGTTCATAATCATGCACGATTGCGGTCATGGGGCGTTTTTCAAAAGCCGTGTACTTTGCAATTGGACAGGCCGGTTTCTGGGTGTTCTGGCGCTCACACCATATGATGTCTGGCGCCAAACCCATGCAATTCACCATTCTTCAACCGGTAATCTGGATCGGCGCGGTATCGGAGACTTACCGACCTTGACTGTCGACGAATATGTGAACCGGAAGTGGATCGGACGCGCCTTGTATCGATTGGTTCGACACCCATTGTTCATGTTTGGCGTCGTCCCAATCTATACGTTTTTTATCCTATATCGGCTGCCCGTCGGATTAATGCATGCTGGCTGGCAGTATTGGCTAAGCGCAATGGCGACAAACGTTGTGATAGCTACTGTTTTGGGTGGAGTCTATTGGGTCGGAGGTGTGGATGCACTGTTGTTTGTGTTTCTCCCCACAATGATTTTAGCTGCTTCAATCGGTGTCTGGCTTTTCTACATCCAGCATCAATTCGAGCACACAACCTGGGAACACGAAGAGCAGTGGAAACTACAGCATGCAGCATTCTATGGCAGCTCTCACTATGCGCTACCTGGTCCTCTACGCTGGTTCACTGCGAATATAGGTGTGCACCATGTTCATCACATGGCCAGCCGGATACCTTTTTACAGACTTGATGAAGTGCTGCGCGATCACGGTGAACTCGCCGATTGTCAGCGCATTACGCTCTATGAAAGCCTGCACTGTGCGCGGCTGCACCTTTGGGACGAAAGCCGTCAACGCCTGCTGACATTTTCTGAGGCGTTATCGCACGCCAAAACTGCATAACTTTCAATGTAGTCTGGCGCGCACGAGGTATGCTTCGATTGTATCCTCACTAAGTGCTCGAACGGCCTTTAGACGGTGGAGATCGGTCAGAGCCCTCATTACCTGTTCTTTGTGATGCAGCGAATGTCGGCTTCAGAGTGGCATGCTAATGAGGCTACATAAGTGGTCACGAATTTGCCGATACACAAGGCGAATGCCAGATTGAAACAATTTCTTTCATCGGCATCCTGGGACTTGGAAAAAGTGTTAGGCCGATGAACGTTGTAATACCGTCGCCAAGTGGTTATGTTAAGTCCACTAAAGTTCTGGTTTTCTGCGGCCTGGGCGTATCGCCTGCTAGAGTGAACTAAGTTCTTCCATCATGAAAATTCAGCTGTCACGTCCTCTACTTGGATCTGATGTTTGGGAAGGTTGCCGATGTTTTCGCGCACAACCACATCGCTTGTGACGTTTGTCGATCCGTTTGTGGTGATCAGACGCACCGAAGGCTTGCCAAAGAACCACAACGCAACTGTTGATCAATTGAAATTCCAGCAGCCCGAACTGCGCCTATCGGTCATCACGCCCTGGGTATGGCGCGGGCTCGAGATCAAGGTTGCGCAAAAAGACACAAAACAGCGAGGCGGCGCTTTCTCCGCCAGAGGATCTAAAATGACATTTCCAGAATGGACGAAACCAGGCATCTACGGTGCTTTGTGTGGTGCGATTGCGGTCTCAATCCTTGGCTTTACCTGGGGCGGGTGGACAACCAGCGGTGGCGCTCAAGAATTGGCGAAGGACCATGCAAGCGAAGAAGTGACGCTCGCGATGGTGCCGGTTTGCCTGAACAGGTCAGCTGCTGACCCCAAGCGCGAAGAAATAATCGTAACCCTCCAAGAGGCCTCTGGCTTCAGTCGCCGCAAGGCTATGATGGATACGGGTTGGGCTACGTTGCCGGGGTCGGAAACGCCAAGCCGTGACCTTGCAGATGCCTGTATCGCGGGGCTTGAGCTGGATGGATCATAACTCAAAGGCAATGCCGCAACTCTGTCAGGCGATCTGGGGAGCGCATCCGTCACCAGGCATTCAGATGATTGCGGCTCTGATTGTGCTCCCAATCTGTGCTCTGCTTCTGTTTTCAACGCCTGCATATGCTCAATCCACATCGCAACCTGTGCCTGAAAATGCCACTGCAAAGAGCTACGGTGACGGCTGGAAATGTAACGCCGGGTATAGGCTGAGTGGCGATGTCTGCGCCGTTGTCATAGTGCCAGCAAATGCGTATCCGACCAACCGCACCTATGGCTCTGGTTGGGAATGTCTTCATGGGTTTCGCAAGAAGGATGACACGGCCTGTGTTGCGGTGATTGTACCTGATGGCGGGTTTCTTGATCCATCAGGTGAGCGCTGGCATTGCTCTCGCGGTTTTCTCAAAATCGACGACACATGCCAAGAAATTGTCGTACCCGCAAACGCTTACCTGGCAGCTACTACCTATGGGCCAGCGTGGAAATGCAAACGGGGGTTCGAAGCATCGGACGACCTTTGCGTCGCTATTGAAGTCCCGGCCAACGCGTATCTGAATTCATCAGGATACGGTCGACCCTGGACATGCGAACGTGGGTACTTTGCACAAGATGGGTCGTGCGCGCCCGTTGTGATCCCTGAACATGCCTTCTTTGACGATGCAAGTTACGGAACGGGATGGAAGTGCGAGCGGGGATACGCTGCCTCAGGTGCGAGCTGTGACGTAATAGACCTTCCTGCGAATGCCCATCTCGACAGGTCCGGAAACCGGTGGGACTGCAACAAGAATTTCAAGTTATCTAAGGGACTTTGCATTCTCGATAACTGAGCGTGCGGCACGATATTCTCGACTTCATTACCCAATGGTGACGGCAGCGTTGCCTTCGGTGTCGACCACAAAAAGGAAACATCATGAAAACCGACTTTAGCGCGGCTAACACTATCCGTCGTCCCGTCAGCGGTGCACAAGCGCCGCCATTGACCAGCGATGAACCCATAAGATCAATCTCTACCACTAAGATCGTCTCGCCACCAACTGCGATTGTCTATTGCCAAGGTAACTTCGCCAACATTGATGGCAAAACTGCTAATGGCCTTGTTCGTCATTCAGAGGCCTACAGGATCCTGTCTGTCATCGATAGCAACCACGACGGCGAAGACAGCGGGCAGATTCTTGACGATGCAGTAAACCACATTCCGGTCTTTAGAAGTTTGGACGCTGCTGTCGCCCATGAAACCGTCATCCCAGATACCCTCATTTACGGAATGGCACCATCTACGGGGAGACTCTCATCGACAGATCGCGACGTTGTTCTCGATGCGATTTCACTTGGTATGAACATCGTCAGTGGATTGCATGAGTATTTGAGCGATGATCTCGAAATCGGGTCTTTTGCAGTCGAACGCAAAGTCACCATTCGAGATATTCGAAAACCTAAACCCAGCAAGGATATGCGCCTGTTCGACGGAAGTATTGCAGGAGTGAAGGCACTGCGCATAGCGGTTCTTGGAACCGATTGCGCCATTGGAAAACGGACAACAGCAACCGTATTGGCCCGCGCCTTGAACGCAAGGGGCATCAAGACTGTTCTTGTTGGTACGGGCCAGACGGGTTTGATGCAGGGCGCAAAATATGGAGTGGCAATGGATGCCGTGCCGCCGCAGTTCTGTTGCGGCGAGCTTGAAGGTGCGATTGTTGACGCTTCCGAGGCTGAACAACCCGATGTCATTTTGATTGAAGGTCAAGGAGCGTTGAGCCATCCGGCGTTCTGCACATCCGCCTTTATCCTGCGGGGCAGCCAGCCGGACGCCGTGATCCTTCAACACGCTCCAAAGCGCGCGCATCGCTGTGATTTTCCCAATATGCCAATGCCCAAGCCTGCAAGTGAGATTGCCCTCATCGAAGCGTTTGCTGACACAAAAGTCATCGGCGTCACGCTCAATCACGAGGGGATGTCTGAGGCCGAGATTACCGACACTATCGCCGCACAGTCACAAATGCTCAGGTTACCCGTAACGGATGTGCTCAGCCGGCCGGCATCGCATTTGCTTGCAATGGTTGTCGCCGCCTATCCTGGGTTGCATCAACCCACGCCTGTGGCTGCGATATGAGTACACCCCGCATTGAGGTGCATCTGAGCAAGATACGCCACAATGCAAAGACTGTGATCGGGCGCCTCAAGACACGCGGCATCAGCGTCACCGGTGTGACCAAAGCGGTGTGCGGGCATCCAACCATCGCTCGGGCCATGCTGGACGGTGGCGCTGTGGGACTTGCAGAAGCGCGTCTTAGCAACGTTCGGAAGTTACGCAATGCGGGCATGACATGCCCGATCACCTTGATCCGTACACCAATGCTGAGCCAGGTCGATCAGGTCGTCCAGTACTGTGAGGCAAGCTACAACACAGAAATCCTCGTGATTACCGCTCTAGCCGCCGCCGCGATCCGGAAGGACTGCATTCACGGCATTATCCTGATGGTTGAGATGGGCGATCTGCGCGAAGGGATCATGCCAAAGTACCTCGGCGCAATTGCGCAGCAAGTGGTGGATATGCCGGGTGTCGCGCTAAATGGCATCGGAGCGAACTTCGCATGCCTGAGTGGAATTGCCCCGAATGCAGCAGACATGGACGCCTTGTCTGTCTTGGCGAATGACACAGAGGGGCAGTGTGGCCCCTTCCTTCAGACGGTATCTGGCGGTAACTCGGCCAACCTTCCTTGGGCCTTCAGTGGGCACCCAGCTGGTCGCATCAACGATTTAAGGCTGGGGGAAGCAATACTTCTGGGCGTTGATCCGGTTTCCGGAGATCAGATAGGCGGGATGTATACGGATGCCTTTACGCTTGTCGCCGAGGTCATTGAAACAGGGTCCAAACCTTCATCTTACCCTCAGAGCATCTGCGACCCGGTATTCAAAAGACTTCACCTTGTTCCAAAAAGTAGACAGAGCACACAATTAGTTCTCGCCATTGGTCAGCAAGATACGGACGTTTTGGGGCTTTCTATGCCTCCCAGAAACAGACTCATCGGTGCAACAAGCGACCATCTTGTCATCGGCACACCCCATTCGACACAAAACGTAGGATCGGAAATGAGATTCCAAATGAACTATAGTGCGTTGATGAAAGCTATGTCCGCTCCTGACGTTCAGACAAAGCTGCTCCATCGCAGTCCTTTACGACACGCGCGTGTCCCTCAAGGACCAGGCAATCACCTGGCATCAATTTGAAATACTCAACTGACAAATGCGCCGTTGAAAACGGATAGGAGAGTAACCATTGGCAAAGCAGAAAAAAACAACTGCCTTCAATGCACACGTTCCCAAGGCGGAAACGCCGATGGACAAAACAACGCGGGTCGTTAGGGAAATGGTCAACGAAGAAGCAGAGCAAAGACAGATCAAGAACGCTCGGCTTCGCAAAACTCGGCTCGAAAGGGATGCGACGACTCCATCTGAAGCCTGTCCGCCGAAGCCCGCCAAAAAGCGGTGACAGGATCGTTGGCCCTCCTCTCCGCGCGACTTGATTGAGCGAAACACAAACAAAGTGGCTAGCGAGCACTGTTTATCTCATGCATCAGTAGCGCCCGTACTCGTTTCAAGGATATTGCCATGACACTCTCAGATGAGAGCTCAGAAAAAGTTCACTACATCTGTCAAACATATGTGGAACGGAAGCCAGGACGCGGAGGGCAAGGAAGCTTGAAAATTGGCAAGCAATTTGAATACTCCACGGCAGCGGAAGCACAAAACAGAGCAGAAAGAGAAGCGCAATCCGACGATTGCGCTGGCGCCGATGCCTACATGGTCAGTGAAGATCCGAACAGTGGCGAAGTCGGGTCGCCAAGTTTCCTCATTAGGCTTGGCAACGTCCCGGAATTTGATGAGTTTTAGATATTTTGGACGTGGGTTTTGCAAAGAAACTGGGCCATGAATACCAGAAAAAACGGTCATTGGTGCAAGCGCAGCGAAAGCTACTTTTGTCCGCAATGTGTGAGTTCGAGCAGCGCCAAAATTTGCACTTGCAGCGAATGACCGGAATGTGGGCTGCGACCGCAGAATGCCAGCAGGGTGCCGAATGTCTCTTATGGGCCGCAATGGCAGGAACCCTTCCAAGGTCAGGAATGAACGGGGTTCGCCGGGACGTGGTGGGCTCTAGTCAAACCACCATCTAATTGGCAGCCACGTGGGCAAGATCACGCAGAAATTTGGCACTTTGGTCGTCGGCCGGAAAAAACAGCTCAATCTTCAAATCGTCCAGCGTGACATCCGTGACCGTGCTGAATTGCGCAATGGTTCCAAACAGGGAAATGGGCCGTGTGCAAACTTGATACCATCAAGTCTGAATGACAGATGCCATGAGCATGACGATTACCCTCAACCCAACCTGCACCCGTTATGCTGTACAATCCAGGACAAGATTGCTATTTGGCCTATTCCTGCAAATCATTGCAAACTTCAGACTAGAAAGGTGGTGTAAACCACATGCAGGTTAGTGTTCGCGACAACAATGTCGATCAGGCCCTTCGGGTTCTTAAGAAAAAGCTCCAGAAGGAAGGCGTTTTCCGTGAAATGAAGCTCAAGCAACATTTCGAGAAGCCGTCCGAGAAAAACGCACGCCAGAAAGCTGAAGCGATCCGCCGCGCCCGTAAGCTGGCACGTAAGAAGATGGAACGCGAAGGGTGACATAGGTCATTTCCCGACGCTGAAAAACAGCCCCCGTTGTCCGATGGCATCGGGGGTTTTACGTATCAACGGGCTATTTGGATCGAGATCGCTGTCGGTATTCAAGGATGTAGTGTTATCACACGAAAACAACTCCGCTCGCACAAATTTTCTGATGTGGCTCAGTCGAAGTAGCGCACCAGCGGGCTGGCGGCCCGAAAGATCACGACCAGCAGATCGATTACCTCGTCTTCAAGCAGCAGAGCGTCCGGCAAATCTTTGCGGCATCCCAGGCCAGCCATTTTCAAATAGGGTGCGGCGGGGTCGCTACTTGCAAAGCCTTCCGGCACAGTGCCCAACGCCTTTCGCGTGACAATTCCGTCTGGGAAAGTCTTTTTGAACTCAGGGCCAGCCAAGATGGCACTCATGCCGTTCGGATCATCGACCAAACGCATCCGCAAACGAGCGAGCGCGGCCTTGGATGGTTGGAATAATGCTGCACCCGCGTGGCAATTCCCTGGCTCGATGTGGAGGTAGTATCCGAAGTCCTCTGCGGGATTACCAGCATTGGCAAAAACATCCACGTCCGAGCGGTATAGTGCACGCCCGATGCGGTCTCGCGGCTCCTGAAAGAACTTGGTGTAGCTTCGCTTTGGTTTGATCCCCGCCTCAGCGACGAAAGGATCAAAGCGATCAGCATAGTCGTGCAGTGTCATTGCGATACCAGCGAAATTGCGCAAGGCGTCGTCGCGTTCTTCGCGGTGCTCGTCCATCCAGGCTTTGCGGTTGTTCATTCCGAGATCCGCAAGGAACGCAAATGTTTCTGGCTCTACCACCGGCGCAACTCCTGTTTCGCAGTTGCCAAGATGCCCAATGCGGCTATCTCACCAAGTCACTGTAAAATTGCAGTCGGCCTATGCCGATTTATTCTGTGCCTTTTTGCCAGTCTTAGTTGGCCTCTCCCCATGTCGTCCGGCAGTGCCGTTGAGCGCTTGATGCCAAGCAGGCTTCTTGACAGGGTTTGCACCCGGGCGCTTTGCCTTGGGCTTTTTGGATTTAGGCATTGGGTGTCCTCACTTGGTTTCAGGCAGCCATAGAGGGTTTGAGACCGGATTGATACCACCCAGTTCGGGCGTGGACATGACGTTAAGCAACAGAGATCGGCGCAGTTCAATCGTACCTCCATGTTAAAACTCATCAAGGTTTGTTTTGCCCCAGCTACAAAACAGATCATTTAGGAATGCTGCGTCGTGCATGAACGGCAGCAATGGCGGGCTGCGACCGCAGCATCTAGAGTGGTTGCCGGAAGTCCGGTTTGGGCCGGATTATCATGCCGCTTTAGAAAATGCGTGAAATCTGGGCAAAGGCCGGTCAGGGCTCTTACCACCAGTTGAAGCGTTCCGCAGAGAATGGCAGGAGTGAGCCCACAACGGAACTGTCGAATTCTCGTTGCGTACGCTCGCATCATAAGAAATGTCGAAGTAGCACAAACTGGTGCGCTGCGACGCAGCAGGACAACGGGTCATTCATGCGGGCCCCGCCAAATCTGAAACTGCAGACTTACATAGCGGCAAACTATCTGTGAGTTCGTAGCACTTGTGTGAAAGATCTTTGGTTCACTTCGGGTTTAAGCAATACTCAATGCGGACGGGCGATTTGAGAGATACGCTGGAATTTCTTCCTGTATGCCGCCGGCGACAAACCGGTACCGCGTTTGAATACGCGCCGAAAGGATGCCGGATCCTCATATCCAACAGCCGCTCCGACATCGTCATTTGAAAGCTCATCAGTCTCCAGCATTTGTTTGGCTTCTTCGACGCGAAGCGCCTGAACATACTCGATCGGGGCAAAGCCCGTCGCCATGCGAAATCTTCGCGAAAAGGTCCGTGCATTCAACCCCGACCGCTCAACCATCTTCTCAACCGGCTTGGCAGAGGCGTAATGATCCGCGATCCAAACCTGGCAATCAGAGATCGGACCATCGTTTGATTCCATCGGGCGGGTCATCACCGAATAGGGTGACTGACCTTCGGCGTGCCCACTGAACAGGAAGACCTTGGCGGTTTCAATCGCGGTTTGGTAACCACAATATCGTGCAATCAGATAGACCGTGAGGTCATGCCAGGCGGTGACCCCACCTGCGGTTACGATCCGGTCAGCCTCAGCTGCCAGGCAAAGTACTGTTTCATTGCGAAATGTAATCTTGGGAAAATGGCGCTGAAACATATCGCGATAGGCCCAATGTGCAGTCGCCTGATGGCCATTCAGCAACCCGGACTCCGCGAGCAACAAGGAGCCGGAACACACCGATGTCAGTAACGCCCCCTGCTGGTGCATCCGCTTGAGCCAGTCGACTTCGCGTGGATATCGACCTTTGGGCACATCATAAATCGATGTGTACAGGTCGCAGATCACAACAGCGTCGGCATCGTCAATTTCGCCAATGGAGCTTTGTGGCTCCACCGGGATATTGCCGATACAGTGAAAAGGCTTGCCATCTGCGGATACGATGCGGACATCCAGAAGTTCATCACCCGGGGCACCGGTCACCATATCCGGATAAACTGCACCTGCTGACATCAGGACATCGTAGAGCCCATAGAGGACCGATGCGGATGTTTCCGGGGCGGCGAGCAGCACGATGAGCGGTTTTTTGGCGGTGTCCATATAACCCTCCTGTCTGAAATGGCACGGTTTTGGCAAGTTTGCCATATTCGTTTGTCCAGTATGCCGCATCTTTGGCCATCTTGCCACTGATGTGGGTGCCGCCAGTGGCATAGCATCCCAGAAGATCACAAAGGGAATTGCATTATGAACAGTATGGATACAGACCAGAATTTATCACCTGTCGGACTCAAAGCTGAGACATTGATGCCCGGCATGGCAGAGTTTGATGAGACGCGCGCCGTGTGGAACGCGATGATCGACCGGAAGCCTGCAATGATCGTACGCTGCCGGAATGCAGATGACGTTGTCGCCGCTGTTAATCACGCGCGCAACAACGATCTTCCAATCTCTATTCGCGCGGGGGGCCACAATGTTGCGGGCCATGCAGTTTGCGACGAGGGTCTGATGATCGACCTCAGACTGATGCGCAACGTGACTGTGGATGCCGACAATCGCACCGCATCGGTGGAAGGCGGAGCGCTTTGGCGGGACGTGGACGAAGCAAGCCAGGCCCATGGTTTGGCAACACCCGGTGGCCTGATCTCGGATACCGGTGTTGCCGGATTGACCCTGTCAGGTGGGATCGGCTGGCTGAGGGCCAAGCATGGGTTGTCGATTGACAATCTTGTTGCGGCAGATGTGGTGACCGCCGATGGTAAGTTGGTTCACACGAATGCAAAAGAAAACCCTGAACTGCTCTGGGCACTCAAGGGCGGTGGCGGCAACTTTGGAGTGGTTGTCCGGTTTGACTTTGCCCTGCATCCCATCGGCCCCGAAGTCATGTTTGCTGCCCCGATCTATGCTGTTGAGGACGGGCCTGGACCCATCCGGGCATGGCGCGACTTTCTGGCGAAACACGGTGATCTAGTTGGATCACTGTGCGAGTTTTCAACGGCGGGCGGTGAAGACTTCCCAGAGGAAAGCTGGGGAAAACGCGTCTATACTTTGGCTTGTGTCTACAACGGAGATGCCGCCGAGGGAGAGGCGTTGCTGCAACCCCTTAGTGAACTCGGCAATATGGTGACCGACTTCTCGAGCCGAATGAATTATTGTGATGTGCAACAGCTCTTTGACACGCTGATGCCAGCCGGAGAATATCGGTGCTACTGGAAGGCGCGCTACCTGTCGGAATTGTCGGATGAAATGATTGATCTGGCGATGAAGAACGCTTCCGCTGCCCCTTCGGACAACTCGATCTCGTCTTTGTGGAACTTTGGTGGTGCCACGGCAGCAGTCGCGGCAGAGGCAACGGCCTTTGGTGACCGATCCATGGGCTGGATGTATTCCCTGGATGGCGTGTGGTCAGATCCGGGTGACGATGCGGCCAATATTGGCTGGTCACGTCAGGGCTGGGAAAGCGCTGAACCGTACGGTCATCACGGCCGGGCCTATCTGAACTTTCCTGGCCATGGAGAGGACGGGGACGCGTTGACGCGGGCTACGTTTGGCGCGAATTATCAGCGGTTGGTCAAGATCAAGATCAAATATGACCCTGAAAACCGGTTTCGCTTTAACCAGAACATTCAGCCGGAGGTCTAATATGACCGTTCAATCCCCACTTCCACCAATGGGTTCCGGCGAGTTCTTTCTGACCGAAGGCGGTACAGAAACAGAAATCATGTATCGCCATGGGTTTGAATTGCCTGAGTTTTCAATGCTACCGCTTATGGACAATCCTCGGGCTGTTTCCGCAATGCGAGATGTGATTTCTCAGCAGCTTGATGTTGCTGCCGAATTTGGCTTGTCGTTTCTGCTGACCGGCTTTGACTATCGCGCCAGCCCGGACTGGGGTGCAAAACTGGGCTATTCAGCGTCAAGCTTGGCAGATGCAAATATTGCCGCAATTGAGCTTCTCCGCGAAATTTCAAAAGGGTATGAAGGTGATATTCCAAACCTTCTGATTGGCGGAATTCTCGGGCCACGCGGCGATGCCTATAGCCTCAATCAGGAAATCACCGCCGAATCCGCCGAAGAGTATCACGCCGTTCAACTGGAGACATTGAAGCGGGCAGATGTGGATTTCGTCAGCGCACTGACATTCAACAATATCGAGGAATCTGTTGGTGCCCTACGCGCGGCGGAACGGATCGGTCTGCCATTGTCGGTTTCTTTGACGCTCGACAGTACGTGCAGGCTGAAATCAGGCCCCACGCTTGCCGAGGCCATAGTTGAAATCGACATGCAGGCCGGAGAGGCGGCGCCGGAGTACTACATTGTCAATTGTTCCCACCCGCTTGAATACGAACCGGCCCTTGAGAACGGAAACTGGATCAAACGGCTGCGCGGCGTGCGCCCGAATGCGTCGAAGATGGAGAAGCTGGCCCTGTGCAAATTGCACCACATTGAGGATGGCGATCCTGTCGAACTTGGCTCACAACTGTTCAGCCTGACGGAACGCTACCCGCATATGGACATTTTCGGCGGTTGCTGTGGAACAGGGCACAGACACCTGCGAGAGATTGCGAAAGCGCTGGTAAGACATTGACGGTCAAGTTCAGCTGATGCACCGATTTCCTCAGTTCTGTCTGCAGAAATGAGCATTGAGGGCTCAGTCACTCGTGTCAGCCAGCAGCCAAACCATGCGGTCCAGAAACCAGAGCTTTGCACCTATAGCCAGCGTCGAGCCTACGAATACCCAACCCAATTCGAGCCGCCAAAGCCCGACTGCGAGAATGACGACCCCGAGCGCGGCGGCATATGTCAAACGACTTATGACTTGTGCATGATGGATGGGGATCGACGCCGTTTTGCGATTAAGCCAAATACGCTCACCCAGCACACCTTTGGTCATCCAGGCGTCGTGATGCTGCGGCGGGCCAAACAAGCGTGGATTGAGCCAGGTCCAAATGACAACGGCCAGAACGAACCAAAGTGCGCCCCAGCCCAGCCAGACTCGGCTCCAGATAGCCAGGCAAAAGAGCGGAAGGATTGTCATGCGCGACCAACCACTCCACGGGTTCGCATGTCGTTGCCAGGTGGCGTCATCCATACCCATCAGGCGGGCCGATAGTTCCGCGATATCCATGGTTCATTTCTCTTGTGTAGCAAAAACCTTGCGAGAACAGACTCCGCGTCATCTGATATCAGAGGCAAGCGCATCCTGAACGTAGGTTAGCGTTTCGATCCGATTTGCGTGGGCTCGTATGGCAGGCCAATCACGGGTGCAAAGCCCAGAGTCGCATATCCAGCGAGACATAACATACATGTAATAATCTGCACCATTGGGAGTGTCTGCACACAAATATTGCCGCCCCGTCAATTGTGTCTCAATGACGGACAACCGGTTTTTCAGGTGATGTTGACCGGGCACAAGGAACTCTCGCGGGGTGTTCGGGCGAAATAGCGGGCTGAAGCTTTTGTGGATTTCTGTCGCAACAAAAACAAGCCAAGTCATGGCCTCTTGTCGCCAAGTGGTCCCTTGCAGGCCCAGCAGCGCGGCCTTTGGTGCTTTGAAGTCGATCCAGTCCAGAATGGCAATCACCTCTGTCAGGCAACTCCCATCATCCAGCACCAATGCCGGGACATAGGCCTTTGCGTTGATTTTGGAAAAGTCGGAACCATCCCGCAATTGACGAGAAGCGTAGTCAACTTCGATCAAATCAAACGGAATGTTTGCCGCCCGCAGGGCAATATTGACGACAAGCGAACAGGCGTCTGGGTAGTAATACAGCTTCATTGGAAACAATCGACCGCGACGGGTGCTTGTGTGAGTACAACAAGAGCCAGATCATAAGGTCCTTCATTCACCTCAAACATGCGATGACCTTTCCCCTGAAGATCACGCGCCAGAAACTGATCCCCAACCTGCAAAATCCGCGTATCCAGATTGCTGGTTTCTATGCGCACGGTCCCGCGCAGGACCGTCCCAAGAACCACGGCTGGCGCGGTGTGCCATGCATCCACATAACCTGCGGGATGATGCATCATCAGAATTCTCTCGGCGTCCAACGGTGGCGAGATGCGGTATCCCGATGGAGAGGGCGGCGTGAAACTGCCTTCTTCCAGAACCCAGGCATGATCCAAAAATCGTGAGCCTCCGGTTTCATCCTGGTCAATGCAAATGATCTTCATGGCTGGGCTCCTTGTTGGGGCGGTTCTTGCGGGTGAAGTCATGTCTTGGCCTCGTAGCATAGCTTGCCCAGACGGGAGGTGGTTTGCACAACCGGCAACCAGTCCGGCAAGCCTCGGACATCTATCGTTGCGTCTCACATCTGTTGAGCGGGGCAAGACGTGGAAGCGGTGTGTTGTATTACATGACAATTTGCACCTGCTTCCAATGATCGGAGCGGGCACAAAACCCGCTCCAATACGCAGCCTCAGAGACCGGTGCGTTCAGGCAGCGCGACATACATCTGAACATGCGTGACGGTCGAAAATTCGCCCGGCAGCGGACCATAGGTCTTGCCATCGGAGTGCCACGCCAGACCCAGGTCGGCAGCAAGATGTTCGCCGCTGAGCTGAAGACAGGGTGTGATCGTGCGCTCAAAATCAGCGGACCCGTCGGCATTGGCGATAAAAGTATTTTCAGATCCATCGCGGGCGCCAAATGGCAGATCATAGGTGCCGATGAACGGGTCAGTTGGTGGCCAGACCATGAAGTCATGCCATATCGTGTAAACTCCGTTCGGGATCAGGTTTTCAAAGGCCAAATCGACGGTGCCGACACCATTTTCACAGGTGTATGTGCCGCTGCCTTTGGCCGCGAACCATTCGCCAAGGGTTAGTCCCAGCGGACGGCCCTTGGGGTATGGACCTGTATCACTGGTGTCAAGAAAGTTGTGTTTTACTTCGACCCCCGGCGCATAGAGCGGCGCGTCCATATCGCGGGTCGCCGCTGTGGGACGGAACACCTCTCCTGAGCCCGGGACTTCTTCATAGAACACATCCTGTTCGGCCATGCCGTCGTCAATATGAAAGACAAAGGTCAGCGACATGCTTTCCGGCGGATCATAACTGGTCTTGGTGGCGTCCTCTGCGCCAGATTGGGTCGCAGTGGTAAGGGTAAGCGCGGCAGCGCTGATAAGAAAGATGGGTTTCATTTTAGGGTCCTTTTGGTTGGTGGGAGGCAAATCTGCCTGGTGAACCGGCGGGTACGGGTGCCGGAGCTCTGGTGAAATTGCAGATGGGGCTGGGAGGTCGCGGAGTGGGCCTTTAGCCGTCCGGCAATTTCGGCGTCGGCTGCGGAGTAAGTCCGGAGGGAACGCTTCGCGGAATAAGATCAGAACGATCTTTGGCAGAGGGATCCGTCAATGCTTCGAGGAAGGCCATAATTCTGGCCACTTCGCGATCACTCAGCGTCACAGGTGCCAGGGTATTTGCCTGTGCAATCCTTCCACGCAACGCATCAGATTTCTGCACCCATGTGTCACGCAGATCAAAGGCCGTACGCCGTTTCGGATTCACAGGGCGAAAGATCAAAGACGATCCATTGCCGGTCTGTTCAATGAACTGGTCAATGACCGGTAATTCGGTGGCATCGGCATCATATGCCTCCAGCGAGGCCACGCTGTCGAGATGATGGCGCACCATCATTTCCAGATCAGCAAAAACTCCGTCATGCCCCCATGGTCCCGTGAGCGTGACATTCCGCAGGGACGGCGTGCGGAACGCAAAGAGGTCAGTCGGGTCGAATGATACACGATAACGGCCCTCATCCTCTGTGGCACGGGCAAACCCGGATGCCCGCCAAAGGCTCTTGTCCTCACCGTGGCCTTTGCCCGGCCCGATTTGCGGCACGGCAATGGCGTGAAATTCGTGATCAGTCAGCAATTTGCCCATGTGGCAGGCCGCACATTTTGCCTTGTCATAAAACAAATCAGCCCCGGCGCGAGCGTCCTCGGACAAAGCCGTAAGATCGCCGCGCAAGAAGGCATCAAACGGGCTGTTGTCTGAGCGGAAAGCACGGGACTGAAATGCGGCCAGCGCATTGGCCGCTGCCACCATGGTAATCGCGTCCAGATCGGGAAAGGCGGCGCGGGCCAAATCCTGGTATTTTGGTGTGGCCTGCAGACGTGCTGCCAGCAAATCCCAAGCGTCGGTGACCCTGTCTTCGGCCACTGCGGTTGCCACGGGGTTTTCGCCTTTTTGTCCTGCCATCTCAGACGCGGAAAGTACTGGGAACATGGCCTGCGCCGCCAATAGGTTATCCAACCCTTGTGGCAGATGTTCGCGTGCGGGTGTCCAGAACCCGCTTTGAAAGGTGTGCGCCGGATCAGGCTCCACCCGCCCGTCATGAAACATCGACAGGTACTCCTTAGCGCCGATGTTCCATAACGCCTGTGCATTGCGCGGAATACGTTCGGTGATGCCATCTTTGGTCCGCCGTTCCGGGCCAAACCCGGTCCCTCCTTCGCCTATAGACAAGGCGACGCCATCGCCGCTGCCGCGCGCCGGATCATGGCAGGTCCCGCAGGAAATATTGCGATTGCCCGAAAGGATCGGGTCGAAGAACAGATTGCGCCCGAGCTCAACGAGGGCTTCGTCTGGTGCGCCTTCAAAAAGGAAATCACTGTCCCGAAGGCTATCCGGCCATTGCGCTCGCATCAGGTTTTCCGCCCGAGTAGATCCTGGCGCCAGCAGCAAGACCAGCGCCAGCGAAGTACCCGCTACAGCAATGTATCCCGTCAGCGTCGCTGCGGTAAGCGAACCGATTGATCCAGGGGCGGTGGCCAATTTACAAGTCTTGTAGATAGACATTTGGTTTCCTTTGGGACTTGGGGCGATTGAGACTTGCGTTGCTAAAGTATGCGATGCGGGAATTTTGGATCGGTTTTGAGATCACTGAGATGTTCAAGCCCGACATCCCGAAACAGACCGAGAGGCAGCTCTGCGAATCTGCGGCCCCTATGGGCAAGCCGTCGCCGATCCCTCCACATGCAAAAACGTGCCATAACGTTGTAGAAGATTGTTGGTTTGGAATAGGGCACATGGGTGCTGTTTGTGATGCTCATTGTTCTGCTCCTTTTGCGAAGCGGGGCTGCATCTGGGGACGATGGGCAACCTGCCGCTGGTGCGGCGCATTGGGTGCCCTTTCCGTGCGGGCGGCCACCTGCGAAGCGATGCGAACCGCGCTTACCCCGGCGGCATGGAAAAACCCCTGAAACACGGGAGCATAGCCTGTGAACCACAGGCCGGGATTGTTGACGTCTTCCTGCCCCATCGGCTGCCGCGGATAGCCCTTGGCATCCAGTGCACCAAGTTCACCAAAAAGCCGCTCAAGATCAGGCCTGTAGCCTGTTGCACAGATCACAACGTCTGGGCGAAGTTTACGGCCATTGGCCAGTTCGACGGTGTAGTCGCCAAAACCAACGACCTGAGGCACGGCCTCAAAGCGCCCCGCTTTCAGCGCAGCCACAAACCCGTCATCCAGCGCAAATGTCACGCCATCCTTGAGCATGCGAGAGCCGCCGCCAAGCTTATGGCGCGGCAAGCCATGGCGCCGCAGATTGCCAAAAAACGTCCATTGCATGAAGCCAAATACCGGATCGAGCGACCACTTTGGGAAACGCGCAAACAGGTTCGCCATGCGTTGCAGTGAAAAGCCCAGAATTTTGGACGGCAGGATCGAAGGTCCATGACGAACGGCGACCCAGACCCGGCCGGGGTTGCTGCGCGAGAGGTGGTTCAGCACATCGGAACCAGAGTTTCCGGCCCCGACAACAACGATATTCCTGCCGTCATAGTCCGACGGATCGCCAAATTCTGCAGCATGGATCACCTTGCCGCCAAAGTCCTCCAGTCCCGGCCAAACGGGCATTTCGGGCACTTTTTCGCGACCTGTGGCCACGACAACATCAGTGCACGTATATCTGTCGTTGTTGGTGTTGACTTGCCAATGATCGCCATCACGACGCACGGACAAGACAGACGTATTAAACACAATGTGTTCTTTCAGCCCGTCCGCGTAGTCGCCCAGATAGTCAACCACAGCGTCACGAGGCAAAAACCTGTCCATTGCGCGTGGCTCATGGTGCCCCGGCAGGCGGGTAAAATTGCGATGGATGTTCAGTCGAAGCCTAGGATGACGCGCGCGCCAAGGGTCAGCGACGCGATCGGATGCCTCAAGGATGGTGACAGGGACGCTGCGTTTGAGCAGTTCCGTGGCCGCAGCCATGCCGGACAATCCGGCACCGATAACGATGGCATGTGCGTTAGGGGGAATAGTCATTTTGTGTCTCCGTTGATGCTTTGAGGCTAAGGGCGCGCAAGAAAATAGGCGTTGAGCGGGTCGTGAGGCAGGCGATGGGTTTCAACCCGATCAAACCCCGCGCGGGCGAGGTATTCTTGCGCGGTTTCAACCCCCCACATCGCCCCAAGACCGGGGCCGCCCTGACCAATTGAAACCGGCGTGCAATGCATCAAAGACAGGCTGTACAGCAGCGGTGCAAAAGGGTTCTCGATGTTCTTTTCCAGATCACGTGACCCGCCGATGTCTTGCATCAGGAACAGCCCGTCATCGGCCAGAGAGTTTTTCACAAGATCCAGTAGGCCTTGCGGGTCCTTTTGGTCATGGACCGCGTCAAAAGCAGTGATCAGATCGTAGCTGCCCATTGTTGTGACGCCTGACAGATCCTGTCCACGAAAGGATAGGTTGGAAAGCCCGTTCCGATGTGCCGTGACCTGCGTTACCGCGAAGGCATCGGGGCAAAGATCGACACCGACAAACCGGCTGTTTGGAAAGGCTTTGGCCAATTCCATCATCGCCCGGCCTGCGCCGCACCCGACGTCAAGCACGTCAATGCCGCTTTCCAGCCGTGCAATCAGCCCGGGGTCTAGAGGCAGAATGTGTTCAATCAGCGCGGATACCACAAGCTGCGCACTGTCTTCGGCCATGACTTCGTGAAAGCGACAGTAATCGTGATACTGCGTCCCACCGCCATCGCGGAACCGGGCAACCATCTCTTCTTCGACCGACGCCATCACGCCGATAAACTGGCAGGTGACCGCCATATTGTCGGGCGCCGCCGCAGTGGTGAGAAAGGCTGCGTGTTCAGGGGGCAGAAAATAGGTTCCTGCCTTCGCGTCATATTCCACAACCCCGGAGGTCACCATCACGCCCATCCATTCGCGAACGTAGCGCTCTGCCAGGGCCGCGCCGTCAGACAACGCGCGCGAGGTTGAATTGGGCAATGCTGCCAATGCGTCAAACAGGCCGGAGCGATGGCCGATCGAAGACATAAGCGCCAGCGAGGCTGCGTTCAGCGCGCCACCCATGAGTTCGGCAAATCCTTCAGTCTTGGCCGTATCAAATGTGATTGCGGGTTGCTTGTTCATTGGAATTCTCCGGTCTGACAGGGTTTTGGCTTAAATGCTGGAGACTGTTTGGCAGCCGCGGCCGAGTCGCGATATGCTCAGATATGCCAATAACGGTGAATTTCAGACACCCTCACCCTTGTGCTACGGACCAGCGCCCTCCCTTGGAGGCACTCAATCGTGCGCGTTTTGGTCAGGAACGAGGCGTTGCGTAACGAGGTTTTTTGATGTAACGCCCAATAAACTCCAAAATAGGTGAATATCGGACACTCTGATGCTGCAAGAGAAATCCACCTGCCGAACTGCAGTTCTGACCATGCCCTGTGTCGGCACCTCAACCGCTTATTGCATTCTTGACGCGCTGGCGTCCGTCGGACGTGACTGGGAAATGTTGCATGGTACGGCCCCTAAACCGCCTGTTTTTGATGCGGCTCTGATATCGTGTGACGGCGCCGCCTATCAGGACATCAACGGACGGCGCATCACACCGGATGGATCGCTGGACAGTTTTGTAAAGCCCGATCTCGTCATCGTCCCAGACTTTCACTTCGCACCGGGAACTGGTGTCCCGGATGAATTCGCCCCGATGATTACCTGGCTTAAGAAAGCACGCGATGACGGAGCCTTGATCACCTCGGTCTGTTCCGGCGCTTATCTGCTCGCCGAGGCCGGGATGCTGGACGGTCTTGATGCGACAAGCCACTGGAGTTTCTGTGATGTGATTGCGCGGCAGTATCCCGACATAAAAGTGCGTCGCGAACGAATTCTGGTTCCGGCGGGAGAAGGGCACCGGATCGTGACAGCGGGTGGCGCATCATCCTGGGGCGATCTCGTGCTCTATCTGATCGGGCGCATCGCAGGCCCTGACGAGGCCCGTCGCATTGCCAAGATCTATCTGTTGCAGCCCCATACAGAAGGACAGTTGCACTATGCCTCGCTGACGGCTGGCACACAGCACGATGATGCACTAGTTGCAGACGCGCAGGTTTGGGCCGCTGATAACTACGCATTACCGAAGCCGGTCGCCGCCATGGCAGCAAGAAGCGGTTTGACTGAACGTAGCCTTTTACGCCGTTTTCGAAAAGCCACAGGGCAAACCCCGGTTGATTACGTTCAAACACTGCGGATCGAAGAAGCTAAACAGATGCTGGAAACTACGGATCTGCCAATTGACGAAATCGCCGGAGAGGTTGGGTACACAGAAACGTCGAGTTTTCGAAATGCTTTCCGGCGATATGTTGGAATGCCAGCGTCGACATACAGAAAGAAGCGGCTTCTACTCACGCAGGTCGGTTCCGAAGACGGCTGAGCATTAGGCTTTGCTCCCGCATGTTAGAGCTTTATCCAGCCCCGCGCGGTCGGGCTACCTAGTTGGCGTTTCTCGATATGGATTTCCGACAAAGGTGGACGCATGTTGAGCGCCTGATGCGGACCAGAGTCTGGCCACGGTGGCTCGAACCACGGCAGAACGCATTCCTTGGACCCCCCACGCGATCATCGGTCAAACAGTGCTTACGATCGTGCAGACTGCGCACCTGTGACTCGGTGCGACTGGTTATTAACGATCTGGTCAGGGAAGACCGGTCTGGCGACTTCAGCTGCTCTGCAGCGATGAACGTGCCGCACAGGCGAGCGAATGCTGCGTCAGCAAACATTCGGAAGAGCAACGGCGGCAAAGTCCGCAAAGCGGACATACATCGCGATTTTGCGAACGTCTGCCTCGAGCCCAAACTTCTGAGATTCGGCAGCGCGGCGAATGTCTGGCAATTAGTCAGGCTTGAGGAGGAAGAGATCGACGATCGGCTCAACGTCGATCTGCGTTTGGCCCGCTTCAAACAAGTGATGGTAAAGGATTGGGGCAACCAGACTGCGGCCAACGGCTTCTCTTTCGGCCCTTAGCCCATGGTCGGAGAGAATAGCGAGGATGGGCTGCAGAATAATGTCGTGCATCGCAACGTGAACACGCGCCATCAACGCGTTGTTGTTAGCCAACCGCGCGGCATTCAGGATGATGTCCCCCAATTTGCTGGATGCGAGGTTCTCCGACAGTAGCGAGAGCTCTGCGATCAGGTCTGCGCGCAATTCTCCGATCCGCTGTGCCGCGTAGGGTGTGGGATCGCAGCTTTCAAAAATCTCAACAATCAGATCGTCTATTGTCGGCCAGTGGCGGTAGATCGTCCCACGGGCGACACCTGTTTCTTTGGCAAGGCGAAGATGTGTAACCTCTGACCAGCCCTCAGTGAACAAAACGACTATGCCTGCGTTCAGCACCTTTTGCCGTGTCTTGGTTATCCGTGCGTCTTGCTTTTCCATGATCCAGCTCTGAAGCGCGTCTTTCAATTTGCCATCACGCACGAATTTTATAAGACATCTTGACTCATATCTCCACCCATGAAACTTATGAGACACCGCGTCCTGTAATCGAGGAGAATCCGGGATGAAGATCGCACTCTTTGGCGCAACCGGCGCAGTCGGTGGCTATTTCGTGAACAAGGCTCTAGCCGCAGGTCATGAGGTAACTGCCCTGGTCCGATCGCCGGAAAAGCTGGGCGAACAACCAAATCTTAGGGCCGTGAAGGGGGACGTGACAGATGCGTCAGATGTCCGAGCCGTCATTGATCAGGCTGATGTTGTGGTCAGCTGCCTTGGCAATGTCAAAGGCGTGCTGATTATGGAAAGAGCGGCGGAGGCGATCCTGCAAGCCGCCGTAGCGCAACCCAACCCGCCGAAATGTCTGTTTGTCAGCAGCATCGGCTGCGGCGGCACGTCTTGGATAGTCAAACAGATGCTCCAAATGATCGGCGGACGTGCGAGTTTCGCCGATTATGAACGAGCGGATGCCCGCATATCGCATGAAACGAATGTCCCCTATGTGCTGATCCGCCCCGCTGCCCTCAAGGAAAAAACCGGACATGGAAAGTATCGTGTGTTTCAAGGCAACGGAACGTTCACACGACCGATAGCCAAGGAGGACGTCGCCGAGTTTCTATTGGACGCGACGGAATCCGATCAGTGGAACGGCACCGGTGGTTTCCAACTAGCCGGTTGCAAGTAGCCAATTTCCCAAAGCCGACGTTCAATTTTTCTGCCAGATGTCCGCTGTGTCCCGCACATTACCAGTTCATGCGACGCGCGGCGAACGTCGACCCATCCCAGACCGATCCTTGGTGCAAATCGCGGCGAAAAGGTTGGAAGAGCCCACAGCAGACGTCATAACGCAATTGTCGGGAGGGTGTCGTTCGGCGCCAAGAGTGCTTCCATTAGCTTCAGAAAACTGTTGGTGCTACGTTGACTTGATTTGGAGGATGCATGACCGACCTCAATGATTTTGAAAAGATGGAGCGCGAAGGCTGGGCCAATCCAGCTATCGCCAAGGGTTATGCAGATGGGTTCGACCGAGCTACGCTCGTTGTTGCGCAAAGGCTTTCGGATGCGGTTTCGGCTGGATCTAAGTCAACGGTTCTTGATCTATGCACCGGGCATGGTGTTGTCGCTTCGGAACTTTCGGCAAGAGGCGCTTCTGTAACTGGACTCGACTTTTCTGCGGCTATGATATCCCTTGCTCAATCTGCTGTGCCGGGCGCTTCCTTTGTCCAAGGAGATGCGATGTCAATGGACTTTGCCGATAACAGTTTTGACGCTGTCACTATTGGTTTTGGCGTACCGCACTTTCCCGATCCTGAACGTGGTTTGGCGGAAGCGGCAAGAGTATTGAGACCGGGCGGGCGTATCGCGTTTTCAATCTGGAGAGGGAAAGGATCAGATGGTGCATTCGGTTGGTTGTTCGATGCGGTTGGACGCCTGGGCGACCCCTCGGTCACATTGCCCTTCGGACCTGATGCCCATATGCTTGTGGACCGCTCAGCTGCTGAACCTATGGTCGCCAAAGCGGGATTTGCAGAGGTTCAGTTGATCGACGTGCCCTCAGAACTGTATCTGCAGCAACCTGAAGGCTTGTTTGATGCCTTTGATCAGGGTGCCGTTCGCGCAGCATCACTTTTGGGAGCGCAGCCAGTCACAAAACGAGATGCAATTCGCTCTGATTTGGCGGCACGTACTCGCTCACAAGGTATTAAACACAATGGCGGTTTTCTGGTCCCGGCTCCGTCCGTCATCATTTCGGCCGTTCGCCGCTGATTTTTGCAAACTCTTCGTGATTATGCGCGTGCTGCGACTGGCAATTTTGTCCCGTTTTCCGGACCTTGGTGCCGCCTAAACCGACCCTATGACCTGCTGAAACCGTCAGATGAACAGTTCGAGCCGAAATCGGCTGAGGCTGCAATTCGCGCCTTTGGCTGGTTATCGATACGCTTTGCTGGCCGCAAGACAGCTTCGAGTTTCTTGGGCTATATCTCTCTAAGACACATGGGAGATTTGTATGCGCAATTTTAGAAATGCCCAAACCGCTGATGCGGATCGCTGCTTTGAAATCGAGATCTCCGCCTACGAAGGTGAAGAGGCTGCGACACACGCCAAAATCTGCAAACGGATTGAGACCTACCCCGATGGCTTTCTGATCCTCGAAGTGGATGGAGCGGTTGTGGGCTTCATCAACTGCGGATGCGCTCATGAGGTTGAGATGTCTGACGAGGACTTCAAGGAGCTTATCGGCCACGACCCTGACGCTCCCAATGTGGTCATCATGTCCGTCGTCGTAGACCCGACCGAACAAGGCAAGGGCCATTCAAGGTCTCTGATGGATGAGTTTGTTAGGCGGATGCAGCAGATGAACAAGGAGACGATCCATCTGATGTGCAAAGAGCATCATGTGCCACTCTATGAAAAGCTCGGCTATGGATATCTGAGGCGGTCTGCCTCCGACCACGGAGGAATGGCATGGCATGAGATGAGTATGCGACTTTGAAATAAAACTTGTTGTCCCTCAGCCAAGCGGGCACATGGCCTTCCAAAGGGAACGTCTGCAAAGCCCTGCAGATCGTGAGTTCGATCTTGCCCTGATGTTGCGTATGCAGCGAATGACCGCAAAGCGGGCTGCGACTACAGCATCAAGAACGCCTGCTGGGTGTCCGCTTAGGGCCGGTCTTCATCCAAGTGAAATGCGCCCGACCTCCGAATGTTGTATTGCCCCCACACGCCTCAGCCCAATTCAGTCATCCATCGTTGCTTGGGCAGGACAATAAATTGCGCATTTGACAACAAGTATTTGCGGCCCACATGCTGAAACGTGAAAATCGAGGTGGAACGACCAAAGGTAATTTCATGTTTAGATCATCAACCCGAAGTGAAGCAGAAAGCTTGTTAAGCGGACTTGCTCTAGGATTTTCTGCCGACCCATTCATGCGCTGGTTGTATCCTGAACCTGCCGATTTCCTTACCCACTTCCCGCGAGTAATGGACTTCTTTGGAGGGCGTGCATTTGAACAGGGCAGCGCGTTTCGAAACGATGATTTTACTGCTGGCGCACTTTGGCTTCCGCCAAGCATTCACCCTGACGAAGAACGGCTTGTCGCCTGTTTTGAGCAGACGGTCTCATCAGAAAAGCATGATGCGTTGTTCGAAACCTTCGGGCAGATGGACAATTATCATCCCGATGAGGACTGCTGGCATTTAGCTTTTATTGCGGTCGATCCAATTCGCCAAGGAAAAGGGTTGGGGTCCGCGTTGCTTGAATGCTGCCTCAAACGTTGTGACGAAGATGGAAGACCTGCTTACTTAGAGTCGACAAACCCTACAAATCTATCGCTGTATAAGCGCTATGGTTTCCAAGAGATGGGTCTAATCAAAGCCGACCAAGCCCCACCCCTGTTTCCGATGTTTCGAGCCGCCCAATAGCGGTAGATCAAACGGCTGCATTGTCCGCAACCTGTGAGTTTGTGCAGCGCCAAAATTTGCACTTGCAGCGAATGACCGGAATGCGGGCGCGGTCGCAGTGTCTCGACCAACCGGTGAAAGGCAGCTGTGGGCCGTCCTCGACGAGGCGCGGTGGCTCAAGGGTTCACATGCTGCGTCCGCACCGAGGTCTGCAAGGAACCCTCTTTGCCAGATTTCCGTTTCGCGGCGAAAGTCTGGTTCGCGACTTCGCGGATGACACTACAGTAGGCTATGCAATACCGTTCGCATACGCGCTAAGGAGTAGTTGCAATGGGCACCTTGGTTGTCACCGAAGCAGAGTTGAGAAATTGTCTTCCGATAGACAAAGGGTCGTTGGGCGCAACCGAGCGGTCCTTTTCGTGGATTTCGGAAGGGCGTATTTCAATGCCGCCAGTTATGCATATCGACATTGATGAGGATAGTGCTGTCGACACAAAGGGCGCTTTTGTGAATGGCATTGAGCATCTTGCTGTCAAAATCGCCACCGGCTTCTTTCGGAACCCGCAGATCGGACTGCCCAGTTGCAGTAGTATCATCGCTTTGATGAGCGCAAAGACAGGTGCCTTTGATTGTATATTCCTAGACAACGGATATTTGATGAACCTGCGCACCGGACTTGCCGGTGCGGTGGCTGCAAAGTACCTGGCACCCCAAGAAACCAAAACTGTCGGCGTGGTCGGCACAGGCGTTCAGGCCCGATATCAGATTGAAAGCCTCGCCCTTGTGCGTAGATTCGAACGCCTTCTGGTTTATGGGCGCAGCGCGGCATCTGTTTCGAGCTACTGTACTGAAATGACAAGTCTACTTGGAATTCCGGTGGAACCCTGCCAGTCCCTCGCGGATTTGGTGACGTCTGCGCAAGTTGTCGTCACTACGACCCCTGCGACGGAGCCAATCATTATGGCCGAATGGCTTCACACTGACTTGCACATCACTGCCATGGGGTCAGATTTACCAGGTAAACAAGAACTACATTCGAACGTACTCGAGCGCGCAAACGTCGTGGTTTGTGATGTGATTGATCAGTGCGTCATCGGCGGCGAGCTTCAGAATTTAGGCGAAGGCAGCAGAAAAGTATTAGAACTCGGTTCAATCATTTCAGGAGCGGACCAATTTTCGCGCCCAACTGGTGCCGTGACGATCTGCGACTTGACGGGAACTGGCGCACAGGACACCGCGATCGCGGTAGAAGCCTTTTACCGTGTGAAGGCTGCTAAATTGGGAACTTCGCTCTGAAAAGAGTCAGAAGCTGGTATCCACTTCCACGTACCGGACGGCAGCTTCCGCCCGCATACCAGATGTAACAGATTTCACTGAACGACCGTTTCTGAGCTCCAGGCAGTCGTTCAAATGCTATGTGGCGTGTCTGAAATTCAGGCGAAATCCTAATCATCGCAACCAACGACGCAGACTATGCGTGCTAGTTAAACTGCCATAACTTGACCACATGCCAAAGCCAGAGATCAGAAAACTTGCTGCTATCGTTTCGATCGATGTCGTGGGATACTCGGGCCTTATGCAAAGAGACGAAGCAGGCACTCTGACGCGGCTCGGCATGTATTTTGACGGCATCGTGTCACGTCTGGTCTCGACTCATAACGGGCGTGTAGTCAAATCGATGGGCGACGGCCTACTGATTGAGTTTCCTACTGCTGTTGATGCGGTCGCTTGCGCGCTGGAAGTCCAGACGGTTATGGCTGAACGTGAAGCTGATAACGCGGGTAAACAAAAAATCACCTTTCGTATTGGCGTAAATCTTGGTGATATTGTTGTCATAGGCGACGATATCTTTGGCGACGGTGTCAATCAGGCGTCCCGACTTCAAGAAATTGCCAAACCCGGTGAGCTCTGCGTCTCCGGGAGCGTCTTGGACCAAGTCAAAGAAAAGATTGAGCATTCGTTTGTAGATATTGGCCATCGAAAGCTGAAAAACATCGTTCAGCCTGTCCGCGCTTATCGTTCGACTTTGACAGCTTCCGGTGAAGAGGCGAAGCCAATTGGGTGGCCTTTCCTCACAGCGGCGAAAAGTGAACCGGTCACTGCAGGTGGATGTCTGTGCGGCGCAATTCGGTATCAGGTCTGGTCTCTGCCAGTTGCAGTCGGTTTTTGCCATTGCAGGCATTGCCAACTGGCTCTTGGCTCTCCTGTGAATGCATGGGCGATTTTTGAGAAGCCAAATGTGACTTTCGAGGGTGAGGAACCCGGTTTGTATGCTTCTTCGAAGCTCTCTGAGCGAGCCTTTTGCAAGAATTGCGGGACGAGTATTTATACCGACATTAGCGACATCGGGTATTATTCAATCCGGGTTGGAACACTGGACAACCCAGCCGATTTTCCACCCGAACTGCACTATGGAGTGGAAAGTCAAATCCCGTGGGTCGACATACATGACGACTTACCCAGAATTAGAACAGAAGAAGATCTGCGGATGTCCTCGCGTTGGGTTTCTGTAGGCGAACCAAGTTCTGGACCAACACCGTCGTCTTCTGAGACGCGCGTTGCCAACAGGCAAAAAAGAAAGAAGTCCGATCAGACCTGAGACAGTGAGTAACGGCAACTTTGTCCGCATTCCCGTCATAACCTAAGACACCGATATGCTCCCGCAGCGAAGGTCTGGAATGCGGGCTGCGAACGCGGCATTTCGACCCTCGGTCGAGTGACCGGTTTGGGCCGATCCGCAAATGTGAGATTGGTGCGGAGGAAAGGGTTTTCGCTGTCGATCGGGACGTTTGAGACCACGAACAGAGCGTACTATAAGATCGACGACCAGTGATCTGATAACAGGAGAAGCTACACGCCTGTCTTAAGCGGCGCTAGTCTCCGATCCTAGCAGTACTGAAAGGAGCCGCCCAATGCCCCTCTTTTCTAAACTTTTCGGTGTCAGCGAAAAGTCTGAGCCGGAGCCGGTTTCGTACAAGGGGTTCGAGATTTTCCCCGACCTGATGCCCGAAGGCGGTAAATACCGCCTATTGGCCCGTATCGAAAAGATCATAGACGGAGATCGCAAGACCCATACGGTGATCAGGGCGGATGTCTTTGAAAGCCGGGATCAGGCTGAAAGCTTCAGCATCGCAAAGGCGAAGCAGGTGATTGACGAACAGGGCGGACGCCTTTTCGGCTCAGAAAACCGGTAGCTTGAAGCCCGCTGTGCGATCGGCAGGTACCATGTGAATGGCTTAGTTCGCATGAAGTACGGACGCAAAGCGGGGTGAATTCCACCGATGTCACAGAAATAACCTGTGGATGCGTTCTGGCACCACGAGATTTTGAGATTCAATGCTCCCATGGACATAGCGTCAGGGAGCAACAACATTGGGCAGAAAGTGTCTGCCCAATGTTGCTTCTCGTATGAAAATGCTTCTAAAGGCGTGTGACCAGCGTCACGCTTTCAGAAGCCCGTGTAACGGCGGTATAGAGCCAATTCCTCGCATATTTGTCGAAGATGTGACTTTCGTCCTCTATAATCACGTGGTCCCACTGGCTGCCTTGGGCTTTATGAACTGTCAACGCGTAACCATACTTAAACTGCTGAGAATTTTTCCGTTCCTTGTCCGCCAATCTCTTTTCGTCGTCAGTAAAAAACTCCGGATGCACACGTACGCTGTAGTTTTCATGATACGGGAAGTCGCACGATTTCAGTTCCAACAACAAAGTCCCCGAAAACCGGGAATTCTTCGGTTCTGAGACGACCGTGAACATGCCTCCATTGACGATACCAAGGCCATGGTCATTGTGCTGACACACAAGGCGGTCGCCAACCTCAGGCAGGTCGCCGGCGCGCCCCAAGGCCCTGCGGATTTCTTCGTTGTAGTGGAAACGAGTGACGTTCCTACCTGCAAGGAGCTGGTCCGCATCCAATATCTCATCGATCTCAAGACTTCCGTCCGGCACCACACGGCTGTTCCCATAGGCGCCGTATTTCAGCGGTTTTCCTTCACGAATGTCTATCGCCAGTCGTAAGGCCGGGCTGTCCTTGGCCTGACGGTGGATTTCGGTCAGCATGGCGTCAGGCTTGGCGTTGGTGAGATAGCCCTCGCCGGCCACCGGCGGCAGCTGGGCAGGATCACCGAGTGCGAGGATAGGAGCTCCGAATGACATTAAGTCACGCGCTAAGTTTACATCAACCATTGAGCACTCATCGAGCACAATCAAGTCTGCATCCGCTGCTGCACTATCCGGATTGAGGTGGAAACTGAATTTACCAGCCGGTCCCTGCACAACCTTGTAGATCAGACTGTGGATGGTGGAAGCACCTTCACAGCCGTTGCGCTGCATCATCATAGCCGCTTTGCCAGTGAAGGCCGCGTAAACAACCCCTCCATTCAAACCGCTGGCCAGATGTCGCGCGATTGTCGTCTTGCCGGTGCCGGCATATCCGAAGAGCCGGAAGATCTTATGTCTGACGTCAGCACCAATGGGACAGTTTAAGTAGATTTGATAAGAGAGGGTTTCTGGCTCATCGTAACCGCCAAG
>NZ_JBXWMJ010000021.1:0-32809 GCF_059609805.1 Ruegeria sp. YTSC004
ACAGGCATCTCCCAACCAGCAAAATCAACAAGCTTACCCCCCAACTCAACGTGCAAGTCATACAAGGGGGTGCGTTTGAGGGCGTCAGACATGGCAGAGACCTTTCCTAAGTCCTTGGCAATATTGCCGCATGAATTGCAACGTTATCTCGGTAGTGCCGCCAATTGACACCAAGGTTCCTAGGACTGTGCAGCGAGTCAACAGGCTTCGACTGCTGGTGGTCTTTTGGTCCCCCGAGGCTGGCGTTGCAGAGGCATGTATACGGCCGCATGCAGCAGCTTTGTATCCTATAGGAAACTTTTTTCCGTTAGGCAACATCGCATGCGACGTGCCATGGGCAAATTTCTGCGGCGAACAAAAGACAGCCGAACCATCAAACTGATTTTTAGCCGCTTTCTGCCAAAGGGCTCTGGCACCGACCCGGAACCTGCCCTAAGACTTCGCGCAAGAGGGGACGCAATGGCACATATCACACTGGTGCGTCACGGGCAGGCCAACACCACCGCACGTGACGAAGTAAACTATGACAAGCTCAGCGATCTGGGCCATCAGCAAGCCCGTTGGCTGGGCGCGCATCTACAGAACACACAAGCGTTCTACCCGCGCGTCTATTGCGGAACCCTGTCGCGCCACGTGGAAACCGCCGCCAGCATGGGACTGCCCGAGCCTTCCCGTGATCCACGCCTCAATGAGGTTGAATACTTCACCATCTCGAAATTGTATGAAGAGCAACATGGCATCCCCGTGCCGACCGACCGGGAAGGGTTTGTCGAACATCTGCCCCGCACTTTTGCCGCCTGGGCCAGAGGCGAGATCGAGGAAACGCCCGAAACCTTTGAGGAGTTCGAAACACGCGTCTCGGACGCTTTGCGCGACATCGGCACCAATGGCGGTCCGGCGATTGTTGTAACCTCCGGTGGGTTGATCTCGATGGTTGTCAGGCAGGCCATGGGACTGGACATACCTGCGATGGCGCGGGTGGCTCTTGCCATCATGAATACCTCCATGCATCGTCTGCACCCGATTGGCGCGCAGCTAAGCCCGGTTCTGTTCAACGCAGTCCCGCACCTGGAAGCGCCAGACAGGCAGTTTGCCCAAACGCATCTGTAACCCAAGCCCGGAGGTCCCCTGATGCAGCTTTATTTTGCCCCCCGCACCATTTCGATCGCCGTTGCCATCGCCTTGGAGGAGGCCGGTCTGGACTATGAAGCGGTCCGTCTGGACTTCGCCGAAGGCGACCAGACCAAACTGGCTTACAAGCAGATCAATCCAAAAGGCCGTGTGCCGGCATTGGCGGTTGATGGCGGTATCCTGACTGAAACCGGAGCGTTGCTGGAATATGTCGCTACGGTTGCGCCCGACGCAAATCTGGTCCCCGCCGATCCGGTCATGGCGGCCCGTATGCGCGAAGTGATGTATTATCTGGCCTCGACCATGCATGTAAACCACGCACACAAGCTGCGCGGTGCCCGTTGGGCTGACAAGAAATCCAGCTGGAAAGACATGACCGGCAAGGTCGCCCAGACCATGACGACGTCCTGTGAGTACATCGTATCAAACGGTTTGCGCGGGCCCTTTGTGTTGGGCGATACGGTCTCGCTGGCGGACGCCTATCTGTACGTGGTGTGCAGCTGGCTGGAAGGTGACGGTGTGGACGTGTCGGCCTTTCCCAAAATCCTCGCTTTCCGCGAGGCGATGGAGGCGCGCGCCTCGGTTCAGGCGGTGCGCGCCGCCGGGATGATTTGAGTAAAGGACGACGCATGACACATCTCTGGGTCCGGGCAGAGCAACGCCCGAATGAAGAACGGGTTGGATTGACCCCAGAAGGCGCGGCGTCCCTGGTTGCGGCAGGCATCCGGGTGACAGTCGAGGAAAGCCATGTCCGCGCTATTCCGATAGATGGGTACAAAGCGGCGGGCTGTGAGATTGCACCAGAGAACTCGTGGCCCGACGCGCCGCAGGACGCAATCATCTTTGGCCTGAAGGAACTGCCAGAGAATGGCATACCCTTGCCCCATCGCCACATCATGTTTGGTCATGCCTACAAGGGTCAGCACTCTGGTCGCGCCCTTTTGGAACGGTTTAAGGCCGGGGGAGGCACGCTCTACGATCTGGAATACCTCGTGGATGAAAACGATCGCCGTGTCGCAGCTTTCGGATATTGGGCTGGTTATGCCGGTGCGGCTGTCACCCTCAAGACGTGGGCGGCACAGCAGCGCGGAGAGGAGTGCGCTCCGGTTGGTGTTTACCCAAGCAAAGACGCCCTGAACCAAGAACTTCTTGCCGAACTGGATGCAACGGGTTCTGATCGACCCCGCGCCATCGTCATCGGTGCCTTGGGACGTGTTGGCGCGGGCGCGGCTGATCTGTGTGAGGCAATGGGTGTCACTGTCACTAAATGGGACATGGCCGAAACCGCCAGCGGTGGGCCTTTCCCCGAAATCCTAGATCACGACCTGTTCCTGAACTGCATCTTTGCGCGCCCCGGCACCCCGGTTTTTGTACCACGGGGTGCGTTGACCGCCCCGCGGAACCTGACAGCCATCGGTGATGTCGCTTGCGACCCGGACAGCGATTACAACCCGGTTCCGGTTTACGACCGTGCCACCACGTGGGACGCCCCTGCCTTGCGTGTTGCGAGTGATCCGGTGATGGATGTCATGGCGATCGACAACCTGCCCTCGATGCTGCCGGTCGAAAGCTCTGACGATTATGCAGCGCAATTGTTGCCATCCCTGTTGACCCTGACCGATTTGGACAGCGGCGTTTGGGGTCGGGCAGCGGCGACCTACAAATCTCATATCGAAGGGATCTGAACGATGACCATCCATTGGTGTGGCACCGGCCTGTCGGCCATCCCCGGCCTGCGTCGCCTGATTGAAGGCGGACACAAGGTCACTGTCTGGAACCGGACCGTTGAAAAGGCCAAGGCCGAAGTCGGAGACCTGACCGACGACATTCGTGCCTTTGACATCGACGCACTGGGCGCAGTGCTGAAAAAAGGCGACGTTATCGTCTCGATGCTGCCGGGCGATTGGCACGTACCGCTGGCGGAACTCGCGATTTCCAAAAAGGCCAACTTTGTCTCATCCTCTTACATCGCGCCCGAGATGCGCGCGCTGGACGACAAGGCGCGCGAGGCCGGTGTGGCGCTGGTGAATGAGGTCGGGCTTGATCCGGGTATTGACCACCTGATGGCACATGCCCTGATCGCCGACTATCGCGCCTCGGACGCGTTTGATGCGAACAACCACCTGAGTTTCATCTCGTATTGCGGCGGCATTCCGAAGAACCCCAACCCGTTCCGGTACAAGTTCAGTTGGTCCCCGCTGGGTGTGCTCAAGGCGTTGCGTTCGCCGTCCAAGTCGATCCGTGACTATGCTCCGCTGGATGTAGCCCGCCCCTGGGATGCAATCAGCAGCTATGTTGCACCCCTGCCGACGCCGGAAAGCTTTGAAGTCTATCCGAACCGCGACTCGCTACCGTTCATGGAAGAGTATCAGTTCGAGGATCACTGGACCGTCAAGGAATTCGTCCGCGGGACCCTGCGCCTGAATGGCTGGGCTGATGCGTGGTCGGGTGTGTTTAGCGAGATCGAAACCCTATCCGGACCCGAAGGCGACGCGCGCCTGAAGGAAATGTCGGACCAGTTCTGGGACGAAAACGCCTATGACGAGGGCGAACCGGACCGCGTGGTTCTGTGCGTAGGGCTGAAGGCCGAGAAAAACGGCACCCCCGTCTGGCACAAAACCTATGTCATGGATGCCTGGGGCGACGCGCGTGGCACGGCAATGGCGCGGCTGGTGTCTATCCCGGTCTCGCTGGCGGTCGAAGCGGTCCTGAACCGTGCGATCGCCGTCGGTGTCCATGCGGCACCTAGCGACCCAAAACTGGTGCAAGGCTGGATGGCCGAGATCGACAAGCTGGCCCAGCATTTGCAGGTTGTGGATCACCTCGCGTAAGAAAAGCCACTCTGGCACGCCAGAGTGGCTTTGTTTCGCTTTTTTTCAATCGCCCGGCTTTTGCCAGCCTGTCAGATGTAGCGCTGAATCGTGTCTTCGATATCGCTGCGATTTATGCCCAGCTCTGACAATTCCTGATCGGAAAAGCTGTTCAGATACTGTGCAGCCCGAACGATTTCGGAACTGATTGCACGTATGCGCATAGCGCGGTCGAACAACAGCAGGGCGCTATTCGTGGGGGGCAATTGCTTGCTTGGTGGGATGACATCAAACATGGGGTCTACCTCATAACTGGTTACGCGAGCGTGTTTTGGGCTGGCCCGTCGCTACTGCCGATAGGGTGCACCGTGATAAACGCTTTGATAGGCGCGTTGCTTGATTTCAGCCCGAGGGACGCCGATGTCGCTCAGTTGGCGATCGTTTAGTGCCTCCAGGTCGTGGACTGTTTTGGCGAAAATCCTGCGGCGGAAGTGTTCGGTTCGGGCTTCTGCATAGTCCGCGAACAGCGTGGAAAAAACGTTGCGGTTCGGGGTGATGGTCTGTGTCGCTTCCATGGTCTTCTCCTCCTGAATTTGGATTGCGGTTTTGGTCACAACTCAAATAAAGGAACCGGTTCTTAAGGAGAGAACACCGTTTCATTAAGCTCCGTTAACGAAACTTGCCGGGTATGACTTGAGGCGGAGGTTTGTAGCTTGGAAAGCTATGGCCCGGGATGAACACAGGGCTGTTAGATGCGGAACAGGCGGTGTTCGGGCATCACCAGATTGGTTCGCGGAACAGCACAAAGCATGGGCCGCTACGATCGCGGCGGCCCATGGAAATTCTTAGCCCTCGTCCGGGTTCGGAACGATCAGTGTCGGGATATTCGACCGACGCAAGACACGTTTCGCAACTGTACCGAGGAAGGTGTGCGAAAAGCCGTGGTCATGTGCACCAAGCACGATCAGATCGCATCCCATCTCGACCGAGCGCCGCAGGATCACCTCGGCCGGGTGCCCGTCGGTGACCTCGATCGAGGTCACCTGATCACGAATCTTGGCGTCTTCGCCTTCGAACTGCGCCCAGAACTTTGCCTGCCGTTCGGCCAGCACCTTGCGCACCATCTCATGGCGACGCTTGGCGGCGGTTTTGCGGGTCTCTTCGTTCAGGATGAACATGTCCATCGTGATCTTCGCGTCGTCCGACAGGGGCTCGTTCACGTGCAGGACGTGAATTTCCGCCCCTGTTGCCATGGCAATGCTGGCCGCATTGCGCATGGCGTGACCCGAGTTCTCCGACAAGTCGGTCGCGAACAGGATATTTGTCACCATTTGTTTCATAACATTATCCTTTCAGGTCAGTAGCCCAACAGCCTTGGCAGCCATAGCGACAGCTCAGGGAAGAACGCAATGATGAAGATCGCGATGGTATTGGCCGCCGCAAAGGGCAATGCGCGCAACGAAATCTGCTCGATTGTGATATTCGAAATACCCGATGCGATGAACAGGTTTTCACCCAGCGGCGGCGTCTGGAAACCGATACCCAGCGTACAGACCATCACCACACCAAAGTGGATCGGGTCGATGCCAACCGAATAGGCCACCGGCAGCATCACCGGAACCAGGATCAGGATCGTGGCCAGCGTCTCCATGAACATGCCGACGAACAGCAGGAAGAAGATGATCAGCGCCCAAATCACATAGAGGTTGTCGGTAAAGCTGAGCATCGAGTCCGCGATGATCGCAGGGATCTGGTTTTCCACCAGAAGGCGGCCAAACACGGTCGCAGTGAACAGGATCAGCAGAACACGGCCCGTCAGCCACGTGGTGGCTTCAAGCGACTGGAACAGCGACTGCCATGTCAGTTCACGATAGATGACCACGCCAACGAACAGAGTGTAGAAGATCGCGACGATTGCGGCCTCGGTCGGGGTGAAGAAGCCGGTATAGATACCACCCAGGATCACCAGCGGCGCCATCAGCGACCAGAACCCGCGATACATCTCGCAGGCCACATGACGCAGCGACCAACCTTCGGCCACACCTTTGTACCCACGCTTTTTAGACATGAAGTAGTTAAGGATCAGCAAGCTGGTGGCGATCAGGAAGGCCGGAACGAAACCCGCGATGAACAGTTTCGAGATCGAAACCGACTGGAAGGTGCCAAACTTTTCAACTGCTTCCAGCGGAGGCGCCATACCGAGCGCGGCAATGCCGAAGATCACCATCGGGATGGAGGGAGGAATAATAATCCCGAGGCCGCCAGAAGAAGCGGTAATAGCAGAGGCATAGCCGCGCTCATAGCCACGGTCGATCATTGCTGGGATCATCAGCATCCCCACGGCCGCGGTTGTTGCCGGGCCCGAGCCCGAAATGGCGCCAAAGAACAGACAGGCCATAACCGTTGCAGCCGAAATACCGCCGGTGAATGGACCAGCCAGACTTTCCGCAACATTGATTAGGCGTTTTGAGATACCGGCGGCCTCCATAAGAGCCCCCGCCAGAATAAATGCAGGCAGCGCCATCAGTGGGAACGCGCCCACCGAGGTAAATGCAATCTGCACGAACTTGATTGGGTTTTCGCCCAGGTAAAGGAACGAGAACAGCGATGCCACACCCAGCGCAACCGTGATCGGTGCACCGATGAGCAGCAGTAAAAGAAACGATCCAAATAGGATTGTGACGATTTCGGATTCCATGGTTTTTCCTCCCTGCCTCAGTCGCGCTTAGCTGCTTCGGTGGCAGCTTTGATTTCATCAAGGTCGATCTGGTCAGGATCATGGATGTCTTCGCCTTTGATCAGGCGGCGATAGTTCACCTGAATGATGCGCACGGTCATCAGCGCAAAGGCGAGAGGCAGAACCATGTAGACATACTTCATCTCGATACCCAGGGTCTGGGACTTCCAGAACTTGTTCATCTTGTTGAAGACAAAGTCCGTCGCCAGATACAGGAAGTAGACGTTGAAAAAGAGCCAGAAGAGATCAGCAAAAGCCTCGATATACTTGATGTAGCGTTCGGGCAGGAACTTGAACTGGAAGGTCACCCGGTTATGCGCGCCTTTCAATGCCGCATAGCTGGCGCCAAAGTAGACAAACCAGACGAACATGTAGACTGACAGTTCTTCGATCCAGCTATACGAAAAGCCAAAGACTTCCCGCGCGATGATCTGTACAAACAGCAGACAGACGAAGCCGGATAACAGGATCCGGCAGATGATACTTTCGATATTGTCCAGAAATTTCCAGAACATTGCGGAATTCCCTCCTCCCTGAGATGAAAAGAGCGCCGAAGCGCTCTTTTCCTTTTCGCTCTTTGGCGATTATTGCTGGACGGGCTCGCGGCCGATGGCCTCGAGGACCGTGTTCAGTTTCTCGACGCCGCCGATGGACTCATAGAACTGAGGCCATACTGCACCGGTTGCCAGTTCGATGAACTCGGCCTCATCGTTCTCAGGATCGATGATTGCCATGCCTTTTTCGGTCAGCTCTTCTTTGATCGCAGCTTCAGAGTCGCGCAGGAACTGAGCGGAAATCTGAGTTGCTTCCTGACCGGCTTCCAGGATGATCTTCTGGTCTTCTTCGCTCAGACCCTGGAAAACAGATTCCGAAACGATCAGCGGTTCGATCGAGAAGATGTAACGCAGGTTGGTCACGTGGTTCTGGACCTCGTAGAACTTCATTGCGTTGATCGTCAGGTAAGGGTTGTCCTGACCGTCGACAACTTTGGTTTGCAGACCGGTGAAGGTCTCGGACCATGCCATCGGAGTCGGGCTGATACCCCAGGACTTGTAGGTTTCAATCATGATTTCGTTCTTGGGAACGCGGATGATCAGGTCCTGCAGGTCAGCAACCGAGCTGACAGGCTTTTTCGAGTTGGTCAGACGGCGGAAACCTGTGTAGGTCCAGCCGATGATGCGCACACCTGCGTCACGAATGGTGTTTTCCACCAGTTCCTGACCGATCGGGCCTTGGGTCAGCTTTTCAGCATCTTCCAGGGACAGGATCACATAAGGCAGAGTGAACACACCAACCGAAGGCGAGAACGGCGTGATGTTGTTGATCGCCAGCAGCGACATGTCCAGCGTGCCGATTGCGGCCTCGTTGACGGTGTCCTGCTCGGAACCCAGCTGACCGTTCAGGAACAGTGTAGCTGTGTGTGCGCCACCCGATTTTTCTTCGAGTGCCTTAACGAAAGCCAAGCCAAGGGCTTCTTGTGCGCTGCCTGCACTATCGCCAACAGCAATCTTGAAGTTTTTCGCGTCGGCTGCGCCCGCAACCATCAGGGCTGCGACCGAAACGGCAGCAGTCATGGTGCCAAGCTTTTTGATGAATGACATAGATGTCCTCCCAGTTTTATCATGTTTCGAGGTGCGCGCTGACCTGGGGAGAGATGGCCAGTCCGATTCTACCTCGGCTTTTTCAGAGTAGCTCGTGAAATGTGTTTCTATGTTGCCATTCTTTGCGCGATAGGTTTCATATATATCGAACCTTACGAATTGGGTAGAAAATGGTTGCCTCACGCATCGGCGACAGCGACATCCGATTGCTGCGCGTTTTCAAGACGGTTGTGGAAAGTGGTGGTCTGTCTGCGGCCGAAGTTGAGCTGAATATCGGCAAATCGACGATTTCCAAGCATATTACTGATCTGGAACTGCGATTGGGCCTGAAGCTGTGTACGCGCGGCCCAGCGGGTTTCGCCCTGACCGAAGACGGCGCAAAAGTGCTGCAGGCAGCAGATCACCTGCTTGTGTCCGTGTCGCAATTTCGAAACGAGGTCAGCGAGATCAAGGAACAGTTGGGGGGAACGATCCGCATTTCGCTGTTTGATCAATGTGCATCAAACCCGGATTCCCGGCTTGCCCGTGCCATTCATCGGTTCAACGAAGCCGCCCCCTCGGTCCAGATCGAATTGTCCCTTGAGCCGCCAAACGTGATCGAAACCATGGTTATCAGCGGTCAGCTCGACATCGGGATTATTGCGCTGCATCGCCCTTCGACAAGTCTGAACTATGCGCCGTTATATGGCGAGAACATGTTCCTGTATTGCGGCCGGGAACACCCCCTGTTCGAAATACCGGACCGGGAACTCAGGACCAGTGACCTACTCAGGTACAATTATGTTGGGCTCAGCGTGAACTCTCCGAACCTCATTGTCGGTCAGCAACTGGGCTTTCAACGTTCAGCAAAAGTTCAAAGCGAGCAGGCGCTGGCCATACTTATCTTGTCGGGGCGGTACATAGGTTATTTGCCTGATCATCTTGCGCAGGATTTTGTGGACCAGGAAAAGATGCGGATGGTGTTGCCGGACGAAACGCAATATCGAACCCGGTTTGCTGCAGTGACCAGAAAGCAACCTCAACCGACGCGGGTGACCAAACTGTTTCTGGAAGTATTGCAGAGCGAACATTCGAAACCCTGACAACTGCCGAGCTGGCACAACACGAGCCAACTGTGGTGAAAACGTGCTTCGACACATCCTGTAAAAGCCAGACGCGAAATCAGGTTCGCCTTTTTGGCGTTGCCAAAAGCTTGTGACTTTCCGCCACATCACTAGCTCTCGCCTTCATCTCACTTACATGCGCCTCACCAAAATGAGGCGGACAAATGATAGACGACGATCCCCAACCCGTAGGGTATTATAACGCGCACGATATATGGACCCTGGACCCAACGCCCGCGGACCAGTTGGTCTATGATGCCTTTGCCTCGGGCGTCGTCGATCTTCTGCAAGTGTTGGATGACAACAAGACCATGATGTCACGGGACGTTTACGCAAGACTGTTCGCCTCGCTGTTGGATCTTTCCCGAACTTTGGGAGAATACGAAGATGGATGGAAGCCGGACTAGGTGGCGATTACCAAGAACCCGCTGTTCCAATGCACGGTACAGGGTGGCGGTTCAGGCACCGCCCCGTACCTAAAGACTAGTTAGCTTGCGGTTGCGTTCCCAAGCGCGTTCAACAGAGTGTTCAGATTGTGCTGGAACATCGCGAGATAGCTGGTGGCCGGACTACCCCGTTCCGACAAGGCGTCTGAGAACAGCCGCCCACCAATCACGATGCCGGTTTCATCCGAGATTTGCTGAATCAAAGTAGGGCTTGTGATGTTTTCAACAAACAGCGCAGCAGCGCCATCAGCCTTCAGTTGGTCAATCAGAACAGCAAGATCCTTGGCTGATGGCTCCGCCTCGGTGTCGATGCCAACCGGCGCAAGGAAAGTCAGGCCGTAGGCGTCTGCCAGATAACCAAATGCGTCATGTGCAGTCACAACCGTGCGGCGATTGGCAGGCAGGCCTGCCAGCTTTGTCTTGGTTTCTGCATCCAGCGCCTCAAGCTGCGCAATATAGGCCGCAGCATTGGCAGCGATTTCTTCGGCGTGCTCGGGCATCGCCTCTGTCATCACGTCGGCAACATTGGTCACGTAAATCATGCCATTCGACAGCGAGTTCCAGGCGTGGGGGTCGATTTTGCCCTCGACTGTGACAGGCGTGATACCGTCGGTGGCAACGTGCACGGTTGCGTCAGTGCCCGATTCAGCGATCAGGGTATCGGACCATGTCTCAAAGCCCAGACCGTTGACAAAGATGATATCCGCCTGGGCAACGGCCTTCGCGTCTGCAACCGAAGGCTGATACACATGCGCATCCGCGTCCGGGCCCACGATTGTCGTAACCGTGGCCAGATCGCCGACGACCTCTTCGACCATGTCGCCGAGGATCGAAAAGCTGGCGACGATCTTGACGTTGCCTTCTGCCGCAACGGTCGGCAATGCAGCCAAAGCAAACGACACAGAGGCGATGCCGGTGTAGAGTGACTTTACAAGAGTCATTGTGCTCTCTCTTCTTGTTGAATTTGGGCAATGGGGATGTCTTTGGAAACAGACGGTTTGCGCATCCGTCTGCCAAAACCAAGGGGACCGAAAATGGCGGAGAACAGAAAGAACCCACCGGCAACCAAAACGATCGCCGGGCCGGATGGCGTGTCCGGGAACAGGTAGGACAGGGTCAGGCCGATCCAGCAGCTGGACAAGGCAAATACAAAGCCCAGGACCAGTTGCCCGGTGATCGTACTGGCCCAATAGCGCGCAGCGGTCGCAGGCAGGATCATCAAGCCAACGGCCATCAACGTGCCCAGCGTTTTGAATGCCGCCAGCAGGTTCAGAACCAGCAGCAGCATAAAACCCTGATCAACCAGCCACGGCCGGCGCGTTTGAGTTTCGAAGAAAACCGGATCACAGGTGCTGACAATCAGCGGACGAAGCAGAACGGCGAATGCCAACAATGTTACCGTCGCCACCCCTCCGACAAGGATCATCGACGCGTCGTCGATCCCAAGGATTGATCCGAACAGGAAGCTTTTTAGTGGGACTGCGGACCCTGCTGCAGACAGAATAAAGATACCCACCGCCAGTGCGATCAGATACAGCGAGGCAAGGCTGGCATCGCTGCGCAGGATCGTCCGGCGTGCGAGAAAGGCGGTCAAAATGGCGACGCCAACACCCGCGATAAGCCCTCCGACCAGCAGTGACATGACTGACAAGCCCGCCGTGACAAAGCCGATGACGATGCCTGGCGTAATCGCATGGGCCATGGCCTCACCAGCCAGCGATAGGCGACGCAGAACAAGAAATGCCCCAACCGGCGCGACCGAAGCCGACAAAACCGTGGTTGCCACAAAAGCGCGACGCATGAAGGCAAAGCTCCACATTTCGACGATCAGGTCATACATTGGCGTGCTCCGCTGTTGAATGGGTGCCACGGAACATCCAGGACGCCTGACTTTCCGAGAGGTATCCTTGCGCAACCAGCCGGTCTGGTGTCAGAACGTCATTCACCGGTCCATGGGTCGCCTCTTGCCCGCCCAAAAGCAGCGCGTGGCTGCAATAGTCCAGTACCGAGGAAAGATCGTGCACCACCAAAACCACCGCGCGCCCCTCATCGCGCCATCGGCGTATAATCGACAGCAGATGCGCCTCAGTACTTTGGTCGACGGCGGCAAACGGTTCATCCAGCAGGATCAGCGGCGCGTCCTGCATGATAACTCGCGCGAACAGCGCGCGCTGCAGTTGCCCGCCCGATAGCATATGCAGAGGCCGGTCAGCGATATCCAGTACCCCGGCCTCATCCAGCGCGGCGGCCATCCGGTCACGCGCCGCGGCGTCCAGCCCGGTACGATAACCAAAGCCGCGCCAGGCCCCCATCGCGGCAAGATCCCTCACACGGATGGGAAATCGGCGGTCGAATTCGGTCATCTGCGCCAGGTAACCGATGTCACCAGGACGGCCCTGCGGCCAAGTCAAACTGCCCGAAAGCGGATCCATCAAGCCCAGCAGCATCTTTACAAAAGTGCTCTTGCCCGACCCGTTCGCACCAAGAACGGCCAGGGTTGTCCCAGCCGCGATATCCATGGAGAGGCGGTGAAACAATGTCAGGTCGCGGTAGCCCAACGTCAGATCGCGGATTTGTAAAACGGCCGACATCAAATCACCGCGTAAATCGCGAGCCACAAGATCGCCGACAGCGCCAGAGCCCCCGCGACCAGCACCGGAACACTGAATTCCGTCAAGCACTTACCCCTTTGGGTGTCAGCTTTTTGCAATGACAACGGCAACGCCTCCTGTGTTCGGACAGGGGCAAAGCGAGCGCAAGTTCGTGCACGGTACGGACCGCTTGAAACATTGTCATCTCCCTCTGGGACACCCCGCCCAGGTTCATAAATTTCGGATGGCAGGTCTCCTGACTTGCGGGTCAAAGCTGTCCCGATCCTTCCCAGGCTATTGCCCAGTGGACGATCTCGGGTCGCTCGCCGCCTACAGTTGCGGGGGCAGTCACGGAATTGGTCTTTTCACAGAACCGCACCGTATTCCCTTTTATCCCTGACCGCAGAATACAGTCGGGAACCATCACGTGGACCAAATACGAATTGATTTGATTCGACAAGAGCGCGAACCAATCGGTGATGGCAATTTGTACCAGGCTCCAATCGGCCAAAAAAATTCTACGATAAGGGTGCTAGCAATGGCAGTGACTTCGCGGGGCTCACTCAGAAGTTTTCAGCCTGGGTCTTGCAACGACCGGAACGCATAAACCTGCCAATACTTTGTTCGATTGGCTGCGGCGGCTCAAAGTTCCTCGACACACTCTTGACGACAGATACGCTTCGAAAGCTCACAGGCCCGAGCACAAAATACAAGAGTGGGTTTTGATTAAATGCTGTAACGGAAAGAAATTGATGGCCTTCGCAGCATTGCAGTTTTACCAGTGGTTCTTTTTCATTCCGGCATAAGCCTGTTCAGTGGAGGTTTTTTTTGGCGTAGACGTTTTCTTCGTTATCAGCGGATATCTAATAACCTCTATTATCCTTGATGATCTTGGAAAAAATAGCTTCTTTCTTTTGAAGTTCTACGAGCGTCGGGACCGACGGATCTTGCCTGCCCTGAGTGTCGTCGTACTGGTGTGTATTCCTATCGCTTGGTTTACCATGCTGCCCGATCCACTGGAAAACTTCGGCCAGAGTGTCGTGGCCACGATGTTCTCTCTGAATAATGTTCTTCTCACGCTAACAAGTGGATACTGGGACCTCGCGTCCGAGTTCAAACCTCTGGTTCACACATGGAGCCTGGCAGTTGAAGAACAGTTTTACATAGTTTTTCCGCTTTTGCTTATGGCCCTGTACCCGGTACTTAAACACAGAACGGATCTGCTGGTTTGGGCTATCATCGGGTCCAGTTTCCTGGCGAGCGTACTGTTGGTTCAAACCCACCCGGAGAGCACATTTTATCTTCTGCATACACGCGCCTGGGAACTCGGATTCGGTGCATTGGGGGCATGTTGGGAAAATAAGCGCAAGGTTAGAGCGAGCAACAGTCTTTCGCTACTTGGCCTTATAGCGGTGATTGCATCTATGGTGATCTTTGACGGGACCATGCAACACCCGTCATACCTGACAGCCGTTCCGGTCGTCGGGTCTTTGCTCGTTCTCCTCTATGCAAAGGAAGGCACTTTTGTCGCCAAACTGCTGAGCATCAGAATTCTGGTTGGCATTGGCCTGATCAGCTACAGCCTGTATCTCTGGCACCAACCAATTTTCGCATTTGCGCGCATTGCGAGCTTTGAGGAACCCAGCCCGTATTTTCTTGCCAGCTTGATACCATTTGCATTCCTTTTGTCCTATCTGACCTGGCGTTTTGTCGAACAACCGTTTCGCAACAAAAACGCGATCTCTCTTTCACGCCTTGTTGTTTCGTGCACCGCAGTGACCGCAACGCTGTGTGCTGTTGGGCTTTCGCTGTATCTCGGCCAAGGCTTCCCTACACGCGTTTTCGACACGGATCGAGAGGTCGCAGCGGGGATGCACATTTGGTATAATCACCGCATCAGCCAATACGACGCAGATAAGTTTGATACGAACAGCGGCATCAACGTTTTGATTGTCGGAAACAGTCAGGCCCGTGATTTTGCGAATATTCTCATTGAGATGGGCATAATGAAGGATGCAAATCTAATTTATCGCGACGCGCTCAATGTTTGCGAGCCCAGGCTTTGGGACGATGACACAAAATCTTTGATACAAAATGCTGACGCGACTTTCTTGCCAATCGTCAACCTTTCTGGCGCTTGCAAACTCTTTCTTGAAAACGGGCTTGCCGCGCAACACAATATCGTCTTCGTCGGCCCCAAACACTTTGGTTACAATCTCAATGCATTCACCTTACTGCCCAGATATGGTCGGCCAAACTATACGACGAAGGTATTCGAAGAAATAGTTGAGGCAAACAGGCAGAATGCGTCGGTCATACCGGCTGGTTTGTATGTCGATATCATCAGCTACGCGACCACAAATGGGAATCAGATCCATGTTTTCGATCAAAATGGAGACATTATTTCTGCGGACCGAGTGCATATTACCCAAGCCGGAGCCCAATTCTTTGCTTTATTGATGAAAGACCATCCAGCGTTTGAGATCTTTTTCTAACGCTGGGTCTTCGCATGTTCTGTCCTGATCAAAAGAAACAGATATGTGCGGCTTTAAAGTCTAAAATGAGAGCGATGGCCTTCTTCCAAATCGAGTTGCCGGGTGGTGCCATTTCCTCAGCCTTCCCGACAATAGTCTCGATCCGATTACCCCGGCGTTTGCGGTCATCCGAAGTTTAGATCAGGGAAATGCGCGCCGGATGTAACAGTACTTCCGTCACGACGGCGGCCCGGCCCCAAAACAAATGCTGCCCCGCTGGAGGCACTTAGGGGGCAAAAGCCCCCACATTCTTCTCCCAAACATCGCCAAACAACCCAGCGGCAGGGCATTGCGTCCTCGAATTTGGCTCTGTGGCCCTAAACGTCACCAGCAAAACCGCCCCTTGACCTGACCGACCGGGTAGCAAGTCAAATCTGGCGATTTGAGATGCGATTGGGCTCTAAGCGACTCCGCAACCGCTTCGAGATGTGAAATTGGCAGGACATGCACGACATCATCGGAGTCGCATTTACAGACGCGTTGGGACGCATTCGTTACCTTATGCCTACATCCCGCTTTGGGTTTGAGCGGTTCAAGGACAGCCATGCACTGAGAAAAATTCTGGACAATTCGCGTTTCAAATCCGTTTCGGAGGTATACCCACACTCACAACTGTATCCTGTTGCTTCCACAATGCTTCCAGTCAGTTTGGACCTAACGCAAAAAGCCTCGCGTTATGCGAGGCTAAGTATTTGATATCCGACCTTAAAGTTTGGTTGCGGGAGCAGGATACCAACGATGTTTGCAGTCTCTGCTCTACAGTACCGCATAGGCGCAATTCACATTCTTGCTCAGGTTCTTCTTAGTCGCGTGATATGTGTCGAGACTGTTGCACTTATGCACTATCGTCCGCTTCGCGCTGGCAAACGGACATCCGACAGAAACAGTCAGATGACCGCTTCGAGCCCGGCCCGGTCATCGGTTTGGAAGTCTCGCTTGATGGCGCAGCAAATGACCGATTTCAGCCTGAGAAGATCTCTTCCTGATACGCGACTAATGCACTAGCAATACCAAAAAGGGGGCACGTGATTGAAAAAAAGCCGGCGCAAACGCGCCGGCCAGTCCAACAGGGAGAAGGCAGAGTTGACCTCTGCATTGTGCAGTTCACCACAGGGATTTGGCGTTAGTTGGACCCCATTTTGGATTATTGTACGGTTGTGGCTTCTTTGCCGACACATCAAAAAACTAATCTTCAAACGGTTGCAGCTCTGTCCGCAAGCCGGTCGTAGCCACGATCTAGGAGAGCGACCGTTTTTAGTGAGAGCGGTTGTTCCTGTTTGAAACCCCGAGTTTTCGGGGGTGAACGTCCGCTCAAATCCGCTAATCGGTCATCTGAGTAAATCCGTCAGGTGACTGCGTTGAGCCCTTAGTAACGAATGCTGCACTCGGAACCAATGTCAGTTACCGGGTCAGTGTGCTTTACGTCGGGTGGGATTGGGCGGCAGTGATATGCAAGCGCTATATTACGTATAGAAAGTCGTCGACCCGTGCTAAGGTCAAGCCTCCACAAGGAACTAATCTATGTACCGTGTCCGACTTTTTGCCACTCGCCACGCACGCACATTTGAATGGATCTACAAGCGTGTCGAGCAGGTCATGGTGGCGCTGGACCCCCTTATCGCAAAAATTGGCTACAACCGTGTCGAGCGCCCGATTGCCCTTATCGAGAAGGGAGTGAAGACACTTCTTTTCGATTGCAAAATGTGCGGCCAATGCGTGTTGTCCTCAACCGGCATGTCCTGTCCGATGAACTGCCCCAAACAGCTGCGCAATGGCCCCTGTGGCGGGGTGCGGCAGGGAGGGTATTGCGAGGTGAAGCCTGAAATGAAGTGCGTTTGGGCGCTGGGCTGGGACGGGGCCAGCCACATGAAAGACGGGGCCGCGAAGATCAGGGAGGTTTTGCCACCTGTCGATCGTAGTCTGCAAGGCTCTTCCTCGTGGTTGCGCGTAAGCCGCGAAATGGCGACACTGAACCGGGAAAAACGGGATGCGGCCCGCATGGCCCTTGCTGACGCCTTTCCAGAGGCACGATTGCAGGAACCAAGCTCGGCTCCTCTGGCAGACGAGCCACCCAAGGCCACGACCTCGGGGCGCGGCACATGAGCGATACCTCACCCATCGAAAACACCCTGCTGCCCTATGCCAAGCCGCCTGAGGGTCATGTCTCTCACAGTCGGCTTGAGCGTGTTTTGCGCTCGGGCCGCTTTGCCGTGACGGCTGAATTGAACCCGCCCGACAGCGCCAATGCGGCGGATGTTTTTGATGCGGCCCAGCCCTTGGGAGAGGTCGCGGATGCGATCAATGCCACCGACGCATCGGGGGCCAATTGCCATATGTCCTCCATCGGCATTTGCGCTCTGCTGACCCGCGCGGGCTATTCTCCGGTTTACCAGATTTCCTGCCGCGACCGGAACCGCATCGCCATTCAGGGCGATGTTTTGGGGGCAGCCGCGCTGGGTGTCAGTAACGTGCTTTGCTTGACGGGCGATGGCGTGGGCGTGGGCGATCAGCCCGGCGCGAAACCGGTGTTCGATTTTGATAGCCTCAACCTGCTGCGCACCCTGCGCACAATGCGCGACGAAGGTGTGTTTCTGTCGGGACGAAAACTGTCCAGCCCACCGCAGCTGTTCCTCGGGGCGGCAGAAAACCCGTGCATCCCACCTTATGAGTGGCGTGCGGACCGCCTGACCAAAAAGGTCGAGGCCGGGGCCGATTTCATCCAGACCAACTATATTTTTGACATTCCCCTCTTTGAGGCATTCATGGAGCGGGTGCGTGATGCCGGCATGGACAAGCGCGTGTTTGTCATCGCCGGGGTCGGCCCTCTCGCCTCGGCCAAGGCGGCGCGGTGGATGCGCAGCAACGTGCCGGGCATTCACATCCCCGATGCCATCATCGACCGGTTGGAGGTGGCGCAAAACCCTTCGGATGAGGGCAAGAAAATATGCATCGAGCTGATCCAGCAACTGCGCGAGATTGTGGGCGTCTCAGGCGTGCATATTATGGCCTATCGGCGCGAACACCTTGTCTCCAGCATCATCCTTGAATCAGGTGTTCTGGCAGGACGGCGCAGGCGGAATAAAGGTTAACCTGTCTGGTTGGATAACCATTGCGTGTCGTCATTGAACTTTCGGAACAGCCGACCACTTGCAGTGATTGACAGACTTCTAACCGTGCTGCTTTTCGCTGCAGACGCAATGTGCGGATTGCTGCCGTTGGGGCGGGCGCAGCGAATTCACACTTTGTTCGCACAGTGGACATTCAAGCAAGTTGCAGCAAACGACCGGTATGCGGAAAACCCGCCGTTCCCTGAGAAAACGGATAGGCATACCTTTTTAATGATCGCTTCCACGGTCTTTGGTCAATTCGAGATCTTAGTTACCGATCATTCCACTGCACGTTTACAGTTATTAGGCATGTTGCCGGTTCTAACAGTCTATGAACGTGGTAGTGTTTTCGAGCCAACTTGCGGGAAGTAACCATGAGTCAACGTCGTCTTGCTGCAATTGTGTCTCTCGATGTCGTCGGCTTCAGTCGGATGATGCAGGGCGGCTCCAAGCTACTTCTCAAAACACTGAACACCTTGTACCGCGATTTGGTAACGCCGATCGTTGAGCAAAAATCTGGCCGGGTGGTCAAACTGTTGGGCGACGGAGCATTGATTGAATTTCCGTCAGCAGGAAACGCCCTAGAAGCGGCAATTGCGATCCAAACCGAGCTAAGAGAGCCAGACCATCCCTATTTGGTTCCGGAACGTATCCAGCTTAGAGCGGGTTTGCATGTCGGCGACGTCACCGTCGATGGCGACGATATCTTCGGAGACGGCGTCAACATCGCTGCGCGGCTCCAATCGGCAGCTGAACCCGGGGGCATTCTGGTCTCAAAGGTACTTTGTGATCTTGCCGGAGCGGACTATGCCAAACGTTTGCGCCGAGAAGGGCTTCACACGTTCAAAGGCATTGAACAGCCGATCGAAGTTTTGTCGATCAACTTCACCGATGAACATGTGTCCAAATCGCGCGCTAACTTCGCCAAAACACAGGAAATTCGTTATTGCAAAACTAACGACAACATTAGTCTGGCCTGGAGCTCAGTTGGGGACGGTCCTCCGGTCGTAAAGGCGCCAAGTTGGATTGGACACTTGGAACTTGACTGGCGCAATCCGGGGAAAGCTCCAATTTACACTTCCATCGCTCAACGACATCGTTTGGTCCGTTTTGATGCCAGGCTCAACGGTCTATCCGACTGGGATGCAGAAACTTGCACGTTCGAACGGTTCGTTGATGACTTGGAAACCGTTTTCGACGCAGCGGGTATCAAACGCGCGCCGATCCTTGCGATATCGCAGGGGTCCGCAGTGGCAGCTGCCTTCGCAGCGCGCCGACCTGACCGTGTGTCTGCGATCGTAATGATAGGTGGGTTCCCTATTGGTCGGGCAAAAAGAACGTCGCAAAAAGATGTGGAACGCGCCAACGCAATTAAGCAAATGATGACTGCCGGGTGGGATGATGATTATCCGTCTCTGCGTGATTTAATGGCGCAAATCATCGTGCCGGGCGCGAGCCAAGAAGAACGGCGGCAATATGCCGAAGATATGCGCAAGATGATTTCACCCGAAAACATGGGGCGGTATCGCGGCGTGATTGATAACATCGATATCACACCGATATTGTCCGAGGTCGAAGTGCCGTGCCTTGTTTGTCATGGGACGAGTGACAGGATGCAGCCGGTCGAACAAGGACGGTTGTTTGCAAAAGGATTACCCAACGCGAAGTTCATCGCCTACGAAAGCTCGAACCATACCATCCCTGACAACGACCCGGAATGGCCGCGTTTTGAGAGGGACGCCTTGGCTTTCTTGGCTGAACACAGCTGAATTATTGCTCCAAGTGCCTTCGGGTCTGGCGCTATTTCTCTCAAAACAAATGCAACAAGAGTACTTCGCCAGATTAATGGAACACAGAGTTGCGATAAATGCAGTCAGGCTCTCCTACGCCCAAGACGTCGAGGGAGAGTCGGTGGTCTTTGTTCATGGATAGAATGCGGATCATCGGGTTTGGGATGCGCACCGTGATTTAATCGCCCCACATCCGATGCAGCTTCCCGCGAAAGTAGACGTTCAAGCAAGTTGTCGCGAATGTCTGCAACGCGGACAAAGCTGCCTTTCGTGTCGATGTTGTCAATCACAGCAAACAGACCCATTCCAGACGTTGACCGCAACCCGGGGTGCTGGAACGAAGACTGCAAGGGCGTCAAAATGCGCTTGAATTGCGACTTTTTAATCCCTTGGCGGTGGATGTTTGCTAGCAACCAAAGGACAATTCTCTCTTACGCTGCGCGTCTCTGATCAAAGCTGCAAGTCGATAGAAGCCATGAGCCATCTTGGTGTATGGTACGAGCAGGAAGAACGTCAGAACCGAGCCAAGGTGGATGGCAAGCAGCGCGGGCATCAGAGCAGTTGAACCGAGGACGTAAAGGACCAGCCCGCTCAGCCCGACAAAGCCGAGCAATAGGACGAAGCCGATTTCGCCGCCCCATGCAGACGGGTCGCCAAGCTCGCGATCCGACTTTTGCTTGAGCAGAACCATGGCTGCACAACCTAATGTCAGCAAAATACCACCGGAAACGCCGAAGAGTTTTGGCAGAGACCAGAACCCGTAGGGCGCGTGCAACCCGAACCCGTAGTGCATAACCGTCGCCACCGAGGTCGACGCAAAGCACAGCAGGAAGCCGTACATGATGGCGTGGTGAATGTGGCGTCGGGCCTGACTGAAGCGGTCTTCGTCCTCGAAATTGCAACCCTCGCCGTGGCCTGCGGCCAAGTCTTGCATATTGCCAGCGCGTTTGAACGCAACTGTCAGATCAGACATTTGGATGGGTTTGCCACCGACCTCCGCCCAATAGCGCCTCAGGCTGATAGCCAAGCTAAAGAGTGGCAACAAGAATGCCGGCGCAAAGATTGCGACCATCGCATTGTGGGACAGGACTGCATAAAACCCCTCTCCTCCGCTGGAACCGATAACGCGAATTGCCCAGAACAGCAGGGCAAAACCGATGACCAGGGCCAGCGCGATCGCGCCACCATGCGTATGGAACCGCCGCGCCAAAGGCTGCGGCCAAGCAAAGCTTTCCCAACTGTCCCGCCGCACTTCAGCGAGAGCTTTCGGCAGGTTTAGGTCAAACTCGTGCGGTGCCGTATACTGACAAGCGTAGTAACACCCTCTGCAGTTGTGGCACAGGTTGGCCAGTTGCGTGATGTCTCCATCCGAGAACGCGCGTTCCGCGTGCAGCGACGGGAAGACCGAACAATAGCCCTCGCAATAGCGGCAAGCGTTACAAATCTCGGCCTGACGGCGGGCTTCTTGGATAAGTTCAGTTTGCATAAGCAGCGGCCTCACGTCCTGCGATGCGTCCAAAAACGGTTCCGATGGTCATGCCGAAACCGGCCAGATACCCCTGCCCCAGGATCGACCCGGCCATGGTCTCGCCGGCGGCCCAAAGGCTTTTGATCTTTCCGTTGGCGGTCGAACATTGCGCTGTGTCGTCGACCTTCAGGCCCAGATAGGTGAAGGTCACACCGGTGCGCAGCGAATAGCCATAAAACGGAGGCTCGGTGATCGGACGCGCCCAGTTCGTCTTGGGCGGCGTCAGACCCGAGGTCGTGACCCCGTCCAACTCAGTCGGATGGAATCCACTGGTATCGCCGCATGCTTCGTTGAATTCTGCAACGGTCGCCTTCAGCTTGTCGGCGGGCAGATCCATCATTGCAGCCAGTTCTTCCAGGGTGTCCGCCTTCAGTGGTGGAAAGACCGACGGCATAAACAGGTTCAGCGACTTAGCATCGATGATCACATAGCCAACTTGATCCGGTTGGGCCGCCACCAGACGTCCCCAGATCGCATAGCGCTTGGGCCAAACGTCTTCGCCCTCGTCATAAAACCGCTCGGCATTCTTGTTCACGACGATTGAAAACGGCACACAGTCCAGGCGGGTGACGATACCGCCATCGAACTTCGGCGCGCGCCCGTCAATGGCGACGGCGTGGCACTGGGTCGGATCGCCGACGCTGTCCACACCTTGATCCAACAGATCGGACAGAACCACACCACGGTTATAGGGTGTGCCCCGGATCAAGAAGTTCTTGGCAGGCTCACCCCATGCACGGGTCAGCCAATCGGTGTCGGCCTGAAACCCACCTGAGGCAACGATGACAGCTTTGGGCGTGATGCGATGAGATTGGCCCTCATAGGTGTAATCGACCCACTCGATCCGATCACCGTTCAACTCCAGATGCGTGACAGCAGCTTCGTACAGAACATCGACACCCAGACCCGCCGCAGTTCGGTAATAGGCGTTCACCAGAGACTTCCCGCCCCCCATGAAGAAGGCGTTGGTCCGCGCCAGTGACAGGGTCCCGGACAGGGATGGTTGGAACCTGACGCCGTGTTCTTCCATCCACGGAAGGCATTCCTCGGAGGTTCGGATCGCGAGGCGAGCAAGATGTTCGTCGGTTTTGCCGCCAGTGACCTTGAGCAGATCTTCAAGATACTCATCTTCACTGTATTCTTCGATCAGCGGGCCCAGAGGAGCGCCATGCATACAACGAAAATTGCGTGTATGGCGCGAGTTTCCACCACGATAGGCTTTTGGTGCCGTCTCGAGGATCAGAACACGGGCGCCTGCCTCGGCAGCAGTCATCGCGGCGCAGAGGGCAGCATTCCCACCGCCGATCACAGCGATATCATAAGCTTCCTTTTGGGTGGCCATATCCTGTCTACCTATTGATTTTTGTCGGTTGTCCGGTCGCGTTCTTGCAACGCCCGAATACGCATCCGTTGTGCAGCCTGAATATGCGCGCGCATTTCTGTTTCAGCCGCTGCGCCATCACGGGCCTTTAAGGCAGCCATGACGCGCTTATGCTCTGCCACTGCTGTCTCGGCCCGATCACCGTCCAGCAATTGCGATGGCCCAAGGATCAACAGCGCTTTTTGCAAAGACAACATAGACTTGGCAAGAAACCGGTTCTTTGCTGCGTCCAAAAGTGTGGCGTGGAAAATCCGGTTTATCCGAGCCGCTTCCGAACCGGTACCAGCCTCGGCCAAGCGAACATTCAAAACGCTCAGCTCGTCTAGCTCGACATCCGATGCAGCACGCGCTGCTAAACGGGCTGCAGTTCCCTCGAGCACCGCGCGCATCTCATAGAGTTCCATTACTTCGGCGTAATCGAGACAACGTACGGTTGCGCCCTGCCGTGGCACATGAGTTACTAGCCCGTCGGACTCCAACTGCCGGATAGCTTCGCGCACAGGGGTGCGACTGACGCCCAATCGTTCTGACAACTCAATCTCGCGCAGGCGTTCGCCAGGCTGAAGTGTGCCATCCCGAATCTCATCCAGCAGGTGTTGATACGCTGAATTGCCTTGTGGGCCAGGCTGATAGGGGTCGTCTTGAATGGTCATCGAGCGCTCACTTGTCTTTTTGCGTCCACTTGTATACATTTGGATACGTTGTGAGTCAATATTATCGAAAGCCGTGCCTTGCCCACCCAAAACAAAACACCCTCTTTCCTGACAAAGCGGGCCGTAACACTGGTCCTTGCGCTGTTGGGCACCGGAGTATTTTGGGCGTTGAACCTGCCGCTGCCCTTTCTATTCGGCCCAATGAGCGCGTGTCTGATCGCCGCCCTAGCGCATGCCCCTATGGAAGGTTTTGGTCAGATATCGGTTGCAGCGCGCACCATACTCGGCGTTGCAGTTGGGGCTTCGATTACCCCTGCCCTTTTTGTCGAATTGCCGAAGATGGCCGCGTCTATAGCACTGGTCCCGTTCTTTATCCTGCTGATCGCGCTGGTAGGCGTGCCATTCTTTCGCAAGATTTGGGGCTTTGACTCCACGACCGCGTTTTATGCTGCCATGCCAGGCGGATTGCAGGACATGATCATCTTTGGCGCCGAAGCAGGCGCCAACCCGCGTACGCTATCCCTGATCCACGGTACGCGCGTGCTGATCATCGTGACACTGGCCCCACTGTTTCTGACAGTGTTCTACGATGCCCAGCTCACCAACCCAATCGGAGAGCCTGCGCGCGACCTGCCAATACATGAGTTGGCGCTGATGGTACTGGCCGCCCTTATAGGCTGGAAAGGCGGTGAGAGGATCGGCTTGTTCGGGGCATCCATCCTCGGCCCAATGATCCTGACATCGGCTCTGTCACTGGGTGATTTCATTCATACCCGACCGCCGCGCGAGGCTATCCTTGCAGCGCAGTTCTTTATCGGGTGCGGGATAGGCGTGAAATTCGTAGGCGTCACTTGGGTTGAACTCCGCCGGGTGGTTGCAGCGGGCTTCGCCTATGTCATCGTCCTTGCCATCTTGGCCGCCGCTTTCACTGCTGTTGTCACCACGTTGGGGCTCGGTCAACCTGTCGAGGCATTTTTGGCGTTTGCCCCTGGCGGGCAGGCAGAGATGACGGTTTTGGCCATCGTATCTGGCGCGGATCTGGGCTTTGTCATAACGCACCACCTGACAAGGATTGTGCTGGTGATCATCGGCGCGCCCATAGCAGCCAACCTCATCCTGCGCTGGTCCAAACCTCGGGATTGATCATGTGAATGGGAGTGCCTTCAGCATAGGCGTTCACCTGATCGAAAATGTCGGAGAATTGCAGATCGAACTCGTCCTCGGTCACAAAACCTATATGTGGTGTCGCAATCAGGTTTGGGTGCGATAGCAACGGATCATTCGGGTCAATGAGCGGCTCGGAATCGAAGACATCAATTGCGGCCTTCCCCGGGCGACCGGCTTTCAGCGCGTCCAACAAAGCACCCGGAGCGATCAGCCCGGCCCGGGAGGTGTTCACAAACATCGCGCCCGGTTGCATCTGCGAGAAATCTGACGCTGTGATGATACCTTGCGTGTTGGGCTTCAGGCGGACGTGGACCGAGACAACATCGCTGTTGGCAAAGAACGCTTCACGGCTTGTGGCAATCTGCACGCCGTCGGCCTGCGCGCGTGCCCGGCCATCGTCCGAGGACCACCAGACCACATTCATCCCGAACGCCTCGGCGTAGTCAGCAACAGCGCGGGCGATACGGCCATATCCATACAGCCCCAGTTTCCTCCCCCTCAGGGTCTTGCCAACTCCGGCCTGCCAATGTCCGGTTTTGACCGAGGCCATCTGCGCAGGCAAATCGCGCATCCCCGCCATGATCAGCGCCCATGTCAGTTCGGCTGCGGCATATGAAGGCATGCCGCCATGCATGTTCGAACACAGCAGCACTCCGTTGTCCGAGCACGCCTGCACATCGACGTGTGGATATACACTGCGCTGACTGATCAACTTCAGGTTTGGGAGTTTTTCAACCAAATCGCGGGTGATCTTGGTGCGTTCGCGAAACAACACCAGCGCCTCAGCCTCCTGCAAGCGTTCAGCCAATTCGCTGGTATCATCAACATGATCTGTCCAGACCTTCACCTTATGGCCAGATAGCTTTTCAAAACAGGGCAGGCCCTGCAGTGTGTCAAACCAGTCATCCAGAATGTGTACTTTCATCGACTTTCTATACCCTACTCGGTGCTCAGATTTCTTGGCGTCGGCACAAAATGAAGTGTGTCGAGTGCTTCAAGCGCATTGCGAACCCGTTCACGTTGATCCAGCAAATGGTTGAATTGCTCGTCACACCCGGCAATCGGAGTCGGGTAGTCCGAGATATCCCTCCGCAGAGCCGCCTGCGCCAGCCTGAGTTCCTGACGCGCGATATCAAGGCATTCGGAATAGTCGTCCATCGTGATATCCTCATGATGTATACCATAGTATACCTAATGAGAATTGTCATTTCAACTGCCGTTCCACTCAGATTCCGGCACATAAACATGCCCGTCCGCCAATTTACGCGCAGTCCTCACCAGACCGGCAGAAATTACGTTGAACTCCCCGTCGTTCGAGAAGTCCACCAGAACGTCGATCTTGCCCGAGGCGTGCTCCAACACAACTTCAGCCGGGCTTGAACCCGGGCGATCAAGCAACCCGTCTGCGACGGTTCCGGGCGTCAAAGCGCAAGATGCCATGCATTGCGCACCCGTAACGGCCATTGTTGGGTGGGTTTTCCATGGCATGAAATACCGAACCGCAAGGGTTCCACCCTCTCTGGCGGGTGCCATCAGGCCGAATTTGGGAGTTACAGATTTCGATACGTCCCCCATACCCATCAGTTTCCCGGCTTCGATCCGTACTGCCTCCATCCGGTCAAAGAAAGCCCGGTTGGTATTAAGCTCTTCAACGCTTTCATACCCTGTCAGTCCGAAATCCGCTGCCCGGGCGATGGCCATTGGCATAGCGACATCCATGCAAGTCAGCTCGATCCCCTGCACTGTATCGCGCAAATTTCCTGTGGGTAGAAATGAACCTGTCGCCGAGCCCACAACGCCCATAAAGCTCAGTTGCACGGGTGCAGAATGACCGGGAACCCCCGCGATTTCCGCATCGCCCTCGTAGACCAACTCACCGCCCGGGGTCTGTACTTTTGCAACGACACGGGCACCCGTATTTACAGCGCGAATGCGGATTTCGGTCTCATCGCCGTTGGGCTGAAGCAATCCCATTTCGATCGCAGCTGGACCAACTCCGGAGAGGATGTTCCCGCAAGTTGGTTTAAAATCGACCAGCTTCTCATCAACAGAAACCTGCGCGAAGAAATAGTCGATATCCGCCCATTCGTCCTCGCTGACGGATAGCATCGCCACTTTGGTCGTCACCGCGTTACCACCACCGATCCCGTCGATGTTGAGCGCTTGTCCGGCCCCGAGGGCAGCAACCAGCACATCAGCCAGCTTGTCCCTATCTTCAGGCAGATCAGAGCGTCGAAAATAAGGCCCTCGGGAAGTGCCGCCGCGCATGAAGACATATGGGATTGCTGTCTGGGTCATTGCGAACCCTCCTTTACAAACCTTTGAAATCTCTGATTTCAGCGCTGCCCGACCCGCCAGATTGGCAGGCCGGGCATCCGTGGAGCGCCTACTTGAGTGGCCATGGCAGGTTCACCATGTCTTGCAGCAGACCCGGCGGGAAATCCCGGTTCAGGGCACCAGCCATGAAGCACATGAAACCGATGCCGCAGGCCGTCAGGAGCAGGGTCACCTGCCAGCTGGACCCGGCGCGAATGCGGAAGAATGCAATCAGGAACCCGATCAGGGCGAGGATGAACCCCACAACCCAGGTGGCCGCGATCAGACCCGCAAACCACGCGAGTGTTGACCAAAGTCCATGTGGCGCGCTTGCATCCTCGCCGGCAATTTCCTTGTCGGCAAAGATTGCATCCCCCTCGGGTCGCCGCATCATCTGGATCAACAGAATGACGCAGCAGAACAGCGACACGCTACCGATCACCAGCGGGATGATCTTGTCGGTCATGTTGTAGTCAGGGATCATGTTGGCATTGACCAAAGCCACGATCAGATAGGCCATGATCACCAGCAAAAAGATCAGCGGCGCGCGCTTGCTTCCGGATTTGACCTCACCTTCGGCCATGATCATCTTAGCTTGGCGAATACCCAGAATGACCGAAACCACGGTAACCACGATCAGCACGATAACGATCGGGCTGAAGACATATTCCATCCCCTCACCAAAGCTTTTGCGGAAGCGGAAAGAGGCAATCTGGAACGCCTGGTTGGTGAACTTCTCAACCGGGTTCGACAGCACGAACCCAATCAGAAAGGCCGGTCGCGACCAGTCGAAACGGCGCAGGAAAATACCGATCAGGCCGATGATGAACAGGGCCAGCAGGTCTTCGAAGTTTTGACCGGACTGGAATGCCGCGAAGCTGATCAGCATGAACAGAAACGGCGCCAGATAGGTGAAACGGATTGTCGTCAGCTTGGCTATCCCACCCGAGGCCGCGATGCATAAGATGGTGCCCACCACGTTGGCGAGAGCCAGCAACCAGACAATCGAATAGGTGATGTCGAGATTATCCTTGAGCATGCTAGGACCGACCTCGATATCTCCGGATCCCAACAGTGCGACGGCGCCGATAAAGATCGCCATCGAACCCGAGCCGGGGATACCAAACAGTAGCGTTGGGACAAGCCCCCCGCCCTCCTTGGCATTGTTCGAGCTTTCCGGCCCGATGACGCCACGCACTTCGCCTTTGCCGAAGTTGCTTTTGTCTTTGGTCGATTGAACCGAATGGCCATAAGCGATCCAGTCAACAACCGAGCCACCAAGACCAGGAATGACACCGACAACCACGCCAATGATCGAACAGCGGACCGACAACCAGATGTTTGCAGCCCAGTCTTTGACGCCATCAAGCCAGCCCGCGCCCAGTGAGGCGCCCTTAGCAATGGATCGGTCTTGACGCAGCAGCGAGACGATTTCGGGCACCGCAAAGATACCCAAGCCAACGATGACCAATTTCAGACCGTCGGTCAGATAAGGAATGTCATAAGTGGCCATACGAAGTGAGCCGCCTGCATCCGCCTCGCCAATCGTGCCAACCATCAGGCCCAGCCCTGCGGCGGCGACACCCTTCAACGGGATACGCCCGGCGAGAATGGCGACCATCGACAAACCAAGAATGGTGATCATCAGCATCTCGGGCAGACCGAATGCCAGAACGATGGGCCGCGCGACCAAAATGAACATGGTCAGAAAAGTTGCGCCGACCAAGCCGCCAAACAGCGATGAAGCAAAGGCCGCTGACAATGCCCGCGCGGCTTCGCCTTTCTTCGCCATCGGGAAACCATCCAACACCGTAGCCTGCGAGGCAGAGCTACCTGGGATGCCCATAAGAACTGACGCGAAGGTGTCAGAGGTCGGCACAACGGCGACCATCCCGATCATCAACGCCAATCCAAGGATTGGGTCCATACCGAACATGAAAGGCAGCAATAGGGACAGACCAGCAATACCGCCAAGCCCAGGGAAAACACCCACGGCCAGTCCCATGACGACACCGAGAACAAGATATCCCAGAACGATAGGTTGCAGGATCAGACCCCACGCGTCACTAAGCGCAGGAACAGCTGTGGCGAAAGCCTCCATAGCGGCCGCCTTTCATAAATTGTCTTGTGTTTGGAAAAGCGCGCGCCCGACATTGGGGCACGCGCGGTGGTGTTTGGGCTTAGTTCAGCTCGACACCATAGGCTTCTTTGAGCCAGTTCAGAACGTAGGCTTTTGCGTTGTCGTCGACGTTTGTCGCGGTTTGCAATGCCGCTTTAGAGCCGTCACCTACGAACACTGGGTATTTGCCCACGCGCTTTGAGGAGATGTCGGCAAAGTCGCCGCGCTCCGTCACAGCCTGGAACGCTGCTGTGTATGCGTCGACCACTTCCTGAGGTGTATCACCCGGCAGGAAAGCCAGCTTCTGAACCGGGAACCCGGCTACAAAGAACGCTTTCCACGCATCCCATGCCTCGCCGCTGGTTTCACAGCCATCGGTGGCTTCGCACACTTCTTTGAAAGTCGGGATATCCGGGAAAGTCGGGTCGCGAACGATGTTGCCGTCTGCATCCAGAGCACCCCAGGTCATCATCGGAACAGCCTGACCGGATTCAACCAACGGGGCCGAACCACCCAAGTAGCCGGACGAGGTCTGATAATCGATATTGGCTTCGCCACGTTCGAACATCAGACGACCGTCTCCGCGTCCCTTGATGCCGAAGACCGGCTCGACATTCATGCCAAGCATTTGCCAGGCCAACAGCGGTACAAGGTCAAGACGCGTCGCACCCTGCGAACCGTAGATGAAGTTGGTGTCCTTCAGAGCATTCGCCGAGCCATCAAACTTCGCGCCATCCTCTGCGTTCAGGTAAGCAACGCCACCGGTTCCTGATGCCATGACAGGAATCCAGTCATTGTATTCATAGCGCACCCGCGGATCACTAAGCAGATATGGGAATTGAGTTGAACCGGAGGTGCCAAACAGCAGCGTACCGTCGTCATGGCTCTGCTCCTGGAACCAGTTCGCGCCCTTGGTCGAACCAGCGCCCGGCATGAATTTCACCACTACGGTCGGTTGACCCGGCAGCGCTTCGGACAGAAGCGGCGCAAAGAAGTTGGCCCATTTGGCAGACCCGCCGGTTTCCGAGAACGGGATGACCCATTCCACAGTCTTACCCGAGAAATCAACCTCGGCTGCGGCAGGTGCGGCGATACCGGCGGCGGCGATCAGCCCCACGACGGCGCGGCGGGTGAAGTTGGAAATGGTCATTGGTTCCTCCCTGTTGACCAGACAACCACGTCAACGCCCTCCGCGCTACCGTGATCGCAAATAGAACTGTGGGGTTGATTCCCCCTCCCATCTGGCAATCATGGAGTGCCAACCTTGCGCGAAACTTGCAGGAGACCCGATGCGGATCGTCATCGTCGAAGACAACGAGACCCTCGCCAAAGCTATTGCCTATCGCCTACGTGACCGGGGTCATGCAGCAGAAGTGCTTTTGGATGGCGATGAGGCTGACTTGTATCTTGCGCAAGAGGGCGCAGACTTAGTTGTTCTGGACATCAATTTGCCTGGACAGTCGGGACTGGAGATCCTGAAATCTCTTCGCAATCGTGGTGACGGCGTACCGGTGATCTTGCTTACGGCACGTGCCGAAACAAGCGACCGGGTTTCGGGGTTGGATATGGGCGCCGATGATTACCTGGTTAAGCCATTCGAAATGGACGAGTTGGAAGCACGCATCCGGGCGCTTTCTCGACGCAAAGAACTCGACTACGGCGCAATGGAGAGAATTGGTGGCCTGGAATTCGACCGCGCTGCCCGTCAGGTAAGTGTACAGGGCGAGGTTATGGATTTTCCGCGGCGGGAAATCGCGGTGCTTGAATGCCTGTTGGAACGCAGGGGCAGAATTGTTCCCAAAAGCCAACTAACGGATTACGTCTACGGCGTGGGTGCAGATGTCGAGTCTTCCGCCGTTGAGCCTCATGTATCGCGGCTGAGAAAACGTCTTCAAGATCTGGGTATTAGAATAAAGACAGCCCGTGGTCTGGGGTATCTGCTTGAGGTGCAGAAGTGATCAATCACGGCTCGCTCAGGTTAAGACTTTTCATTCTTATCCTAACCCCCTTGGTGTTAATTGCCGCTCTGCTTGGTCTTTGGCGCTTTATGATTGCGCAGAATACGGCTCAGGAATTGTTCGACGACAGCCTGTTATCTGCAGGTCTCGCAATATCGCGAGATGTTGCGATTTCGGGAGGTGATGCGCTGTCACCAACGACACGCAGCATGATCCGTGACGCATCAGGCGGAGAGATTTTTTACCACGTAACGGGCCCCGGCGGCATCTATGTGACAGGCTATGCCTACCCCCCGGCCGCCACCAACCCGTCTGATCAAGAGGTGTACAAGCCCCAGTTTTTCGAAGCGCTCTACCGCCAAGAACCAGTGCGCGTTCTTAAGATGACGGAACGCGTGACCATTGAAAATCTAATCGGAGATGCGACGGTTACAGTCTGGCAACGTATGGCGGATCGCAACGCCTTCGCCAATGAATTGTCAATCCGCGCAGGAATTCTAATGGGAATTCTGCTGGCCACCCTCGCCATTGTGGTGTGGTTCGGCGTCGCGCGCGGCCTTAGGCCCTTGTTGGATTTGCAGGACGCAATTGACCTGCGTTCACCAGATGACCTCAGTGAGATCAAGCGCCCTGTCCCAATCGAAGTTCAAGGTGTTGTCAGAACCCTGAACCGGCTTTTTGGACAGGTGGAAAAAAGTATCAACGCCCACCAAGTGTTTATATCCGAAGCTGCACATCAACTGCGGAATCCAGCGGCGGCCGTGCAGTCAATGGCCGAAGCGCTGCAGGATGCGAAAACGGATGACGACCGAGAAAAACGCATCTCAGAGCTTGTTGCAGCGGCTAAAAACTCAGCAACAGTCGCCGAACAGCTGTTGTCACTTGAGAGGCTCAGGCAGCCGACGCACCAAGACCAAATGGATAAAATTGACTTTCGTTCGGTCGTGGAAGAGGCCTGCGCTGAGATGGGAGTTCACATCCTCGCAAAAGGTATCGAGTTTGATGTCACGATGCCTGAGACGGCAGTCACTGTATCCGGCGATCGGGTCTTTCTGATTGAGGCTTTAAAGAACCTGCTGGACAACGCAGTCAAACACGGTGGCCCAGAGTTGAGCCAAATCTCAGTTGTGCTGCGGTGTGATAATAAATTCCTCAACCTAACCGTGGCGGATGACGGAGCTGGCCTTTCGCCAGACCAAAGCGAAGTCGCATTCAATCGGTTTTCTCAGTTGGAGTATTCCGAGGGCAGCGGATTGGGGTTATCAATCGTCTCTGCAGTGGCGCAGCGCCACGGAGGAATTGTCGAAATCAACCGAGTCGAAAGAGGAGCTAGCATTACGCTTGAGCTTCCCATAGTCCTGTAAGCTGTTTCTAATTTCACTCGGAACCCAAAACCAGTCAAAGTCAACGCGAGTTTTTGCGATTGCTGCGAAAGTCAGGTTTTCGCCCTGAGCGAAGAACGCAGCTCTCAAAATCTGTATCTATGTCGTCTTTGGGCTCAACCTGTGCTTCACCCCAACATGTCGAGGCTCTATCACTCCAAAGTCAGCGATCTTGCCAACGCCCTCAATGAGCCCGACGTACGCAGCGAAGCTGCTGAGGCGCTGCGCGCTCTGATCGACAAAGTGCTGCTGACACCTTCTGAAGATGGATATGACATTGATCTGCATGGAGATCTTGCCGGCATCCTCGCCTTAGCGTCTGACAAAAAAGCAAAAACCGCCCAAGCCGACATGGCTGAGGCGGTTTCGCAATTATCGTTGGTTGCGGGAGTAGGATTTGAACCTACGACCTTCAGGTTATGAGCCTGACGAGCTACCGGGCTGCTCCATCCCGC
>NZ_JBXWMJ010000022.1:0-30879 GCF_059609805.1 Ruegeria sp. YTSC004
CTGAAGCCCTGACGAGTGGCAGCGACTGATCCGTGTTATTACCAAGTCTTCTTGTCATCTCTTCTCCAGAAATTCGCGATATGCCCGAGTGTAGGAAATTCCCACAATAAAATTATGAAATCTTGCAGTTTTCCAAAACTATTTTTCACGAACCGGCAAATTGTCAGGCATCAAGTTATTCGAATTCTATAATGACTCCTAAATGCGCCTTTTGCGATTCTTGTTGATAGGAGCCCTGATGAACGGATGTCTGATGCGCATACTTGTGCCCGCAGTACTAGCTGCGAGCCATCTGTTTCCAACTCATGCCGCTGCACAGGAAGAAAGTTTCCCGATCCTTTTCACAAATGTTCATGTCTTTGATGGGGTGAACGAAGCGCGGATCGAGAACGCAAATGTTTTGGTCGTTGATAACCTGATCGCCGAGGTCTCGACTGAGCCGCTTGCCGTCGCCAATGCGCAAATCATCGACGGTGGTGGGCGCACACTGATGCCCGGAATGCATGATCAACACGTGCATCTTACGGTGTTCAACCCTCTCAGCGATGGGTTGCGCCAGAATATCACACCCTTTCATCTTGGCGGCGTCGCGACAATTCGGTCTGAACGCATCCTGATGAATGGGTTCACCACTGTCCGGGACCTGGGCGGACCAGCAAAATCCATCGCTCGCATTATAGATTCCGGCATGTTTCCCGGGCCGCGCATTTACTCCTCTGAAGCCTTCATCACCCAGACATCCGGGCACGCGGACTTCCGTAAACTGAACGACCGGCATCCCACACTGTCTGGGCAAGGACCATCACATTGGGTCGAAAGTGAAATGAGCTTTATAGCCGATGGGCCGGATCAGATCCGGATGGCCGTACGCGAGAACCTGCGCCGCGGGGCAACCCAGATCAAAATTATGGTCAGCGGCGGTGTTACGTCCGAGTTCGACCCCCTGCATTCGCTTCAGTACCAAGCCGATGAAATCCAGATGGCAGTCAAAACCGCCGAACAGTGGGGCACATATGTGACCTGCCATGTGTTCACTGAACAGGCGATCCGAAACTGTATCGACAATGGCGCGAAGACCGTCGAACACATCCCGTTTCTGACTCCGGAAGTGGCCGAGGTCATGGTTCAAAAACAGATCATGTTTGCGACCGCCGTGGCTCCGGTCTACTCGGTCTCCACCGAGCAGGCCGAAGCATTTTACACACCAGCGTCGTTTGCGAAGTGGAAGACGGTGCGGGATGCCGCGGCCAACATGATTGAAGTAATTCAAACCACGCCAGGCATGATCGACCTCTATACCCTGGGCACTGACCTCATCAACAACTGGGACCAAACACTAGAGCAGGACAAGAAGATGAGCGACGAGTTCAAATACCTGCTTGAAGCGAATTTCACACCCTTCGACATATTGCGCATCGCAACTTCAAACGGCGCGCGCATGAACCGTCTTACTGGTTTGAACAATCCTTATCAGGACGGCCCGCTGGGTGTGGTCGAAGTGGGTGCATACGCCGATCTTCTATTGGTCGACGGGAACCCGCTGGAGGACATCCTGCTGCTGTCCGATCCCGACACCAATCTGAAGATCATCATGAAGGATGGCGTGATCTACAAGAACACACTCGACTGAGTGTCGCGTGGGGTGAACTTACCTCGGCACCCCGCGCACTAAATTTTAAGGGAGAGAAGGACATGAATATTTCGACAAAGACGGGTGCCGTCGCGAGCCTGGTTTTTTTCACGGCCACTGCCGCGTTTGCGCAGGACACCCTGCCACAAACCCTGTTCACCAACGTCCATGTCTTTGACGGAGTAAATGAGGCGCGGATCGAGAACGCCAGCGTTTTGGTTGAAGGCAACTTGATCAAAGAAGTGTCCACCGAGGCCATCGACGCACCTGGCGCGACGGTTGTGGATGGAGGTGGTCGCACATTGATGCCGGGGCTGATCGACAGCCACGTCCACCTGAACCTAACCGGTCTGTTCACAAGCTTTGGCGGCGCGGAATATGCGAATTGGGACGGCGTCGGCGCGATGGCAGTCGCAAACGCGCGTGATTACCTTATGGATGGGTACACAACGGTTCGCGATGCCTGTGGCCAAGGCGATGCGATGAAAAAGCTGATCGATCAGGATATCCTTGTCGGGCCACGGATTTACCCGAGCGGCGCGTGCATCGGCCCACAATCTGGTCACACGGACTGGCGCAGCCCTCGTGCCCGGGCTGAAGGTGGCCCCGTCGCACAGGTGGAAGAACTCAATCTCGCGGTCGTTGCAGACGGCGTAGACGAAATCAGAACGGCCGCGCGCCGGAACCTCAGCTATGGGGCCACACAAATCAAGCTAACCGTCGGCGGCGGTGTTTCCTCGGAATTAGACCCGCTTTGGTCTGTGGGATACGGCGTGGAAGAGATCAGGGCGGCCGTAGAGGTCGCAGCCTTTTTTGATACTTACGCCTTTACGCATGCATACACGGACGAAACTGTCCAAATGGCACTGGATGCGGGCGTCAAGGTCATTGAACACGGCCAGATGGTCACAGAAGAAACCGTGAAGCGCATGGCTGATGAAGGAATATTCTGGTCCCTCAACACCGCCGGGTTCTCACCGATTCTGTTTGAGCACCCCAACTTTGCACCGGGTACGCCAGCAGGCATCAAGCTTGCGGTTGCACATGACCAAAGCAAGGATCTCATCGCGCTTGTCAAGAAATACAAACCCAAGGTCGTGCACAACGTTGATACAGTACTGTCAACGCTCGATCAGGGCCGTGCCCATCGCGATTTCGAAAAGTACCAGTTTGCCGATTGGTTCGGCAATCATGCGATGCTGGTCTCCGCTACGTCGACCGCGGGCGAACTGGCGCAGCTGACTGGCCAACGTAATCCTTATCCGGAGCAGTTGGGGGTGATCCAAGAAGGAGCCTACGCCGATATCCTGATCGTCGATGGCAACCCGCTGGAAGATCTTTCTGTCTTGGGGGCCCAACCGAAATGGTTTGACGCGGAACCGCGTGAAGAAGGTTTCGACACCATTCGTGTCATCATGAAGGACGGCAAATTCTACAAGAATACGCTGGAATAAAAGGAAAGTGGGGTGGTCTATCTTTGATAACCCCACACTTCAGCCAAGAAACCTTCCCTGAAAGGAAAGACTGTGAAACATCTCAGCCTTGGCGTCTTTATGGCGATCTGTGGTTCAATTGCCGCAGCTGAAGACGCCGAAAGCATGCGTACGTTTTTGTTCATTGGCACGTCCAATAGCACCGCTTGGGAAATGCAGATCGCCAATCCGGGGGATCGCGCAGCCTCGGTGAAGGGCGGGATCGAAGCGCTCGGTGGAGAGCTTTTGAGCTATTACTGGGGGCTTGGAAACGGGAAGAACTACATCACCGTTTCCCTGCCAGACGATCCAACCTTTATCCAGGCCTTCTATGTCAGCCGCCTCGGCGATGGCCTGCTTGATGATTACCAGATGATCGAGTTGATGAGCAGCGCCGACATGGCTGCGGCGCTGGAACGTGTTCCCGAAATCAAAGCAGTGGATGACGTAAAGTGATTGGAGGTTTGTCGCACCAGAGGTCGTATCTTCCACCACGACCGACCCTTGCCGCCGCGTTATTGAGCGCCTTTGCACTTTTTAGTAGTGCTGCTGATGCCCAGGAAAATGCTGCTCAGGCGAAACTGGAGGCCGCAGCCCAGGTTTCGTTGGGCGGCCCGGGATCAGCCAGTGCGCAACAGGAGCAAGATAGGCTGCGCAGACTTGAAGACTCTCGATGGCCCGGTTTGGACCGTGCCATTGATCCAACCGAAACCGCTTTGGGTCGATTTAGGGAAAACACCGGATTGGCGCTCAGCTTTGATTACCAAGCGCTATACCAACGCAGTTCTCACAGCCTGACCGGGCAGGACAAATCTGCATCCGGTCAGCTCAGGATGATTGGGACGTGGGAATTGGCAAACCGGGGTGGTGAAAACCCGGGTAGCCTTGTCTTTATTCTGGAGAACCGACACCGGTTGGGCCAGCCCATTGCACCCTCAGCACTGCCTGCGCAAATTGGATATCAAGGGGCAACTGCGGTCACGTTTGGGGACACGAACACGACCTTGTCGGTAGCTTACTGGCAACAAGCCTTCGCAAACGGACGCGGAGGAGTGGTGGCGGGTCGGATCGATCCGGGCGACTACTCTGACATTCTGGGTTACGTGAACCCAAGGACGACCTTTTCGAACTATTCAATCCTGTTTAGCCCGGTGCTGCCAATCCCCGATCCCGGTTTTGGTGTCACGGTCGGCGGCTACCTGACGGATCAAATTTACGCGTTAGGGGTAGTTAGCGATGCCAATGGGTCTCTCACAGACATCGAGTGGTTTTCCGGGGGTAGCGAATTCTACAAATACGCCGAGATCGGCTGGACGCCCGAAAAATCAAAACGATTTCTTACGAATGTTCATTTGGGGATGTTTCACACAGATGCGCGCCAACAAAGAGGCGTTCCGGAAACATATGGTGCCACACTTTCTGCCAACCATACATTTGACAACCAACTGATGATCTTCGGACGGCTGGGATGGTCCAATGGCGGGGGTGCGCTGGCCACGCGTGCTATCAACGCAGGCTTGATGTGGCGACCTGGCACATATGATGATCTCTTTGGCATAGCGGCCACTGTTGCCGACCTGACGTCACCAGGATTGCCCAATCAAACGACACTTGAAGTTTTCTACCGTTTAGACCTGGCCGACAATCTGGCACTGACGGCGGACGTGCAATACCTGAAAAATCCCGGATCAAACTCGAACGACCCGCTGGTCTTTGGACTGAGACTGAGGGTCAATCTGTGATGCATGCCGGGTAGCAGTTTCCGTTCGGGCTTCATTTTGGCCGGAACGGACGGGGGGCGGCAAGTGAGTGGGTCGCCCCCCCAACTATTTTTGATGGCAGACTTCTTCGGTCTCCTAATGATCTCTTCAGTCTTTATGTGGGAGCTTTAGTGTCATGGCGCGATACATCTACGGTTTGGTTATCTTGCTCTTTGCTGCGGCGGTTTCGACGTCAAACGCTGGTCCAGCGTACGCACAGAAAGCGGCGAGTGAACAGGAACCTGCTGAGGTACAGCAAGTAGATCTCTTAACTCAGGTTGCCGACAAATCAATTTCTGCCGGTGACCTGGAGATACTGCTTGTTCCGCTGACGACTGATGAGCTTTCGGAAATTGCTGTTGCCTGGCAAGACCATGTCCGCAACCAACTTGAAGAAATTGCCCGTATCAATCTTAGCCTTCAGGCCGGAAACGAAGCGCAAGAAGATGACCTGAGATCACAGCTTTCTTTGATAAACGATACTGGCACTGTAATTTTGGATAATTACACTCTGGTCTTGAACGAGTGGGCCCTAAAGGGCGCCGCCGAAGAAGACCTGAAACCGCATACCGACTATGTCTTAGCGCTCAAAACTGGCGTACTTAAAACAACGGATATACAGACGCTATTTCATAACGCTCTCCAATGGTTGGTTTCCTGGGAGGGAGGTGCTGGTCTTCTATTGGCTGGGTTGGGTGTTTTGGCTGCTGTTTGGGTCATGTTGTTTGTCGCCAAAGTGGTGTGTCGTCTAACTGAGCGCGGCCTTGAAAAAATACCTACAATTTCGCGGATGCTTAAGAAATTCATTGCGACCGCAGTGTATTGGGCGGTCTTTATTCTCGGCATTCTGGTTGTACTTGCCTTGTTTGGTGTGAACGTCACTCCTTTGTTTGCAATATTTGGTGGTTTGTCTTTCATTCTTGGCTTTGCGCTTCAGGAAACGCTGGGCAATCTCGCTAGCGGTCTGATGATCATGGTTTTAAAGCCATTCGATACCGGAGACTACATTCAGGTTGGCGGGTCATCTGGTTTTGTTGACGAGATGTCGGTTGTATCGACAAAAATTCGCACCTTCGACAACCAGATCATCATTGTGCCGAATAGTAAGATCTGGGGTGACGTAATCACAAATGTCAGCGCATCTGATGAGCGTCGCGTCGATCTGGTTTTTGGTATCGCGTATTCAGACAATGCTGCCCACGCTATCAATGTGCTGAAAGAATTGGTCGGAAGGCATGAACTATGCCTGAAATCGCCTGATCCAGAAATATTTGTTGGTGAGCTTGGCGACAATTCAGTCAATATCTATTGTCGACCGTGGTCCAAGTCTGACGACTATTGGACTGTCTATTGGGACCTCACAGGACAAGCCAAGGAGCGGTTTGACCAAGAAGGAATATCAATACCGTTCCCGCAGCGCGATGTTCACCTGATCCCAGTGGAAGGAGCAAAGACATGAGAGCATTAGTAATATGGTTGATGTCCTTTCTACTTCTTTGCAGTGTCGCCTCGGCCCAGTCAGAAGAAATACTGCTGCCACAGCAGGAACGAGAAGATCCCGAATTCATAGCACCTGTTGTTGTCGATGGGGATGAACTTTTTGTCGTCCGCGGATCCAGCGCATTGCCTGCAACGGACAGGGCCGCAAAGATTGAAGAAAGAATTACTCAAGTCGCGGATAAGTCAGAGAGCAAAACCGTCGACATCCAAATCTCCCGGGCTGAATTTGGGCAACTGATACGTGTCGACGGTCATATGGTTACTATTACCACTCAGGCTGACGCAGACCACGAACAAATGGACATTGAAGTTCTGGCCGGGCTGCAAGCAGAGGCCATCGAAATTGCCATATTAAAGTACCGGGAAGCGCGATCCAGCGAAGGCCGCGTTGACAGCGCGCTGGCCGCTGTAGCTTGGACAGCAATATTTGCTCTGGTGTCATACTTCTTCTTTGCCAAACGGAAGAAGTTTCTAGGCTACATTAGAAACAACCTTGAGAAGAGAGCGGAAAGCGTCGAGGAAGCTACTAAGTCAATCCTACGAAGTAGGGCAATCGCGTCTATCATCGTTTATTCAATTCATGCTTTGATGTGGGTGCTGTTTCTGTTTTTTCTCTATTACTACCTGTCCTTGGTTTTGCTGTCTTTCGCGGAAACCCAGGCCATCGCTCAAGTTCTTCTAAAGTACGTTAGTGAGCCATTGATAAATGTTGTGCTGGCTGTCGTTGGGTACATCCCAAACCTGATCATGCTGGTGATTATTGCAGCCTTATGTCGATTTGCGATCCGCGGCCTCGATCTGTTCTTTGACAACCTGGAGAACGGTGCATTCGAAATCAAAGATTTCGAGGCGCACTGGATCGCGCCAACGAACATGCTGTTCAGGGCTTTGATCATCGTGATCGCACTGGTGTTCGCCTACCCATACATTCCGGGCTCAGGTTCCCGGGCGTTTCAAGGCCTGACAATTCTTGCCGGTATCATGGTCTCGTTGGGATCTAACACAGTTGTATCGAACATGATGGCAGGTCTGTTTGTCATCTATCGGCGCAGCACGAATGTTGGTGATCGAATAATGGTTGGCGACAAGATAGGGGACGTAACCGAAATCAAGCTTATGGAAACACTTATCAAATCCATCAAAAACGAAATGATCAGTATTCCAAACGCTCAGTTGTTGAACTCAGAGGTCGTGAATTATTCGCGCAAAGTCGATGGTCGAGGCCTTCTCGTGCACACGACGGTCGGGATCGGGTACGAGGAGCCGCCAAAAAAAATCACGGCAATGTTGATAGAGGCGGCTCATCGCACACAGAGTTTGAAGAAAAACCCGGAGCCCTTTGTACTTTGGACACAGTTGGCTGACTATGCCATCAATTACGAAATTAACGCATACACATCTCGAGGATCGAGTTTGCCTAAGATTCTGTCTGATCTACACCAAAACATCGTGGAAGTGTTCAACGAGAACGGTACGCAAATTATGACACCGTCCTACATGGCCGACCCGCCAAGTCCTAAGATTCCCACTGAGGAATGGGATGGAAAGCTTGCTCATATAGCGGAGTAAAAGAATACCAAGTCCACTCTGGGTCTACTAAACCCCGCCCTTGCAGGTTGTCGGATTAGTTTGATTGATCCAGAGCAATGGGTAGGATTAATGCAATAGTTTTCAGAACGTTTTGGGGTTCCAGATGATCAATTGGACATTTACCGCAATAGTAACGCTTCTCGCGAGTGGCGCTCTTGCCGCTGGTATGGAGCGGTGGGGTGAGTCTGGCGACTGGACAATTTTGATCGACCTCGAGAAAGGAAACGGCTGCCTCGCGTGGAAGCCCTTCGAAGACGACATGACAGTTGAAATTGGTGTCGCACCCAATCAGGCTGGCGGTTTCTTTGCCGCCTACAATCCGGCCTGGGTTCAGATTGAGGACGGATCAACCGGTATCGTGAACTTCGATTTCGGTGACGCAAAGTTTGAAGGCGAAGCCGTAGGTGTTTTTAAAAATGGCGTCCCCGGGGGTTACGCCTTTTTCGACAACCCCGCGTTTGTAACCGAATTCGGCAAGCGCCAAAGCGTCACGATAATTGGTGAAAGTGGAACCGAAGTAGAACTTGATCTGAGTGGGTCTTCGAAAGCCATCGAGGCCGTTTTGGCATGTCAGGCAGAACAGCCTGAACCACTCAAGAACTAGGTCGTGACCGACTATTGAAGCTGATTCATGTCTGGCACGCACGGTTGCCTGTCTGCTGGCATCGCATCAGCACCTTCCGGAGCCTTGTTTCTGGATCCACCGACATCCAACTTGAACTTCGGTGACGAAAGTTGACCGGTCACATCAAACGGCCACGCGCTACGGGATAACGGTTTGCCAACTCGACGAGGTTCTGCCCTGATCGCAATAATATCTTTGACCCAATCCACTTGGCCCTTGGCCACCAATTGAACAGAACCCGTTTCAACCACGATGGAGTCTGAGCTTACCCGGCCGGCTTCGATTTTAATTGGTGCCACAACGCATGTTATGTCCGTGTAACCTTGACGGAGTTCCTCTGAAAACAGCCATGGGAAAATACCAAGCCCTGCCAACTCCAGAAGGCTGGTGCTGACATAGCCTTGTGACATCGATAAAGAAGCAGTGCCGCGCATGGAATTCACAAACGCATTGCCAGACGCGGTACTGCCTGAAACGTTGAACTCACCACTCAATCGCCCATATGCATCTATCCCGATACCCAGTTCATCGAGAATCTCTCCGAATTCCCATCCTGAGGTTGACCCCGACAAGGAGAGCCAATCAGGTGAGTCAATCAGATCCATCACTGCCCGTAGGCTGAAGTTTCCACCGCCATAAGCCATCTGGAGCGGGCCAAAATCTACGGTCCCTTCTTTTGCAGACAATTGGCTGGAAACAGAAGTTACGCCTTGTTGGCCAACAATCTCCTTAAAGTCGATCTGTACCTGAACGTCAGCCTCTCTCAGTACGCGCTGCACATCCAGAAGATCGGCTGGCTTTCCTTTCTCCTTTGGTAAAACCAGGGGCTGTACGTTGGTTTCCTTCGGTAGAACCAAGGGCTGTACGTCGGTTTCAGGATCTTTTGAAGCGTCGCCTACCAAGCTTTTAAGCTGGTCCAGCGTAGCGGTCAGGTTTTTTAGATCGTTTAAATCGAGCCTTTTACTCGCAACGTTTCCGCGAATTACAGAAGCGCCCTCGGGAAATTTTGCATCCAAAGCGGCCAGAAGGTGTGACGAACCGGCTTCAAACTCGATTGAGGTAGTGAAGTCCTCGCCCTGCTTCGACGTCACTGCATCGACGGCAAGTGCGCCAATCTCGACAGGTTGCAATTTAAGCGCAGTCAGAAAACTAGCTCCGTCGCTGACATCCAGTTCCACGTCAAAATCAAGGCCTGACAGCCCTTTCAATTCGCTGACCGATAGCGCGAGGTCAAGCGCCCAAATATCTGTGCCATAGGTGGTTGCATTAAACCTGTTGAGCGAAACAGGCCCTCCTTCATTGGACAAGCTGAAGTCGGCATTTATGCCACCGAGCTGATCGACAAAATCTTCATCCATATTTGGCAAAATCAATTTGGCCGGCCCGTTGAGTATGCCTTCGAAAGTCACGTCCTGAAGCTGAAGCAGGTCGAGAATTTCGCCGTCGGCCTTTAGAATTGGGTCCTCAATGGGTCCAGCCTGTAAGGCGATGCCCAGCATCGCAAGCCGACCATCGGGCATGCGGCGAATGCGTTCGATAGAGGCTGGCCCGATCACGTCCAGGCCTTGATCAAATGCGTTAGTTTGGAACAGAAGTTTCTCGAACTCGAAAGACGCAAGTGATCCTACCATGTGCATTTCAAAGGCTGTGAACTTCAGCTCCTGGAAACTCTTTGCTGCGTTCGGCGGCTGCCCCTCAGGATAAAGCCGCGCGTCGAATAGCAGATCAACGCCCCGAGCTGTGTAGAGGTCTTCTATCGATCCTTCTGCTGTAAGTTGCTGTCCGTCCTCAAGGTTTACGGTGGTCGTAAAGGTCTCGATTTTCAGAGCATCCTGAGAAACAAGCTCTGCTTGCAACTGGCCATTCCCTTCCAGAACTCGCTCCAGCCCAATGACTTCAAGAAAGTCACCGAATTCACCAGTGTCCATCTGCAAGACAGCACGATAGCCACCTCCCTCGCTTTCCGAAAAAGGTTCGCCGTCGTAGCTTACCGTCATTTCGCCAAAATTGGCGCGCGTCGCAAACGGCGCACTATGAGGATAGTCACCCTCGATTTCGAAACTTTGGCCGTTGACGGAGCCTGTCCCCGAGACCTTTGTTCTTTGCCCTTTGTCTACCTGTTCCAGAGCGAGAGACTGGAGGTCAAACACGAACGAAAAGCCAGAGGATTGATCATCAATGTTCAACCCAATGGATGTGAAAGTTACATTCTTGTCGCTCAGGAATGAGAGGATTCCACTACCTTCTGGGTCGCCCTCATTGGATCCGCCGGTCTCAGCTATAGCCTCTTGATTGTCCTCTTCCGTGGCGTTTTCGGGTTCAGGTTTTGGCGTCGGTCGGCCTTTTCGCCAACTTGTAGTGCCGTCAGCAGCTGTAAGGAAATTCGCCTGGAGACCGTCAACGACGAGGTTGTCAAAGTGCAGACGTCGATTGGCCAAAGCAGCAACATCCACTTCCAGTTCCAGAAGGTTCAATTCTGCAAGAGATGTTTCCGGCATAGTTTGGCTCGGGATAACCACACCACCGACGTAAATGTGGGTAATGCGTCCAAGCGCGACACTTACATCGTCATTAACCACAATCGGCTGTCCGATTTGTTCAGAAAGGACTTTTTCGACCAGGTCACGTCGCATCTCCGAGAATAGCGGCGCAGCAAGTAGCAACCAAACAAATCCGATTGTTGCAAACACAAGTAGTACGACAATCCCAATTGATCTAAGAAGCCAAGTCCTCATGCATCCCCCTGTCGTCGCCTACGCCGTTTGGTCTATCTGCAATTCGGCGTTCGCCAATCTGCTGGACTAGATGGGCACATAATTCGGTTCGCGCGCGCCGCGCATTTAGTGCTCATCGGTCCAAAGCCGCCAGGATACGAGCATCCCGCTCGTATGGGTCCTCGCGGAAATGAACGACCCCGTCTTCGACCCACGCTGTCCAGTATGTTAAAAGAACCGGCATTGGCTCAGGTAGATCAACGCGCGTTGTCTTTCCGCTATCCAAAATGGACTGCATCTTCTGTCGGCTCCAATCTGGCTCTCCCTCCATCAGAAGGCTCGCGAACTCGAACGGATACTCAAGGCGAACGCAGCCGGAACTGAGATTTCTCTCGTTTCGGTCAAAAAGGGTTTTGTCGTTTGTGTCGTGCAAGTATACAGCGTATTTGTTTGGAAACATGAACTTAACCAAACCCAGCGCATTGTCTGGGCCCGGTTGCTGAACCAGGGTCACGCCGGGGTTCTTCGCCCCCCAGTTTACAGCGTTTGCGGGGATTGTCTGGCCATCCTTGTTCCGAACGACATAATTGTTGCGTGTCAGATAGGCTGGATCCTTGCGGATGCGCGAAAGTTTGTCCTTACGAAAAATCGAGGCGGGAACGGTCCAGGTGGGATTGAATTCCATGTACTCAATTTCATCTCGAAACACCGGGGTCTTTCGATAGGCTGACCCTGTGATTGATCTAGTGGTCCAAAGCGTGCCATCCGATGTAACCAAATATGTGCGGGCTCCTGCAATGTTCACCAGCACGAATTCGTCGTCGACTTCCCGCATAAGCCAGCGGCCGCGTTCCAAGCTGAGACGCAACTTGTTTATGCGATCTTCCACCGGTTTGTTTAGCGATGCGAACGTCTTACCGCCAATGACCCCATCGGCTTCTAATCCATGCCGACTCTGAAAGGATTTGACTATTTTCACCAAGCTATCGTCGTAAACCCAAGCTGGGTTTGTGCCGTTTTCGCCATCTTCAGAAGAACCGCTTGTTTCAACGTAGCCTTCTGCCGCCAGCCTTTCGCGCAGCTTAGCGACGGCAGGGTCCACCATCTCTGGTTTAAGAACGGTTTCATCCGGAACATTGGTCCAACCGCCCTGTAAAGCAATGGCCCTATACTTACTCAGTGCTTCGACAAGCATCACGTACTGCGCATTGTCGATATCAATACGTGCGATTAACGCGCTAAAACCTTCACCTTTAAGAAACTGATTCAGGGCAACGGCTGGGTCTTGTTGAATTACCGGTTTTGAGAAGTTCCAATCGTCGTCCAGTGCATTTGGGTCTACTTTTCCAAACACCAAATGATGGACCAGTTTCACCGCAGCGTCCGTTGCCAGAATATCGAACAAAGCTTGATTAGAAACATCGCCAGTTTGGGCGGCCTTAAATGCGGTTTGAAGCTCCGCTAAGTCAAAATCTTCCGGTCTGAAGCCCTGTTCTATTGCACTATCCAACTCATCAAAGAGTTCGTCTGACAATTCATCGCGTGTCCACGCAGGAGTGAAGTCCCTCTCTTCGTAAAAACGCGGCACTAGGATTTCAGCATCCAAGCTCTTGCTGTCAGGTAGCGTGCTACTCACTTCCAACTCGGCACCGAGTAGAGCAGCAATCTGCTCTGAGATCTCGTTTGCGACGCTTGGGTTGGGGAATATTGTTACCAATGCAGTTAGCGAAATCGCGACTAACGACTTAACGTGACCCACCAATACCTCCTGCGGCTTCGCGCTATATGCTGTCTCTATGTGGAAGGATACTCATACATAATGTATAATCAAATCGTAATTTATGATTTTAGTATGGCCATTTGATTGGAGGGCTCGAGAGCCGTGTGTATATGCAGGGGATCGGCGCTGAACGTCCAAACGATCCTGTGGACGAGGCGGCCCTGTTGAATCTACTGTCATTGCAGTATCGACGGAGTTGGGCGGGTTATGGCGACATTTGTATTGGTCCATGGAGCGTGGCAAGGGGGATGGTGCTGGGCTCGCGTAGCCGCGCTTCTGCGCAGGGAGGGCCACGACGTTTTTACCCCTACACTGACAGGTCTGGGCGAGCGTGCTCATCTCGAGAGTGACGAAACCGATCTGGCCATGCATATCGAGGATGTCCTGGGGGTGATCACGTGCGAAGAACTCTCTGACATTGTTTTGTGCGGTCATAGCTATGGCGGCATGGTTGTCACCGGAGTCGCAAATAGAGCGCCCGACCACATTCGCTCACTTGTGTACCTCGATGCGCTCGTGCCGGGCGATGGGCAGGCCGCCTTGGATGTGTTGCCTGCGGATATCGCGGCAGGGCTTCGTGATAGTGCCGTCGATGGCAAAGTCGCGCCGGGCCCAGCGGAGGCTTTTTCGGTGAATGGAGCAGACTGTGCGTGGGTAGACCGCCGAAATGTCGCGCAACCACTCAAGACATTTGAGCAACCGATTCAACTGGTGAGCGGCGGAACCAAGGTGTTAAAGCGGACCTACATCTATGCCACTGGCTGGGTCCCAGGGCTTGGCCAACCGTTTTTTGAGCGATACCAGCATCAGTCGGGGTGGACAGCGGTTTCGGTGCCATTCGGGCACTACGTGATGATCGATAGGCCTGACGACTTGGCCCGAATGCTAATGTCCGCGATTTGAATTTGGCCGCCGGATCCTGCACGAGCGCGCGGACAGCGAAATCGCCCGCATAGGAATAGTTATTGCTTCTATCCCGATTGTCCTACTTCAATCAGCGCTTCGGGCGAGATGCGCCGTAGCTCCGCAAGTGAATCCGCGTCTCGACTGATCAGCTGGCATTGATCTCAAACCGAAGCTTCAGCTTCAATGGCAGGCAACCGATCTCGGCGCCGTCACTTTCGGATGCTCGATAATGAGTATGCGGTACTAGCTAGGAAAATAAGATCGGCTCAGACAAGGCGCTCGACGTTATCTTGGCCAACAAGTCTCTCACAATTGCCTTAGAACTGTTTCCCACTGACTAGGGTTGAATTTTTTCGACCAGAGTGCACTCTTGATTGTGGATGAGCGTCTAAAGTCGATTGAGCTGAGAGAGGACTACTATAAATTGAACGAATTCTACGCACCGCGCAAACTTATGGGCAAAAAATGCAAACTTATGCGCAAATCTCGCGCAAGGTTATGGGCGTAGAATCCGTAATTTTCTGAATGTAATCAGTGTTGGGCGCGCAACGATATGCGCGCGCCTACAGATTTTTGTAGGTGCGCCCAAAGCTTTGCATTTCGCCTAAAGATTTGCATCTTTGGCCCAAAACATTGGGCGCAAAAGCCACGCACAGAATTTAGAATTCAAAGCTAATTGCGCACAGCGCAAATTTTGGTTGGTCCCATACCATAGACGTGGCCTCCGTGAAGCTTGAAGTTTGCCGCTTCCAACCCAAAGTGGACAAGAATGATCTACGTCAAGAGCGGAATGCGGACTTCCGCCGTAGTTTTCTCAGATGGCGGCTGTAGGCTACAAGATAAGCGGGTGCTATTGCTTAAGGTCAGCGATGCCCAGGAATTCGGACTTTGCAAAATTTAGCGGACGGCCCAATTCGGACGTGGCCCGATGGGCGTCGTTGCTGCGGTACAGCCCGCCAAGCCAGCCATTCGCCGCGAGCGCAACGCTAGAAACTAATTCGACGCGAGCACATGACCTTGCCGAAACCACCTGCCAAGAGGCCGGAGATTGTTCCATTGTCGATTTCCAGATCGACTTTTATCAGGCTCGGACTCGCCGGGTTCATAAACACCCCTTGTTCGATTTGAAATGACCGTTGAGATGATACGACAAAGTCGTGCAATACACATGCTAAGGGCCCCGCAGCCATCCCCGTCGCGGCTTCTTCCTCAATCGCGTATCGGGGCGCAAACATGCGGGTTGTAGCGTCTCGGTCGGTCGCCGATGGGTCTCTTGTGAAGACGTAGTAGCCGATCAAATCCAGTCGTTCGCTGATTTGCGTGATTTTGGCAAAATCTGGTTTCACATTGGCAAGACCATCGGCATCAGCGAGGCCGATGACAATGAAACTGTTACCGGTATTGACTAAAACCGGTGGTATTTCCTGATCAAGATGATGTCTGTTGATCCCAAGGGAGTTCAGTACATCGTCGATGCTTACACCTTTTTCCACCCATTCCTCTGGTATCGCGTATTTTGGGGACAGCTGTTCCATATAGGCGGCACCCTCTTTCATTAGTATGCGCCTTGGCCCATCAACTGTCTCCTTCGAGGTGTTGGGATTGGGAATCCGGCCCAGCGCGTCAAGGTGAGAGAAGGCGGCAATTGTTGCATGACCGCAATGAGCGATGCGCCTGTTCGGTGTGAAGAAATCCAGTTTGAAGCCCTCTGTCTTGGACTGCGACACAAAGGCCGTTTCGGACAATCCAACCCTTGCCGCGACGGTTTGCATATCCTGTTCGCCCAATTCATCAGCATCCAGGACGACGCCTGCGGGATTTCCACCGGCGCCACTGTCGACAAAGCCGTGTACGATTTCAACCGTTACCTGTCTGACAGTATTTGCTTGCGTATTCATTGGTTTTCTCCATGCGTCGGCCGCACCTTTGAGCATGGTGCGGCCAGTTTTACGTCAGTTGCTGGCGGCGGTGATGCGGTTCAGAAAGGCGGTCATTTGCGCCGCAATCTCGGGCCCATATTCTTCCAGCGCGAAGTGACCCGTATCGAGCAGATGAAACTCGAGATCATTCAGATCGCGTTCATAGGGATAGGCGCCTTCGACCGGAAAGATGTGATCATTCTTACCCCACATCAGTAGCGCCGGGGGTTGATGCTTCCGAAACAGCGCTTGCCATTTTGGGTACTCGGCAACATTGGTGCCGTAGTCTAGGAAGAGTTCAAGTTGCACCTCTTGATTACCTTCGCGGTCGAGCAGGTATTGGACATGCCAATAATTGTCGGGACTGATCAGTTCCGGTTTTTTAACGCCGTGGGTGAACTGCCATTTGGTTGCATCCAGAGTGAGGAATCCACGAAGCTGGTCGCCGTTCTCTTGCGATGGCTCGGCCCAATAGGCTTTGATTGGATCCCAGAACTCGCGCAGCCCTTCCTCGTAAGCATTCCCGTTTTGAATGATGAAGCCGGTTACCCGCTCGGGCTGTTCCGCAAACATTCGGAAACCAACCGGGGCACCATAGTCCATCAAATAGACCGAGTACTGTTCGACTCCCTTCCGGTCGAGCAGCGATGTCATCATTTCGGAGATATTCGCGAAGGAATACTCGAAGCCTTCGGCCTTTGGCATCTCCGACGCTCCAAATCCGGGAAAATCGGGTGCGATCACGTGGTAGTGCTTGGCCAGTTCAGGGATAAGGTTGCGGAACATATGTGATGAGGTCGGAAAGCCGTGAAGCAGCAGGACAGTAGGTCTGTTTGGATCTCCTGCTTCACGATAGGCGATAGCGATGTCGCCGATTTCTTCCGTGCGGAAGCTGACAGCCTGCGTAGCTTCAATTCCAGTCTCTGCGGCGATTGCTGGCGCCGGTGTAAATGGCGCAGCAATGGAAAGTGCGAGAATGCTGGCGCTCAGGACGGATTTCAGATTGCGCGACATGGATGTTTCCTTTCTTCAGGTTACGGCGTGCGTGCTTGAACGCGCGGGGCTTGATATCGGTCAGTTTTGCTGACCCAGTGCCTCTTCGAGCCTTGCGTTTCGAGCTTTCAGTGCTTCCAACTCAGTGCGAAGCGGGACGAGGTAATCTTCAAATTCTTCAAGGGTCAGGCGTTGGGGGATGTGCTGCGGGCAGTTCCAGTCCATCGCCTCAAGCTTGATCACAATCGCCCGCTCAGGATGAGCGCGATAGCCCGGCTCACTCAGGCGTTGCATCAGCGCCGGATCGGCATTGGCATCAATGAGTTTCGCCCGACCCCAGATCTTGAGGCGCCGCTGATTGGGATAATCCATCAGGATCAGCGAGATTCGGTCATTGCCCAGCAGATTCCCAGTGCTGAGATATTGCCGGTTGCCGCGGAAATCGGCGTAGGCAAGTGTCCGTTCATCCAACACTTTCAGAAAACCCGCTGGTCCACCGCGAAATTGTACATAGGGCCAGCCGGTTTCCGAGACTGTTGCCTGATAGAAGCCGTCTCTTTGCCCGATGAACCTGGCCTCGACCGGGCTGATTGAGTCCTCCTGACGCGTGCCGTCCAGAAACTTCGCGTAGCCGTTAGCTGACCCGTTTTTGGCCTGCGTTTCGCGAACGGAGGACGTGAAGCTGATCTCTGCAAAGGGTCGTGCCATTGAATTCTCCATCTCGGCCTGGGCGATGCCCTGGGACTGAGGTGAAGTTAGTTGGAGCTTTCAAGTTGCGGAATTTGGATACTTGGCAATATATTATTCAAAAATATGGAATAATATCTTGGACAGATTTCACGCGTTAAAAGTCTTTGTGAAGGTCGCCGAACTAAAAGGTTTCGCTGCTGCGGCCCGCGACCTCAACATGTCACCACCGACAGTGACCCGAATGGTTTCTATGCTTGAGGACAGCCTCGGGCTACGTCTTTTTGTACGCACAACGCGCTCAGTGATGCTGACTGATAGCGGGCAAAGGTTTTTTGAGGATGCCAGACGTATTCTGGCTGACCTTGAAGAGGCCGAGCGCGCCGCTGTCGGTTCCTATGCCGAACCGACCGGGGAAATTAGTGTTACTGCATCAGTCCTGTTTGGCCGTATGTTCGTCACTCCAATTTTGGGCGAATTTCTGGATCTGTATCCAAAGCTCTCAGCGCGCACGCTCTATGTGGACCGAGTGGTCAATCTGATTGATGAGGGTCTCGACGTCGGGATCAGAATTGGCAACCTCGCTGATTCCAGTTTGATGGCTGTCAGGTGTGGTACGGTGAGGCAGGTCGCGTTTGCTTCCTGTAAATATCTTGACCAATATGGCGAACCAGATACGCCCGATGATTTATCCTGCCATGCAATCATTAATTCAACTGCCTTGAATGCATCGGCCCAATGGCATTTTCAACGGGGCAGAAAGACTGTCACCAAACGCATGAGCCCACGCATCAGCATGAACACAAATGACGCTGTGATCGAGTTGGCCTTGCAAGGTCATGGTGTCGGGCGGCTTCTGTCCTATCAAGTCGCACCCTACATTGCAGATGGGCGGCTCAAGACTGTTCTAAAGTCGTATGAACCACCCGAAGTCCCCATCCATCTTGTGCATCAAGAGGGACGAACCGTGTCTGCGAAGGTGCGCACCTTTGTTGACTTTGCTGTCGGACGTCTAAAATCAGATCCCCTTCTTGTCGGGAATCAAACACAGGTCCAAAAGCAAGATTAACAAATGGGCGGGCGTCGCGCTATTCAGCCACTGCCGCGACCGAGGCGATCCATGCATTTGGCACAAAGGCATCATCCAACGCGGTTTCCGCCACATGGTTCGTATAGTTCGACAGGGTTTTCAACGCTGTGCCGAGGATGACTTCCAGCATAGATCGGCGTGTGTAACCAGCCGTCAGAAACGCTTCGACCTGTGCGTCGCTGGGCCAGCCTCGGCTTTCGTTGATCACGATGGCGAATTTGCGCAGTGCTTCCAATTTGGGGTCGGCGATAGGGCTGCCATCGCGTAACGCTGCGATCACGTCTTCGGGGACACCGGCCATCTGTGAAAGAGTGGTATGGGCGGCCATGCAGTACTTGCACCCGTTCAACCGGTTGTTAGTCATAAGGATGATCTGGCGCTCAGTCTCTGACAGGCTGGTCTTTCCAAAGATGTTGGAAAGTGTCGTATAGCCTTCCAAAATTGCGGGCGCTTCGGCCATGGCCGCATAAAGGTTGGGCACAAAACCATATCCTTTCAGCGATGCTTCCAGAATTGGTTTCGCGGCATCAGGGGCTGAGGCGATTGTATAGGTCTCAAAATCAGTCATGTCTGGTTTCCTTTGGGAAGAGTTTTCGACGCACGCAAATTGTCATTGCGGACAGGGCGTCTTGGAGAAATGCCGGCCTTTTGGGGAGGGGAGAGGCAGCGGTGGCTCCGACCGGCAAAAGCCACCAAATTCCTCGATCAAAGGCTGCCGACAGGCGTGTGGTGGATGTCTGCCCACTTGGCATGGGCGCCTTGGATCACGGTCTCTTTGTCCTCAAGGTACTTCTTGAAGATTTCCTCATTCACAAAGAGATAGAGCTTGTCGTCCACGATATCGGCATACCGAACATCGCCATCAAGCTTCTTGCCTACATAGACACCAAAGGCGCAGAACCCGCCGAATTGAGGCAGATGTGCCGTCGGATCCGCCTCGAATGTGGCTTTCGCTGCCTGCGACGCAAAATAGTAGTCCACTCCATCATGGGCCGATGTAAAAGTGGCGTTGCCCATTTCGGGTATTTCGGCTTCAAACATCGATACAGGATCGACGCCATGCATGCCGAGGGGCTGCCCAGTCAAGGTAAGACTGTTCGAAACGTTGTATTCATCGTCAGCCAATGCCGCCGCCGCCAGGGCGAGAGTCAACGCTGTTGTAAGCGCGGGAAATGTAAAGATGCGTGTCATGATATGTCCTTTCAGGATGCTAGGATCAAATTTGAAGATCGATTTGGGTCAGGCCGATTGGCCAATGCGCTCAACCGCGTCGTCGGTCCACCAGACGCCGTTGGCGACCATGCGGAAGTTGATGATGGCGGCGAGATACCCGTCACCTTCAGGCACCTTGGCCCCGGCTGTGGCATCGCGAACGACAGCGACTTCGTAGCCCAGCTCCAGCAGCTCGTAGAGATGCGCCTGCGTACAAAGGTTCGCCGACATCCCCGCGAGGATAACCTTGTCGATCTTGCGTTTACGCAATTGCAGGTTCAGGTCATTCTGAGCAGGGCTGTAAACCTTGTGTGGCGAGCAAATGATGGTTTCGCCATCCTCGATGTACTTCTTGTATTGCGGCATCCAGTCGGCACCTGAGCCCTCGAAGTTGTCCAAATTGAGCGGTCCCAGGCGGTCAAACATGCCGATGCTGTGCATCGTGGCTTCCAGAGTGCCCTCGAACTCCCACTTGTGGTCATGTGGGTAGTAATAGTGGGGCGAGATGAAGACCGGCATCCCCGCAGCCTTGGCGGCAATGAAAAGCCGTTCGATATTGTCGACCGTGCCCTGTTCGGTCACGCTTTCGCCAACGACACCCCACGTCACACCGTCCTCTGACAAAAAATCAATCTGGGGGTCGGTCACCACAAGCGCAGTACGCCCCGGCTCGATGGTCATGTCGATTTGGGGAAGGCCTGGATTTTCCGGGTCAGCATAGTAGGCGCGTGCTTCGTCGGTCGCGGCATGGGCCTGCCCGCCAGCCACTATTGTTGTACCTGCCGCGGCCGCACCGGCGGCTTGTTGCAAGAGTCGCCGGCGCGCCATATCAACGCGTTCGGGCGTGACGTCGCAAGCGCAGCTTGCTCCATGTTTGTGGTCATGATTGCTCATTGCAAATTTCCTTTGTCTGAGAGGGGCAAATGGGTTTGCTTTACTCGGCAGCGCCCCAGGTGGATCTGACAAAGAAGAAGTTATGCACCACATCGATTGAGGTATCGGCCCGCCCTGCCAAGGTTTTGGCCGAACCTGCCATGTGGTCTTGAGGTATGTGCCTAGTCGGAGGTCGCTTGCTGCCTGAATCGTGCCGGAGCCTGGCCAACCCAGCGCTTGAAGGCGCGGCTGAACGTGCTCTGTTCCGAAAACCCGGTCATAAAGGCGATCTCGGCTATGGAAGCTTTACCGTCACGGAGCAGGTCACGGGCAAGTGCAACTTGCGCCTGACCAAGAACGTCGCGATAGGTCAGCCCTTCTTCGGCCAACCTGCGGTAAAGCGTGCGCTCGCTCATTCCCATCTCTTGTGCGACATGCGCTGCTTGCGGCGCGCCGTTACTCAAGGCCGGTGTAAGCCGGTGGACAATTGTTTGGCTCAGTGAGGTGTCGTCATCGCGAGAGTTGAACTCCTCATCCAGGTGCTTCGTCATGAAATCTGACAAGCCCGGATCGCCAAGACGATTTTCGCTTTCCAGCATAGCAGGGCGCATAGCAATGGCGTTGTGGGCGCTCCCAAATCGAACCGGGCACCCGAAATATTCGGCGTAACGCTCTGGTTCTTGTCTGCATGGATGCTGAAACGTGACATATGCAAGCGACAACCCATCACCCACAAACCGATGCATGTTCCTCGCAAAGGCCGCAAGCGCGCATTCGTTGCGCAGCTCCAAGGCAGCGCGATGTGATGTTTGTCCCTCAAAAATCCAAAGGACCGGATCGCCGGTTTCATCAAGTCTGTAAACTGCGGTGTCCGTTACGAGACGAAAATAACGCTCGATCCGTTGCAAAGATTGCCGCAAGGTCGGAGCTGTCTTTACGGCTAGGCCAAGGACGCCGAGATCATCGGTTGCAATCGCGTTCGCATAGGCCTCAACCAACGCGGCCTCGTCCGCTTGTTGCGCACGAATCCAATCGATCAGATCGAAATACGCATCATCCGCCAATTGGCCGTCTTGAGCTTCTGGTAGACGCAGCACGACAGCGCCATTCGAAATCAGGGCGCCATCGTCGTTTAGCGTCATCCCGGCGGCGTTGGCCATCGCGCGGGCGAATGCGTAAGTTACACTTGCCATACAGTGAGATTAGCACTGGAAAGCTCTTTCACGCCAGATCGTCCAACCCTGTGATAGGTATAATAAATAGAGACAGCTTCGATCTTCGGGCGCTTGAGGATAAATGCGCCAAACTGATAACACTCGTCATCAGGTTTTCTGAACGGTATCGTCCGAAAGCGTGCGGAAGCATGCAGCCATAGAGGTCATGGTAGATGGGCGAAATTTTCATATCTGTGCTGCTGCCGCTCGCAGTTGTTGTCATCATGTTCTGCCTTGGCCTCGGACTCACAGCGGCTGACTTTCAACGTATCGGACGACGTCCACGGGCCTTTTGCGTCGGCGCTCTCAACCAGATCATTTTGCTGCCTTGCATCGCTTTGATGGTGACTTTTATCTTTGGGATTTCCGCTGAGGCAGCCGTTGGCATCATGATTTTAGCGGCCTGTCCGGGCGGGGCGATCAGTAACATCGTGACCAAGCTTTCGAATTGGGATGTCGCTTTGTCCGTTACTCTTACAGCAGTCTTCAGTCTGACTTGTGTCGTTACCTTACCGCTCATCCTGGGGTTTTCGATGCAGATGTTCATGGGGGCAACTGCGCCCGCTATCGACATTTCTTCGACGGCTTTAGCAATGTTTTTTTTAACAGCTTCACCGATCCTAGCCGGGGTGATCGCGCGATCCTTGGCGCCGCGAATTGTAGCTGCGGTCGAACCAATCTTTAGCAAGGTCTCTATGCTACTTTTTGCGATGGTCATCGGAGGCGCTATCATTTCAAACTGGGTGGTGGTCGCGGATAACTACCTTAGGCTTGGACCCGCACTTTTTGTTGTAGGTGCGTCACTCACGTTTATTGGCATCATGAGTTCAGGGATGCTCGGATGCACAGACATCGAGGCGAAGACGATTTCAATTGAGACCGGCGTTCAAAACGGAGCTTTGGGAATCGCAATTGCCACTTTGCTGTTGCCTAACACCAATGGGTTAAGCGAATATGCCATACCATCCGCAATTTATAGCGTGGTCTGGATCGTAACAATGTTGCCTGTCTTCGCCCTGCTTGCGCGAAGAAGCCCAATTTCATGATCCTGACGCCTATTCGCTAGCTTTGGTTATGCGCTGAGCCAAGCCCCTTTGTTTCCATGCCAGAGCGCCGTCTGGTCAAAGAGCGATCAAGGAGCTCCAAAGCCCGTTGTGGAACGGCCGCTTTGGCGATTTTCCCTGTTGAAGGGAAGAGCTGTTGCTGCCAGTGCGGTGGATCCTGCGTCAGCGAAGGTGTAGACGCCAAGGTCAGTTTTGTCCGCAAGTCGGAATTGCAAAGTCTTGGATTAAGTGTCCGGATTGGGCTGGACCTGCCAAACATGCAAGCCGCGGAGAATGGCCGCATAGAGCCCACTTTGGCCGATGCCGCGCGTTGTCCGAATTACAGAAATGCGCAGAACGCGGACTTTGCAAAATTCGAAGAACGATCATTGCGAGTCTTTGCCGAGACCTTTTGGAGCAACCGCTATTGGGAACTAGCTGGATATGCTTTTGATCTAATCTGCTGCTCTGCCGAAATCTCGCGCCTGTTGCAGGTCGCTTTGATTGCAAAGTCAGGCGATGGTCACTGTCCCGAATTGGTTTTCGCGATACTGCAAAGCAGATCAACATGTCGATCCAACCAATCCTCGTCCAGTGCTTCGTGACGTATGAGCTTGCGGAAATAAGGTGCCGCGACTGCTAGTTCTATAAGCTGTTCAACCGGAACATTCGTGGCGATCTCACCGCGGTCTATTGCGGCTGCAAATACTGCTTCAACACTTGCGAACCTGTCTTTCATGAATTCAGTGATCACCAACCGCGCTTCTTCGTCGGTGGACGCAGCAGCGACCACCTGAGGCGCGATTTGGCCCCATGGTGTGTCATTCAAGGCTCCCATCAGTACGCCGAGTAACCAGCGCAGGTCAGATCGCAGCGGGCCATCGGTTTTGGGTGGTATGTTCGGCGGTGTTGCGATGCGCCTGAACGCTGCATCACGCAGACTGCGCGCATCTGGCCAGTGCCTGTAAAGTGTACTGCGCGAAATGCCAGTTGCCTTCGAAACTGCGCCATGAGTTACGTGCAACACGCCCTCATCCCTCAGTATCCTTTGCGCCGCATCAATCGCAGTCTGTCGTGTGGCGATCAGCCTAGGATCTTCTTTCAATCGCCCCTCCTGTAGAACACTTTGTTGCGCTATAGAACATTTTGTTCTATAAGTGTGATCAGCTAAAAACAAAAGCTAAATACTCAATTCCGCAAACAAGTCTTGTCAAAATGGGAGCGTATCAATGTTCAAAGTGGCAGCAACCCCGCTGGCGGTACTCTTATCGATGGGTGCGACAACCGCATTGTCCGAGAGTGGCACCTACGAGCTGGATCCTGGACACAGCCAGGTATTGTTCAGCTACGACCACATCGGGTTCTCAGAAACATTTGGAATGTTCTCAGGTTTTAGCGGCGAGATAGAGTTCAACGAAGATGATCCGTCTGCGTCGTCTGTCACAGTGTCTATGCCTGTAAAATCCATGATCACGGGCTGGGATGCCCGTTTGCAACACTTCATGTCCGATGACTTTTTCAGCGCGAGCGACGGTGACGTGGTCACATTTGCCTCAACCAGCATTGAAGTAACCGGGGACAATTCCGCGGATATTTCTGGCGACTTGACCATGAACGGCGTCACCAAGCCTGTTGTTCTGGAAACAACGCTTAACAAGTCAGCGCCATACCCGTTTGGCCCAAAAGAGGGCACGCCGACCTTGGGGCTGGCTGCCACGGCGACTATCGTGCGGTCTGAATTCGGACTTGGGGCCTTTGCACCTGCGGTGAGCGACGAGATAGAGCTCTTGATCAATATCGAAGCGTTAAAAGCTGAATGATGCGTGCAGGGGCACCGATACGGCGCTGAGCACTCAATCTTTGATTTTGGCGGATGGTCAACACGATGAATGTACACCTGAGAACATTGGCGGTTGCTGTGACGGTAGTGACATTGATGTGCTCGATGGCGTCCGCGCAAGAGCGCTCCTTGCCGGAGCGCATCTCGCCCCGTCCTGAAACGACAAGCGGCGTGCCGCACACTCAGATTGGTGTCGAAATTAATGCCGATTTGGCCCAGCTATTGCTGGAGCGAGTTGCGCAATTCCCGGGGGTCATACTTGGCCCCACACGCATATCATTACCTGGCGCGATTGGCTTTCAGCTTGATCCCGATATGTTGTTGTCCCAACCGAACTCTATCGTCGGTGGGTTTGAGTTTGCGCACATGCATCCTGATGGCAGCTTGCACGCCTCGCTCGACCCAGAAATGGCGCGAAGGGCAATTGAGGCTGGCTGGGCCGTAGCTCACCCTTGGGCCAAGCAACGTCCTGGGTGGAGCGGCTTTGTCATGATCTATACTCCAACCACACCCGAAGAGCTGGATGTCGTCATCGAACTGGTTGAAAGCTCGTACACCTTCATCACCGGAAACACCTTGGGCTAAGCTCGAATTGCGCGAAAGTGTGCGGGGACGCCAGTTTTCTGTCAGAGAGCAGTTTCAGCCACCTTGTTTCTCGCAGTCATTTTTTTCTTAAATTGTCGCCGTGGCGAATGCTCGATACCTTCAAGCCATTCACACTAATGGTAGCTGCCGTCCGCTTGTTAGATTTTGCAAAGCTCGGAGTGGAAGTTCCGCTTCGGGCTGCCATCGGTCACAGATGAGAAGAACTACGGACTGATACCATTAGATTGGATATTTCGAAGTGAACCTTCGTTAGCGACGTGAAATGCGTTAATCATTCACCTTAATTCTAGGTTTCGCCAGCCAATAAGACGTTTTGCTCGGCTGTGTGTTTCAGCGCAAGTTTGGGAACTTGCAGGCTTAGCAAAATGCCCAGGCACAAGTTTTGGTCACAAAAATCTATTCGTCTGTTAATTTTGGTTCAGAGGAATTGGTTTGGCTAAAAGGACCACATCGACTGATGAAGCGGAAAATTGCTGCGATCCTAAGCCTCGATGTCGTCGATTATACCAAGCGCATGTCAGAGGATGCTGAGACCACGCTGAACACTCTACAACGCATTTTGGACGATGTGATCAGACCGTTGGTCCATGAAAACAAAGGACGAATATTCAAGCTGATGGGAGATGGTGCTTTGGTTGAGTTTGTTGCAGCCACAGACGCAATTAATGCTGCCAGCCAGATTTTCAATCAGATGAGAGATGAAGACGTAACACTTCGAGGAGGTCTCCACGTTGGCGACGTAATGCCAAATGGCACAGACTTGTTCGGAGAGGCCGTGAATGTTGCGTCGCGCCTTCAGTCCAGCGCGCATATTGGAAGTTGTCTCGTCAGCAAGACAGCTGCTGAAGTTGCGGGAACTTCGCTGGCGGTTGCTTTGCGACCAGAAAGCTCGATACGGTTGAAGGGAATTCCAAATCCAGTTGAAGCCTACTCTATTGATTTAGATGGTGACAAAAGACGCGCAAAGAACAAGCTGCTGGCTAGCTCTCAAGACGTCCGCTTTGCAAAATCAAAAGACGGTACAACGCTTGCCTGGACATCCACTGGAAGTGGTAGAAAGTTACTGGTCACACCAAACTGGCTTAGGCATCTGGAATACGATTGGACGATGAACACCATCGCCGGGTGGTTGCCGCTGCTTTCTGAAAATCACTGCCTTTATCGGTTTGATGGTAGAAACAATGGCTTGTCCCAGAGGGGCGTGCAGGATGTGTCTTTGAATCGGATCGTCGAAGATGTTGAGGCCGTACTGGACGCAGCCGGGATCGAAAAAGTTCCATTGTTTGGCATTTCTTTTGGGGCAACCATTGCCGCGGCTTTTGCCGCAAATAATCCTGACCGTGTTTCGGGGTTGGTTCTACTCGGTGGATTTGCACAAGGACTCGCGGTGCGTTCACAGCCCGGAATTGCCGCGCTTGGGCAAGCAATGATGGATATGAGTCTTGAAGGCTGGAACGATGAATACCCTTCTGCAAGAGACTTGATGGCGCAATCATTTGCTCCAACCGCAAGTCCGCATGACCAGCGCACTTATGCAGAATTTATGAAAGTGGCAATGGACCATCAGGATTGGCTCAAGATTGGACCACTGGTCGCAGGGGTCGACGTAACCGATCTACTTCTGCGGATCACCTGTCCGGCTCTGGTTATGCACGCTAATCGAGACAGGATGCACAGTGTTGAACAAGGTAGGATTTTCGCCTCCGGTATCCAGAAGGCGCGCTTTATTGGCCTTGAGACAGCAAACAATACGATGCCAGAGTATGATCCTGCCTGGCCTAAAGCCCTAGTGGAAATAGAGCGTTTTTTGAATTCAATTTGAGCAGTGTACGTTGTTCTTCGCCAAAACTTTATTGTTCGAAGGTAAGAGGATGCCGTGCGCCCTTCGATTTTCGATACTGGAATTAAAAAACTCTAGGCTTCTCGTCATCGACCGCTTTGTCCTGATCTCGGAAATTGCAAAGTCTTGTTGCGAATGTCCGGTTTGGGCTGCTACTCGACAAACGAATAAGCCGCAGAGAACGTATTCCCCCGACCGACCTCCTGCGCCACCACTGAACGTTCTGACTGATAGTGTGGCAATTGTTCACCGCGCCTTTTTGGCTGGTGAGCAAATTCCTCAGGAGCGTTGGCAACAACCCAGCGACTATGCTGTTCAGTTCTTTCCTTCACCTGGCTTGGCTTTTGCGGATGTTCACGCTGCTCTTGCGCATGCGATGGCTGGAAACAGAGAGCGTCTGGAAACAACCATTGACGGCGCAAAGGGCCCCGCGGCCCCACCGTTGCTTCGGTCGCAGGCGCATTCCGTGCGTTGGCGGATGGAAATGCGGATGAAGCGATTGAGAAATTTGTAGGTGTCATGTCTGAGCACGAACGCCTAGGCGGCAGCCGGGCGCAACGCGACTTAATTGAGTTTTCATTGGCGCATGCGCTGGCAATTCCGGGACAATCGAATGAAGCTCGACGCATTCTCAACATGCATCGACCGCATACCTCTCATGACCATGCAGTTGCCACGCTAGAAGGATAGGGTGCCTGAATTTTTGACGCCCGCAATGAGCCCAAATTACACGTTTTCAACACCACTTAGAACGGAAGCTGTCGCACGACGCTACCAAGCCCCAAAAGTGTTAGATGGCGGAAAAGACCAATCTGACTGCTGACATCAGCTTTCTCAAAAGCCCGTCTTAGGTGTGTGCGAGCGGTGTTTGTGGTCTTGTCGGTGGGCTACAGTGGAGGGATTGGACGGCGCGTCACTCACGCGGCCGACAAGTTGATCAGTCGCCAAGAAGAGTGCTTCGATCAATGGAGTTCATATAAGACGGGTCTATGCCTTGGGTCGGCTTTGATGTCGCCAGTATCGAGAAACAGCCCATTGTGGTAACCTCCTACCTCTAATTAGGGGGTTATTGTGATGGAATACTATGATCTCGGTAGCTACAGCCGAAAGATCACAACCTCGTCGGACGAAGCCCAGCTTTGGTTTGATCGTGGTTTGGCTTGGACTTACGCCTACAACCACGAAGAAGCGATTGTATGCTTTCAGAATGCTGTAGCTGCGGATCCAAATTGCGCAATGGCGCACTGGGGCATCGCGTATTGTATTGGGCCGAACTACAACAAGCCCTGGGAAACATTCGAAGAAGACGAAAAGCCTGACTGTATCGCCTTGGCGAAAGCGTCAATCGAGGCTGCTGCGTCGTTAAAGGAGCGGCTGACGCATGTTGAACGCGCGCTAATCGATGCCATTCCAGCGCGTTATCCATCTTCATCGGATATTGAGGATTTCAGCCCGTGGAATGATGCCTTCGCTGATGCGATGCGAAAGGTTCACACCGAATTCGATCCGGACCTGGACGTGTCTGCGATTCTGGCCGAGTCGCTCATGAACCGGACACCTTGGCAGCTTTGGGATTTGCCGACCGGAAAGCCCGCCGAAGGGGCCGATACGCTCGAGGCAATATCCGTGCTCGAAAATGCGTTCGATACACTTTCCGGAGCATGGGAGCACGCAGGACTATTGCACATGTACATTCACCTGATGGAAATGTCGCCCCACCCCGAACGGGCACTGCGTCACGGCGATGTGCTCAGCACGCTGGTGCCCGAGGCCGGGCATTTGTTGCACATGCCGACCCATATCGACGTGTTGTGCGGAGACTACATGAACGTGGTACTGCGCAATCACAAAGCCATATTGGCAGATCGCAAGTTTCTGAAGCGCGAAGGCCCTGACAATTTCTATTCCGTCTATCGGTGCCACAACTATCACTTTAAAATATACGGTGCGATGTTCTTGGGGCAACCATCGGCAGCAATCGAAGCCGCCGATGAGCTGATCGACACCTTGCCGTCAGACACTCTTCGGCCTATGGCGGACTGGTTTGAAGGCTTCATTCCAATGAAGCAACATGTGCTGATCAGGTTTGGTCTCTGGCAGGATATTCTCGATCAGGATCTGCCAGAGGATGAAGAGCTTTACAGCGTGACCATTGCCATGATGCGGTATGCAAGGACGGTTGCCTTGGCCAACCTACACAGGGTCGCCGAAGCCGAGAGTGAAAAAGCCAAGTTCTATGATGCTCTGGCCAGAGTTCCTGAGACCCGAATGCTGTTCAACAACACATGCCGGGACATTCTGAAGGTCGCTGAGCAAATGATGCTGGGTGAGTTGGACTATCACGCAGGAGAGCACGAAACGGCCTTTGACCACCTGCGAAAGTCAGTCGAGATCGACGACAACTTGCCATACGACGAGCCCTGGGGCTGGATGCAACCCACCCGTCATGCGCTGGGTGCTCTTCTTCTTGAGCAGGGCCAGATGGAGGAGGCCGAAGCTGTTTACCGTGCAGACCTTGGCCTGGATGCAACGCTTAGCCGGGCCTGTCAGCATCCGGGCAACGTCTGGAGCCTGCATGGCTTGCACGAATGTCTCACCCGGCGCGGTGAAACGGTCGAAGCCGCCCACATTAAGCCACAACTGGACAAGGCCACTGCTCGCGCCGAGGTGCCGATCAAGGCATCGTGTTATTGCAGGCAGAAGGCTTTGGCCGCCCAGTAATCACTGATCAACAGCAATGGCCGGGGTATTTGCGAGGCCCGCTTCTGCCGTTGACCGGGACTTATTTAACTTCGTTGATGGCAACAGTCTGGACGACGACAAGACTGCCAAGCATCGCTTCGGTGCCGATTTGCGGTAAATCAGCCGCATGCTAGCATAGCGCAGGATTTGCAGTCGGGGGGCAATATGGTCTTAACATTCGCACAAATGGAAGCTCAGGAAATATCCAAAGCAAATCCGATTTCAGCAACTGACACGCTGGCAGTACTGATCGAAGACCCCAACGCACTTGTAGTGGACGTGAGGGATAGCGCTGAAATGGCGGCTACAGGTATCAGCCCTAGAGCAATTCCGGCTCCTGGTCGCGCCGTCGCTTGGATGGCAGACCTTGAAAATGAATACAGATCTCAAGAGTTACAGGATCGTGGAAGGCGAATTTTCACCACTTGTGGCGGAGCTCCGAGCTACCGAGGCGCGGCAGCGGCAAATGTATTAACAGCAATGGGTTTTCAAAACGTGCAGTTCATCGATGGAGGGATGGGGGCTCTGATCGCAGCTGGCTCCTCCACAAAGCAGCCTTAAAAAACGGCGAAACCAACGGTCTTGAGCAAACAGAGCAGGTGAGTAAATAGATACTTCTCAGCTTCCAGAGTTGTGTCTCGATACGGCTTGTGATTGCGCTTTAAGCCAATTGACGAACACCTTAGCCTCGGGACGCTGAAATTCTGCTTGAGTCTGGATGTAATAGACGCCGAAGAGTGGCTCAGAGAACAACTCAATCATTCGACCAGATGACAGATCGTCCTCGAAAAAAGCTCTGGCAGAATACGTGATACCGTCACCCCGGCGAACCGCAGTCATGAT
>NZ_JBXWMJ010000023.1:0-28081 GCF_059609805.1 Ruegeria sp. YTSC004
TGACTTCGGAGAGAACCAAGACCCCGGCGGACAACAAATCCAACGCCCTTGACAATACCGCGATCAGAGAACCGCTTCCCGCCCTTCGTGACGGATGCCGCACCTTTCATGAATGAGCAGATTGGGCTCAATGCTGACCTCGGTGCCGTTGCAGCAAAGCCCCCTGCCCTTCCAATAGCTGATCACGAGGACGGCCCAAACCAGCCGTTCATCGCGAGATAAGTTGCCGCATTGCAGCTTCCCCAAAGCGGAAGTTGATCGATTGCGCAGCATTTCCAACATTAACGTACACTCATCGGACAAAACGAACTCGTGCAAGCGCAGCTTCAACTATTGCCACGCGACCTTACTTGCTCCGGGTTCGGCGCTTTTGCACCTGTTAATCGCCACCACTTCGGCGCTTCGCAACGTCTGACAGACCCCGGGCCAGCAGGTCGAATACGATCCGGATACGACGGCTGGTCTGTAACTCCCGATGGGTGACCAGCCAGATTGGAAACTCAAGCGAAGGGAAATCCGGCAAGACCTTCTCTATGCCAGGTTCAGCCTCGCCCAACGTTTCGGGCTGCATAGAGACGCCGTAGCCCGCTTTCACCAATTCCCATGCGACGACACCGCTCTCGCTCGACATCACGAAGCTCTCTGCGCGAACGGGCACGCCCATGTTGTGCAGTGGGGCCATTAGCCGCTCGGGGTCGGCATTGCCGACGAAATCGAGTGCAGCCACATCGCGCGGTGTCCGTGGGCGGCTTGCACGATCGAGATAGTCGGTCGCGGCATAGAGATTGGCGCGAAAGTCGCCCAAGTGCCGTGCGATCAGGTCCGGCTGATCCGGGCGGACGTGGCGTATCGCGATGTCCGCCTCGCGCTGCGTCAAATTCTGCATCTCACTCGACGCAAGAATGCGGACGCGGATGCCAGGCGCCATCTGTCTCAACGGCTTGAGCACACCCGGCAGGATCGCTGCTGACAAGAGGTCCGTTCCCGTGACCGCGACCTCTCCGGTGACATCCTGAGATTTACCGTCGGCCACCATCGAGATGAGCGTTGCAGCCTCGCCCATCGTGCGCATGTGATCAATCAGGTCGCGTCCTGCTTCCGTCAAGGTAAGACCACGGACGCTACGTTCTACCAGCGTGACGCTAAGTGCCTCCTCCAACGCACCGATCTGCCGTCCTATCGTCGGCTGCGTTGTCTTCAGCACGCGCGCCGCGCCGCTGAACGAGCCTTCTTCCGCTGTCGCGAGGAAGGCGCGTACCTGGTTCCAATCGAAGGAGACGGCCTGCCAGTTCATTCATGAGCGTATAGCAGGTGGACGAATTTAAGCAATCGACCTTTCATGAGCGCATGGATGATACCGGCTGCGAAACGGGATCGGCCCGATCTCGGCAACCGAAAGCGACACAATGTATTCCGCAGTTTCTTACGACTGGCACATCCGCGCTGCTTCAAACCTGAAGTGTAACATGCAAAGGAAACCGACATGACTGCCCAAGCCTTCTGGGACCGGCATGCGCCCAAGTACGCAAAAAAGCCCATCGCCGATGTCACCGCCTACGAAGAAAAGCTAGAATGCGTCACTGAGCTTCTTCGATCGACCGATCGCGTTCTTGAAATCGGCTGCGGGACAGGCGGCACCGCGAGTAAGATCGCGACTGTCGTCGCTCATGTGACCGCAACCGACCTCTCTGCCGAGATGATCCGGATCGCCCGGTCACGATCAGGCGGCGATGCCGCGGGAACACCAGATTTCCTTCAGGCGGAGGCGGCGCAACACATTCCTGGCCAACCGTTCGAGGTCATTTGCGCGTTCAGCCTACTTCACCTGGTGGATGACAAACCCACCGTGCTGGATTCAGCATTCCACCAAATGAAACCCGGCGGTCACTTCATATCAAAGACGGTTTGTCTGAAGGACGCGCCGCGCTGGATGCGAGCCATGGTTCGTTTGCTCATGGCCGTGCGGATCGCGCCTAATGTGATCATCTTGAGCCGCGCTGAATTGACCCGGCACCTGATCCGGGCAGGGTTCGAAATCGAGCAGACGCGGTACTTCGGAAAGAACCGACCGAGCCACTTTATCGTCGCCCGCAAGCCCGCCTGAGGCAGACCGACACCTTATTCTGAGAGACTGAAGCATGTACTTTATCAGCCGTCGCGAATGGGCGTTCCTTGCCCTCGTGTTCCTCTACTCTTTCATTCCGGCAGTCGTCGGGCTGGTCCGGATTCCGGAACTTTTCGGCGCTCCGGCGATCATACCGCCGAACCCGCGTGCGGTGATCGAGCCCCTCCCGATCACATTGCATATCCTCGGCAGTTCAGTTTTCTGCCTTGTGGGGGCTGTGCAGTTTCTGCCGAGCCTGAGGCGCTACCGCCCCGCCTTGCACAGGACCCTCGGGCGGATCGTGGCGGCCACGGGATGCGTCAGCGCGCTTACCGGGCTATGGATGACCGTAGCTTACGTATTTCCCGACGCCCTGCAGGGACCATTGCTTTATGGGGCGAGGGTCACGCTTAGCCTCGCGATGGTCGCCCTCATCGCATGGGCCGTCGTCGCGATCCGGTCGCGAAACGTCGCTGCGCACCGCGCTGCGATGCTGCGCGCTTATGCCATCGGCCAAGGGGCCTCAACGCAGACCGCGCTCTTTCTGGTCACGATGGGCCTCTTTGACACTGAGCCGTCGGGGTTTTCCCGTGACGTCCTGATGGTCGGGGCGTGGGCCATCAACCTTGCGATTGCGGAACTCCTGATCCGCCGCGCCTTTGCAACGCGCACATCCGGCGCGGTGATCTGAACCCGGTCGTGCTCCCGGCCTGATACCGGCAAACTCCAGAAACACAGAAAGAAGACACCAAAATGAGACGGCTCGATCCCCATATTCTTCTTTTGGCCCTGTGGCTGTTCATACTGCTCAACATCATCTTTCGCGATATTCACCAGTTTGTCCTCGCGTCCCATATCGAGATGCTGCTGACAGGCCATTACAACGGCATCGAGATCACCGAAGGGCTGATGCTTTTGGGCGGTTTCCTCGTCCAAGTGCCGATTGCGATGGTGCTCTTTTCGCTCCTGCTAACCCGCAGGATTGGTCGCCCTGTCACCTTTCTTGCAGCGATCGTCACAACCGGTACGCTCCTTTCCTCGGCCCCCACCGACATGGATGACACCTTCCACCTCGTCATCGAGATCGTGGCTCTAATCGTAATTCTCTGGACCGCATGGACGTGGCCCGAGCACGAACACACCGCGCCGCAATCCGACGCAAGTTCTCCGTAAAAAACGTGCGCGCACCGCGGACACGATGAATGAATAATAGGACCAAATAGATGTTGGCAGAAACGCCTTTAGACGATGCGGTTGATCTTTATGACAAGCTCGCACCTCGCTACGACAAACTTCATCATCGCTGGCTGCGTCATGCAGGCGGCGAGGCGCAGGCCGCCCTGGAAGGTCTGGTGCGTGCGCTTGCGACGCCGAATTCGAGGCTTTTGGATGCTGGCTGCGGCACCGGCAACCTGGCACGTAGACTGATCGCCGAGGGCATGCCGCCGAATTTGATGACCCTTCTCGACCCGTCCGCAGCGATGCTTGCACGCTGCGCCGACATTCCTGTGCCGAAGATACAAGGACGGTTGGAGTCCCTGCCGTTTGAAGATGGCACGTTCGATCTTGTGACGTGTGCTTGGGCTTTGGAAACCGTCCCCGATCCCCACCTGGCTTTGAGTGAGCTTTGCAGGGTTGTTCGAGCCGGCGGCGCGCTTTGTCTCGCGTTCTGCGCGGATGAGCCTGCCCGTGGTCTTGCCGACAGCCTTATGCGGCAGGCGCTTTTGTTTCGCGGGACCGGCCGGTTTATGTCCCGCTCCCGATTGATGCAGGCAATCGAGCGTTTCGAAAATTTTGAAGTGCGGACAATTCCGAGCCATGGTCCGGCCTCGACCCTGCTTGCAAGGCGGTCTGGCGCAGCAACCCAGGCGCCTTTGTAGTCGGGCTTAGAGTTGAAAATAGCGCCCACAGATTTACGGAGATCAAGCATGATCGGATATGTTACCCTCGGAACCAACAACTTCGAGGCCGCGCTGAAATTCTACGACGCCTTGTTTTCGAGCGTGGGCGCAAACCGTCTTTGGAAACACGGCGATATGGCCGCATGGGGCCGCTCAAGGGCCGAGCCTGCATTATGCCTTGCTTGTCCATTCAATGGGGCACCGGCAAGCGTTGGAAACGGGGTGATGGTCGCTTTGAAAATGACCAACAGAAAAGCCGTCGATACGCTTCACGCCAAGTGCCTCGAACTTGGCGGAACAGATGAGGGGCCCCCCGGCCCACGCGGAGATCATGGTTTCTACGGTGGGTATTTCCGGGATCTAGATGGCAACAAATTGAATGCGTATGTCCCAGCGTGACTGTAAGCAAAGAACTGGCTTGGCAGAACGCGTTCAACGGACGAAGAGCGACGAGCACATCGAAAGACGCGACAATGAAATCTGAAATAGAATTTGTCCGATTGTCGGAAGTCGACCCGGCCAAGATATTGGCTCACATGTCCGACCCGCGTGTGGCGGAGCATATGCCTCTTTTGAGAATGGCCTGGGATGCCTCGACCGTGGCGCGGTTTGTCGCCAAGAAGGAAGAATGCTGGGTACGTGACGGACTTGGACACTGGGCATTTTTGTCCGATGACGGATATGTCGGCTGGGGTGGCTTTCAAAAAGAAGGAGCCGAGTGGGACTTCGGACTGGTCTTGCGGCCTGACACGTTTGGCCTCGGACCGCGCATCTCGCGGAAGGCGATCGATTTTGCGATTTCCGATGAACGCATCCCGTATGTGACCTTCCTTTTGCCACCCTCTCGAACGCGTTTGCGGGCACTCGAAAGACTTGGTGCGCGGCAGGTCGGCGAAGTCGATTATGATGGCGCGACCTTCCTCAAATTTCAACTTGCGACAGGATGACAGAATTGTCCGATTTCTGGCACATCCCAGCTTCAGAGTGTCGTAAACCGCGGCCCAAAGCTGCCGCCCGCACGGAGTTTATTTCTTCATTGCGGCTTCCCAGAAGCGGACATTGAAAGGCGCCGTTACATAGTTTGGCTATTCCGCGCGCGCCGTCCAACCAAGTGATCTCAGACGGTCCAATACTTCATTCGCCGCCGCCTCTTCCTTATGTAATCTCAGCAATACAGCCTCCACCGGGAACTGCGGCCAGCTTTCTTCAAGTAAAGCCAACAGACGTTTCCCTTCTTCTGATTGACCCATCGCCTGTCTCGTAGCTGCAAGGTAGATGATGCCCGGCGCTGACAACGGACCGCCGCCGGAATTACCCTCTTCGAACGCCGCTGCTGCCGCTTCGAAATTGCCGGTATGAAAATGCGCAGCACCAAGAATGTTCAAGTAGGCAAAGCGGGTATTGGGACCGGTACGCCTACGTTCTCGGTTGCCTGCTGTTAGTCCAAGGTCAGGGTTGCCGGACAAGATGGCCACGACTCCATAGAAGTCCAGTACATTCCCGTCATTCGGAGCAAGTGATACGGCCCGTTCAGACAGGCGCAACGCTTCGTCGTGGTCACCCGCAACAAAGGCTACCCAACCGGCGGCTGATTGCGACCAGGCATCGCTGGGCGCGATTGCAAGTGCTTGCTCAGCCATCTGCTGAGCTTCGGCAAGGAATGCGTCGTGTTGCGGGCCGCTTAGCGACAACAGTGCCAGCGATGCAAGTGTTTGGGCCGCACCGGCATATGCTCCGGCCGCGTTCGGATCGGCGTCAATAGCTGTTCGAAAAATCTCAGTCGTCAGCCGTTGACGCTCAAAGTCGAAAATCGGCCAGATCAACGCCCGCGCCTGATCCGTCAGATTGGCGGCTTCCAACGCGGCTGGGGACTGCTCCATCAACGCTTCGCGCTCAAGTCGCGTCTTGTCACTATTGGAAAGCGAACGCGGCTCCCGGGGCCATAAGACAAGAAGCACAGCAACCGTAATGCAAATCAGAGCAAGCACCACCAACGGCAAAGTTCGGACGCTGAAACTACGTCTACGAGGCCAGACCTCAGTCGAGGCCTGGGTGTCTAAGGTCTCGTCCGTTTTGATGCGCCGTTCGAAACGTGGTGCGTAGCCGCCTTTGTCGATGTGGATTCGAGTATCGTCAGCGGCGCCTTCGTCCTCGTAATAGTCTTCCAATAACCGTCGCAATCGTCCGGCTTCAACACGCACTACATTAGCTGATGTCGGATCATCTGCGTCCCTTTGGTAGACATGAAGCGCAATGGTCTTCGCCAAAAGACCATCCTGTCGGCCCTGAATGGTTTCCTCGGCCACAAAACTCAAGAAATCCTTCAGTTTCGGTGAGGTCGAAAGCGTATGGCTCTCTAAGACTCTGCACGCTACAGCGCGCATTTCTTTTCGTGTCAAAGGCGGTGATCCCTCATTATCACCTAACTGATCATCTTCAAATTCAGTCATTATTTGCAAAGCCTTATAGGCCAACCTCACCCCGCAACTTAGGGTAACTCACTTTCGCATTCAAAGCTAATGTCCACACTTAAGCCAGTAAAACACAACCAGAGCAACTGTCCGGTGAGCTATCTGAAACGCCAAGATCCAGAACTCTACGCGCGGTACTTGCAACTGCGACATGTCGATCCTCGTCTGTGCGACGTGTTCGATGATCTGGAGTTTATGGCCCAAAATGTTGAGCGTGACCAACACGGAGGGTCCGTCGTCATGGCGGACATACTGGCCGAATTGGTCAGCGAGCTTCGGATCAGGGTAGCCAAATGCGAGACAGAGCGAAGTACGACAAAGGAGTGATACCAATGGCTGCGAAGTGTTTTGTTCTAAAAGCGATTGTGGCGGCTATGCTCGCGTCTACTGGCAGTGCCCTTTCAGCGCAGGATGAAATTGTTCATGACGCGGAATTCCTCCGGATGGAACAAGAATTCGGCACGCAATGGGGTCTTGATGACGACGAAGTTGCTGCGAAACTGGCCGCGTTGGAAGAGCGCTTCGGTAAGAAGCCCAACATCGTGTACATCCTGGCTGACGACGTGGGCTACACCGAATTGGGAAGCTACGGTGGTGGCAAGATCCGCGGCGCCCCAACCAACAACCTCGACCGCATGGCAGAGGAAGGCATGCGGTTTCTTTCATTTTACTCGGAAGTTGAGTGCTCACCATCTCGCGGTGCGGTGATGACCGGGCGACACCCGATCCGCAATGGTCTCTACAACATTACATTGCCCGGAGAGGTTGGGCGCGGGTTACATGGCGAAGAAGTGACGATCGCCGAGATACTCTCGGAAGCGGGCTACTACACTGGCTTCTTCGGCAAGTGGCACATGGGTGAAGATGAAGAACATTTTCCGACCAATCAGGGGTTCGATGAAGCCGAATGGTCTGAGGGCAATCCTCCCTGGTGGGTCGCCAATTGGGAAGCCAGCGCCGATGAGGATGCGGGTGGTTTCAACAACAGGGGCATGATCAATTCTCCCGGTCCCGAAGGATTTCCTTACGACAACGGCGGCGTGATGCGTGCACGTCGTGGTGAAACACCCGAAATGGTCTATCGCTACAGTCTGGAACGCTACAACACATACGATTCAGAAGTTGCCGATAACGTCATCAACTTCATTGAGCGTCGGGCGAACTTGGACCAACCGTTCTTCGTGAACTTCTGGGGCAAGGGAAATCACTTCTGGGGGGCGCATCCGGATTTTCGTGATACGCCGGCACAATCCAACACTTCGGCCCAGATGGTTGAACATGACTACAATGTGGGGCGTGTGATCAAAACACTCGTCGACCTGGGCATTGCTGAAAACACACTCGTCATCTGGAGCTCGGACAATGGCCCGATGTACACCGTGCATCCGCATGGCGGCTACTCTTTGCTTCCGGGCACGAAGGGCGAAACCAGAGAAGGCGGCATTCGGGTTCCCGCACTGGCTTGGTGGCCGGGTATGATTGATGCCGGTCAGGATCCACTGGATCTGGTGCAGATAACTGACTGGTTCATGACGATGGCGCGACTGGCAGATGCGGAAGATTACATTCCCACGGATCGTGTGATCGATGGTGTAGATCAGAGCGGGCTCTTGCTTCTTGGAGAAGGTGCTGGGCGCCGGGACTACATATTCCATTACAATCGCGATCAGCTTGAAGCGGTGCGCAAGGATCAGGTCAAAATGAATCTCAAGCCGAACAACCCTGATTTTCATTTCTACGAGATGTTCAATATCTACCACGATCCGGCAGAACGCTTTCCCAACGAAATCCAGAATGGACTCTGGGCCGGACCGGGTCTCACCAAGATGATTCAGGATCATTTCGCACTGATCCAACAGTTTCCCCACCGGGTGTTGCAGGGGCACTATCGGGATTTCGATCGGTCCTTCGATCCTGAGCCGACGCCAGTCTATACCCCGCAGAAAACTGTGGATTGGTAGGTCGACTGGTTCACACATTGCTCTGACCGCTTGCACGAAGATCACCAAAACACGCGGTCAGAACCTTTATAGTTCTGACTGATCTTTTTGAAAACGAGACTGCGACATGCGCCTACATTCAATTTTTGCCTGATTGAATATTTCTTGGACATTTGATGTTGTTTTCAAATCAGCAGTGCGCACAAATTTTCATTCACGAACTCAACAGATCAACTTGACGAACGGCCCATAAAAGACATTCGCCACCCACACGCGATGCTGCGTTCGCAGCCCGCGTTGCCGACATTCGCTGCGGGCGCAAAACTTGGACACCTTTGAACTCACCGAATGCGGACGAAGCAGACACTCGCCGTGTCCTTAGTTTCTGGCAATCCCCAGCAAAATTTCGGCTACAGCTTCTTTCGCCGGGCTCACTTCCATTAACTGATGCGGGCCTTCGACCGTGATCAGGTTCCAGCCGCGTTTTTCGACACGAGCAGGTGCCTCGACTTCGCGCATGTATTGAAAGAACGGGTTGCTGTCGTTGGCCACAATGATTGTGCCCTCAAAGTCCGGCGTACCGTCGGGCAGCGCCAACCGATCAGTATAGGACTTGAAGGGATGCGGCCTCATAGTTGGCAGGGCTTCGCGCAATCCATCCTTTGGAATAAGCCATCCATCCCCGTCTTTCTCAACCATAGCATACACTTCGTCTCTTGTGGCCTCGTCGAAAAAACTGGTCATCAGGCTTTCACCGTCATCCGCAGGCACAGTATCCAGATACACCAAATGTTTGATACGATCCGGCTGTTCTGCTGCGGTACCGGTGATAACAGTTCCCCCATAGCTGTGGCCGACGAGGATTACGTTCTCGAGGTCCCGCCAGCTAAGCACGTTTGCAACATCATGCACGTGCGTAGACAAACCCGTTTCTTTTGAAAGAAGGTGCTCTCTCTCGCCAAGACCCGTCAGGGTCAACTCGACCACCTCAAAGCCCTCATCCCTAAGCAATATGCTTAAAGGTTCATACTGACCGGCCCACTGAAACGTCCCATGAACCATAACAAAGACAGGTTTGCTTGTGGACGTTCCCTCTGTTGCGGTCTGAGCGATGGTGAAATTGCCCAAGGAAAGCAAAGCGGTGAATGCCAACCAAACTGTTGCAATGGCCTTTCTGAAGTTGAGCATAATTTCCGCCCCATCTGAACGTTTCCGAATTTCCGGTGACCCTGATTGCAAACTCGCTGCGGGTCAAGCTACTTGATCTTTTAAGAGCACGATCCAATCTGGCTGTCTGTTCTGGGCTCTAAGCCGACTTCGGTGCCGTCGCAGCAATGCCCTCTGCCTGATAGTGCCTGATCACGCGGACGGCCCAGAGCTGCCGTTCACCGGTAGTCTTCGTCGCTGCGGTGCGGACCGCCAGACCGGACTTTCGCTGCGCTGCCGAAATCCTGACCAATTAGAATTCACGCATCGCGGACAATACTGTCACTCGCCTGTTGAGGGTGGATGACCACAGGCAGCCCAATTTGGACCTTCGCAACCAACCTTATCGGTTTCGGGTATACCAATGGAGCTGACTTTTGCCCGGGACTACACCTGATACCAGTTTTCGACGTCTCGGACGACTTCCTGGACTGTGAAAGCAGCCTCTACCTCTGCGACAGCACGTTGCACTTCGTTTGGGCTTGCACTGAGTTCCAAGATGTTCGCATTCAGGTCATGGGCTGACCCGGCATCTGAATAAATCGTATCGACCGCAATTCTGACGGCGTTTCGGTGTTGCAGCAGGTGCTCAAAAAATCGGACATAGATCGCCTCCTCATACGGAGAATGGGTGTCAACCTTAGAGACTAAGCCCAATTCAACAGCCTTGGCGCATGTTAGGCGCCAGGCCAGTTCCATTGTCGGTGGAGGCGCATCTCTGGCCTCATCAGGATGTTTTGGGTTCGCAAACGTTGACCTTCGGATGGCTTCGAGATCAGCACGCAAGCTTTTTGTGGGAACAGGATAGATGAATGTGGTTTCCTCGGATGCTAAGGTTGGTTCAACCTGATCCGGCTGCACCTGGATGAACTCGGAAAACCTGTTTCCGATGATAGGGACTTCACCGACAATCATGTCTGTGGGGTCGGTATTCTCTACCAGCCATCGCGCCAGGGCTCTCCGCCCCCACAATCCAGCGGCCCTTCGTACCAACGGATGAGTTCCATCTGAAACATCTGGATAACTCGCGAGTATGTCTTCGGTCTGAAACGCCGCGAGCCCCGTGTCCCAACGCATAATATGCACACGACGTCCCAAGGAGATCGCAATGGATATCTGCTGACGCAACAGGAACGACTTTCCAGATGCTGGTAGTCCGGTGAAGAAAACCATGCGACAACGACGTGCAGCGTCGGTCAAGTGTTTTCCAATCTCAGAGTCCGCGAAACTGTCGATAGAAATTGCGAATCTCCTAATTCGGTGTCGGCCACAGGTCTAAACGGCAATCGGGCTTTGCTGCCCAAAAACCGTTTCCAGAACGTGACCTAAAAACTAACTTAGCAATACCAGGTGCAATATTGCTGACACGCGCTCCAATGCCGCCTGATCAGTCAGTTGCGAAGCAATAAAACAGACCCGCCCCGCCAGAACGCGGCAGATGTTCCTCTCCGCAGCCGCGCGAACCGTGCGATGAGTTCCAGGACAACATGTTTCGGGCATCGTTGAGACCTACATGGTCATGGTGCCCGACAATCGCAGATCCGTCCTCGCTGTTCGAAGTCCAGTTACTGCATGTTGTGTCACCACCTGCCGTAGAGAAGTATCCCGCAGAATCGGAGCCGGTCAGAATGTCATGTTTGTTTGGCTGACTGCCACGCCCATTGACAGGGTTGCCGTTTTCGTCAAGCGCGGTCTGTAGATTGATATTCACACCGTCACTGTGCAGGTCTTCAACATTGTTGGCGATAAGCTCTCCATTGGCATTATACCAAGGACCCGACCCGATCCGGTCGCGTGCAGAAATGCCATTGGTGATTGTCATCGGGTCAGTGCTGCGATCAATGGACATTGAGGTGCTCAGATAGGCCGCAAAAGTTTTCGAAGAACCGGCCGCGGAAGCAAGTGCATTGCAATGAGCATCGGCACCTTCGAGGCCTCCTAGATTGGCACCATCCCCCTTGCCTACACTAGTGATGAAGAACGACATCTCCTCACCTGCCGATTGCGCCTGTGCGGCCGTTGCGAAACCGCAGATTACGAGTGCAGCAACCCCATGAACAGTTGTTCTTTTGGTGAACTTCGACATGTTTGTCTCCCTTCGTGCTGAGTAATCACTGATGCTAGTCGTATGCTCCGATTGGGTCCATGAAATAGCGCTCACGATTTGTAGAATACAGCAGCGAAGCCTGCCAAACACGTGATTACTGAATATCGGCTGGCACAAACTTTGTGGCGGACTTTTGTTACCTCCGCAGCAACAAGAAAATTTGGTTCGTCCGACATTTTCGCCGCTGGGTTTGCCAGCGCCCGGTTTGAGGAGCACTCTTTCGCTGCGCTGGGAATGAACGCCTAAAACGCGGATACCTATGACTTATTGCACATACGCGTCTAAGATACGTCCATGGTCTCACCCTCAAAGCCAAAGAGTGGCCATGTTCGAGAAAGGAGCAACCAAAATGTTGTTTGCTGATGCGCTGGAGAAAGCTTCTTCGTATGCTGCTGCGTGGAGTTCCAACGATCCGGCACAGGTAGCAGCACATTTCGCAGAAGACGGGGCGGCTCGGCTCAATTCCGGCGCGGCGATACAAGGTCGGGAAGCAATTGCTTCGGATTACGCAGCCCCGATCTTCCGCGATTTCCCTGGTTCTTCCGTGTTGCTGCATGATTTTCGTTCATCAGGGAACCACGCTCTCTTTACCGGTATGCTCGTCGGTCCCGGAAGGCGTGAAAATTCTCCTGTTCGCCTGTTGGGCTGGGAGGAGTGGACCCTCGACGACAATGGCTTGATACAGTTGTCTTTGGTTTGGTTCGACCGCGACGACCATGCCAGACAGGGCGGCGGTACTTTCTCATAGTGATATCGCCACGCAAAGCGGGCATTGTAGCATCTGAAAGGCGCGGCAAAGCTGATCCTTAGCAAACGAAAACTCGTTTACGTATTTGGTCTAACTATGCTGAATACACTCGCAGCCAACTGTGACAGGTGCAGTACCTCCTACCAAATGCGTACCCAATTGCGATTGAAGTGAGATGGCAGGTGGGTTCCTATGGCATTCGTTGCCGAGGTGGTCACACAGTCTTCTGCACCTACTGCGGTAGGCGTAAGTGTTTGGGTATATATTGTTCCTCGCAGGTGACGGGTTTTCCGACGCTTTCAAAGCGATACCCAGTAGCGTGGAAGCAAATGCGACCGCCGCGGCGGTCATTCAGCCCGATGGTCCAGGCAAATTCGGAATAATCTATTCCGTGGATCCGAACTGGTTCTCTGGACCGGGTAATCCGGTCGATTGGCAGCGGTGTAACGGTCGATTTCGGAAACGAAAAGGAAACGAACAGATCGGAAACGCCCTCGAAACACAGATTGACCTGGTAAACGGAAAAACTGAATTGCCCGTTGTCCTGCCTGATCCACTCCTCAATGTGGTCGATATCGAGTATTAGTTCGCTCACCCAGTCATTGTTGTCTGGGTCAGGCGAAACCAATTTTAGGGCATAAATGGAATTGTCGTGGAATTCATGACTGACGTCCTGAAAGAGCCTCTGTCCGTTATCCATTGCAATCACTCGAATCCGAATTGTTGCTGACACGCTCGATTTCGGGGTTTCAGCCAGTTTAATATGTCACCATGCCAAAGGTAACGACAACAACGGAAGCTCTTGCAACTCAGATCATTGCTGCATTTGACGGCCTTGATCCACCTGCTGATGATGAACTTCTTCACCCCGAATGTATGGATGACGTGGATATTCTTGAATTCTACGGCGGGGTCAAATGGCATGAGATGACCGGTAAAATGATCGTATACAGTTACGCTGCCCCCACGGCTTTCAGCCCCAAAGCCTTTCAGTACTACTTGCCCGCGTATCTGATATGGACTCTGCGAAATTCAGACAGCCCGGAATATGCCAGTGAAAGCATTCTTCGGGCACTCGACCCCGGCACATCGAATGAATTGCTGCACGAGTTCCGGAAGTCCAAGTTCAACCAATTGACGCCTGCACAGAAGGAGGTCGTGTTGAGGTTTCTGTACCATTTCAGCGACAACCCTAATCTTGGTGAATTTGCACAAGCCGCATTGATTAACTACTGGATAGAATAAGGCATGTGGTTACCGGTTTGATGATATCTACGTATTTGATGTGGCTCTTCGCAGCGCTTTTTGTCGTAACCGGTTTGCCGTTGGCATTGACTGAGGATGAGCAATGGCAACGGCTATGGGGGGGATCCAGTGCGCTGTCTCTTGGCCTTTTTGCTTTATCGATGGCAGCAGATGGTTTGCTTAGAGGCCAGATTAGAATTCACTTTTCGATTATCCGCCGCTCCAGCCAGCCGCGTTTGTTCTTCAGCGCTATAGCATTGGTGTTCGCAGCCGGCGCCGGAGTCATCATTGCTGTTGTTTGGGCGATTTTCTTTAAGGATTGGTAAGATTTGCCCAGCACGGTTTGACTTAAGAACCAATGGGCCAATTTAGACTGAACGAATACGACCGTTGCGATTTTGTTGGTTTGTCAATTTTCCCTGTTTTCGAACCAGTCGAACACCATAGTACCCCACTCCATTGAGAAGGAAGTATTGTAGCCTACAGCATTGCACATTCAGCGGGTGCAGACGGAAAAGCCCTAAACCGATCACCCGAGTGGAGCACATGGATGACGGAAGGGTCGGCATAACCTCCGGATGTTTACAACAATCAAAACGGGCAAATTGGGCTCAGTGTTGCCGTTCTCCGCAGCAAGCATGATTGGCTGGTCCCAGCCCAAAGCGGACCTTCGTAACAAGACGTTGCAATTTCCGAGACCGGATGTGGGTACGCTCATAACGCTGCGTTTCTGACATTGATTTCATAAAAGAAAAGCTTGGAAGTTTGCCAACAGGTTTGCATGCCACTGAGGAACCCGAACATACAGGCTCTCAGGCTTATCTGCGGTGCCCAATTACAGTTTACTCCCAATCACCAGCAGACGAGCGCCACGTCTTTGCTTCCGCATCCCAAACACTGGCTGTTGCGCAAGGCGTCGGGTTTATTCCGTCACAATTAGTTCCGTGGACATCTGCAAGGACAATGCGTTGACGCCCGAATTCGACGACCGTCCAGCCTCGATTGAGCAAGGAGTGAACTTCCTCTTCAATCAAGAAGTGCGACATGCATCCACCAGTTCCGCAATAAAGAGATGCAGCACTCGAACACGCGAATCCAGATTCATTCAGAACCCAGTCGGGTTGTAGATCTCCGTCGAGATCGACCCTCTCAACCGCACCCCAATCTAAGTCAAACTGACCGTCGTTGAACTCTGCGCAGGCTTGTTCTGCCAGATCAACCTTAGCCCGCAAACCAGTTGGAAGTTGCGAAACATCAGCCGCGACAGCTGGTGAGGTCCATACTGGGCTCGAAACCAGCACAATCCCGGAAACCAACCCTTTCAACAGGCCCACTAATTGGGAAGCCGGTTGGAGGGTGGCATCAATTGCACTGATCATACCTGTAGTCCCCGTATTCCAGCCAGTTTGCCGAACCTTCGCTAAAAATTAGAAACTCGGACCTGTCTTCCCCAAGCAGGGCGACAACAAATCCGGTCGGCGGCTCAGAGTTTCCGAAAAAGCTGTAGGCTGTCATGGCTCTGATCGACTCGCCGTTGACCGTTACTCGCGCGTCCCACTCTCCTTCCGGATTGTCCAAAATTACAGGTTCGATGACTCGCTCCACCGCTCCGCCACCACAATAGACGATGCCTTCGGGGGGTTCGTAGGAGGCTCCCTGGCTAGCACCTGAATCGCAGGCGGAACGAAGGGACTGAATTGCTGCGCTGGAACCTTTCAAGTCAAAGATTCCGTAGCTAACATCTTGATCAATCATGGACAGATTAACGGATGCATTGGCTGCAAGCTGGTCCTGTACAAAACCATAGTCCTCTTGACTATTGAAACTGACCTCGACGGGATAGTTGTCGACGATCTGCACGGCAGCGTTTTCTGCGCCAACCTGAAATGCCCCAACTTCGGTGGTGCCGTTCTTCAAAAAACGAATGGAAAGCCCTTGTTTGTCCACAATGTCCTGGCTGTCCTCGTATCCAGCCGGAGCAAAGCGGATACGGTCACACTGAAGTTCCAATGTCATGTTTCCAGTCTGAATAAATGCATTGGGATTAGGCCCGGAACTGAACGACCATTCTGCTGATGCTGTGGTCGCCATAGCCATCAGTAGCGTTCCAATGGGAATCAGCTTGAAACTCATTTTCTCTCTCCCTGGTATTAAGAATCGAACTGTCATTCAGCAGAGATTCTGACCCGCTGCCTGCGCAACCAGGTCAGGAAACAGGTGCGCCGTATTCGTTTGCGCCTTCTTGAGAAGGTCGCGTCAGCCACCAGATCATCAGGATGGACAGAACCAATTGAAGAATTGAGACAACAACAATACCGGTCACGCCCAAAACTGCCGCGGGTCCTCGCAATGCATCGGGGTTTTCGGCCCCTTGCTCCAATGCCGAGAAGAACGCCACGCCACCCAGCATAACAAAAAGCGTTGTAATGCTGAGCGCCATCGGCAGCAGCAAGTACCAGCCAGGTCGCCCTGTATCATGCAACCTCCGCCAACCGGCGGCCAGCATAGGGATGATAACGGCCAGTTGGAAAACAGAGGACAGAACTCGAGATCCTTGCCCTGTTTCTGGGTTGGTCCCGAATATGATCGCATCCACCACAGCTAAGGCAGCACTCACGAGAACCACAAACAAGAAGAACCACCAGTATTCTGAGCGCATAGCCCGACCGGAGAACTGGAAGTATTTCGAGAAACACGTTTTGACGGCTTCAACAAAACCCATTTTCAATCCTTTCTTGGTTTCTGCGCGACCTCAGAACGCCTCGCCGACCCAAAAGAACACATTCGCCCTCATGGGTGCTCCCACCTACCTTTTTGTTTGAGGGCAGACGCCTATCGTACGAGAGCGTAATGAAGTTTACGCGCGGAAAAAATGTTGATTTATTAAAAATTAGATTCAAACATGTGAATTTGACACAACTTTCATTTTACCTCCGTTGTGATCGCTGTCGCCCGACTTGTCGGGCCCTACCGGCCGCTGGAGTGAGTGCTGGCGGTCGGAAGGCACTTTACAATGATTGAGCGTTGGGAGGACGCGATGCTTATACTTAGTGTACTCGGCCTACCTCCAGAATTCGCTCGAGCTTCTGCCATTGTCGTCATTCAGCCTTCACACGTTGTCGGCGGTCTCGGTTGTCAAAGTAATATAGCTCCGCCCGCCACCCCCCGCGACAAGTTGTTGGGAAGGGAAGTTACAGGGCCGAAGTATGTTTCATAGCCTGCTCCGACGCGAGAACTTCAAACAAGCCATCCAATTTCACCAATTTCAACGGAACCAGAGGGAGAAGAAAATGTCTAAAAAGATGGTGATGATTGCGGGCGCAACTTGTTTCGCACTGCTTGCGGCCTGCGACGATACGAGTACATCCAGTGCGTCCGCCGAACTCACACCCGCTCAGCAGGCGTGTTTGCGAGATGTAGCCAGCACAACGAACAATTCGCAAGTCGTGGTGCTCTCATCCGCGTTTAGCGAGGCGGGGACACAGGTCACTGTAGGCGTTGGCGAGGATCGTGCTCCTTGGAATTGCATTGCTTACAGTGATGGCACGACAGCTGGTATCGAGTTCCTGGGCGACGAAGGCGCATTGTGACCAGTCTGCTGCGTAGCCGAAAACGGCTGCGTAGCACTGGCTTGATTTGCTGAGGCTCGACTTGGTTTGTAGAACCACTATCATTGTATTCGCGATCCTTTACCTGTTGGCGTTGATTGCATTCTTGACGGGCACATTTGGCTGGTTGGGACAGGAAAGAGACCCTTTGTCCGGGGTGTTCCTTCTGCCGTTGGGACTACCTTGGATACTTGTAGCGGACTCGATCTCAGAGTCGGCCAAACCGTGGTTCGCGGCGCTCGCACCGGTGCTCAACCTGTTAGCGCTGGTCTTGATTTGCAGATGGGCACATGGTTTGCGCCGGTAGTGAAAGCCGCGCTTATTCTCACCAAAAGGGAGGAAAACATGGGAAAAGTGATCTTGGGTATTGTGATCGGGCTCGTCCTCGGCGTGGTTGGGGCGATGACCTTAGGTGGCGGGGCCGCAGTGGGTGTCGGCGTTGCGACAGGCTTGTCCGCCGGTGTCTGCACCACATTGAAAGGAGCACAAGCAGAGAACCTGATCACCCCCGAGCAAGCGGATCAGATCCTCAATCGCGTAAATTCCGAGATGGCATCACTGCAAGGAATTGAAACGACAGACGAGGTCGTCGGCAGCGCACAGGCATGCGATGAGTTTCTATCAAAGTTGAGGGATGCAAAGTGAGGTTCCGCTTAGTACGGAACAAAACTGTAAGGACAAGCCAACAGGGAACCATCTGATGAAACTCGTTTTACTCAAACTCCTCACTCCCATGTTCGCAATCGCGGGCACTGCTGCTTTTGCAATGTCAGAAGCCGATGACGCGTGTATCGACCAATTACGGCAGGTTGGAGGACCAGACGGTCAATCAGGTACGATAGAAAGCTCAGAGTTCTCGGAAGCAGGTACGCTCGTCATGCTACGAGATGCAGGTGGAACACTTTGGCGCTGCATCGCGTACAAGGATGGAAGCATTGGAGAGATGTCGGTTGTCGAGGCGATGGATGATGGCGGTGGAGCCATTGCAGGCGTCGCCGGTTCTACCGGTAGCCAGCGTGTCAAATTCGATGTCGGTTCCACTGGCGCCGAACTTGTCGGCCAACTCGCGCCCGGAGCGTCGCAGCAATACCTTCTCGGTGCAAAGAACGAACAGTTCCTTTACGTCCGCGTTGCTCCGCGAAATGGCTCCTTGGACTACGTCATTCGTAACCCCGATGGTTCTGAACTGTTGGGATTGATGTCGGCGGACAAGGAGTATCGAGGACAGCTTTGGCAATCCGGTGATCATGTTGTGGAAGTTATCAATCGCAGCAACTCTTCCGTCGACTACAACGTAATTTTCGGAATTGAATAGGTGATCAATCAGAAACCCTGGAACGCAAGTCCAAAAAAGCGAGGGAAACACAGATGAATCCCAAGGTCCTATTGGTGATCGGCACGACGTGTATTACTGCGCTTGCAGCATGCGACGAGAGTGGCGGATCAGTGGATGCAAGTGCACCAACTGTGGGCAGCTCTAGCGATCTTTCGTCATTTGAAGGGGCAAGAGCGGGACAGGCTGAAATGGGCATCCAGAGTCTCGGATTTGAACTCATCCGAAGCGAAGGGCTCACCTCGTACTGGTTTAACACGGATACTGGTACATGTGCTCGGATCACGACATCTGAGGGAAGGTACTCAGATGTAGCTATGCTGCCATCAGGTGACTGCTGACACATTTTTCATAAATCAAACATCTGCAAAAGGGAGCTTAAGTTTGCATTTTGATCTGGCACATGCGGCGGTCATCGTTGTCGCTCTGATTGTCACAAACCTGGCATTGAAGTCGTCCGGCGTGATCAACGAAGAAAGCAAACACCAATGGAACTGGAAAGTTTTTCTGGCCTACTTCGTGGTCGTCTTTATCATCAATCTGGTGTGGCCGATTTAAAGCTTCAGGTCGGAAAGTCTATCCCGCACTTGATACGGCTGTTGAGAATGAGCCGCTCCAATAGATTACCAAGTAGGAAGAGTTTGAGCATAACAGGCTGAAAAATAGAAAGGAGCTGGCATGCGGTTTTTGACGTCCCTCATATTCATTGGTGCTCTGGCAACCGCGGCGAATTCTGACGTAACCAGTCGAAACGGTGGCCCAAGCAACAGTCAAATGCTTTCAAAGGGTGGCGACGGAGGTGTTGATGGCGTCGCTTTCTTTCGCCCAGTCTTAAGCGGAGTATTGTATCGCTCTGGTTTCAAAGGCGGCGACAAGGATCGAACGGGTCTGAGTAAAGTTCAACGCGAGACCCTTTGCGATGAAGGGTTTTCAACCGGGTTTTACGCAGACTTCGGCAAGAACACCGAATACGGCCGCACAAGTTGCGGAAACGGATCTTTCGACTATCAAAGCGCCAGATCCTCCCGACCCAGTGCTGTCATGGCGTCCATACACGAGGTGATTCAAAACCCTGGAAAGGGCCCTGTTCTGGTGCACTGCATGTGGGGCGTTCATTCCTCAGGTGCATTGTCGGCGATGGCGCTCGTTCAGTTTTGCGGTTGGACAGAAGAAAGGGCCAAGGAATATTGGAATGAGGCCCGAAACGGGGCCCCATGTTCAGGCGGGTGTGACCAGTGGATTGACTCAAAGTTCTCCAACTTCAGTGTCGACCCCAATTTGAAGATCTCTACCGAACAACAGGCAGCGATTTGCCCCAAATGATATTGGGAGAACTATCCAAATGAAGTTCATTCTTCTGGGGTCACTTGCTTTCATTGCACCCACCGTCTTGTGGGCGAACGACGATGTCCTCGGTGAAGCCACGACATTTGATAGTCCCAACGGCGTTACTGAACGCTGTATTCGGATCGAAAAAGTTTCAACGGGCGAGTATAAGAAAAGCGATCTTGAGGAAGAAACGGCCTATTGCGAGATCGATTTCTATGCCTCCGAAATTGCTATTTGCCCAAAAACCTGGAGTACCAGCCCAGGAATGGCCGTGTACGATATTTCGGAAGGACCCTACACAGGGAACCGTACTGAGTTCGAGAGAAACGCTTGCAAAGAGGGGAAGGCGGCGAAAGATCTGGCCAAGGACAGGGTGGCCAAATTCAAATCCACCATGAACCAAAAGGGCACCAGTGGAACCTTTTCCACCTCGTCGCTGCTTTACTATCATTTCTCCAGATATTTCGACACGACTGTAAAAGTTCCAGTCGCCGTTTGGCGTAGCATGGACGCCCAGGCGCACTTTTCCGAGGTCGCAGAGCCCGGCCTTGCGATTTCTGGCGGCTCTCATGGTGGGCGCATGAACCACGAAGGCTGGCGGGTCTTCGCGGCTGCGGATGCCGACCCGAACTCGTACCAGCCAACCGACGATCTGTTCACCGCAGATCGAACGCAAATATACGGTGCGCTGCTTGATAGCCCTGGGCATCGATACGGCTCGGAAATCAACGGCACCCGTAAATCTGGTTGGGGGAAAGGTCAGAACCGCGATTTTCAGGAAACTCCTGCTTTCTTGGCTTTGCGTTCTTCAAAACCCTTGCCAGAGGCCATTGTAGAGGGCGTTGGAGAAGGTCGAAGAGACCGGATGATCAACAAGGATCTCGGTCCCGATGTCAGCGACCAACAGATGGCATTTTGGATGCAAGAACTTACCGAGATTGTACTCCTCGATTTCATCTTTAGCCAGCAGGACCGCGTAGGAAACATAGACTTCACACCCTATTGGTATTGGGTCGAAGACGGAAAGCTGAAGCATAAGAAAGCCAAGCACCATGAGCCAAACGATGGAGACGTTCCCGACGACGCATTATTGATCCGTCGCAGCAATCTAAACGACAACGATGCTGGTGGGCGTGTCGAATACGCCAACTTCGCGAAATCTACTCAAATGCTGGAGAAAATTCGCCACTTCTCTCCAAGCACGTATCGGCGCTTGGTTGCATTGAATAGTGACCTTCAATCCCAAGGCCCAGTCTATGACTGGCTATCGCAAAGCTTTGGTTTGTCAGACAGTCAGATTGCACAAGTTGTCAAAAATACTGCGCTGGCAACGTCCATTCTCCAGAGCAATTGCTCAAATGGCGATTTGATGTTCGACTTGGATCCTGTCGCATTCTTTTTGAGAAACGGCACCGAGGTAGAGGCTGTGGACTGTTATGTACCGTAGGTGTTCTGCTCTTATTGCGGTGTGTATTTGGACCGCTCTGCTCGCCTGCAAAGCGGCGGCATTGGATGTCATCGTCATATCGGATCTGAATGGAAGCTATGGTTCGGTAAGATACGATGCCCGCGTCGACAAGGCGATTGAGCGCATAATCGAGTTTGATCCAGATCTGGTTATTTCGACCGGAGATATGGTTGCGGGACAGCGCATTCCCAACTTGTCCGACAAACAGGTCAGGGATATGTGGAATGCGTTTCACGAGGTCGTATCAGATCCATTAGAGGCTGCCGGCATTCCATTTGCGGTCACACCTGGAAACCATGATGCCTCCGCCTACCGAGGGTTCGAGCGTGAAAGGAAAATATACGCAGAGGAATGGACGCCGAGAAAACCAGGCGTCGACTTCCTGGTTTCAGATGACTACCCGTTCTTCTACGCATTTGAGATGCAGGGCATTACGTTTGCGTCTTTGGATGCAACGACCCTAGGACCCCTATCCGGTGACCAGCAGGACCGGTTACAGGAATTGGGTGCAGACGGAGACCCGATTGTCACTTTCAGTCACCTCCCACTTTGGCCGTTCGCGATCCAGCGCGAACGCGAAATCATCGGTGACCCAACACTTGAAAAAATCTATCTGGAAAGCGGTGTTGTTCTGCATCTTTCAGGCCACCATCATGCCTTCTACCCCGGTTGGAAAGACGGTGTGGCTTATGTCTCTCAAGCTTGTTTGGGAGGTGGTCCGCGGCGGCTTATTGGCGATAGCGCCAGATCACCTCACAGCTTCACTCATGTTACGTTCCAGCCGAACGGAGAGTTTGAGATAGCCGTATTTCGAGGCCCTGACTTCGAAAGGTCGGTAAACTTCAAGTCGCTCCCGAAAGAGATCAGATCCCCGAATGCGGTGTTGAAACGCTTAGACCTTGTGAAATGACTAGAGGTTGAGTTTCAGTTCGACTTTTTCAGGGACCAGATCATTTATCATCTCTTCGATCCGGGCTTCCGTCAGTCCACCCGAGGTGATGAAAAGCAATGAAACCCGAGATTTTCCGGGGACGTGGTGTTTTCTGACCAGCTTCCAGCCAGCCTCTGTGGCCATGGCTTCAATGGCTCCGGTGACTTTCAATGAGTGCTCTTCGTCCGAAGCTTTGAGCGAAATTTCCACACCCTTGTTTCGCCCTCCGAGCCAAATGAAACACCAACAAACAACCGCCACTAGTGTGGCCATCAGCGGCAAGCCCAAACCGACCGCAAGACCAAGAACAGTCACGATTATCATTTCGACAGTGTCCACCGGATCATCGAGATTGGAGCGGAACCTGAGCAACGCTCCGATACCAAAGATAACGAAACCGATCATTGACCCGTGCTGAACCACCAGGAAACCAACCGCCATGCCGATAAGCGCATACAGGAAGAAAAGCCTTGGCATAACTATGTCGCGGACGCTTCTACGGGCTTTACGTCTCACCGGATGATATACGATCAAGCCAGCCAGAATGATCGTGACGATCACATCGAGAGTAAAGAAATACAGTTCCTGTTTGCCACGAAACTGCGTCCACCGGCGTTCGATAACGATTTCCGACCCCGAAGCCCCGGCCAGCATCGTCGCAGGGTCGACTTGTGACACCGCAGCACCTGGCAACAGCAGCATCAACAACACGGTCACAAATGTGAGGGTCGTATTCAACTTGTCTTCCTCCCTGCTCACGCCAAAGGCTTACGCTTAACCAAAGGCACATCGTGCCCTATTCAATTCAATCGCAACAGGCGGGATCAGGTAAAGAGATTACAGTGCATTCTTCGGACATCGTATCCGGACTGTGATACGAACGCTGATACAGGGATGTGGTCCAAGCGTGAGAGAATCCAATGACAGAAAACAGAGTGTTTTCGTCAAAAGCTGAAATTTCACGGTGTTTCTGCAAACTTAGACGACTCGCTTTTACGGCTAGCTCGGTTGCGGCAGCCTTCTTGCCTTGGACCAATTTTGCCTACGCCGAAAGTGCTGGTTTGGTTCTGGTCGATAAATTCAAGGTGGCAGACAAATCAGAGGGATTTTCAGAGCCTTCCGGTTTGGCAATGTCTAACGCTGAAGGCTTCTTGTGGTCTGTAAGTGATGCCGAACCTAAACTGCACCTACTCAGAGTCGACGGGGTATTAGGAAACTCTTTCAAGTTGCCAGCATTGGCAGGATCAGATTTGGAGGGTGTTGCACCTCGAAAGGATGGGTCTGTTTTGGTGCTTCAGGAAACTGACCGATCAATTCTAGTCGTTCACCCAACCGAACCCATTCAATTGACAACAATACCTCTCACATCTCTTAAAGGTTACTCGGCCGCCGCTGAATTACTCGTTGGCAACCCATTAAACAAGGGACCCGAAGGTATCGCTGTTGACCCGGAATCGGGGCGGGTCTTCATTGGCATTGAAGGACAACCAAGGTTGTTAATGGTCGTATCACCAGCGCTAGACGAAATTGTTGAGATCATTCCTTTAGCCCGCGATGCAGGTTTTATCTCCGAGCGTGTAGATGATGATGAACTGGATTTGAGCGGCCTAGCATGGTCCCCGTCCTCACGTTCTCTTTGGATTGTAAGTGACAAAGGCCGTCAAATCTTCGTCTACAATCCAGAGTCCAAGTCCGTAAAGTCTATCAGTTTGACGTTCACAGAAGATGGCAAACAAAAGGAAGTTAAACATCCCGAAGGAATCGCTCTCGATGAGACCAAAGGGCTTCTCTATGTCCTAACAGACGATGCCAAGAAATCGCGGCTTTATGTTTTTGAGCAACCGGAATTGTGAGGACTGTCCTACTAGTTCTCTACTCTAACTTGTTGAAAAGCCGGTTTGTGTAATTCAGCGCCGTCGTATGTGCGGCGTAATAAGTAAATCTGCGTTCTGTTCACTGTGTTTCTTAAAAACATCACCCATCAATACATTCGAGTAGCGTCAGGTTCACACATGCGAACCACATAATAACATTGGACTTCAACATGCTCAGTCACTTTAAGGTTGTCAAAAATGCGCGTATTCAGATCAGTTGTTTTTGCGATCATTTGCACTCTTGTGGCCACTGCATCAGTTCCAAGAAGTAGCATTGCCCAAACCTGGGACATCGCATCCCAGCACTCGGTCAGCGGCGTAACGGTGTATGATGCGGATGAGCTGTTAACTTTTGCCGGTCAGTTGGCCTTTGATCGATCAGGGCGCATTACAGCGGTGGAGGTCGCATCAACGATCACTCAGATCTACCGAGAAGACGGCTACTTCTTGGCTGAGGCGTGGCCTGGTCCCGATGGGCAGAGCATAGTTGTTGATGAAGGGCGCATTCAAACCATCGAAATTGAAGGCGTAGATACTCGCACGTTCAAAACACTAGAGAAGATTTTTCAGCCCCTCACCACCGCATATCCAATAACTCTCAAACGATTTGAGCGGGCGGTTATGCTAGCCGAGGACATACCCGATTTGGACGTGTCGACCGAACTTGATTACCCGGATCAGGCTGGTGCTCGGCTGAGGGTATTGGGAGAACCTCTGCGCAAACAAGCCGGTAGTGCGACACTCGACAACCCTCCGCGTGAGCTTGGAGAAGCGCTCAGCTTCTATGTCGTACAAGAGTTTTATTCAACGCTGACCGTCGGGGATTTGCTGCGATTTGAGGGATCAGGCAATTACAATTGGGACAAAGACGATGAACACTCTTTATGGGGCGCTCTTACCTATCGCACGCCGCTGAACAGCAATGGTCTGTACGGTGAGATCTTCTACGGGAACATAAACGCAAAACGTGACCTCTCGGGGGACTTTGCGAGAACAGATATTGACGGCGAGAACTTCACAGTCGCGATGGGTTACCCCGTGATCCGCGATGTGGCCCGTTATGGGTATCTTCTGTTGGACTATCGCCTTTCAAAAGCGGACTCAGTCAGTGGTGGCGTTCCACTATCCAGTGACGCGAGTGTCGTTGGCCTTACATATCTTTACGGGCAAAACTATCCAAAGGGACAAGCTCTGGAAGCGGGGCTAACCTTATCTTTTGGTGACAATGACAACGACACGACAGACGCGAATTTTGACGACGGGGACTCTTCGTTCTGGCATCTACGAGGCGGCGTCGGATACGAAAGCCCGCTAACGGGCTTGTCTCCCAACACAGCTTGGCGAACCGAGATCTGGGGGCAGTACACAACAGACCGGCTGCCCTCGGTCGAAGAGTACTTCCTTGGTGATCGTTATGCTTTGCGCGGATATCGTTTTGACGAAGTGGATGGCGATTCCGGGATTTCCGCGATTTTCGAAGTGTCTCATTCCTACTTCCCCAGTTCCCAGAGCATACATCGCTTAACGCCCTTTGCCTTTTTCGACGTGGGTTACATCTCGAACAATGACCCTGCGAGTTTCGAAGTTGATAATGCTACACTGGCGTCGACAGGTCTGGGTTTGGACATTGAGTTTAAGAAAAATCTATTTCTGTCCGGATATGTCGGTGTCCCTTTGAGAGACGGCCCTTTGACCGACTCTGGCGATCCTGGCGCGTATCTTGCTCTGACAACAAGTTGGTGAGAATGTTATGAAACTGAACCGAATTGCTGTACTTACCGCAACTTGTCTAATTACAGAACTGGCCGTTACTCAGGTCTTTGCCCGCGGAAATCACTACGGGTGGTGCCGAGGTGTAGGGAACCCACACCAGTCGAGCCAAGGGTGCGGGCAGGCTGGTGGGCAAGGGGCAGGTAATCAAGTTACTGGCCCAACTCAGCCGGTGGCAAATCAGTTGCCGCCTAAGGGAACGCAGCAAACGCCCACGTCCGTTACTGTTCCAGTCCTTGCGCCGGGCGCGGTCCCGAACGCAATTCCCGGTCAGGTTCCTATTGCGACACCGATAGCGGTTCCTGGTCAGGTTCCCACGCCGGTAGTAGCGCCAACTCTAGCTCCGCCTTTGGCACCAAACGCAACACCAAACCGGGTTCCGACAGCCGTTCCCAATCAGGTTCCACCATTGGTCGCCGGTCCTACCGCGGTGCCGTCGCAAGTTCCGACTGCAACTCCCAATCAAGTTCCGGTCGCTACCCCTGGCCAGGTTCCGCCTCAACCCACCGGCCCAACAGCGGTGCCGCCACTTGTGCCCACCGCAACACCAAACCAAATACCAGTCGCAGTTCCTGGTCAGGTCCCACCTCAGCCCACTGGACAAACTGCTGTGCCACCGCTCGTCCCAACTGCAACACCAAACCAGATTCCGGTCGCAGTGCCCGGCCGTGTTCCGCAACACAGCGGTACTACGGCGACACCACCGCTTGTCCCAACCGCAACCCCCAATCAGGTTCCCACGGCGGTTCCTGGCCAGGTTCCACAGTTGACACCAAAACCGACGGCAACTCACGTGGCAGTCCCAGGGCATCCGAAGCCACAAGGCGTCGTGACAATCATGCGCCCTAAGCCGAGGCCGACAACCGGTACTGTCCAGCAACCTGGCACAACACAAGTGACCCACCATCTAACGCACCAAAGCAATGCGAAGAAACACGATCACGTCGCAGCAACACCTGGACGACATGACCCGCACGACCTACCGAGATTCCGCAACGCGGCGGCCAAGGAAGACTGGGAATGCGTTGCCAGCGGATTTGGACAGCGCCGTTATGATGCTGGGCGAGGCGTGTTGCTGAACAACGGAGCGTTACGGCACCTGGGAAACGTGGACGCAATGGCACGGGATGTGCCTGCAAGGCATCCAAAACATTCTGGATGCATTATTTCGGTCAAACGAAAGCAGCGCTGAAGCTCGCATGGTAGGTTTTGCTCGGACAATGAGATTAGTCGACCAATAGTTCGTCAATTGTCATCTGGATAATTGGATTTCGTATTGCCCATATTCCCTGGCGTTTACGTTGGCTGACGTAGCCCAAAAATGCTCTGTACCTAAATTTGCCTCAATTAGGACAACAATCTAAAGTGCCGCACTTCCAAGAAGAGCCTCCGACCATCTGGGACGGTCAGGTCGGGCAAGCGAAACGTTGAACGGCAACTTTGCAAAGTCAGCTTTCTGCGCATCGCAGACCTTCGCGAGAATCCCAGGTTCCTTAAGGAGGCCCTTTGCGGGATTGAGCAATGCAAAGGGCCATAACCGCAACGACTAAGCCATACACTGATTGAATTCGTCCTAATGCAGAGAAACGCGCAGCGCAAAACTATGGGCGAACTACGCAAACTTATGGGGTGTGCGAAGTGCTATGCGCAAACCTACAAAATCTGTAGGGACGCGCATAACGCTGCATTCTTATCATTGATTTTATTCAGAAAATCTGGGTGTCTTCGCCCATAATTTTGCACAGCATTTGCGCATAGGTTTGCACGATTTTCCCATAAGATTGCACGGTTCACTATACGCGCTCAATTGTCGATTGTCGTACAGTGGCTTGATCAACTTGAACGCACCATAACTCAGCCAAAAGTGCGTTATTCTTGGAACAATTCAACCCAAAACCGAACAAAACAACTCAATTGCGAGGCTATGGTAGATTCCTTTCAATTTAGCTCGGCTCGGTTGGTTTAGATAATGTCTGACGTCAGCACCAATGGGACAGTTTAAGTAGATTTGATAAGAGAGGGTTTCTGGCTCATCGTAACCGCCAA
>NZ_JBXWMJ010000024.1:0-24339 GCF_059609805.1 Ruegeria sp. YTSC004
CGACCCGTCAGCACCGCCTCAGCAGCGCCGGTGAAGGGGGTTCTAAGTATAACCGCATAAGTCCGCAAGCAGAAAATGACGTCCTGGGCGATTTTTTTCCATCTTTCCGCTTAACCTTTATTTATCAATATCTTAAGGCGCACAACCCGCTCCCTCGAACGGCAATCTCGCCAGTTGAAATACAAGTCGGACCCACACCTGTCCGCGTCGCCAGTAAGCGCACCCCTATATATAGACAGGGCACCCAACCACACCACAAGCCTCAAACGAGTCGGAAGCGATTCAATGAGTCGGAATCGGCCCAAAAAACCGTGCCAGCACTAAATTCAGGTATAGATTCCGCGCGTCTCCACCCACGCCGGGCTTGCGCATTGGCCCGGGATGCTGTGTGGTCGCCTCTGTAAGATGCCCGGGTTAGCCGTGAAATGACCACCAATACAGCCGACATGTTTCCACGCATAAATACCGTAGGCTATGACGGCCTTCTTGTTTCCTTTGCCGATGCCATGGCCGAACCCTCGAACCGGGCGGCGCTGGCCTTTAGGGGCGCAATAGACGCCGCATCCTGGAACGGTGTTGTCGAAACCTCTGCATCGCTTGCATCGGCCTACCTGAGGTTCGATCCCGACAAATTACCTCGCGCTGAAGTCCAAGATAGAGTGCGACACCTACTTGCACAGCAAAATTGGTTTGAGGCACCACTGCCTGCCGGTCGAAAATTGTGGCGGGTCCCGACAGTTTATGGGGGCGAGCTTGCTCCGCAACTGGACGAGGCAGCGGCGGCGGCGGGGCTGGATTCCATGGAAGCCGTTCGACGGCTGAGCGACACAAAGGTACGCGTATTGACCATCGGCTTTGCACCGGGGCAACCGTACCTTGGTCCGCTTGGTCCTGAATTCAATATTCCGCGCCTGAAGGAACTGACGCCCATGGTCCCAGAGGGGGCCTTGGTATTGGCAATTTCCCAATTCGTACTGTTCTCGGGCCCCACTCCGACTGGCTGGCGGCATGTGGGCCAAACCGCATTTCGCTGCTTTCGCCCTGACGCACCGCAGAGCTTTGCGTTGAAGCCAGGGGATGAAATGCAGTTCCTGTCCGTTTCGCGCGACGAACTGGAAACCATCCGCGCCAACAACTCGGACGGCTCAGGCGGGGCCACCTGCGAGGAGATCGCGGGATGGGTCTGATTGTTCATCGCATTGGCCCGGCCTGCACCATACAAGACCAGGGCCGTGTCGGGTATCTGGATCAGGGGCTGTCCCGATCCGGCGCCGCCGACCAACTGGCCCTGCACGAGGGCGCAGCGTTGCTGCGTCAAAGCCCGGGACTTGCCGCTTTGGAAATGGCGGGAATGGGTGGCGAGTTCGAGGCAACGCAATCTCTCGGCATCGCTCTGACAGGTGCTCCGATGCAGGCCAGCATTGATGGCGCACCTGTGGTCTGGAATGCGTCGCACCAGATGGTAACCGGGCAGCGGCTGGTGATTGGTGCTGCGACGCGCGGGACCTATGGCTACCTGCATGTCAGCGGTGGGATCGCGTCCGAAGCCTTTCTGGGATCACGCTCAGCGCATTTGACCGCCAAGATCGGAAGCACCATTCAGACCGGAGATACATTGCCTGTCGCCGACGGATCAGGCGTGACGGGCATGAAGCTTAACCCGGATGATCGCTTCTCGGGTGGCGTTCTACGCGTGATCGCCAGCTTTCAGACCCCCCTGTTCGATCAGGAAACGTTGGACCGCTTTGTGCAAACCGAGTTTCGGCGTGGCAGTCGGGCCAACCGAATGGGGATGCAGTTGGATAGCGAGGGCGAAGGTTTCGCGGCTCAGGGTCAGCTGAACATTCTGTCCGAGGTCATTACCCCCGGTGACATACAGATGACCGGAACAGGCAGCCCCTTTATCCTGTTGCCTGAATGTCAGACCACTGGAGGTTATCCCCGTATCGCGACGGTTCTGCCTTGTGACCTTCCGCGCGCGGCACAAACCCCGGCGGGCGGGCGGATCAAGTTCGAATTCGTGTCACTGGACGAGGCCACAGCCCTGCAAACCGCCCACAATGCCGAACTTGCCCGGCTACCTATGCGAGTCGAACCGCTGGTCCGCGATCCGCATGACATCCCGAACCTCTTGTCCTACCAATTGATCGGCGGAATGATCTCCGCCACCGACTAGGGAGTACCACGTATGCCAAGCGTCGATCTGAATGCCGATATGGGCGAAAGCTTTGGCCCCTGGAATATGGGCGATGATGAAAATCTGCTTAAGATTATCACCTCTGCCAATATCGCTTGTGGCTTTCACGCCGGCGACCCGGATGTGATGGCCAAAACGATGACACTGGCTGCGGAAAACGGCGTCGGGATCGGCGCGCACCCGGGCTTTCCTGACCTGCAGGGATTTGGCCGGCGGAATATGAAAGTTCCCCATGATTCCTTGCGCAATCTGGTTCGTTACCAACTGGGCGCTGCGATCGGCATGGCCAAGGCCGTTGGCACCGAAGTGCGGCACCTGAAACTGCACGGGGCGCTGGCCAACATGTGCTCGGTCGATATCGACATGGCCCGAGCCTGTTATCAGGGCGCGCTGGATGTCGATCCGGACATCATCATCATGGTTTTGGCCGTTACCAAACAAGAAGAAGCCGTGCGCGAACTGGGGTGCAAGTGGGTCGGCGAGATCTTTGCGGACCGGGCCTATAACGACGACGGAACTCTTGTCGACCGCGGCCTGCCCGGCGCGGTTATTCATGACCCCGAAATTGCCGGACCGCGCATCCTGAACATGGTGCGCGAAGGTGCCATCATCACCGAAAGCGGCCAGCGGCTTGAGACATCCATCGACACGATCTGCCTGCATGGCGACGGTCCAACCGCGGTACAAATCGCCCGTTCGGTTCGCACATCCCTGATCGACGGCGGGGTCGATGTGACAAAATTCATGCGGTAGAAAGAAGGGCGTAATCCTGACGATCTATCCTCTGACTGTTGCCTGTATGGAATACAGACCCTAGCATGCCCGACAAGTGCATGTTCTGAATACCACAATTCCAAGCAACGCCATGCCAAAGCGGTATAGGCAAGGAGGTTGGCCAATGTCTTTTGATCTGATGAATTACGAACCACGCGGCGACAAAAAGAACTCTGAGTTCTTCCACCAATATCTGCCGATGATCTACGAACGCCGCCAAAGCTCGGGCGTGGCTGATCAGGTCGGGGCGATGCAGGCGATCGTCATTCAGGTCGAACCGGACGCGATGTTCGACACGCTGATCGAGCTTTATGTCATGACACCCTACCGACATACGGCCAGCTATCTTGGTCAGACGCACAAATTTGCCGTGATGCACTCACACCCCGATTATCCCGCGATAATCGTCATGGCGCCGCTTAGCCCGACATTCGAAGACTTTATCCCGCGTATCAACCGCATGTACCCGCTGGCCCGCAACACCCCCCAGACCCGCTATGTCGGAGAGGTTTATGGCGCCACGGACCTCAAGACCCTGACCAAAACGCTTGAAGATCAGAACATCAGGTTTGAGTACAAGGGAGACACTGAAAACCCGTTCTACACATCGGACGGGTTCCGATTTACGTCTCCGTCCGATTTCACCTGTAACAGGGTTGGCTACTCATCCCTGGATTTCAACGACACCGACAGCCTCGGTTTGGGTGACCGGATATTGCTGAGCAATGACGAACAGGCGCGGCTGGATCAGGCGGCGGCGTTCGGGGCAGACAGCAAAATCGCGCCTTTGATGCTGGGGGTCGACCACCTTGCAACACGCATTCTGGCCGGCGAGCGTGAGGACGCGATCCTCGAGTTTCTGACCATGGTGCCCTATTACTTTTGGGGCGCGTACAACATCTTTGAGATGAACTCGTCTACCAATGTGAACCGAAACGCGAATGTGGACGATGACAAGAAATCCCCCGCCAAGGTCTTCACCGCGAACAACACGCCCTCCTTCGTCAATTCCTTTGAACAGCTGCCGATGCCAACCGAGGATTTCGTGCGGAACTTTGGCCGTCGCCTGCACCACATGGCAATCGAGATTCAGGACGGCGACCACGGCGCGGGTGAAAAGAACGTCGATTTTGTGGTCAACACACTCAAGGATGAAGGGGTGCCGTTCCTGGCCCATGTGGTGGGCGAGTGTAAGGATGATCCGAACCTCAAACAGATCTTCTCAAAGCACTCGAAGTACACGCTGTTGATCACCGAGTATATCGAACGTTGCCACCACTATGACGGGTTCTTTACCAAAGATAACGTTGCCGCCCTGACCGCTGCGGCGGGTCAGGATGAACAATACGAACACGGCCACGTCTTCGACTGACAAAAAAAGGCTGCGAGTTTCCTCGCAGCCCAGATCCATTCAGGAGAGTATGTCGGGCCTTATGACGGCCCGATCATGAAACAAGTCACATTCCGGGCCTGCAACCGGCGGCAGGCCAGATCGGCCTGTTCGCGGGTCATGCCCTGAAATGTCGCGTCGAAGCCGCGCGAGCTTTGGTTCACCTTCCGCAGCGTGCCTTCCAGAGTGGTCATTTCCGACAGGGCCGTTTTCAGCAAAATCTTTTCCGCCTCATATCGGGTGGTATAGCGGCCAACGTTCACGCCCCATAGCCGTCCGCCCGATGTTGACAGTCGGGTAACGATCTCTTGCTCGGGTTCGGGCTGCGCTGCTGGATCGGTCGAGACCAGAACCAAGTCAGCCGGGCGCGCAGCGGGACGGGGTGCGTCACCGTCACCAGAGGGCTGAATGTCGGCAGCTGCAATCGCCGCAGCGATCCCGTCTTTTATGCGCGTGCCATTTTTGGCAGCCGTCTCGGCCACGGCGCCAGCAACCTGAACTGCAGCACCCGGTCCGGGGCGCAGAACGGGGCGCAGACTGGATTTTGGCGCGATAGTCAGGGCCGCGACGGTTGCGCCCAATCCCGCGTTTCCGGCATAGGTGGGGCGCGCCGGCTTGCGGATCGGGGCACGCGAGGGGGCGCGGCGGAATCCCATATCCAGCAACTCAGCCACTTTTGCATTTCGCGATGCGCCGGATTTGCCACCAAAGACAGTTGCGATGATGCGTTCGTCCTTGCGTTTTGCCGATGCAACCAGGTTAAAGCCAGCCGCCCGCGTGTATCCGGTCTTGATCCCGTCCGCGCCCTTGTAAGCTGCCAACAGACGACGGTTCGTGTTTGGAACTGTCTTGATCCCGGCATGCGTGGATTGGCGCGAGAACAGGTTGTAATACTGCGGATAGTCATAAAGCAGGTGGCGACCCAACATGGTCATATCCCGCGCGGTCGACAAATGACCTGATTCCGTCAGGCCATGTGCGTTCTTGAACGTTGTGCGGCTCATACCCATGGCCTTGGCCGTGCGCGTCATGCGACGGGCGAATGCTGCTTCGGATCCACTGATCGCGATGCCAATCGCCGTGGCCGCATCATTGGCGGACTTCACGGCAGCCGCCCTGATCAGATATCGGAACGCAATGGTTTGCCCGGTGCGAAGGCCCAGTTTCGAGGGGGGTTCAGAAGAGGCCTTTTTTGTAATCCGAACGGGCGTGTCCAAGGTGATCTCACCATTCCGCACCGCCTCGAATGCAATGTAGAGTGTCATCATCTTGGTCAGAGAGGCCGGATGCAGTCGGGTGTCAGCATTGCGCGAATGCAGAACCTCGCCTGTCCGGGCGTCGATGACCATCGCCGCATATGGTGCCGCAAATCCCTGCAACGGCGCGAAGGAGAGCAGCCACAAGAATGCTATAAGAAATAAGCCCATCCGGGCCGGAACTGTCCGCCGAACCTGCACGATCTTTGCCTCTGTCTACCTCAGGCCGCCGGGTTTTCCCGGTCAGCGTTAATTATTTTTTATTGCCTACAAGGCTAACACAGAGACCCAATGAAATAAACCGAAAGCGTGCAAATTCGCTGTTTTGTTAAGCGTCCAAACCGGCACTACATGTAGACGCGCGCAGCCCGCAACCTACTACATCCACGCAAATTGAACCCCTTAACGTAATTCCCACCTCGTTTTTTGAAAACTGAGACCAATTGGCAACATCAACTTAGGCGCTGAACCAGATCAGCAAGTTCGCCCAAATCCCGCATCTCGCGATAGCGCGGATTGCCCGCAGGGGTTTCGGCCTTCTCAATCTCCCAGACCAACCCATGGGGCACATAGACGCCCCAACATCCGGCCTGAATTGGGGCGACGACATCGGACCGCATCGAATTGCCTACCATCATTGCAGATTCGGGTCCGTCACCATGCCGCGCAAAGATACCGCGGTAGGTTTGTGCTGACTTTTCAGACACGATTTCGACCTCGTCGAACAACTCTCCCAGACCGGATTGCGCCAGCTTTCTCTCTTGATCGATCAGGTCGCCCTTGGTGATCAGAATCACCTTATGCGTATCAGTCACCGCTTCGATGGCCTCTCGCGCGTGGGGCAAAAGCTCGATCGGGTGGGCTAGCATGTCCTGCCCCGCTTCGACCAACTGGCGGATAACCGAGGCTGGAACACGGTCGTCGGTCACTTCGATTGCGGTTTCGATCATCGACAGGGTAAAGCCTTTGATTCCGTAGCCGTAGTGCCGGATATTACGTTTTTCCGCAGCAAGCAGCCGATCCAACAGGTGATCGCGATCAGCGTGATCGGCCAGCAATTCCGTGAAATGCGTCTGCGTCAGTTTGAAAAACCGCTCGTTGTGCCAAAGCGTGTCGTCGGCGTCGAACCCAATTGTGGTCAGCGCTTTTTCCATTTCGATTACGTCCTGCTGGCTCTTTTCTCTGGCCCCATGCACGTTATATAACCGATCAGACAAACCGAAGCCTGAATCGGACAAAGGCGCAATGACTGAACACAAATGGATGATGTCTGACCAACCGGACAACGACGATGATCCGTCGCTGTTGGTACAGACGCGCCCTAAGACCAAGCGCCCGCCGTTGTACAAAGTACTGCTGCTGAACGACGACTACACGCCGATGGAATTCGTGGTGCATGTGCTGGAACGTTTCTTTGGCATGACCCATGCCGAAGCGTTCGAAATCATGTTGATCGTCCACAAGAAAGGCGTCGCCGTGGTTGGCGTGTTCAGCCATGAGATCGCCGAAACCAAAGTGGGCCAGGTCATGGACTTTGCCCGCAGGCACCAGCACCCCCTGCAATGCACAATGGAACGGGAAGAGTAAGGCCGCCTAGCCTTCTCTCTCATATTTGCCGATGTCCCCTCGTCTTGATCTTGCCCTGCAAAGCGGCCTTGAGCTGTCGCAACCACTCAGCGTGCTTGGGCCGACATCCGACTGCGATCTGTCGGCCCTGCCGCGTGAAACGCAGGTTGTGCAGCCATTCAAACCGTTTCACGACCACTTTGCCGGACAGGGCTTTGCCGCTGTGCCGGAAGCCCACGACCCTTGTCAGGATGCCATCGTGATCCTGCCCCGCGCCAAGGCGCTGGCGCGCAGTATGGTGCATCAGGCCTGTCAGCGGGCCAGGGGACAGATTGTCATAGACGGTGTCAAAACCGACGGCGTCGATAGCCTGCTGAAAGACATCCGCAAACGCGTTGACGTCGAAGGGCCCATCGCCAAGGCGCATGGCAAGATTTTCTGGTTCCAATCCGCACCCGAGGCTTTTGCCGACTGGGCCGCCCCGGACAACCAGACGGTCGATGGCTTTCGGACCGCGCCCGGCGTGTTCTCTGCTGATGGGATAGACCCTGCCTCGGCCCTGCTGCTGGGCGAATTGCCCGAAAAGCTGGGCGCAAGGATCGCTGATTTGGGCGCTGGCTGGGGGTATCTCGCAGCCGGTGTGCTAAAGGCCGCCAATCCGCGCGCGTTACATCTGGTCGAGGCTGACCAGATCGCCCTTACCTGCGCACGCGTCAATTTGGCCAAGACCTGCGCGCAGTTCCACTGGGCCGACGCCGTCACGTGGAACGCGCCGGAACCGTTGGACACGGTGATCATGAACCCTCCGTTCCACACATCGCGCGCCGCCGACCCTGAGCTGGGTCAGGGCTTTATCAAATCCGCAGCTCGAAACCTGACCCGGAGCGGCAATCTGTGGATGGTCGCAAATCGCCACCTGCCCTACGAGGTCACGCTGGCCGAGAATTTCGTACAGGTTCAGGAGGTGTCCGGCGACAATCGGTTCAAGGTGTTTCACGCCTCTCGCCCTCGACGGTGATCCCGGTTAACCTCTGCCGCAAATCAGGAGACAACGCATGTCCTTTTCCATAGCCGGCAAGACCGCCATTGTCACAGGCAGCGCCAATGGGGTCGGACTGGCCATCGGGCGCCACTTTGCGGATGCCGGCGCCAATGTCATGTTCGCCGACATGGACGAAAAACGGCTGTCCGACGAGCTTGGCGAACAGGCCGATGACAGCAACATCCGGTTTTTTGCTGGCGACCTGCGGGAAAAGCTGACCATCGCGAACCTGCTGTCTGCCACGCTTGATGCGTTTGATCAGGTGGACATCTTGATCAATGGCGCGCGCCAGGTGATCCCGTCCGATCCGCTGGACGCGGACGACGATTCCGTGCGCATGCTGCTCAATCAGAACCTGATGCCCTCGCTGCGTCTAAGCCAGGCGGTCGCCAAACGCATGATAAAACAAGCAGGTGACACTGACGAAGGCCCCGCCGGGTCGATCATCAACCTGTCTTCAATCGCGGCGCGGCGCACCCACCCCGATCTGATGGCCTATTCCGTATCCACCGCCGCACTGGATCAGATGACACGTTCGCTGGCCGTTGCCCTTGCCCCGAAACGGATCCGCGTCAATTCCATAGCGCTGGGATCGGTCATGAGCGCCTCGCTGCAGTCCACGCTCAAGGAAAACCGGGACTTTCGCAACGATATCGAGAGACATACGCCCTTGGCCCGGATCGCAGCCCCGAACGAACTGACCGAAACGGCACAGTTCCTGGCCTCGGACGCAGCCGGCTTCATCACCGGACAAATTCTGACAATTGATGGCGGCCGCACCTTGCTGGACCCCGTCGCAGCTCCGGCTCATTAATCCCTATGTTCGATACCGAAAAATCAACCGCCGCCGCGTGGTTCCGCCAATTGCGCGATGAGATTGTCGCCGCGTTTGAGGCACTTGAAGACACCCACAGCTCTGGCCCTTTTGCAGACACAGCACCTGGCCGGTTCGAGGTCAAGGAAACCAAACGCCAATCCGAGGACGGCAGCGATGCTGGCGGCGGGTTGATGTCCGTGATGCGTGGCGGGCGTGTCTTTGAAAAGGTCGGTGTCAATGTCTCGACCGTATACGGCACTTTGGGTGCGCGGGCACAACAGGCCATGGCGGCGCGCAAGGGAATTCCGGGCATGACCGAAGATCCGCGTTTCTGGGCGTCGGGCATCTCTCTGGTCGCGCATATGCAAAACCCGCATGTACCGGCCGTTCATATGAACACCCGCATGTTCTGGACCCCGCACGCATGGTGGTTCGGCGGCGGTTCGGACCTGAATCCTTGCATCGAATACGATGAGGATACAGCGCATTTTCATGCCACCCAAAAGGCGCATCTGGATCCACATGGTCCCGGCCATTATCCCCGCCTGAAAGACTGGGCGGATGAGTATTTCTATATCCCTCACCGCAAGCGCGCCCGCGGCGTGGGTGGGATATTCATGGATGACTATTGCACCGGAGACTGGGCCGCCGATTTCGCGTTGACCCAGGATATCGGTCGCGCGTTCCTGCCAGCTTTCCTGCCGTTGGTGGAAAAGCGCCGAGTCCAGGGGTTTGATGAGACAGCCAAAGACACGCAACTGGTGCATCGGGGCCTTTATGCCGAATACAACCTCGTCTACGACCGGGGCACAAAATTCGGGCTGGAAACCGGCCATGACCCGGATGCGGTGCTGATGAGCCTTCCGCCAATGGCAAAATGGACCTGATAGATTAGCGGAACCCAAAATCCAGGAAGTTGTCAAAGCAATAGCCCTGCGCGGACCCCGCCGACATGTTCTCACCCACACGTTTTACGGTAATCGAATATCCCGGCGTGGTATCGACCCCATCGGGTGGGGTAAGTGAAAACTGCACCGTGCGCACGCCCTTTTCGTAGGCGCGGACAATGTAGATACGCTGAGTTGCTTTGGTTCTCAGGCTGCGAATAGCAAAGTCGCCTATCCCGCACCAATACGCGACCGGGGCGGAAGACCCGCTGACGGCGACCTCATATACACCGTTGTTCATAGGCGTGACTGTGGTTTTGAAACCTGGGTAAGCGCCGATTCCGATCCCAATTCCCTGTGCAAATAAAGGCGACACCGCAAATGTTGCCAGGGCCGCTATTTTCAAAACTCGCATAATGGCAATTCCTGTTTCGAAACAATTATTCAAGATCATACCGGACACGTGGTCCGAGTAAAGCGGCGCCATTTTCGGGATTTTGTCCGACAGGATCCCGACACGGCACATACAGGCAAAACAGTATCATTTTGGATCTTAAGCAAATAGGATCAAGGCATATATTGTCTGGGGTTAGTTTTGAGCAAAGCGTTTCCAAATGACTGGTTTGATATCCCGTCCGAAAAATACGCGGATTTCGGCGCCATGTTCTATCTTGCATCGCTGACCAATACACACAGACCGCGCACCCTTGGACAGGTGCTTTATGCCTTTGAAACGCCTTTCCGGTTGAACCAGTACCACATTTTCCGGCAGAACGGTTTCCCGCGCGGGTTTGTGACTTTCGCAGGCCTCAGCCGCGAAGCCGAGCGTCGGTATGCCATTCAGGAAAAGCCACTGAAGGATACGGATTTTGCCAGCGGCACGCCCTTCTGGATCGTCGACCTCGTGGCCCCATTTGGACAGACCAACCAGATCGTCGACATTTTGAAGAAGGAAATCCCCCACCCCCGGGTCCGAACCAATCGGATGGACAGCGACCTGACCCGAAATCGCATCGTGGAATGGACCCGAGACGACGCGGGGGAGGTACACATGAAGCTTTACCGGAAGAAAGAATTTCGTGAGGTCCTGAAAATGGAGAGGTCTTGAAATGGTATCGATCGTAGGGACAACAACTGGCTTTGTGACCGGAGATCCCCCTAATCAGGCCAGTGGCGATCTTGGCTTGACCGGCTTTCCCCGGACGCAATCCAGGTCGATCTCTGATCAGCCATCACTGGGCGTGGCCTCCATTAACCCAAATACCGGCGAATGGACCTACACGGTCAATCAAAGCGATTTTGACGATATCCCGTTCGGGACTACGGTCACTGATACCTTCACGGTACGGGTCACCGGATTGGACTTTTTCTTCCAACCATATGACCTGACCCAAGAGATCACCATCACCCTTGAAGGCGTGTGCTTTACTGCAGGCACCTTGATCCTGGCTGAAAAAGGCAATCAACAGATAGAAACCCTGAGTGTTGGCGACAAGGTGATGACCGTAGATCGCGGGCTGCGACCGATCCGGTGGGTGGAAAGCAGCGCCTTATCGCCGGACCGATTACGTGACAATCCGGCCATGCGCCCGGTTCGGATCAAGGCCGGCAGCCTTGGCGCAGGACAGCCCGAACGCGATCTGCTGGTATCACAGCAGCACCGCATTCTGGTCAGCGGACCAAAGGTCGAGCTTTTGTTTGGCACGCCCGACGCGCTGGTTGCGGCCAAGCACCTTTGTTCCTGGCCAGGTATCGCGATTGACACCTCGGATGACCCGGTCGAATATTTTCACATCCTGCTGGATAACCACGAAATACTGACAGCCGAGGGCGCACTGGCTGAAAGCCTCTATCTCGGCGAGGAATCCCTGTACACACTGTCCTCGGACGCATTGCAGGAGCTCGCTGCCATTTTCCCCGACACAGCCACGCCGAATAGGATGGGCTTCGGCCGGGCAGCCCGCCTGATCCTGCGAGAATTCGAAGCCCGCGCGCTGGCTTAGACCCCGCGCAAGTGCCCGCCCACGTCCTGCGGTGCCAGTGCGACCGTTTTGATGACCGCAAAACAGGGTTTGCCCGGTTCCAGCCCCAACGCTTCGACTGAGCGGCGGGTGACGCGGGCCAATACAGAACCCGCGGGCGTTTTTACGGACACAATCGCACCCGGCCCCTCGCCCGCGCGGATCGTGTCGACTGCTCCTTCCAGAACATTTAAGGCCGAAAGACCCTCGGGGCGTTTGCTGGACAGAATAACCTCTTGCGCGGGAATGCGGATGCGCAGTTCTTCCGCAATTTGCAGGGGTATCCGGGGCAGAAACAAGGGCGACCCGCCTGCGTCCAACTCGGTCAGCCCGTCCGAATGATGTTTGACGACCCGAACCTGCAACACTGCACCGACGGCCCGCACGCCAGCCGGTGCGACTGACGGATCGGCCAATACTTCGGAGGCGGGTCCATGCCGTAAGACCTTACCCTCTTGCAGAGCGACAACCGATGTCGCCAAGCGCGCAACTTCTGCAGCCGAGTGTGTGACGTACAGAATCGGCACCGAAACCTCATCCCGCAGCCGTTCGAAGTAAGGCAGGATCTCGGCCTTTCGTGCGTCGTCGAGAGCCGCTAGAGGTTCATCTGCCAGGATCAGGCGCGGACTGGCCAGAAGGGCGCGCCCAATGGCAACACGCTGTTTTTCCCCACCGGACAACCTCGAAGGGCGCCGGTTCAACAGGTGCCCGATCCCCAGCATTTCGATCACTTTGTCCGGGCTTTCGCGGCGCGCGCTCTTGGGTGCAAACCATTTCCCATAGAATAGATTTTGGCGCACGGTGAGATGTGGAAAAAGACGGCCTTCCTGAAAAATGTACCCCAGCCGTCTTTTGTGCGGCGGTAACCAGAGGCCTTGCGCGGTGTCGAACAGCTCCCACTCGTCTACAGCAACCCGACCGGCCATGGGTTTCACCAAACCGGCGACTGCATTTACAATGGTTGTCTTTCCAGACCCGGACCGCCCAAACAGAACCGTCACACCGGGTGGCGCATCAAAACTCAGATCCAGCTTGAGGTCGGGTAGATCGTGCTGCAGGCGAACGGACAGGCTCATGATCCGGCCACCCGTGCAGCGACACGCCGCCCAATGAACTCGGACAACAACAGCGCGCTCATGGCAACCACGATCGAAATGACCACCAAACGGGTGGCCGCTGCTTCGCCGCCCGGGACTTGCAGGAAAGCATAGACCGCTGACGGCAGGGTTTGCGTCTGGCCGGGGATATTCGACACAAAGGTAATCGTGGCTCCGAACTCTCCCATCGCTTTGGCAAAGGCCAGAATCGCGCCGGCGATCACGCCGGGCAAGATCATCGGAAGGGTCACCGTTGCAAATACAAACAGGCGCGATGCACCCAGTGTCGCCCCGGCCTGTTCCAGTTTGGGGTCCACGGCTTCGATCGACAGGCGTATGGCCCGCACCATCAGCGGAAATGCCATAATACCCGCGGCAAGGGCAGCCCCGGTCCAACGAAACGCCACGACAATTCCGATCTCTGCCAGCAACTTGCCCAGCGGCCCCTGAATTCCAAAGGTCAGAAGAAGCAGATAGCCGGTCACCACCGGTGGCAAGATCAAGGGTAGATGCACCAGCCCATTCAAGACCTGCCGACCCGGAAACCGCCAACGGGCCAGCGCGTAGGCAACGAATATGCCCAACGGCAATGTCACCAACGTTGCCCAAAACGAAACGCGCAGCGACAGTTTCAGTGCCTCAAGCTCTGCAGGTCCCAACCACCCCATGCCGCTATCCGTTCGGCAGGGAGAAACCCTGCTTTTCAAACACGGCCCGCGCGGCCTGAGATTGCAGGTACTTCAGAAACACCTGCGCGCCGTCTGCACCTGCTGTCGTCACTGCTGCAGGGTAGATGATGGGCGGATGCAGGCCAGGCGAAAACTCGGCGATGACCCGAACTCGTCCCTCGACCTGCGCATCGGATCGGTAGACGATCCCCATAGGGGCCGCACCAGTGGCAACCAGTGCAAGGGCTGCACGCACATTATCCGTTTGCGCGACCTGAGCCTGAACACCCTGCCACAGCCCCAAGCTCTCCAACGCCGCCTTTCCGTAGATCCCTGCCGGCACGGCATCAACCAGCGCCATGGCCAGGTATCCACCATCCAGTGCGGAGGCCAAAGCGACTCCGGGCCGCATTTCGCCAATGTCAGCCCCTTCGTCCCCAGCGACCAGAACCAGGCCATTGCCCAGCAGATCTACACGCGTAGTGGGGTCAATCAGGCCCTGTTCTTGCAGCACATTCATCCAGTCCACATTAGCGGAAATGAACAGATCTGCCGGGGCACCCAATTGAATTTGGCGCGCAAGAACGGACGACGCCGCGTAAGAGACGGTTACGCCCTGCCCGGTTTCGTGCTCAAAATCAGATGCCACCTCATCAAGCGCAGTTTTGAGGCTGGCCGCTGCAAACACCAAAATCCCCTCGGCCCCTGCGCGGAGCGGGGCCAGCGTCAAAGCGCCCAGAACCAGGGCCGCGATCAGAACTCGGCGCGCGTGGGACAGGATCGGTTTTCTCCCGCCTGGAAAGTTGCAGTTCCTTTGGGGATAGCTGAGGCGGTAGGTGACACGCAAGCGCCTTTGCAATCACCTACGAGGCAGAACGTAAAACGACAGGCCCCACACAATCGAAACGACCCCACAACACAAGGCACGGCGAATTTCCCGACGGATTGAATTACCAAAGGCGAACAAATCAGATTCTGGGAAAGAAAAACTGCCGGACCCTCTTGCACCCGGGCGCAGGCTTGGCTACATGCACCGTCACGGGTGATTAGCTCAGTTGGTAGAGCGCTTCGTTTACACCGAAGATGTCGGGAGTTCGAGTCTCTCATCACCCACCAATTCATCCGTGCAATGCATCAAGGACTTATGCGACTAGCGCTTATTGCTGTGCCGCCCGTAGAACTGTGTTCGCTGCGCATCGTCTCTGCATTCTGGTAGGTAGTTTGCTCTGTGTTTCTCTATTAGCTCGAGTTTATTGCCCCCCAGCTTTAGACAACATAGCCTTCGCATAATCACGTTTTGCTGTTGCGCGGTCCTCGAAGCGAGCATGCACGACGCAAAAGAATAAGTTGCTGTCATCTAGACCGTTGCGAGGTGTAAACCAATCAAAGGGGTTGGTCGGCTCTACCGACGCAAACTGATTAGTCGGTGGCGCGACAGGTGTTAAATTGGCTTCACTGTTCGTGATATCTTCGAGCAATGTTGGACGTGCAGTGCCGGTATCCGGTGTGAGAATACCCATGATCTGCTCGCGACCAGCCGGAACGAAACGCCCGCTCTCCTCGACTGGAAACCGGATCGGCTGTCCGGCATAAACATCCCGTTGAACTTCACTTTTCTTAACAACAATAGTTCCGTTAACGAGCACGTAAGGAATACCCTCTGACGGAAGACCTTGCTGACCGAGCGTATAATTCGCCTTTTCGGTCACTGATACCGGATCGAAAATCGTGATGTCCGCGACCATGCCTTCTTGCATACGCCCACGCACCTGCATTGCGCGCAACCCTGTGTCACCCAATCGTTTCGCATGGATGTAACTTAACTGAGTGAGTGTGAGCATTAGCGGCACATTCGCTTCACGTGCCAGTCTCAAAACAAGCGCGTGGCTGCCTGCTGACCGAGGATGCCCAGCATAGTCTTCGTAGGGGGCATCCCAACTCATCAGATTGCCATCGATATCTAGCCCGGCCATACCGTCGCCCGAAATGCCATAGCCCGCGATAGTGATCCAATCGTTTAGCCATTGCTCTCTTGGAGGGCTAAAAACAATGGCCGTCCGTCCCGGCTCATTCTCAGCGAAACTCAAGAATTCGTCTTTTGTCACAAAGCGATCAAGTTGGGGGTCAAAGATGGTGTCTTCGTATTTGTACCCCATCGAGCCTTCCCAGTTTTCGGGGGCGATAATCGAGGCTCCGTAGTTTCCCGACCCGGCTGTCCAAGGATAGTAACTAGACCAGACGTTGTAGCCTTGGTCGCGGGCCATCTGGAGCTTTTCCTGATTTTCCCACCAGCCATAGTCATTGTCATGGTGTATATGGAGCGGTGCGCCAAGCACCATCGCGTTGACCAAGATTTCATTTACACCCGTCTGTGTTTCTGTCGGCGTCGAAGCACTCGGATGAAATCGGTGATGGACGGAGGTCAATCTACCGTAACGCGCCGCAGCCCGCTGCGCTTCGAACATCTCATAGGTTGTAATACCTTCGCGGGCGTAGCCGATGGTCGACCCCACTCCGAGGGCCCCTAGACGTAGTCCCTCATCCAGCTGGGCAGTGATTTCGTTCATCTGCTCACGGTTGCTTGGAACAGAAGACCACCCCTCGACGCCATCTTCCACGGATTGTGCCCTCAGTGCGAAGAAGTTCCGGAAGTCTATATCCCCACCTTCAAGCACGAGGCCGTCATGAACCCGCATCCGTGCGAATTCTTGCCCAACGACCGTACCATAGTTTGCCTGTGTTGCGCCTTCGCGCGCACTATACCATTCGTCGATGTTCGCTGCCCCAACCTCAAAATCCATTTGAGTCGTAACGCCATCACGAAGGTTTACCTTGATACCCCAAGGGTCCAGCCCATGCTGCTCGAGATCGATAAACCCGGGGGCAACAACGTGCCCTGTCGCGTCGATGGACTCGCTACCATTAATTTCTTCGTCAGTAATTGCAGTGATCCAGCCGTTGCTTATTCCCACGTTAGCGATCTGATCGAACCCGGTTTCCGGGTCCACTACCCGTCCGTTAAGAATGACAAGGTCGTAAGTTTGCGCGACGCACAATGTCGAACACACAGACAACGTACCAGCCAGAAACAAGGTACGCATGGATAGATCCTCCCTTTTATTTACAAAACTGAATGTATCGTTGTTATTGGCGTCTGCTTTCGACCCAAATTAGAATACGATCCGGGTTCTTAGGCCGAACAGCGTAATGCTGTCCTGAGTGGGGTTTTGCAGCGGGTTAGAAATGAACTGCAGTGACGGCGTCATTTGCAATCCGGGTGAGATTGAAAAGCGGTAGAAAGCTTCAAGCGTGAACTGATCGCCATCTATGCCTCTTGCTTCGGCCCAGTTTAGGCCCAGACCGGCCAAATCGGTGTTGCGACCATAGTAACCGAGACCGGCAGAAATCGACCGTTCATAAAGCGCTGCGGTTCCCTTCGAGGCCCCTGCACGGAAGAACGGCATCCATTTATTGTCAACAAACCATGCGGCGGAAAACGCTGCGCCGTAATCTTCTGCTCGACTGCCATCGTCAGCCGCATCCGCATGCCAGAGGGTCAGATGGATATTGTCGAAGTAGATGCGATCAAAGCCGGACGTGTACCCAAGTTCGAGCGACTTGAAGAGATTGCCGTCGCTAAACACATCAAAGTTTGGATCGGACGGGTCGGCGTTTGCGTCCGAGACGCTCGCAACAGCATAAATATTTTCGCTAAGTTTTACGCCACCGGCAATGCCAAGGCCTTGATTGGGCGTGTTAATTGTCGGATTGGTATTGAAAGACAGGTTTTGGAAACCGCTGTAGGGGCTTACCAACCCATAGATATCCACAAAGTCCGTTACATCAATCTGCCCGACTTGCAGCGTCCACGAGCCGTTCGCGGCCCTTTGGGTCCAAAACAGGTTGGTCAGCAGCAAACCATTATCGTTGAAGGCTGTCCCTGTGATCGAAAGGGCTCCACCATCCAGACCAAGAAACTGCGGGGCAACATCAGTATAGCCGTGCCGGTCTTCGATCTTGAATGTCAGGGAACCCCCTTCAGTTGCCTGCCAACTACCGTAGAGGCGCGCAATTCCGCTGGCCGCTTCGCTAGCACCCAGATCAGCATTCGTAGTTTGGCCCAATGCCAAGTAATCAATGTTGAACCGAAACCCACCTTCAGCCAGCCGGTCTTTCCACTGAAACCAACCCGGTGCGATGTTGCGTGGAAAATCCGAACGATACTGCGGATCGGTCAGCCCATCTCCGGGGTCGAGGTCAGCTTCGACCGAAGATGGCCCAGATAGTCCCTGAGCCGACGCTGCGCCAGCAATGGAAATACTCAATACGGCAACCAGAAGTCTTATCATTCAGACGCCTTTGCCCCGCCGGTCTTGCGATTGCCTGCCGCTCGGATGCGATCAGCAGCATGCTGCTTCCATTCCAACCTGTCAGCCTCCGTTTCCAGCGTCTCAACACTCATTGTCTCCAATTGGAAGGTAGCGCTCATCGGTACAAGGCCGTCCACAACCATCATACTCTGAACCGAGGGTTCGATCGTAAGCGTGCCTGTTACCCGAACGGGTTCATGGTAATAGCTGGGCATCCAGTCGCCATTCAACCGCACACGGATCATTTGGTTGGGCGGAGGCGGAGGCATGTGACTGCACATCCCGCGTTTTGGCACTAAATACGCCACAGACCGACCATCCGGATCACTCGGAGCAGGAATCGCATATCCCGCCAAAGTGATTGTCTGACCGTCGAATTGCGGATTTCCATTTGTTCCCGCCTTTCTTCGCCGTTCCTTCACAATCTCTCGCTGATCAAGAAGCCAGTCGACATCAATACCATCTGCCGCCAAGGCGTCCTCTGTTTCGGTCAGACGTTCCTGCCATTTTTGCCTTTCATCTGCGCCGCCAGTGTCTTGCTGCAACCTTCCGCGCAAACGCACGACATACAGAACATCATCGAACTGTTCAGGGCTGAGGTCGCGATAGGGGTCTTCAAAGACTTGCGAAGAAGGGTCCGGCAGTTCCGCCCAGTCAACTGCCGTTCCCGGCGCTGCCATGACGGGATGGCCGCACCAGATCAACCCGGCGAATACGGCGAAGCGAAACCAATAACGCATTAAGGCTCTCCGGCTGCTTTTTTGTTCATTCCAGTGTGTTCTTGTATATTACACCGTCCTTCATGATCAGGCGGATTGTATCTGGGCTTTCAGGCCTCGGGTCGGCACCGAACCACTGATCACCCGTGCCAACAACCGAGAAGTCTTCAAGTGGGTTACCGTCGATCAGCAGGATGTCCGCATAGGCTCCTTCCTCAATCACACCCAGATTGCCCTCGGGATAGGGGTTCATGAATGGTCCGGACAAAGCGGCGATTTCACCGCCAGTAGATGTCATTGCGACCAACGAGGCGTGAGAGCCAAAGAACTCATTATTGAGATGTTTTTCATAGGCAATTTGAATATTGCAGGCGGCTACAGAACCTACGCAATCCGTGTGAAACCCTCTTTTAGCTGGGCACTCATTCATGTTTTTTATGTAGTCGCCAAAAGCCTGCGTAGCTGACTGTGCCTTTCGTAAGCTGGCTGGGACATCTCGAATGGCAGGAATATCGAAGAGATTTGGATCAAATGCGGTGAGATTGGTCGTGATGTAGGCTCCTTTCTCTTCCATCAGCGCTGATATTTCACAATCAAACATGAACCCGTGTTCAATTGATCGCACACCAGCATTCAGTGCCGCCATGATCGTTTCCTTGCGGTAGGAATGGGCCATGACGTAGCTTTCGTATTCGTTGGCAACCTGCACGGCCGCTTCTAACTCTGCCGTCGATCCTGCCAATAACTGCCACGGGTCAAACACTGAAACTACACCGCCTGATTGCATGTACTTCAGTTGTGTTGCTCCCATCCGGAAGTTGTTACGAGCAAACTTGTACATGTCAGAGACGCTGTCGACTTCTTGGGCCATATTCAGACGGCTGAAGTTCGAAGACTGGCCAACAGGCGCCGTAAAGTTGGCGAAATCAGCATGGCCACCACGCGTACTTAGAAAAGCAGCCGCAGGGTAGAAACGCGGCCCGGCAATGGTCCCGGTGTCGATTGCGCGGCGAAGACCTCCATTAGCGCCACCTGCATCTCTTACGGTGGTAAAGCCTTGCATTAAGTACATCTCAGCCATTTGAGTGCCGTGAATCGCGAGGTCTTCCCAAGTGCTGTTGGCTTCCATTGCGGGCAACGTGGGTCCTGGCAGCATCAGGTGTGCGTGATTTTCGATGAAGCCGGGGGTCAGTGTCCTCCCTTCTCCGTCAATGACCGTAGCGTCGGGGGCATCGATTGCGTCGGTTGATACGGCCTTAATCAGATTGCCCTCGACCAATACGCTGGCATTCTCGATGCGCTGTTCACTCACTCCATCGAAGATGTGCACGTTGGTAAACAACGTTTGGGGTTCTTCTTGATCCTGAGCCTGCGCGGACGCTGAAAAAGCAAGTCCTGCAGCGACAATTACCGTCGAGCAAAGCGACATTCGTAGACCGGACATAAGTACTCCCTTCATATTCATGTTTTGCCAACTATAGTCTGGAATTCATTGGCTCGGTTGCCCCTTTTGAATTAGGATGTACGAATGTGACTGCAAAAATGGCCACTTCTTAAAGCTAATCCAACAAGGGTTATGAGCTTGCCTTTCAACTCCACCTCCCGAGAGCATAGCGAGGGCTTTGTTCGCCTCTCTTTAGCCGCTCCCTTTCTGCAATATCTCACCGAACGTAAGATCAATCCGCAACCAGCATTGGATCAGGTCGGCTTGAAAGCTGAACTGATGACTAACCCATCCGTGTTCGTTCACTCCGAGTTGGTTTACGGCTTGGTAAATGCTTTCTCAGAAGTATCAGGGGATCGATACCTAGGACTGAATGTAGGGGAAGCGTTTGACCTACAAGGATGGCCGCCCTTCGCTCAAGCCTTGCAATCTACAAAAACGCTGTTCGAGTTTTTTACCCGCTTTGTTGAGCTCGTGCCGCAGGAGTCCAATTCTGTGCGGCACAGCCTTGTCATCGAAGCAGACAAAGCGACTTATCGTATCGAGAGGCAACAGGAGCCAACTGTCCCACCCATTCAGGTGACCGGTTTTGGTGCCGCAATCTATGTACGCCTATTGCAGACCGTCGTCGGAGAGTCCTGGGACTCTTCCCGTGTGCGATGGGAAAGCAGATACATCAATGGGCTGCCTATCGACTACAAAGGGATCGAGGTTGGCCTTGGGACTGATCCCGGAATGCAAATTAGTTTTCCTGTGGAATGGTTGTTTTTGCACCACGTCTCTGAGGGTTCTGCCAAGCCCATAGCATCACTTCGACAAGATGAAGAAGTAACCGTGGTGGCAGCTTTGCGATCTGTCTTACACGACAAACTGGATGAAACCGATTTGGGACCAGAGATGGTGGCTGGAATGCTGGGACTACAACCGGAACGGTTTCTGAAGGCGCTTCAGCAACAAGGCACAACGTTACCCCGCGAAATCAAACGGTTGCGTGTCGATGTCGCCAAAGAGCACCTCAAAGAAGGCCAGATGACAATTGCGGAGATTGGTCTGATGCTCGGCTATTCCGACAAGTCCCATTTCACTCGCTTTTTCCGAGGTCAGACCGGAATGACACCGACCAAGTTCCGCCTCGGTGTATAGTTACGTTGCAAATACTTGGGCTGCTTTTTCACTACATAACAAGCGCAAGCCGACAAGAATTTGCAACACACTTTTTGGTGCCCCTTTCTAAGGATAACAGAGGGACAATTGCCCCCATAGCCCTGCGGCGGTGCATGCCGCGCTGCGCCTCCGCTGCACCAACTCTTTATTTTAGTTCGATCAGCGACAAACCTGATCTCAACAAGTTGTCATATGATCTTGATGTGCCCAGAAGACCGTGTGACCATCAAGCCACTGACAACACGAGACATCTCTCGAAGATAGCGCTGGTTGCGACAGTGAAAAACAGCACCATGTTGCACGTGCGGAATAGGGTAACCGCTGAGAAGTGGACGATGAGAAAGACAACGTTCCAACGGAATATATTGAGGACAGCACCATGAAAAAGATCATAACGTTCGCACTTGTCGCTGCTCTTCCCAGCGGCGTACTGGCGCATTCCAAGGTCGAAGAAACAACCCCTGCCGACGGAGCCACAATAACCGCTGTGCCCGCTGAAATTGGCCTCAACTTCTCTAAGGACATCCGGCTGACACGGATAGAATTGGCACATCAAGAACATTCCGCGGCAAGCCTAGAATTGGGCGACCAGAAAAGTTTTGGTCAGGAGTTCAAGATCCCACTGCCGAGCAATGGAACGGGCACCTATGTCATTGAATGGCGCGGTCTTGGTGAAGACGGTCATGCGATGCAGGGCGAGTTCTCCTTTACCGTGGAATGAGCATGCCAGACATTTGGGGCATTGCGGCAATCCTCGCAAAGCTAGGGCTCTACATCGGCTTTGCGGGCTCCACCGGGCTTATGATAGTTAGCTGCCTCTATTCCGGCTTTGTCGCACCGATAAACCTTGTGATGAAACGCCAAGCAAGGGCCTTAGCATGCCTTGCTCTCGCCGCAACTGTAGTTGTCTTCATGCTTCGTGGGGCCGCCTTAACGGGCGGAGTTGACGGCATGGTCGACCCGGAAATGCTTGGATTACTTTGACAGACCCCCGTGGGCGACGTACTAGTTTACCGGCTTGTCGGTGCAGCATTGATCCTTGTGGGATTGTCTATTCCTCGATTTGGCCACTGGATCGTACTCGTGGGTGGTACATTGGCTTTGTGGTCCTTTGCGCAGATAGGGCACGTGCCGGAACTAAAGAGTGTCGGTGTTCAACTCTTGCTCCTATTGCACCTGCTTTGTGTGGCCTTCTGGGTGGGCATCTTTAGCCCGCTAAGGAATATGGCCCTAATGCCTGAACACCTGACCAATGCTGCTGAATTAGGGCATAGGTTTGGGCAAGCTGCTACATTGGTTGTACCGGTATTAATCGTGGCAGGTCTCTGGATGGCTTGGTTGCTTGTTGGCAATCTCCAAGGGCTCTTGCTCACCGGCTACGGGCAGGCATTGTTGTTCAAGGTGTTCCTTGTGGCGCTGCTGATGATCCTCGCCGCTGCAAACAAGCTCCGATTTGTTCCGGCTATGCAGGGTGGAGAGGCAAAGGCAGCGCAACGCCTAGCCCGATCCATCGAAGTCGAGGCAATAATCGTATTAGTTGTGCTGGCGACAACGACGACACTCACGAGCGTGCTAACGCTTCCGAGTTAAGGTAGGGAGAGATGAACAAACACCTGTGCGCGCTGGCTGTATACAGCATTGGCACCAACGTCGCTACAGATCATGAGTTGACAGACAGAGACCTAACGAATGGGCTGGAACTCTACGCAGTGCACTGTGCTTCATGCCATGAAGTTAATCTAGAAGGCTACGACACTGCCGCGAGGTGTTCCTAATGCTAGACAACTTCGAAACACCAGCCAACGCAGCCGAGGGTGCTCAGGACGATGCACAGTCTGAAGACTTCCTATGCAGCGCGACACAGGTAATGACTGCTAACAAATCACTAGACCTGACCTACTACTATCACACGATGTACGACCGCACTGTGCACATGGTTGATCTCAAACAAATTGACTTCCAAGCGGTGGGTGACGCGATGATAGTCTTGCCTATAAGTGGCAATCGCGAACCCCCAATCGTCGACATAACATCGACCAATTAATCAGATGCGCACTTGAGCCACGGAAACAATAGAGTGGAAACGTGGCCCTAGACCTCAGCCCAAATGTACTAGTTGCTCATATGCAAGTGTGACACACTATAAACCGCCACACTACAATCATGTTCACTATCAGTGCATCAGTCGCTCGACGGTGATTCCTCTAGGCTCCACCAAATCCTGACGGATAATCCGCTACCCGTAGTTCTTCCTTTTTCGCAGAAGAAATATCCTTTGTGGCCGAACCGGACCTTAGTTCAAAATACGGATAAGGTCAGCTGCGCCCATGTTAGTCAATGCTACGCGTTCGACGGACAACCGCTTTGCCGATCCTACTGCAATTCGCTGTAGGGGCAGACATCTTCTTCAAACGGAACGTAGCGGCGGGAAAAATTGCTACCTTCTACGGCTGCCGGACGGCTAATCCTATCCATCCGGAAATGCCGAAAGTCCTCCCGCTGTGGGTCCCAGCCAACGAGGTACCACAAAGGGGGCAGAATCAGCATTGCCTGTGGCTCCACTTTACGGTGGGTCTGCCGTCCTTTTGCATCGCGATACGCAAAGGAGATGAGCTGGCGCCCAAGGAATGCCGTTTCAAAAGCAGGTAGCAACTCAGCATCCATTTTGCCCATGCCCGAAAGGTCTTGCTGCGGGGACAATTGACCAATGTGTAAGCAGTCCAAGAAAGCGCGCAGGTCGCGCACTTTGTCTGCGGGCAGGGCCTTTTCGATCTTGGCTAGTCCGGCATCTGCCAGTTCCGAGAAAGGAAGGTTTCCCGCCGCCCGCATGGCTGCCACGCTGATGAGCAGTGCAAAGACCTCTGGCACCGATAGCTTGGCTGTTGTCTGCATGGATTGCGGATCAAGCTGCAAGCCGCCACCGCGCC
>NZ_JBXWMJ010000025.1:0-20841 GCF_059609805.1 Ruegeria sp. YTSC004
CCTGAATAGGCTTCTTCTGCGCCTCGCGCGCGATTTCAATGTCCGATTTATAGCTCATTGGGCAAAACCCCCGGTTGGAAAAGTCTGACAACACCTTGTCCGGAGCGGTGGCGCACCGTCTCAGATTCGTTTTTTCTTTAAGGTAAATAAATATTCCCTTGGGTCAATATGCGAGTTGTAGTAGCCAAATAGCCCACTGCCAAACTCACCATCAATGCCCAGTCGTCAACGACCCAAATCAAGCGTATCTTTTTCGACCTGCGCTGAGACTCAGCAGCCAATCTTCGACAATTAATTGCTCTGGAAAAGCACTGTTGAAAGGTCTTTTCAATAGGTAGTATCCTGACTCCGTTCGCACCGATGCGTCCTGGACTGGCCTGACCAAAGCGCCGCTTTCCAGCAATGGGTCAACAAGATGGGCCCAACCCAATGCAATTCCCAACCCATCAACCGCTGCTTGTACTGACAATGGGTAGGTGTTGAACGCGACAGCCTGTTCCATTGATGACGTCGATACACCATTGCCGCTGAACCATGCACGCCATGTCATCCATTCTGCATGGCCGCTGGTGACCTCAATGAGGTCAAGTTCCGGTAGCGCAGAAAGTTCCGCCGCATTGGGATTGCTTTTTAGGTACTCGGGGCTGCAAACCGGAAAAACGGTTTCTCCGAACAGAAGCTTTGCCTCGTACCCCGGCCAGTCGCCATCCCCTCGCAGAATGGTAAGGTCCATAGAATCTGACAGACATTCCGCGTCACTGTCAGAAGACACCAAAGAGATGCGGATACGGCCATTGGATTTGTTGAACTTGCGAAGTTGCGGCATCAGCCAAAGAGACGCAACAGAATTGGTCGCCGAAATCGAAACCGTATTGGCCTGATGCTTGGCCAGCATGTCGCGGCTGACATCCCGCATCAGGTCCAGTGATTTTTCCACGGTTGCCAACAGGATGGCACCCTGCTGAGTAAGGGAAACAGAACGATGCCCCCGTACAAACAAGGGCACGTCATAATGCTGTTCCAGTAAGCGCACTTTGCGGCTGATTGCGGTCTCTGAGATGTTCAGAACCTTGCTGGCTTGCGCAAAACTCTGCGCCTTGGCAGCTGCCTCAAATGCCAACAAATAGTCCAGCGGCGGCAAGACTTTCCCGGTGACTGGCGCTTTTTTTGGCATTTGGGGACCTTTTCCCGAACTGGACGAGGGCACGATCAAGAACATTTGCCCGCATCTGTCTGCATCGGATCAGGCAACTGTTTGTTAAGATAGCAAAAAGTCGGATTAGCCTCAAGAAATTATGGCCAAAGCCCCTCAAATTTCTGTTCTGCGCATTAGACGATCTTGGGCAGAATGCATGAATTCAGGGCCGGAAGAGTCCTCAACTCAAAAATGAATGTCACTCAGGGAGCAAACATGAAACTTACAAACCTACTTTCTGCTGCAACCTTGGCAGCAGTAGCGGGAACTGGCGCGGCTGCCGAAGACAGCAGCGACCCGATCGTAATCCCCATTCACAACTGGTCCAGCCAGATCGTGATGTCGAATGTTGTCGGCCTGATCTTCGAAGAGATGGGCAACAATGTCGAATATGTCACCACTGACAGCCAGGCCGTCTATGAATCCGTACGTTTGGGCGATGTCGCGCTGGAGATGGAAGTCTGGGAAGGTGCCTTTGGTGCATCCTACCGCGCGGCACTGGAAAAAGGTGGTCTGCATGATGCGGGCGATCATGATGCGGTCACGCGCGAGGATTGGTGGTATCCGATGTGGACCAAGGAATCCTGCCCGGGCCTGCCTGACTGGCAGGCACTGAACGACTGTGCGCACCTGTTCGCCACAGCCGAAACCGGCGACAAGGGCCGGTATCTGGATGGGCCGGTCGACTGGTTGAAGCATGGTAAAGAACGCGCCGAAGCACTGGATCTGAACTTTACAGTGATCAACGCGGGTTCAGCCGCAGCCCTTTGGGCCGAGATTGGCGCGGCAGAGGCCGACAAAACGCCGGTTTTGGTCTTTAACTGGACGCCAAACTTCGCCGAAGCTGTTTGGCCAGGTGAGTTCGTTGAGTTCCCGGCATGGGAAGATGGGTGCGACAAGGATCCAGCTAAGGGTCCCAATCCGGAAGCGCTGTATGATTGTGGCAACCCTGCCGAGGGTTACCTGAAAAAGGCAGCTTGGGATGGCATGAAAGATAAGTGGCCGGCCGCGTATTGCGCCCTGACCGAGATTTCCTTCACCAACCCGCAGATTGCAGAGATGGCGAAGCTGGTCGACACGGATGAGCTTGAGCCGGAAGAAGCGGCCGAGGAATGGCTGGACGCCAATCGCGACGTTGTTGATCCCTGGATCAGCGCCTGCGGCGCATAATCCGGTTACACAACCGAAACTGGCGCGGCCTTGTCTATCACATCGATGCAAGGCCGCGCTTAACAAGAAAGAAAGGCAGCCATGTCAGCCACCGCGCCCGTCATCTCAGCCAAAAATGTCTGGAAACTGTTTGGGCCCTCGCCAGAGAGCTATCTGAAATCCATGCCTGCGGGTCGCAGCTTTGATGAGATTCGGGCGGATGGGTACATCGCCGGGGTCAAGGATGTCTCGATCGAAGTGGACCAGGGAGAGATGCTGGTCATCATGGGGCTGTCGGGATCGGGTAAGTCGACACTGGTACGGTGCTTCTCACGCCTGCACGACATCACAGGCGGAACGATTGAGGTGGACGGTCAGGATATCATGAGCCTGAGCGAACGCGAGCTGATTGAGCTGCGCCGCAACAAGATGGGTATGGTGTTTCAGTCCTTCGGATTGCTGCCGCATCGCACGGTTTTGGACAACGTGGCCTTCCCGTTGGAAATGCGTGGACAGGATCGCCACGACCGGCGCGAACGCGCGCTGGAAGTCATCAAACTGGTTGGCCTTGAAGGCCGCGAAGAATACTTCCCGCGCGAACTAAGTGGCGGTCAACAGCAACGGGTCGGTATCGCCCGATCCTTAGCTATCGAACCGGATATTTGGTTTCTTGATGAACCATTTTCGGCGCTTGATCCGCTGATCCGCCGTGAAATGCAGGATGAATTCCTGCGTCTGCAAGAGATGTTGGGCAAAACCATCGTCTTCATCACGCATGACTTTGACGAGGCGCTGCGCCTCGCCGACCGGATTGCCATCATGCGCAACGGTGCGGTCGAGCAATGCGACACCCCGGACCAGATCGTGATGAACCCCGCCACCGAATACGTGGCCAAGTTTACCGAGGACATCGACAAAGCCCGAGTCGTGCACGCGAAAGGGCTTGCAAAACCCGTAAACGGTCATGAGCTGGAAGGCGCCCCGATCAATGGTGCCTCAACCATCCATGAACTGGCGCGCGTATTGGTCAACGACGACAGGATCCTTTTACCGGTCGCGAATGACAAAGGCGTTGTAACAGGCGTTCTGGACCGCAACACCGCGTTGAACGTTCTGCTTGGAGCCGAATGATGGCGACGCTGTCCACCGAAATACCGGACACATCCGACAGAACGTTTGGACGGACCAAAGTCCTTACGGCACTGCTTGTCACGGCCTTTGCGCTAATCCTTGCCAAGGCCGTGGGCATTCTGCCTGAATGGCTGAACCGAATTCCTGAAGCCGCAATACCGCCAACGGCGCAAATTCTGGATACTGTCTTTAACTTCATTCAAAACGACCTGGGCCTGATTTATGTCACTCGCTTTATTGCAGAAGGCCCGTTGGAGTTTTTGCTGGATACGTCTGCGAACCTGCTAGAGGGCAAGCGGCGCTGGCCCTATCTGGGCCCAATCCCATGGTCCGCAATCGCCGCTGTGGCTGCTGTTGTCGGCTATGCCGTAGGTGGCTGGAGGCTCGCCGCGTTGGGCGCCGGAACCTTCATCTGGACCGCGGCAATCGGGCAGTGGAAGATCGCCATGCAAACGATGTCTGTCATCGTAGTCGCGGCACCTCTGGCATTTCTTCTGGGCTTGGTTCTGGGCATCGCCGCCTGGAAATACGGCTGGTTCGAACGGATGCTGAAACCCATCCTGTCCGTGCTGCAAACCCTGCCCTTCTTTACGTATCTCTTGCCAGCAGTGATCTTCTTTAAGGTCGGACCGACAGCTGGGGCCGTCGCAACAATTACCTTTGCCATTCCACCGATGATTCTGATGACCACTTTGGGCCTAAAAAAGGTCAGCCCCGAAGTGATTGAAGCCGGCCAAATGTCCGGGTGCACACGCTGGCAGATGCTGCGCCATGTTTATGTTCCGGCTGCACGCACCGAGGTTCTGGTTGGCGTTAACCAAGTGATCATGCTGTGTCTTGCGATGGTTGTTTTGACCGCCTTTATCGGAATGCCCGGTCTTGGCGCGAAACTGTTGGCAATGATGGGTAGTTTTAAACTGGGCCGTTCTTTCGAGATTGGTGTCACCATTGTTCTTTTGGCCGTCACACTGGATCGGATGTCAAAGGCCTGGGTCGTCAAGCAGCCGGTGCACTTCGAACGCGGAACTCCGTGGTGGAAACGGCATCAGATTTCGCTGGTCGCGCTGGGTCTGTTTGTTGGGTTTACTCTGCTGGCACAGGTGTTCCCGATCCTCGCAGAAATTGGTCGGAAGCAGCATCTCAGCCAGGGCAAGGAAATCGACGTGGTGATCAAATCGATTCTGGCCATCGATGTGATCAAGGGCACGACCGAATGGCTGCGTTGGTTCCTGAACGTCAAGGTATTGATCCCGTTCCGGAACACGCTACTCGCCATTCCAACTCCCGCTTTCATCCTGCTGGTTGTATCCTTTGCCTATTGGGTCGGTGGCCGAAAACCCGGCATCTACGCCGCGATCTTTTTTTCGATTGTCGCTTTCTCGGGCTGGTGGGATCGGTCGGTCATCACGCTCTATACTGTGATTTCGGCAGTCGCGCTGGCGACTATGATCGGTATCCCCTTGGGCGTTGTTGCAGCCCGATCCAACCGCTGGTCCAAGAGCATCCTGCTGGCCTGCGACACCGCGCAAACCTTCCCAAGCTTCATCTACCTGATCCCCGCAATCATGCTGTTTGGGGTCAATGATGTGGCAGTTGTATTCTCAATCCTGATCTTCGCCGCCGTGCCGCTGATCCGTTACACGATTATTGGTCTCAGCAGCGTACCGCCGGAAATGACCGAGGCTGCTGATATGTCCGGCTCTACCCGTCGGCAAAAGCTGATGTCGGTACAATTTCCGTTGGCACTGCCGACAATGGCCGTCGGGTTCAATCAGGCAATCATGTTCGCCTTCTTCATGGTTATCATTGCCGCCTTCATCGGCACGCAGGATCTGGGGCAGGAACTGCAACGAACACTGGCAGGCACCGAATTGGGCAAGAACTTTGTGCTGGGTCTGAACGTGTCGCTGATGGCACTGACATTTGACATGGCAATCAGCAGCTGGGCCGAGAAGCGCAAGCGCGCTTTGGGGCTGGATTAACCGGAGTTTCGGAGATGAACGTAAAACCTGTATTTGAGGTCCCGTTCGAACGCAGCGGAGTTCTGGCCCCCGGCCTTCCGATCCTGCCACATGGAACGGAACGCCACCCGGTCCCCGGAATGGGGTCCCGCGCTGTTCCGGTCTCCAAAGGCGATACGATAACCTTGCTGGACCGCGACGGGATGCAACCGGCCGAGATGGTCTTCTTTGCCCCTGACCGGAGTTCCGATGCGGCCATGCTTGGCGCGCAGGGGCACGGGCGACCGGAGGGATTGATTGCGACGCTGGCCAATGGATCGCCGTCCGGCAAGAAAGTGCTACGCGCTTTGGAAGTTGCCGGATTTGACATTGGAAAAGGTGACGCAATCCGAGCGTTCATGGACGGGTCGCGCCCTGGCGACATGGTGCATTTCGTCGCTGAAAGTGATGGCCTTCTGATCGTGGCTGCACCCGGCAAGGCGATGCGCCCCGAAGATAACAACCCTCCCACGGATATCATTTTGTACATCCAGCGATCTGCACCCGGTTTGGCAAAGCCCGATGTTGGACCACCCGAACCGCTGGCCGATCCGCTCAAGGACTTCAATATTCAGCCGGGCAACGCCCACTCGTACGAGGTCAAGGCCGGCGAGTTCATCCAGATTGTCGATATTCGCGGGCGTGAGTGCTCGGATTTTCAGGCCTTCAGCCTCCGAGCGCTGGATCAGGGGATCGAACGCGAGATTGATCCGACAACAACGCGCAGCCTAATGGGCAGCTTGTACCCAAAACCGGGAATTTTTTCGAAATACTGGTCGGTAGATCAGGAGCCACTGATAGAGATCGTTCAGGATACCTGCGGGCGTCATGACACGTTTGGCCTTGCCTGTACGGCGCGGTATTACGAAGATCTCGGTTACCCCGGCCACGTGAACTGCTCGGACAATATCAACAAGGATTTGGACCAGTACGGCATCAAGCCGCGTGGTGGTTGGCCCGCGATCAACTTCTTTTTCAACACAATGCTGGACGACACCAATGCCATCGGAATGGACGACCCCTGGTCGCGCCCCGGTGACTTCGTCCTGCTTCGCGCGCTGACAGATCTGGTCTGCGTCAGCACCGGTTGTCCCTGCGACATCGATCCGGCCAATGGCTGGAATCCTACCGATATTCAGGTGCGAACCTACAAGGCGACCGAGGATTTCAAACGATCCTATGGCTATAGAAAATCTGCGGAGGCGGACGTGGAAGAAACCAAGAAAACTGCATTTCACGACTGCTTTGCACGGCACACCCGTGATTTCATCGAATACAACGGCTATTGGTTGCCAAATACGATGACCAATCACGGCGCGATTGCCGAATACTGGGCCTGCCGGGACAAGGTCGCGGTCATGGACCTGAGCCCATTACGAAAATACGAAGTTGTCGGCCCCGACGCAGAGGACCTGATGCAGCTGTGCGTGACCCGCAACATAAAAAAGCTAAGCGTTGGTCAGGTCGTGTATACGGCCATGTGCTATGAGCACGGCGGTATGATCGACGATGGTACGGTATATCGATTGGGTGAAACAAACTTCCGCTGGATTGGCGGGAATGACACGAGCGGTTTGTGGCTGCAGGAACAGGCGCTCAAACGCAATATGAATGTTTGGGTGCGCAACTCGACTGATCAATTGCATAACATCGCAGTTCAAGGGCGGTACAGTCGTGACATCCTTTCCAAAATCTTCTGGACACCGCCCCAACAACCGACGATCGAAGAATTACCGTGGTTCCGGCTGACCGTCGCCCGGGTTGGTGATGTGCAGGGGACATCTGTGGTAATTTCCCGGACCGGATATTCAGGTGAGCTGGGATATGAAATCTTCTGTCATCCCAAAGATGCCATCGAAATCTTTGATCGCGTCTGGGAGGTGGGCCAGGAATATGGCATCGCTCCGCTTGGACTTGCGGCTCTGGATATGGTGCGGATCGAAGGTGGCTTGATCTTTGCCGGGTCCGAATTCGACGATCAAACCGATCCCTTCGAGGCTGGCATCGGCTTCACCGTTCCACTGAAATTAAAGCCCGACGATTTTATCGGGCGGATAGCGATTGAAGAACGCAAGGCCCATCCTCATCGCAAACTGGTCGGTTTCGAGGTTGAGGGAGGTACGGTCCCCTCGCCCGGCGACTGTGTACGTGTTGGAAAGGCGCAAGTTGGAGAGATTACCAGCGCGATGAAATCACCCATTCTGGGCAAGGTCATTGCGTTAGGCCGGGTTTCGGTCACTCATGCCGTCGTCGGAGCTGACATTGAAATCGGGCAACTGGACGGCCAGCAAAAGCGCCTGAAAGCCAAGGTCGTGCCTTTCCCGCATTTTGACCCGACAAAGGAACGCGTGAAGGGCAACTATTCAATTGCTGATGTTCCTGATGCCGCAGAATGACGACTCTTCAACAAAAGTATTGGTCACAGGGATTCTCCCGTCCGGGCGCAACGTATGCGATTGTTTGCCGAGCTAAAACTGCACAGCAACAGGAGTTCTGTCTGCCCCGCTCCTGCGTCCGATATCGAACTCCCACAATAGTGTCTCGTTGAGTTTTTGGCTTTCACTTGTGACGGTTGTGTTTGTTCAACCGACTATTGGACTGGCTGCAGAATGCGCACAATTTTCTGCACTTGAAAACTATGATGACACCGGGATTGCACCTGTTGGGTCCGTATGCCAGCCATTTGACGGCTTGGGCAATTCACGCGGCGTTTCGTGTTATTGGGAATTTCAGTTCAGAAGCGATGAGGCCACAAGCTACTTCCACGACATATGGGCTGAAGTGGCGCGTTGCCGAGACGGTACGCCGGCTCCGATTGATAGGCAGGTCAATCACCCAGACAGCTATGTGCTTAGAGAATTGGACGCCGGAATTCGTGTCTATCGGGTTTCCATTAAAGACAAGAGCCAAGAGAAGCGCACACTGGTTTTCCTGAGTGTCGAGCACAACAACTGAGACGACCGCCTGACGTCAGTTCCAACGGGATCGCTTCAACCACCACCTTGGGTGTGCAAAAGATTCCGTCCGTCAAGCGACCAAACATGATTTCAATTCTATTTCGTAGTTTGTAGCAGCGTTTGTTGTACCAGGCGGGCTTGTCGCGTGATTTCCGGACCGGGATGCAGGGCTCTAGGCCTTTGTTATAAGGGCTTCGCGAAACCCGTCCGCATCATAGCCGCGATCACCCAGTAACCAATCAGCGATGGCAGGCTGTTCACCAGAGCCCTGGCGCCCGTGAAATCGCTGATTTGCCAGCGGAAAGGAAGTAGCGTATCGGACGTCCGAGACTATCGGTAACAGCATGCAGCTTCGTGTTCATGCCGCCTTTGGCTCGCCCGATCAGCCTGCCGCGACCCTCTTTTTCAACCGCAGGCTGGAGGCCGTGCGCTGCGCTTTGAGGTCGGTCGCGTCAATCATGTTGGTCTTGTGATCGGTCCCCTCCGCTGCCAGTCCGGCCATGATCCGAGCAAACACGCCCATATTTCTCCACCGCTTCCAAGGGTTATATAGCGTCTTTGGCGGGCCACATTCACGAGGCGCATCGGACCAGCGCAACCCATTGCAATTGATGAAAATAATGGCGCCAAACACAATCCGATCGTCAACCCACGACTTGCCATGGCTCTTTGAAAAGTAAGGCCGAAGACGCTCCATCTGTTGGTCTGTCAGCCAGAATAGATTGCTCATGAAGTACCCCTGCAACTCCGGGGCTTGACTCACGCAGCCGAGATAGTGGCAACAAATTTATGGGTCCAGAACCTAGGCATATGCGCGCGTGTCAGGACCTTGGGGCGAGATCACCACCAATGGCCCGGCAGCCTTCGGCCACTCCGAAGAAGCCATTGCGCATCAGATCCTCTCAGGCGCTTTCTTCGGGTTCTTGCCATCTCACCTTGGGCAGCCTTTTGAGGTATCACTTCAGATGCGTCGAATAGGCTCAAAGAACCTGACTTCCACAACACCGGCTGGTATTCTGCAGTCCGCAAGGGAAAAGGAAGACCCACTTGCTCGAGCCTTCCTGGAAGGGTTGCAAAACGGAGTGCACTGACCCAATTCAACGGCCCATATTCAAACCCGCGCACTGAGATTGGCAGCGGCCCAAACCGGATGAGGTGGGTGGCTCCTGCTCCACCAACATCGAATATGCCAAAGTGTAGATGTCATCGACTGCTAGAAAAGGAGCGACCCAAGGACAGAAAAGACTGGAGGCCTGGATCTGGCCAAGGATGTTTTTCAAGTTCACGGCATTTCAGAGAACGGCCGAGTGATTTTCAACAAAGCCATCAAACGCGCAAAGCTGCTCCGCTTCTTTGAGACGCTTCCACCCTGCAGGGTCGGGATAGAAGCCTGCGGCTCGTCTCATCACTGGGGTCGCCAGCTGCGAAAATTAGGGCACGACGTGAAGCTCATGCTGGCCGGATACGTCAAACCCTATATGAAGCGCGGCAAGAACGACGCCGTTGATGCTGAGGCGATCTGTGAAGCGGTCCGTGGACCAACCATGCGATTTGTCGAGATCAAGACGGAAGAGCGGCAAGCCATTCTCTCAATCCATCGGACTCGAGATCTGACCGTCCGGCAGCGCACCCAACTGGCCAACATGATCGCAGCCTTTTGCGTGAGTTTGGGCATATCTTGCCCATTAGGATCGAAGCAGTGACGGCTTTTGCAAAGCGTCACCTTGATGGCGACCATCCAGAAATGCCGGAGATCGCCAACGACGTGCTCGGTATCCAGTGCTATCAGTTTTTCGGCCTGAACGAACGCATCGTTGGCTATTCTAAGATGATCCAGCAACATGCCCTTCTGAATGCAGATGCGCGTAGATTGATGCGTATGCCTGGTATCGGCCCGATCACGGCTTCAACGATTGTCGCTACGATTGGCGATGCTAAACAGTTCCGGACCGGGCGCGATCTGGCGGCTTGGCTCGGACTGACCCCACTTAACAAATCCAGCGGTGGCAAGGAACGTCTGGGCAAGATCACGAAGCAAGGTGATCGCTACATTCGCAAGCTGTTGGTCGTAGGCATGACATCGCATGCTGTGATGGCGAAACGTTCGCCAGAGAAGGTCGATTTGTGGACAGCAAAGATCATCGCAGACAAACCGTTCCGACTGGCAACAATTGCCATGCCCAACAAGGCCGCGCCGGACATCTGGGCGATGCTCACAAAAAAACAGGAATACCGGCAGCCTGCGTTCTAATCGCGTCGACTGTCCACGAGATGCAAGACGTTGAAGTGATGATGCGAAAAAAAGTGAACCAAAAGCAAGGAATCTCCGGGAATGGCAGCGACCCTCAGTGGTCGATAACCCGATTGGACCCTCGCTCGCGGAATTCATCAGGTCAGTGGCGACAATGCCGCCACGCAAATAGGCCGGACAGACGAGAGTACTGACAAAAACACCCGCAAACATCGCCAATAAACTCTTGCAATGCAGGAGCCACCCACCGAGGTCACTCAACCCCCGCGCGCGACGCTGCAGTCGCAGCCCGTCGAAACGGACCTCAATCGATCGCGCAGCACCACGGGCAATCAATGAGCGAGGCCAATCCGAACGCTGTCAACTCAATCGGACCACTTCATTTAATGACAGGCACTTTACACACCCAGAGTCGCGTTAAGGCGTGACGCGTGCAAAAAGATACATTTTATGGTAGTATTGCGCCCTTAATTTCGAACAGGTTTATTGCTATGGACCAAGATCGTTTTAAGCACAGACTTCGTTTTGCTATTGGGATCACGCTTTTATCGGGCATCGTGACGTCTACCGCTTCCGGCCAGGATGTTGACGCGCCAATGGCGTCCGGCATCTCGGAAACAACGATGCGTGCCCAGCCACTGAACAACGCCTTTCCCGCAAACTTCATGGGGACTTGGGAGCCCTATGACGATGGCAACTGGCTGAATTTCGACCTCGACTTCACCAGCGGCACCGAAGCCATTGAGATGCTCGAGGCGCGTGTCACCTACAGGGATGCCGATGGCATGGAACTGGGAACCGCGACCGTGGGACAGCGCGACCTGTCCTTTGCGGTACTCAGCCGGACCGACACAGCCGGAGCGGCCCTGCCTCCGGCATTTGATGAAACCGGTGGACGGCTCGACGATTTCGGCTCATTCGGCGATCAATGCGTTGCGGACATCGTGATAGACTCCAATGGTCTGCTCTACGCCGGAGGGTCAGGGACCAATTCGACGCTGTTCGTCGACGATGGCGGCGAGCCGCTCATCCCATTCGCATCGCCGTCCGCTCTGCCGAACGGATCGCTTTTGTCGCGCTATACCGAGGACGGAGACAATGACGATGCCTTCTCGGCCAACGGGTTGGAAGCGTTGTCGATCGCAAATCCGATCGTTGAAAACGGGACGGTCAGACACAGCGTGAACGCTATAGCGGTCGATGCTCTAGGCAATATCTGGGCTGGCGGCGAGGCGTGGCTGCTGGATGTTCCGTCCGATGACGACCTGCTGTCGTGGTGGTCCGTCATGCGGATCGATACGAATGGCGCTGTAGAGCCGTTTTTCGGCGCTCAGATTCTGTTTCCCGAGACGGACAACGGCAGAATAGCCGATCTCGCTTTGCTGTCAGGCAGCATGATCGCCGTCGGCTCCATCGAAGTCGAGGACCGGCCACGGGCGACGCTTGGCATCATCAGTGCAAATGATGCCGAGATCATGGTCGAGGATTTCCTGCCCGACGACATGGTTTCGACATACAGCACTGTCGCATTGGACGACGAGGATCGCATTTACGTCGCCGGCTGGTTCGGTCCGCTGCAGGAACTGATTGTCGATGAAGACGACGAACTCGAAGACCGGACATGGTTCGTCGCGCGGTTTCTGTCCGACGGCATGCTCGACGAGGATTTCGGCACGGCAGGCCGAGTCGATGTCGCCTTTCCAGGGGTCGACCGGGGCGCACCCTTGGCTATGGCCATTGACGGTGACGACCGGATCGTCACCGTCGGCACCGTGTCACCGGGCCCGGGCATCTCGGCCCAGGCCGCCATCGTTCGAATGACATCCTCCGGCGAACTTGACGACGCGCTTGCCCCGGCTGAAGCCGGTACGGGAATCGTGGTGAGGGATTTTGGATTTCCCGGCCTCGTCGGCGCGGGCGATGTTGCGATCGATGCGGAGGGCAGGATCGTTGTCTCCATATTCACCTCTGACATGTTCGCGGCCGTCCGTCTGCTCGATGATGGCGACCTGGACCAGGATTTCAACCAGAACGGCATTGTCGCACTGGAACATCCGGACACGCCTGACCAGACCGGCACGCGATCCACGTCGGTCGCGATCGCATCAGGCAACCGCGTGGTTTTGGGCGGCTGCGCCACCAGCGCTTCAGGCGAGGGGAATATTGCATTGATGCGGCTGAGGGAGGATGGTCTGCTGGATTCCAACGCCACACAGATCCCGCCAGCAACCCGCGTCATCGTTGCCTTCCCCGACGAAGCGCTGGCGGATGACGACCGGTTGTTGCCCTTTGCGGGCGACCCGCCCGCAAGCGTGGATGTCGAGCTTGACGTGCGCGAAGTCGACACTGACGAGGAATGGACGCTTTCGTTCAACGAGATTCCCACGCCGACTTTCGCACCGGTTCCGTTCACCGACGGATCGACCTACGTCTTCCCGCTTTCGCCGACGCAACTGTTTGTCTCGCTTCCCGATGACGATGCCTGTGCGGCGCTTGACGACAATGACGACGGCGATGACGAGACAGCGCCCGATCCGCCGGTTCTGAACTACCGGATCAATGTTGCGCATGAGCTTCGCTTTGGCGATATCGAAACCCATCACCGGCATTTCGTAAACAGCCTGAACAACCCAAGCGCGACCAACAACCAGCGCTACGCCTATGATATCGGCGTCACGGATGCCGACGGAAACCTGTCCCGCCCCCTCGACGATGCGTGCAAGGGTATCGACAACCTGCAAAACACCGACAGTTACATCTGGGGCCAGCCGGTGATCGCGATCGCCGATGGCGACATCGTCGGCCTCGACAATAGCCAGCCGAGCAACCCGCGCCCGGGTCCACGCCTAGCGAGTGTCCCGGCGCCCGGGAATTTCATCTCGATCCAGCATTCGAACGGAACGGTCTCGAACTACTACCACATGATCCCGGGCTCCATTCCTGCGAATTTCGGAATGATCGGATCCTGCGGAATGGGGCAGGTCTGCAGTGTCGAACAAGGTGACGTGATCGGCATGGTCGGCAATTCCGGTAACAGCAGCGGGCCACATCTGCATTTTCAGCTGATGGACGGACCGAGCCTGAACAACGACGACGGGCTGCCGATCGGGTTCAGCAACGTGATACTGGATGGTATGCTGCAAACGAATGTCATTTTCCACAGCCGACAGGTGCTAGGCGACATCCTGCCAATACCCGAAACCCTTGAATTGAATCCGCCGACACCCTCGGGTGCGGTCGGCGAGGCAGAGCCAAATGACGGTCTTGCCGAGCACCATGCCGTGACGCCACCGACCATCGTTTCCGGCACGATATCGGTAGTCGAGGCCCCCACCGTCGCAGTGCGCGGCGATCCGGTCGAGGACATCTACCGGTTCCAGAGCGAAACACGTGCCAGGGTGTTCATCCGGCTCGAGGCGGCTCAGGCTTTTGAAAACCTTGACGTATATCTGCTGAACGAGGGCCTACAGATGCTCAACCCTGACCGCGCAGGCTGGGGTCCGGGCGGGATCGAGGAAATCGTGCTCACCGTGCCACCGGGTCGGTTCTATGTCGCGGTTTCGGACCCGGAGGACGGCTCGGGGGTCGATTACGAGCTCGAGATCGATATTCGCCCATTCGCCTGGCAGTATTCGGCCAAGGTGGTGTGCGGCTCACAGCCCGACCCTGAGAACGGGCGTCTGGTGCCGGGACGCTACGCGACAACCGTCAACATTCACAATCCGGGCGGCAACGAGGCGCTGGTTTTCAAAAAGCTTGCACTCGGGTTTCCGCCGGTTGAACAGCGGCCGGGACGAATTTACGAGATTGGCGAGGACACGCTCGGTTATGATCAGGCGGTGAAGACGGATTGCGCCGATCTGGAACTGAATGCGCTCGGTGGCGCACCACCCGAGGGCGAAACCTATTACGAAGGTTGGGTCGTTGTTCAGAGCACCGAACAACTAGACGTCACAGCGGTTTACTCCGCGGCGACGCTGGGGCCTGAAGGCAACGTGACCGGAGCCCACTCGATCGACGTCGAGCAGATTTCTGAACACGGCTTGGGCGTCGACCTTTCGGTCACCAAATCGGCCGAGGATTTCACCTGGCCGTTCGGCGACCGTTTGCTCCATTTCATCCTCTACACGGTTGACGTCGCCAACGCCGGACCGGCGGTTGCTGGCAATGTCCGGGTCAGTGACACCATGGCCCTAAACCTGCTGAACGCGGATGGCGCAGCAGCGCTTCTTCCGTTGCCGCTCGATCTGCCGCCGACAGGGTCGCTGATCTCGATCGAAGCCCTGTCGCAAACCGAATCCGCGGCGGAATTCGATATCGGCGACATCGCCCCCGGATCGGTGCGCAGCATTCGGTTCTGGGGCGTTGCCGCCGCGGGCGCGACAGGTTCCCCGGCCTTTGCGTTTGTCAAGAACACTGCGGTGGTCCGGGCTGGCGAGGCGGAATTGATTGAGGACGACAACAGCGACAGCATCAACACGGTGATATTACCATGACTCAGATGACGCATATTCTGCTGACCGGCCTTGCGGCGCTCTCACCTTTTTTTACCTCCAGCACCTCGGCGCAAAACAGCGAAACCGCACCTCCAAAACCCGAAATCCGGCCGGAAATGCGCATCTGCGGTCAACTGGCGCAACGCGACTCGCTCGCTCAGCTGGATAAGCACCTAAAGCAGTTGGGCCAGGTTGATAGAGACAGCGCCAACTACCGCGCGCCCGACCTGCCAGAAGACCTGCACGCTATGCTGCGATGTCTCATGGCCCGAATCGATACCGGCACTTAGCTGCATTGTGCCCGGCTCGAAACACTCCAAAGTAAACTCTTCCAGCCGTTGAGGCATTTTTTGCGTTTCTGTGCGGCAGCCCGGCCAATTAGAGCGGTTTGTGTTTTATCTATCCCGTATCCTGCGGCTGTGGAGAAGTAGCAGCATTCTTCGTCAGTGAAGAGCTCGCAAACGCGACCAACGGCATTCCATAGATCGTGGATGGTTCGGGGGCTCTGCTGCAAAGATTTAGCTGTTGACGCGCTGGGGTTTCGCGCGTGAATGGCTTTCGGTCCCAATTGGTCGAAAGTCATTCACCCGCAGCATCCCACCTCGTCAAGAGCCAAAAGTCTGCAATAGATCCTCCAGTAGACCGTCGCTTCTGGCTGTTCCAAAAGTTTGCGAAACATTTAAGATAATCGGGCGGAAATACCGTAATGCTCTTTATTGGCCCATTACGCGCACTATGGCAAAGCCTGGAAAATTGCACAGTTTTCGCAGTATTGATCAGGCCAATAGATGCCAACAAAGAACCATATCGACGGTTTAGCTACCAGACTAACTTAGTTGGCGCGCGATCTGTTCTACCAGTTCTTGAGCAACCTCCTCTGACACTCCCCGCAACCGTACTCGAATGCGAACTTCATCTGGTGACAGCTCGGCCTGTACTGCCCCCCCTCCAGCTAACTTGACCGGCGTCAACAGCTTGACTAGCTGCGGACGCCCTCCACGGGCTTTCTCGGCAGTAGGTGAAGGAGACGAATTCATTGCACCTTCCAGAGCATCCCATTCGGTTTTTGGATCGATAACTTCGGCTTCAGCAAGAGCTTGACGAAGTTTGCTCTGGGCACCCCCTCTCAGCGCCGACGCGAGTTTCAAACCCGCTTTTTCCGAAATCGCCACAGGATGCTGCAGTAAGTCGCCGAGCGCCTCGTGGATCATCGCAAAGCTTCGAACTTTCGATCTCTTGGCTTTGGAGGCGGTCGCAAATAGTACGTCGACTGCAGCCTCAGTCGACTCGAATATTCCCTGTCCAACAGCCAGAACTGCGATGCGTCCACGCTCATATGGGCTCAGATTTAGTCGGAGTTCATTTTCCTCAACCATCGACACGTAAGCCCCCTGCCCCGAACCGGCATCCCTCACGAAGGCTGGAATGGTTGCAAACCGATCATCAGTTTTGGACAAACGTCTAAATGCGTCTAAGCGCCTGAACCCCGAGATAAGACCAAAGCCGTCGCCTACACGAGTGACTTCAATGGGTGTGCGCAGCCCGTTAGACCGCAAAGACTCCAGAAGTTCCGCCATAGCCTCTTCGTCTTCGACCATTCGATCTCGACGAATATATTCGGCATCGATCAATTCCAAAGGCAGTATTTCAGCCACCAACCCGGCATCCTGAGCGTCTCGCCAGCGTGCGGCGTCGCTTTGATCTTTCGCTAACTCGACACGGTCCGTCACAGTTGTCATTCCGCTTAGGGACGCAGCTTCAGCCGCCACCTGAGCAATTGGTGGTGTGGACGACGAACCCTCAAATGGATTCAACGAAGGTTTCGCGGCGAAACCCACCTCCAACTCTTCCAACTCCGCTGTATTTGGAACAGCAAGCCTTCTACGTTTAGCCATTCGAATCTCCTCCCAATTGGGCATCGCGCCACCAGCAACCTATTAGAACTTCTTTGAATTCCGCGTAGGTACGATCAAAAGTTTCACGTCCACGGACATAGGTTTCGCGGTTAAAATCTCGGTAGTCAGCCTCATAAATACCGTTCACTTGTTCACCCGCCTGCCCGACCAAAGCAGTGAAATCCTGTCGGTAAGCGTTCATGAAGTCGCCAAAGTACGCTTGGATCACGTTCGCCATATCTGTCTGTTGGCTGGCATCAAATCGGGTAATGATTGCCCGAACGACATCCCATTCGAACTTCAACTCTGGCAATCCGGCTGCTCGTTGGGCGGTGTTTTCCCCATCTTCGATACTTGCGAACGTCGTATAGAGCATGTCAAAGAACCGGCCGGTTGAATCAAACTCCAGGAACGAAGCTCCGAGCGGTACCAAAAGGATGTCAGCCGCGGCCAAAGCGTTGATTGTTAGGTACCCAAGTGCAGGAGGTGTATCAATGAAGACGACGTCATAATCGTTGAGAACACCCTCATTCTCGAGAAAATTGGTGAGGCCATCCCACAATGGCCAACTTCTTAATCCCATACGCCACACTGGAATCTGGAACTCTGCCCAATACAAATTCAGCTGGGCACCAATAAGGTCAATATTGGGCCAATGGGTTTTCTGAATAACATCGGTTGGAGTTGTATTTAACGCCTCTTGCAGTGTCTCATCCAAAGGGATTTCGGCCTGCCCGCCGACCTGCCTGACGCGGTTTTCTTCTTGAACAGCCCTTGCGTAATCTTTGGCTATCAACGGAAATACTGTTTGCCATTCGTCCGCAACTGTTCCGCCAAGAATTGACGTCATTGATCCCTGGCTATCCAAATCAATTACAAGAACTTTGTACCCATCCAATGCCGCAGACATAGCGAGGTGAGCCGCAGTTGAAGTTTTGCCAACCCCCCCTTTGAAGTTTGCTACCGATACAACTTTCGCAGGCAGGCCCTCCGGGCGATATGGCAAGTATTCTTTGGTGCTGACACCTTCTGCCGCAAAGTGTTTTCGAAGGATTAAAACCTCTTCAAGAGTAAACCACTTTGACCCCGCTTCTCCTTCTCCTTGTGGAAGCTCTGCATTAGCTTTGAGAACGCGCCTTAGGTGAGCGGGCGCTACAGGAATAAGGTACTTTGTGATTTCCCAGATAGAGAAACGACGTAACCGTTTTTCACCGTCGGGCGCATAGCCTCTCCGGGCTAAATCTTCACGTCCTTTTGCACAGAACGCGGCGGCTTTTGCGAATCGCGAAGTTCCAATAGGATCTGGCAACTTCGCCGCTGCGCTTTCTGGATCGAGGTTAAGATAAGGGGGCAGGGGAGGTTGGTTAGTCTTATTCACTGTCGATACCTCAGGTAATGTTCGCCTTGTCAGCGTATATGGTGGAATGTAGCGAACATTTGGGTGAGAGGCTATCCTTCCTTTTCGTTTTTTCCACAGAAGTTGAGGCGACCACCAGGTTTCGCAGCGAAACTCAAAGAAATAATGAAAAAGAACGCAACAAATCGTTTAGTTTATTTGTAATATTTAGAATCTTTGCGAAGATAAAAATATTTATGATCAAGTAGTTAATCGACATTGGGTATCCGTTTACAGGGTGTAGGGGACCCTAATACGGGATCATAGGTACCCAAACACAGGTTCTGTAGTGTCAAGTTACGGTAAATAGGGGGCCGATTCTCAGGATGGTGCAATTCAGGGCGGAAAAGGCTCTAATACAAGGTTCAAGGAACGAGATTATCCTTGTTCTTTGCTTCGAGGGAATCCCATTTTGTGTGTTTCTGTGGATAACCTCAGGGCCGCGTCCAATAGGTACCCGTCCACGGGATAAAGCTAATCCTGTATTTGGGCACCCAAATAAGATTGCAACTCAGGTACCTATTGTGCAAACAATAGGGAAACGAGCAGCCAGGCAGAATCATGCCGGATACACAAGTTGACATGGACAATCTCTCAGGCGCGTTACGCCGTGAGACAGTAAAAAAGAACGTCGCCGCGATTCACATCAGTGGCAAGCTGTCGTTATTGCAACGCAAGCTGTCGAACGTATTATTGTTGAATGCCTATGATGCTTTAACGTCTGCACCGACCCATACAATTGATGCCAGAACATTGGCGATGATGGTTGGGTATAATTCAAACGACTTTGACACTCTGCGTGCAAGCTTGCGGGCTCTGGCTGAAACGGTTGCCGAATGGGATATGCTGGACGAACAGGGGCGCCAAGAATGGGGTGTCTCATCTTTGTTGAGTTTTGCCAAACTGAAGAATGGTATCTGTGAATACGCATATTCTCCGGCGTTGGCGCAAAAACTCTATGATCCAAAGATTTACGCGTTAATAAATGTCCAGATTCAAAGAAATTTTAGTTCAGGGCACGGCTTGGCGCTTTATGAAAACTGCTATCGATTTGTCCGGACAGGGTCGACGGGTTGGTGGGCGCTGGACGTCTTTAGAAAGCTAATGGGAGTCGACGGGAGCGAGTACTATGGCAGCTTCAAGCACCTAAATGCCAAGATCATCAAGCCCGCCGTCGCCGAAGTTAACAAAAGCTCTGATATTCTCATTGAGCCGGAGTTCCAAAAAAAGGGACGTACAGTTTCAGATATTCGGTTCCTGATAAAGGGCAACCCGCAGAAAGCGATGTTTGAGATTGACGATGAAGATGGCGTTCGCAATCTGACAATCTACAAGACGCTGCGCCAGCAAGGTGTGTCTGACAGGTTGGCGCGACAATGGATTTCTGAACATGGCGAAGACTATGTTCGGGAAAAGCTCGAATATGCCAAGGGCAGGGATGGTGTAAAGTCTACTCTTGGTTTTCTGTCTGCTGCCTTGCGGGACAACTATCAAGTGCCAGAAACGAAAACTTCGATGGTGCCAGACCCATCAGCGGGTGAAGCTGCAAAACGCAGGATTGCCGAACAAGAGCAGCAGGACAAGGAATACGAAGCAAGGACTGCAGAGCGAACCGAACGTGCGCGGCGATTGGCAATTGTTGAGGATCTGGTTTCGCGGCGAAACCCAACGCAGCGCGATGCGGATAAGCGGCTTTTTCTGTCGGGCCTTGATAATGACCTCGACCGAGAACATTTCAGAGCTCATGGATGGCGGTCAGGGCTGAATGCCACCAAGATCTTTGATTTCTGGGAGGAGCTCGAACCAGACGTATTCACATGAGAGGGTTTCTAAGTGCATGTATCCAAGGGTACCGCTTGTTAAAAGCAGAAATCGAAGTCCATCAAGTACTACATGGTGCGCATTCTGCGTAAATTCTGCGCATTGAGGTTGCTTTCCTTTTGAGTAGTATGAGTGTTTGTGCTTGTGTCGCAAACTTTCTCGGGGCTGTTAAAAATTAGGAAATTGTTCTGTTTACATTCAGCTTGAAGCCGAACTGATGGCCAAAACTGAGCGACTAGAGGCCAATTTTTCCCTGTGTTGATCCTCATTCGCGTACTCACATGTCGCCTATCGGGAAAATATTCTGCTCGCAAAATCTTTGCGACAGAACCGCTTGATCTCGTTAAAGGGCTGTCATTTCCCCAAGGATGCAGTTTCGTACGTTGTTTACTTCTATCTGCGGCACACAGTGTCCTATCGTGACTTGGAAGAGATCATGGCTGAGCGCGGTGTGCGGGTTGATCATGCCACATGGTTCTGTTGCAATCTTTTGACTATTGACGCGCTTGAATGCAGACGGTGAATGATAGCCGGTGTATTCAGTCGAGAA
>NZ_JBXWMJ010000026.1:0-20110 GCF_059609805.1 Ruegeria sp. YTSC004
TCTCATCCAAGCATTCGGAGCAAATAGTGACGCTGGTACGCGCCACTTTATCTCCCACGGTAACACCGAAGGAAGAATACAGACGTTTGACGGCCTGGAATACATCGCCTCGCACAATGATCTCATCCAAACTTTCAAAGCCGATGCCGAAGCAGGTGCAAATCACTTTATTTTCCACGGTCGCGCAGAGGGTCGCGAAACCGCATTCGATGGTCTGGAGTATATTGCTTCGCACGTCGATTTGATCAATGCGTTTGGGGCTGATTCAGATGCAGGCGCGACACATTTTATTGCACATGGTGTTCAGGAGGGGCGAAGCAAAGACACCTTTGACGCTGAAACTTACCTGGCAAACTATGCGGACCTACAGGCTGCATTCGGAAATGACCATCAAGCAGCGACCGAGCATTTCATAAACCATGGCTACTTTGAAGGCCGATCGGACGATTTTCTATTCTAGCCCGCGACAAAATACTGACGCAAATAAGTACCGGAACTAAGACAGCAAAGCCATTTTAGAATTGCGAAACAAATTACTTTATTGAAATCAGTTTAACTTTGTAAGCCAGCCTTAGTTTGCGCCCGAAAGAAAAGCGCGACAGGGGTTTATCCCTGTCGCGGCAGCTTCGCATATGTTGTCGGTTTATTCCAAAAAGAGCGTCAGCGTAAGACTTAGTTTCAAGTAACGGATTGTTCAGAAACAACCTCGCCAAAACGGGTAAAGAACTTGCCCGACAGCTTTTTTGCCGTTCCAGCGATCAGGCGGCTGCCCAATTGGGCGATTTTTCCACCAACGTCGACCTTGGCAGTATAAGCCAAAACAGTTTCGTCCCCGTCTTCGGTCAGCGTCACGTCGGCACCGCCCTTGGCAAATCCGGCAGCGCCACCCTTGCCTTCCCCGGTCAAAGAAAACCCGTCTGGAGCATTACTGTTGTCCAGAGTCACAGCGCCCGCAAACCGGGCTTTGACGGGTCCGATCTTCAGGACCACCTTGGCTTCCAGATCTTCGGGCGAATTCTGGATCAACTCTTCGCATCCCGGAATGCACTCCTGCAGGATTTCGGGGTCATTCAGAGCCTTGTAAACCACATCCCGCGGTGCAGAGATGCGGACTTCGTCACTCAGTTCCATTCAATTTTCCTTTGTTCAACAGCATCTTGGATAAACCAGAAGTGCGGTCTCTGTCGCCTCTTCCGGAGTTTGTTCGGGACGCGCGGGCCACAGGGACCTCAGGCGCTTAAGCACGTTTCTCATCATGGGACTCCGTTTTGGATTTGTCACTGTTTCGCCAAAGTACAATTTCAGCCAGGATCGACACGGCGATCTCATGCGGGTCGATCGCGTGGATGTTCAGACCTGCCGGTGACTTCAGCCGCGCAGCTCGTATCGGGTCCAAACCTTGCGATATCAGCTTGGCCACCAGCGTTTCGGCCTTGCGATGGCTGGCCACCATCGACACCCGCTTGGCGTCCGTTTGCAGAGCGGCGGCTAGGGCGGCGGCATCGCCCTGTCCTTGCGAAGCCACGACAACGAAGTCCCGCGGCTCAATCCCTAGGTTTTGGACGGAATCCAGAGTGAACCGTTGAAAGTCACCTTCTGTCTCTGACGCGTCACTGAGACACACGCGAAACCCAGCCAGTGCCCCATGGGCGGCCAGTGCCACTGCAATCAGCGACTCGCCAAAAATCACCAATCGCGGTGCGTGCTGATACGGCTCGACAAGCAGATCGACAGTGCCGCCGGACGGGCAACCGCTTTTGAACGTCTGAATGCCATCAGGATCGGCCATGTTCACCACCTTTTCCGAAGGTTTGACCCGGATCATTTGCGGCGAACCACTGGCCAACGCCTGCTGGGCCGAGGATCGAACCGCACGTTGAACGCAGCCCCCGCCCAAATGGCCCAGGATCCGTCCATCTTTTGTAATCGCAGCCTTGCCCCCGGCTTTCGCCGAAGTTGCATCCGCAGTCCGCAACACCGTGGCCACGCAAAAGGCTTCATCAGTTTTGCGCAGCTGCTCAATCGTGTCGAATATGTCGAAGCTTGCCATGTGGGCTCCTTTCACAGCTTACGGAATTGCGGCTCCAGCGCCGCCAGCGCATCAAGCGTATTTGCGGGCAGGTGCGCGTCCAGATACGGCTCAGCTGCCTGCATTGCGGCGGCAATGGGCTGGTAGTCGTGCCAGCCCTTCAGCGGGTTCAGCCAGACGATCCGCCGGGCCTTGCGTCGAATCCGAGCCAATACACCGCCCAACGCTTGCGAATCCGAGCTGCAATACCCGTCTGACAGGATCAGTACGATGGTCCGGCCGTTCAGTGCGCGCGCACCATATCCATTTAGAAAATACTCAAGACTGCCTGAGATATCCGTGCCTCCGCCAAACCCTTCGGCCATCAGCGACAACCGCCCTGCTGCGCGCAGCGAATCGTGGTCGCGCAATGCATCCGTGACGCGCATCAAGCGCGTATGGAACAGATATGCGTCCGCCTCTGTTCCACTGCCGATCAGACCCTTGAGGAAGGCCAGAAAAACTCGCGAATATACCGTCATCGAGCCGCTTACATCGCACAGTGCAACGATCCGCATCGGACGCGGTGGGCGGGCGCGACGATACAGGTCCATCGGCTCGCCGCCTCGTGCAAGGCTGGCGCGCTGTATGCGACGCATGTCCAGAGCAGGGCCCCGCAACGCTTTTTTCCGCCTGCGCGAGCGGCGATCGCGGATGGCACGCGCCAGAGCAGTTGCGGCCTGTTCGGCCTGCTTCAGCACGTCTTCATCCATCAGCTCACGCAAATCCCGACGCGAAAGGTTGGCCGTACGGGTCGCAATCAGCTTACCGTCTCTCCCCACGGCCTCCCCGTCGCCCGGATCAGGGGTTACGTCCTGATCCGAATCGGAACTGATTTCCTGAATGTCTTGGCTTTCTTGCTGCCAGATCATCGGCTTGGCGGATTGCACCCGAACATGCGCGGTTTGCGCCATTCCGGTCCGTTGTTTCCCGGCATTTAGCCAATATGCATCGAAAAGATCGTCAAACCGTCGCCAGTCTTCCGCGTCACCGGCCAGCAATACACACAGGGCCTGTCTGGCCTGCGGCAGATCCGTCGCCTCTACTTCCGCCAGCACCGCCAAGGCATCCCCGGTCTCTGCCGGTCCGACGCGCATCCCGTTCATGCGCAAATGTGCAATGAAACCAGACATGCGGTCCGCCAGACCAGAGGCACGAGAGGGGAAGCGTGTGACCTGCATCACGCCACCTTTCCAATCAGGCGATCCATCACTTCAGGCGGGGCCGCGTCATAATCGGCTGCGGTTTTCAGAAGACAGACAAGAGTCGCCTGAACCTCTTCGCGGGACTTCGCCATGTCGTTAACACCCAATCCTGAAAGGGCTGCCGCCCAGTCCAGCATCTCGGCAATGCCGGGAGTCTTCTCCAAGTCTTCTTTGCGCAAAGCCTGCACGACGCCAACAATCTGGCGTGCCAACTGCGCTTCAACCTGGGGCATGCGGGCTGTCAAGATTGCTATTTCGGTTTCACGCGACGGGTAGTCAAGGAAACTGTACAGGCACCGGCGGCGCAGTGCATCGGACAAGTCCCGCGTGCCATTCGCCGTCAGAATAACGGTCGGCTTTGTACGCGCCGGGATCGTGCCCAGTTCGGGAATTGTGATTTGGAAGTCCGAGAGGATTTCCAACAAATACGCCTCGAACTCTTCGTCGGCCCGGTCAATTTCATCAATTAGCAAAACCGGAGGGGCATCTTGCGAAATGGCCTCTAACAGGGGACGTTTCAGCAGATATTCATCTGAGAAAAGCTGTGCTTCGCTCGTTCCGCCCTGCGCCTCGCTCGCTCGGATCGCCAGAAGCTGACGCTGATAGTTCCATTCATAAATGGCATGACTGGCATCGAGCCCTTCATAACATTGCAGCCGGATCAGCCGGGCGTCCTGCCACGCAGCGAGGGCCTTGGCCACTTCGGTCTTTCCAACGCCAGCAGGACCTTCCAACAACAATGGCCGCCCAAGTTGCTGTGCCAAATGCAGCGCCATCGCCAACCGGTCATCGGAAACATAGCCCTGCGCGGCCAATCCATTCTGAACATCACTCAAAGTCAAAACCAGGATCCAATCTTCATCTGGCCAAAAAATATCCCGGGGGAGGTTCGGAGGGGGTAAAACCCCCTCCGTTCGGTCGGACCGGCAACAGCCGGTTCGAAACCGTTTACCCGTGCATCCCCAACCCATTGGCGATCTTCCAGATCCGCCAATGATCATGCGGCATATGGCTTTGCACCAACCCAAAGGGCCGGAACGCATCATGCACCGCGTTCGAGAACGCAGGTACACCGCCGACGTTCGGGCTCTCACCCACGCCCTTGGCACCGATCGGATGATGCGGGGACGGCGTCACCGTGTGATCAGTGGTGTAGTTGGGCGTCTCCCATGCCGTGGGCAGGAAGAAGTCCATCAGGGTTCCGGTCTTCACGTTGCCCATCTCATCATAGGCAATCTCCTGACCCATCGCGATGGCCAGCGCCTCGGTCACGCCACCATGGACCTGCCCTTCGATGATCATCGGGTTGATCCGGGTTCCACAGTCGTCCAGTGCGTAGAACTGCCGAACGTCCCATTCGCCGGTATCCACGTCGATCTCCATAACGCAGACATAGGCGCCGAACGGGTAGGTCATGTTTGGCGGGTCATAGTAGCTGACGGCCTCCAAACCGGGTTCCAGCCCTGGGATCGCCTGATTGTAAGCGGCGAAAGCGATTTCCTTCATCGTCTTGAATCGCTCTGGCGCACCTTTGACCGAGAACCGGTCTACGTCCCACTCGACATCGTCGTCATGGACCTCAAGCAGGTAAGCCGCGATCATCTGCGCCTTGGCGCGGATTTTACGCGCTGCCATCGCTGTTGCAGCACCCGCCACAGGCGTGGAACGAGAGCCGTACGTCCCAAGGCCGTAAGGCGCGGTGTCCGTGTCACCTTCCTCCAGCGTGATGTCGTCGGCAGGCAAGCCGATCTCACTAGCGATGATCTGGGCAAAAGTCGTGGCGTGACCCTGACCCTGGCTGATGGTCCCCAACCTTGCAATGGCGGAACCGGTTGGGTGAATCCGGATTTCGCATGAGTCGAACATACCCAACCCAAGGATATCGCAGTTCTTAACCGGTCCGGCCCCGACGATTTCGGTGAAATGCGTCAGGCCGATGCCCAGCAGTTTGCGGGTCTTTCCGGCTTTGAAGTCCTCAATCCGTTGAGCCTGTTCTGCGCGCAAGCCGTCATAATCGACGGCCTTCAGTGCCTTGTCCCAAGCGGTGTGATAGTCGCCCGAGTCATATTCCCAACCCAGCGCCGATTGATACGGGAACTGATCTTTGCGGATAAAGTTGATCCGGCGCAGCTCGGCCGCGTCCATGTTCAGCTTGATGGCCAGAACCTCGATCATCCGTTCGATGAAATAGGCCGCCTCGGTCACGCGGAAGGAACAACGATAGGCAACACCGCCCGGTGCCTTGTTGGTGTAAACCCCATCCACAGCCAGATAGGCAGTTGGGATGTCATATGACCCAGTGCAGATGTTCATGAAACCAGCCGGGAATTTGGTCGGGTCGGCACAGGCGTCAAATCCACCATGATCCGCCGTGGTATGACACCAAAGGCCAGTGATTTTGCCATCCTTGGTCGCAGCGATCTTGCCCTGCATCCAGTAATCGCGGGCAAAGGCGGTGGACATCAGGTTTTCCATCCGGTTCTCAACCCATTTCACTGGTTGGCCGGTGACAATCGAGGCGACGACCGAGCAGACATAGCCGGCATAGGCACCAACCTTGTTACCAAAGCCACCACCGATATCAGGGCTGATGACTCGGATATTGTGCTCGGCCAGACCCGAGATCAGCGACACAACAGTCCGGATCGCATGGGGGGCTTGGAAGGTGCCATAGAGCGTCAGCTTGCCGGTGACTTTATCCATTGAAGCGACGCAGCCGCAGGTCTCCAGCGGGCATGGGTGGGTCCGATGGTAGTAAACCATCTCTTCGGCCACGACATCGGCCTCACCCAGAACTGCTTCGGTGGCGTCCTTGTCGCCCTGTTCCCACGTGAAGATGTGGTTGTGATGCTTGCGCGGGCCATGGGCACCCTCGGTCTGACCCGCAAGGTCTTCACGCAGGACAACGTCCGAATTCAGCGCCTCGAAAGGATCGGTCAGAACAGGCAGTTCTTCGTAGTCAACCTCGACCAGCTCTGCCGCATCTGCTGCGATGTACCGATTTTCGGCGACGACATAGGCGACTTCCTGACCCTGGAACAGAACTTTGCCATCGGCCAACACCATCTGCTTGTCACCTGCCAGCGTCGGCATCCAGTGCAAACCCAGCGGAGCCAGGTCCTCGGCCGTCAACACAGCAACAACGCCAGGCACGGCCAGTGCGGCGTCTTTGTTCACACTGACAACGCGGGCGTGGGCATAAGGCGAACGGACAAAGGCACCGAACAGCATCCCGTCCATCTTGATGTCATCGACGTAGTTGCCCTTGCCTTGGGTAAAGCGCACATCTTCGACGCGCTTGCGCGAACTGCCCATCCCTTTGAGGTTGGCGACGCGTTCTTCGGGGGTCAGAGTCTGGTCGTTCATTCCGCAGCCTCCTTCTGAGCGTTTAGCATGTCGGCAGATGCCGCGATCGCCTTGACGATGTTCTGATATCCGGTGCAGCGGCACAGGTTGCCGGACATGCCAAAGCGGATGTCTTCCTCGGACGGGTTCGGGTTTTCTTGCAGAAGACGATGCGCGCGGGTGATCATGCCCGGCGTGCAAAAGCCGCATTGCAGCCCGTGATGTTCGCGGAACATCTCTTGCAGAACCCCGAGGCTGCCGTCGTCATTGGTCAGCCCTTCGACAGTAGTGATATCGGCCCCGTTCACCTGTGCCACAAAGGTCGTACAGGACTTGACGGACTTGCCGTCGATATCCACGGTACAGGCCCCGCAATGGCTGGTTTCGCATCCGATATGCGGGCCTGTGATTTTCAAATCTTCCCGCAGGAAATGGATCAACAGCGTGCGCGGCTCGGCCAGACCTTCGACCTGCTTGCCGTTCACGGTGAGTTTTACGTGCATTTTTGACATCGTTGTTCCTCCCCTCAATCCGCGCGGCTTTGCGCGCGTTCGATGGCGCGGCGCAGCATCACAGCGGCCACGTGTTTCTTGAATTCGACGGGGCCACGATTGTCGGCCACCGGGTCGATGGCTTCGAGCATCGCGGCGACGCAGCCGCTGACGTCTCCGTCGGCCAGCGCATTGCTTGCGCTTTCAGACCAGACGGGTGTGTCCGCCAGATTGGTCATCGCGACGGAAGCCTGACCATTGCCGACCACCACCGCAGCTGCGGCCGTCGCGTAATCGCCGATCTTGCGTTTTTGCTTCTCATAGGCCTGGCCCACACCCGCGCCTGGAACCGGGATCGAAATACGGGTCAGGATTTCCTCATCGTCACGCGCAGTGAAATACGCAGCCTCATAAAACTCACGTGCGGCGACACTGCGGCGGCCATCCGGGCCAGACAGTTCGAACGTCGCGTTCAGGCATTGCATCAACCCCGGCATATCATTGCCCGGATCACCATTGGCGACGTTACCACCGACAGTTCCCACATAGCGCACCTGAGGGTCCGCAATCTGCAGCGCGGCCTCTCGGATCAACGGAATGGCTGTAGCCAAGCCGTCATGAGTGATCAGCTCATGCTGGGTCACCATTGCGCCAAGCGAAACCGTGTCGGCACCAACCTCGATGCCTTTGAGCTCTTCGATCGCTTGCAGATCAACCAGATGGCCCATCTCGGCCATGCGCAACTTCATCATCGGAATCAGGCTGTGCCCGCCTGCGATCACGCGCGCCTCGTCTCCATGTTCCTGCAAAATGCCAATGGCCGAGGCGATATCGCCTGGCCGGTGATACTCAAAACCGGCTGGTATCATGTTTTTCCTCCCTGGGTCCGGACGTTGTGCCTTGGGGGACCTGCGGTAAGAAAAGTACGGTAAGCTTGGCCATTCCAGCCAGTGAAAACGGGGCGCGCAGCTTGTTTCACCAAATGCGAATGGGCTGCACGAACTGCGACTACAGGCCCAGCGCTTCGCGTATGTCTGTCAGACGTGATCTGCTGACCGGCACCTTGGTCAACGCATCGACCCCGTCGAAGTAACAAGTGCCGTTGTCCTTGTGTCTTTCAAACCGCGAGACATGTTTAGGGTTCACCAGATAACTGCGATGAGCCCGCAAAAACCCGTCAGGCACCAGGCGCGATTCAGCTTCGGTAATAGACCACGGGCAGAACAGTTTCTCGGCGTTCATGTAGAGAACGGTATAGTGTCCTTCGGCCCGGATGGCGGCGATATTGGAAGGCTGGGCGAAAAAGGTTTGTCCTTCCCGCTCAAACGGAACCCCGGCCCGCAACGTGGGCTCTGGTTCCGGGGCAGGTGCCGGCGCGCTGGGCGATACGTCTGCTGCCGCAGGTTCGATGAAGGTGATGCCCGTTAGCAGGAATGCACCACAGATCAGGAACACGGAAACCGTGACCCCCATCGCCAGCACCTGATTGTTTAGCGCAGGTCCGGCGCGACCGGCGGTATCGCTTGCGACAAAATCAGTCAGGCCGGTGGCGACGAAGTGCATGGTGAATACCGCCAACCCGAAACACACCGTTCCCAGCAGAATATTGCGTTGCGTTCGGTTGTCATAGGCCGCCCAGATTGCCAGCACCGACAGAACGACCGAGGCTAGGGTCGAAATCACGACATCCCAAGCGTTGTAGACTGGGCGGCACAGCTCCATCCCGGCCATGCCGACATAGTGCATAACGACAATTCCAAGCCCCACGATCACTCCCGCACCGACAATCGTTCCCATCGTACGGGGACGGAAATGCAGGATCAGCAGTGCCAAACCAACCATCAGGATCGCAACCAGTGCGGAAATCAGGGTGATCAGGGCGTCATAATAAAACAGGATCGGCAACTGTAGCCCCAGCATGGCCACAAAATGCATCGACCATATTCCACCGCCCAGAATGATCGCGGCCAACGCCACGACCAGCTTGCGTTTTTGGTCGTCCAGTTTTGAGGCCCCATGCGTCAGATAAAGCCCGGTGAACCCGGCCATCATCGCAACGGCCAAAGACGCCGCCACAAGCCACGTGTTATGAGAGTAGTCCAACATTTGGATTTACACGCCCTCCCCGACGCGTGGGTGACGTTAGCAAACGGATTTAATTGGGACAATTACATGTTGGAAAGGAATTCCAACAGCATCGGTGCCGGTTTCGGTTTTTACCGACCCGTCGGCCTCAGGTTGCGGTGTTACTCCTGAATAACGGCATCTTCCCACGCAGAAAGGAACTTTGTTCGTTTCAACCCGTCAAGAAAGGTCAGTAACGCGGGATCAAGACCGATTGTCTCGCGCCCGTCTGAGCTATCACTCGGCTGCAAAAGAGGAAGCGGGCTGGCCCCTTCGACCACGGCTGGTCGCTCAGTTACGAGGTAACGTAACAGCATCTCCGCAGCTTTGGGTTCTGGGGTGGCATTCGAAACCATTGCCGTGCGCATCATAATTGTTTGAAAATCAGACGGTAACACGACCTCAAGTGCGTCTTTGCCCTCGGTGCGGACGGCGGCGTAACTGCCCAGAACATTGTAAGCAACCAGGATCGAGCCATCCGCTAGGTCATTGATCATTTCGCCCGAACAGCAATAAAGCCGCACATCCAGGCCGCCCATAACCTCCATCAAGCGCCAATACGTCTCAGACGCGCGCGCATCCTGGGTTGCAAACAGATATCCCAAACCAGACTGGCGCACGTCATAGGTGCCGACCTTGCCGCGAAATTCTTCGGGTCGTTTGCGCAAGGCCTCGATCAGACCTTGCCGGGTCTGGGGGATAGGCTGTCCTTCAAACGCGGTTCGGTTGATCACGATTGTCGCGGGTTCCGAGGTGAATGCGAAAAGGCTGTGGTGCCATTGTGCCCAGTGTGGCACCTGTACATCGTCAATAGGCAGGGCAAAGCCGTCATTTGCCAATTTCAATTGCAGGTCCATGGCACTGGAAATGATCACGTCGAAGGCATCGGGCGTTGCGCGGACTCGCCTGTTTATGTCAGCGGTTCCGGAGACGAGGTATTCGACACTAACCATAGGGTTTTCAGCGACAAAACCCTCGATCACCGGAGCGAACAAAACAGTATCGGTGCTGGAAATCACACGAAGGCGTGGTCCTTCGGCGCTTTCATTAAAGACCAGACGGTCTTCCCAATCGTCGGCCCATCCGAAGCAGGGAACAGCCAACAATATTAAAGCGATAAGATAACGCATGCGCCCCCCTTTGATCGGTTTTTGAGGATCAACGAACCTCCATGCGCCGTTGCCACATCCTGCGCGATCGTCAACCCCAGCCCGGACCCGATGGTCCCAACCGCGTTTTGTCCGCGTTCGAACCGGCGCGTCAGCGTAGCGATTTCATCGGGCGGAAAGCCAGGACCCGAGTCGCGCACCTGTATCTGGGGTTCGGGATGCGCGATGATCGTGATCTCAACAGCGCTGTCAGATGGCGCGTATTTCATCGCGTTATCAACCATATTTCGCACAGCATTCTGGATCAGGATCGAGTCGCCCGAGTAAGGAACCGACGGCTCACCCGACAGGGAAAGCGTCAACTCTTTCATTTCGGCAATCGGGATCAGACGCTGCACCAGATCGCGGATCAGAACGACCAGATCAATCTCTTCACGTTCCAAATGATCCGCCCGAAAGGTGATCATGGCGTGATCCAGCAACTGCCCCGCTGCACGTGAGCTTTCGTCGATGGCCCGCACCATGGCCTTCAAGGCCTCGCGGTTATCTTCGCGATCAACACGATGAAGGGTTGCCTCGGCATATGACCTGACGGTCGCAAGCGGCGTTCGCACCCGGTGCGCGGCTTCGGCGATAAAGTCCTCGGATTGGCTAAGCGATTGGTCCAGACGACCCATGAGCGAGTTCAGCGACGTCACTAGCGGCGCCATCTCTTTCGGTACGGGTTTTTTGAACGGACTTAGATCCTGCGGACCTCTGCGTGTGACCGAGGTCGTCAGTTTGTTCAACTGGCCGATCGTTGAGGATGTCACCCAGAACGATAGCGCGGCGGTCAACAGAAAGAACCCGATCCCCAAATATGCCGCGTTGCGTGAAATCTGGTCCAGCGTATCCGACAACGCGTCTTGTGTTTGCCCCAACGCGACCTCAATCTCAGTCTGGCGGCCCAAGCCGACAAGCGTTCGGCTGGCGCTGACCTGGCGGACACGTTCGCCGCGCACCTCGCCGGTTTGAAAGGCCCATCTACCTTCAATCGGGCCATCTGTTAGGCTCAGATCATCGTAGCCGGACAGGAATTCTCCATCCTGATAAATGGCATAGAACACCCGGTCATCCGACGGCGTGCTGAGCATAGAAAACGCGGCATAGGGGATATCCACCTCAAGCTGACCATCCCTGAGTGCGGCAGCATCAAGGATTGAAGAGACGGACGCCCCCAATATATCGTCCTGACCCTGCTGGGCGACCTTTGCAGCATAGCTGCGCACCGTCAGGAACAAGAGAACCGCCAGGACCGCTGCTCCGCCGATCAGCGTCAACACCAGTCGGTTTCTTAATGATCCCGAAACGGTTGGACTAGTCGTCATGATCCAACCTGTATCCCAGCCCGCGCAACGTAGTGATTTTCATGCCGGATTTTTCAAGATGCTTTCGTAGGCGTCCGACATAGACCTCAATCGCATTGTCCGACACGTTGTCATCATACGAAAACAGCCTGTCTGCGAGTTTTTGCTTGGAAAACACCTGACCCGGCGCGTTGATGAACAGTTCGATCATTCTCAGCTCGCGATTGCGAAGCGACAGTGTTGCACCGTCGACGATCAAATGACCAGCAACCGGGTCAAAAACGATACCGCCGATTTCAATCGTCGATTTCGCGCTTCCGGACTTCCGACGCAGAACGGCGCGGCAGCGGGCTTCTAGCTCGGCATGGTCGAAGGGTTTGGTCACATAGTCATCCGCCCCCAGATCAAGCGAACCGATTCGATCCGAAACCTGACTGCGCGCGGTCAGAACGATCACCGGAGTATCCAAACGGCTGGCGCGATGTTGTCTGAGGAACTCGCGCCCGTCCCCATCGGGCAGCATAATGTCCAGAAGGATCAGATCGTATTCCTCAGTCGAAACAAAGGCCCGGGCGTCCTCTAAATTCGCTGCGTGATCAACGACATGGCCATCCAGCTGCATACGGGACCTGATCGCATTCGCGAGGTCGAGATTGTCTTCGACAAGCAGAAATTTCATGGGCTGCGGACAGTTTCTTTTTACATGACAGGTTGATGTCAGGTTGACGTGTTTAGGTGCAGGATAATCTGTGCCGCTGAGCGGCCAGTTGTCAAATGGGAGGACATAATGACAACATTTAACCTGGGCCGTCGGGCCCTGATCGCAGCTGTTGCAGCAATTGGTCTGGTTGGACCTGCCGCATCCGAAGAAGTCGTCGACAGCATCCACTTTCTGATCCCCGGCGGCGCCGGCGGTGGCTGGGACGGAACCGCCCGGGGAACCGGCGAGGCCCTGACCAATGCAGGTCTGGTCGGAACCGCGTCCTACGAGAACATGTCGGGCGGCGGCGGCGGTAAAGCCATCGGTTTCCTGATCGAAAACGCCGACAGCAACCACGGCACACTGATGGTCAACTCGACCCCCATCGTGATCCGCTCGCTGACTGGCGTGTTCCCACATAACTTCCGTGACCTGACGCTGGTTTCAGGCACAATCGGCGACTACGCGGCGATTGTTGTGGGCAAAGACAGCCCGATCAACTCGATGGCCGATCTGCTGGCCGCCTATGACGCTGATCCGGGTGCGACCGCAATCGGTGGCGGCTCGGTTCCGGGCGGCATGGACCATCTGGTCGCTGCAATGGTTATGGAAGCCGCTGGCAAGGACGCACTGGGCGTTAAATACATCCCTTATGACGCGGGCGGAAAAGCTATGGCTGCCTTGCTGTCGGGTGAGATCGCCGCACTGTCGACCGGTTTCTCGGAAGCCGTCGATCTGGCCAACGCGGGTGAGGTTAAAATCATCGGTGTGACCGCAGAGGAACGCGTTGATGCAGCACCTGACGCACAGACCATGAAAGAACAGGGCATCGACACCACTTTCGTGAACTGGCGTGGATTCTTTGCTGCCCCCGGCCTGCCCGAGGACAAGCTGGCCGCCTATCAGCAAGCCATCGCCAAGATGTACGATACGCCCGAATGGGAAGAGGTTCGTGCCCGTAACGGCTGGGTCAACATCCACAACTCGGGTGCCGATTTCGAAGCGTTTCTGGAAGGTCAGGAACAGCAGATCAGCGACCTGATGAAGAAGCTGGGCTTCCTCTAAAGCAATCTACGGCAGAGCGTTCGGTCGCTCTGCCGTCCCAAAGAACCAAGATACACGGGAGGGGACGTTATGGCGCTGGATCGTTGGATCGCGCTTATTTTGCTAGGTGTTTGCCTAACATATGGGTACACCGCCTGGTTCACGATGGACGGAAGTCTTCCTCCTTTCATGCAGAGAAATCCGATTTGGCCCAGCACGTTTCCAAAGGTGCTGTCTATTCTGGGCGTGGTCGCGTGTTCAATCATCCTGCTTGGCTTGGAAAAGAGCGAAGTCAAAGAGGCCGATATCGATTACCGCAGACTTGGGGAGTATCACCTGGGTCAGGCAATTTCTCTTCTTGTGCTGATGGTTGTCTATGCCCTGTGCCTGCGCCCGGTCGGTTTTCTGATCGCGACATCCAGTTTCCTGATCCTCGGGTCCTTCATTCTGGGCGAACGCAAGTGGCACATCATGCTGCCTGTCGCGTTCGTGGCAACCGGATCCGTCTGGTATCTGGTTCAGGAAGTTCTTGGAATTTATATGCGCCCCCTGCCGGGCGTGTTTGGAGGCTGACATGCTAGAAGGACTTCTGATCGGCCTGCAAACGGCATTCTCAATTCAAAACCTGCTGATGGTCGTAGCCGGATGCCTGATCGGCACGTTTATCGGCATGCTTCCGGGTCTGGGCCCAATGTCGATCATCGCAATCATGATCCCGGTTGCTATTTCGATGGGCGATCCATCCGCCGCACTGATCCTGTTGGCAGGCGTTTACTATGGCGCGATCTTCGGCGGCTCGACGTCGTCCATTCTGCTGAATGCGCCGGGGGTCGCGGGCACCGTGGCCTCAAGCTTTGACGGTTACCCAATGGCCCGGCAGGGGAAGGCGGGCAAGGCCCTGACCATCGCAGCAATCGCCAGTTTCGCAGGCGGCACGATCGGTGCCATTTTGCTGATGGTCTTTGCTCCGGCACTGTCTTCGGTCGCTCTGCTGTTCCATTCAGCCGAATACTTCGCGCTGATGGTGGTAGGTCTTTCGGCCATCGCAGCCTTTGCCGGTTCGGGGCAAGTGGCCAAGGCCATCATCATGACGACCATGGGATTGATCATGGCCACTGTCGGAGAAGGTGCCCTGTTCAATCTTCCGCGTTTCACAATGGGTATCATGGACCTGCAATCCGGGTTTGGCTTCATCACTCTGGCCATGGCGATGTTCGCCCTGCCCGAGGCGTTGTTCCTGGTGCTTAAACCCAAGGACCTGAAAGGTGATGACGGTAAGATCAAGGATCTGCGCATAACCAAGGCCGAGGCAAAGGCCATCACCCCGGTCATCGGCCGTCAATCGGTGCAGGGCTTCTTTATTGGCGTCCTGCCCGGCGCGGGCGCGACAATTGCAAGTTTCCTCGGCTATGCGGTGGAACGGAACATTGCCCCCAAGGATGAGCAGGAGGAATTCGGCAAAGGCTCGATCAAAGGTCTGGCCGCGCCTGAATCGGCGAATAATGCGGCTTGCACCGGATCTTTCGTGCCGTTGCTGACATTGGGCATTCCCGGTTCCGGAACGACCGCGATCCTGCTGGGTGCCTTGATTGCCCTGAACGTCACCCCGGGTCCGCGTCTTATGCTGGATGAACCTCAGATCTTTTGGGCGGTGATCATGTCGATGTTCATTGGCAACCTCGTCCTGCTGATCCTGAACCTGCCGCTGATCCCCTACATTGCCAAAGTGCTGGCAGTTCCGCGCAACTATTTGATCCCGTTCATTTTGTTCTTCACGCTGATGGGGGCCTATATTGGGCAGAACAATGCCACCGAATTGCTGATCTTGGTGGGTTTCGGCGTATGCGCAACGGCGTTGAAATTCGCAGACTATCCGCTGGCCCCCTTGCTAATCGGGTTCATCCTTGGCGGCATGATGGAGGATAACTTTTCGCGTTCGATGCAGCTCTATGATGGCATCGCGTTTATCTGGGAACGTCCGATGACCCTGGGACTGCTTGCCATTGCCGTCCTGCTGGTTCTGCTGCCCAGCTACCGCGCACGTCGTGCACGGGCACGGGCCGCTGGTGTGGCTGATGGGGACTGAACCGCTTAGGGGTGTTCGGATCCTTGATCTGACAAACGTGCTTGCTGGCCCGTATTGTTGTTACCAACTGGCTCTGATGGGGGCCGAGGTGATCAAGGTCGAACGCCCCAATAGCGGTGATCTGGCGCGTGTGCTTGGGGCTGATCCTGACCGGAACAAAGCCGGTATGGGGGTCAGCTTTCTGGCGCAGAACGCGCAGAAAAAATCGGTCACGCTGGATATGAAATCCATTCGGGGCAAGGCTCTGCTAAAGCAGCTTGTTAAAACGGCGGATGTTCTGGTTGAAAACTTCCGGCCCGGCGTGATGGATCGGTTGGGTCTGGGGTATGACGTTCTTCGTACCGAAAACCCTGCCTTGATCTATTGTGCAATCAGCGGGTTCGGGCAGGACGGTCCGCGCCGCGACGACCCGGCCTATGACCAGATCGTTCAGGGCATCAGCGGGGTCATGTCGATCACCGGCGCACCAGACACCGCGCCCTACCGCGTTGGCTATCCGCTGGCTGATACGGTCGGGGGGCTGACGGCCGCCTTTGCGGTGAGTGCCGCATTGAACGCAATTCCCCGTGGCGCGTTTCTGGATATTGCCATGTCCGAGGCCGTGATCTCGACCATGGGATGGGTTGTGTCCAACTACCTTGTCGGCGGTGTGATGCCCGGCGCGCATGGCAATGAAAACACAACCTCGGCACCGTCCGGTACCTTCGCCACATCCGACAGCCCGATCAACATCGCCGCCAATCGCGATGAACAATGGCAGGCGCTTGCCCGGCATCTTGGCCGCGAGGACCTGTTTGATGACCCTGACTATGCAACACGCGAAGATCGCAAACGAAACCGCCACGCTTTGCGGGATGAGCTGGAGAAATCGCTGAAATTGCGTCCCGCGAGCGAGTGGGTCAGCGAATTGAATGGCTTGGGCGTTCCCACGGGGCAAGTGCTGACAGTCCCCGAGGCGTTGGCGGACGAACAACTCTCTAACCGGGGGCTGATTGGATCTCTGCACGTGCACGGAGAGGACATGCAGCTGGCAGGCAGCCCCGTGGTGATGGACGGGCAGCGAAATATGCCGAAAGTCTCACCGCCGGAATTGGGCGCGGACAACGATTCAATCTGGTCCGAACTTAGCTTGTCACCGAATGAGATCAAGGAACTGGCTAAGGATGGTGTGATATGAGCGATGTTTCCGACTGGTGGAGCACATCTATCATTGACATGGAACCCGGACGCATCGCCCTGCGCGGTGAACCCATCGAGGACCTGATCGGCAACCTCAGTTTCGCTGAAATGATCTGGTTTCTGGTTCGCGGCAACCGCCCGTTACCCGCACAGGCAGATCTGATCGAAGCGGCCCTGGTTGCCGCCGTGGATCATGGACCACAGGCACCTTCTATTGCGACGGCTCGGATGGCAGTGACCTGCGGTTTGCCTTTGAACAACGCAATGGCCAGCGCGGTGAACATGCTGGGCGACATCCACGGCGGCGCCGGTGAGCAGGCGGTTGAGCTGTATCACTTTGTCGGGTCCCACTCGGGCGGGATCGGTGCAGCGATTGACAACTGGATCGACGACCACGGAAAGATACTGCCGGGTTTCGGCCACCGGTTTCACACACCGACCGATCCACGCGCACCGCGACTGATGGCTCTGGTCGCTGAGGCCGTAGAACGCGGCGCCTGTGACGGACGTTTCCGGAAAATCGCGTTGGATATCGAAGCAGAGCTTGCACGTCGCAAAGGCAAACCCGTCCCGATGAACATCGACGGGGCCACGGCTGTCATCTACGCAGAGCTTGGGTTCGAACCACCGCTTGCGCGTGGTTTGTTTTGCCTCTCCCGGTCAGTCGGCATACTGGCACATGCGTGGGAGCAAATGCAGCAAGGTGGCCGCAACAAAGGCCCCACACCTCCGACGTACCGCTGGACTTATGTCAGGAACTCGCCTGAGGAATAGCGCGTCAGGCCTGTTTCTCGACCACGGGTTCGACGTCGGGGCGGACTGGTTCCACATCCAATTCGATGATCTCGGGATCAACCGGTTCCTCGACGTCTTCCACTTCAACCTCGACCTCAGCTTCCGGCTCGCTGCTGTCTTCCAACGCACCAACAATCAGAGGCAGCATATGGACACCCGTCGCGCTTGCGATTTCCGGCGTTTGCGGTGTTTGCCAGCTTAGCGTGTCAAAGCTGCTGCAGTTCTGACAGACCGGAGCCCACTCGGGCTGAATGTCATGACAATTGTCGCAGACCCATTGTGGCCCGCGCGGAGCAGTCAGCGCCTTGGCCAGCCAACCCTGTACCACTGCGTCCGAGGACCCCTCGCCCCGTTCAATAGCGGCCATCAACGTGTAACCGCGCGCATCCGCCTGCTTTTCGACCACATCGCCCAGCGCGCGGCGCGCCTCGGGGAAGTCTTCGGCCACGATGTTCAGCTCCGCCAAAATCAGACGGGTTTCCATATTCTCAGGGTGAATGCGGGTTAGCGCGGTAAAGCGTTTGATCCGTTCATGTGGCGTTTCATCCGGCGCAATCTCGGCAAAGACATGGGCCAGATCGGGGTGCGGCTGCACCTCCCACGCTTTTTTCAGGATCTTGGTCGCATTGCGCGGTTTGCCTTTCTCGATATAGGCGCGCGCTGCCATTGCAGCCGCCGGCACCAGATCAGGAGACAGGCGGTTCGCCTCAATCGCGCGCTCTTGCTGTTCAACCGTGGCGTTCTCGTCCAGAATTCCCTTGGCCTCGGACAGGGCCAGCACAGCATCACGGCGCTTGAACACGTCACGCGGCAGGTGGCCGGATTTCAACTTGGCTGTCAGTGTCGACCGCGCGCCTGCCCAATCTTGCGCCTTGGTCTGCAGACCCAGCAGAATGTCCTGTGTTTCCAGATGACGCGGTTTCATCGCCAACGCTTTTTCGGCCAGTTTGCGGGCGGTTTCGTCATCCCCTTCGGCCAGTTTCTGCTTCATGATCCCGCGCACACCGACAAAGCGAGTTGCATTATCCGTCACCAGTTTCTTGTAGGTGTCAGCCGCCTTTTGGGTATCGCCGTTCATCTCGGCAGCCTGGGCCACCAGCAGGTTGGTCAGCTCGGGTTTGTTCAAAAGCCGCTCCGCCTTGGTGGCCTTGTTCAAAGCCACACGACCTTCGCCCGAGGCCAGCGCCATCAGCCCATCAGACAACGCTTGATAACCGCGCTGCTCGCGGCTGCGGTCGAAATAGCGCGACAGGGCGGTTTCGTCCCCGTTGAGGAACTTCAGCGTGGCGATCAACAGGGTCAGCAGCTTGAACAAAAGCCAAACTGCAAAAACCAGAACGCCCAGCGCGATGACCGATTGCAACGGCCCCAGAGTGTACTCCGTCCCGCCAGCTGTGATCTGTACACCACCGCTGGTTTCCATGAGGAGCCCGGCACCCACGGCCAGAAGACCGATAATCGCAACAAAAACTAGAATCTTAAACAGTGACCACAGCATGGCAGGTCCTTCAGTTCGAGTTCACGCTAGGCTGAAGCGCATTGGCAGCATCCACCGCGGAAACCCGCGCCTGTGCTGCCTGCTCCCAATCAGCCATAGCTGCCTGCGCCGCTTCGGGCAGGGATTTAAGTTCGGTCAGGGCCGTTGAGACGTCGCCACTGGACAGAGCCGACTCGGCACGAGACAGGATCGCATCCGGGCCATCGCCATCTTGTGGGGTGACCGAACGCGCCCCGGTCTGTCGCTGCAGGAATGCCACCAGACCGGTGGCTTTGTCCGCATCCCGTGCCTCCGCCAACGCGGTTCGCGCAGCAGGTGAGAACGATGCCCGCAAGGTCGATACGCTTGCAACGCCCTTATCGGCAGGGCCCGATAGCGCCTCAGGCACATCAACGCCGCCTGCCTTCAGTTCGGCGACAAGGTCTGCGTAAGGCTGACCAGCATCCAGTTGACCATGCAGGCGCGACAGGATCGCCGCGTTGGTCGCTGCCAGAGCCTCTGCCGAGGCTTTCGCCTCAAGCGTTTGTGCGTCCGACACCATTTTTTCCACTTCGGCCCGCTGCGCCGCCAGTGAGTCCTGTAATTTCTTCAGTTCGGCCTCAAAGGCTGCCGACGCTTCGGGGGACGCGCCTTGGGTCAGCGCGTCGCTTTCAATTTTACTTAGGCGGCTGGCCAAAGGATCAATCTTGCCCGCCAACTCATCGACACTGGATTTGAGCGTATCCAGATCGGAGGTGATCGGTGTCACCTGATCGGTCAGCGCTGCAATCTTGCTGTCGACGCCAGATGTGTCGGACAGGGACTTGGTTAGTGCCTCGATCTGTGTGGACTGATCGTTGAGCTTCGCCTCAAGCGTGGTAAGCGCATCTGTATCGCCAGATCCAAACAAGCCCGCGCTGCCAGCTGCAAATCCAATTCCCGCCGCGATCACACCACCGAGCAAAGCGGGGACAAATCCACTGCGTTTTTCTTCCTGCTGCGGCTCTTCACGATGCGCTTCTTCCGGCGGAGCGGAGTTCTCTTCCTGGGTCAATTCCACAGCGGCTTCTGCTTCTGCTTCTGCTTCTGCTTCTGCTTCTGCTTCTGCTTCTGCTTCTGCTTCTGCTTCTGCTTCTGCTTC
>NZ_JBXWMJ010000027.1:0-18230 GCF_059609805.1 Ruegeria sp. YTSC004
TCAAACCAACCAGATGAGCCACATCCTCTCTTAGATCAGAGCGCCATCTGTCCCAAAATCCCTGACGACGGACAGTCTTTCCGCATCTTCTGCAATCGCCCTAAGTCTTTCCTGCCGAGTTGGCTCACGAGCAGTGTCGCTCACTGGTTTAGCTCTGCTTTTAACGGGGCGGTCTGAACTTTCATTGTTCGATCGGCTTGGAACATTTTTCCGTGTATGCGGACTATTAGATCTTGCCATTGCGCTTTACTCCTAGCCTGAACGAAAATAGACCGATGATTGTTTTCTGGCAACCGCCCGGAGATCAACGCCAGCACCACAGGCGCGTCGCCCCTTCGCACCAGTGACGCAGTCGTATAACTTGCAATTCGTTACGCCCAACTGGGCGGCTCAAAAAACTGCTCGGGGGCCTGGAGTTGGACAAACTATCAGTCATGCAAGCTTTTTGCCGTATCGTTGAACGCGGCAGCTTTGCACGTGCCGCGGAAGATCTTGGTGTCTCTCCTGCGCTATTGAGCAGAGAAATTAAGCTTCTGGAAGAAAGTCTGGGAACCGTCCTCCTCACCAGAACGACCCGATCTATGTCACTGACTGACACCGGCAGTCTCTATTACCAAGATGCAATTGGAATTCTCGACGCGGTCGAAAAAACGGAACAGACCATAAGGGAAGGTTCAAAAGCGATGCGTGGGCACCTTCGGGTGAATGCGTCAAGTTCCTTCGGCCAAACCGTTATCGCACCGATGCTTCCAGAGTTCTTGGAAACCTATCCAGATCTGCGATTTACGCTTTCGATGGACGACAAGGTGATCGATATGGTCGAGGGCGGGTTCGATCTGTCGATACGAATCCGAGCTGCGATGCCGGATTCGGCCCTTGTTGCGCGACGGATCGGCGTGATGCGACAGCGGATTTTTGCGTCTCCTGACTATTTAGAGCGATGCGGGACGCCGACTCAACCGGCGGATCTGAAAAACCACGCTATCATCGGCTTTTTGCTTGCTGATCATTTGACGAGCTGGAAGCTCTCGGCCGCCGAAGGTGTCACAACATTAGAGCTTGATCCACGCGTGCGCGTCGGCAACAGCCTCGTTTTGCGGGATCTGCTGATAGCGGGGCAAGGCATCGGAACACTGCCCGAGTTCGTCTCTGATGCTCCCGAAGCCAGCGGGGCCTTGGTGCGAGTTCTTCCTGACCACGAACTGCCTGCGCCAGAAGTATTCGCCGTTACAGCATCCCGCTTGGGAATGGACGCAAAGGTCACAGCCTTTCTTGATCACCTGCGTCTGGCTCTGCGGTCGTGACATTATTCAACACAGGTAAAGAGTGAAGTCAGAAGTCGCGACTTAATTTGCGAAGTAACAAGTCCCATCCTCTCAGGAAACAAGTCACAGGCCTGAGAGGTTCCTAATGTCACGTATTCTCGTTCTCTACTACTCAAGCTATGGCCACGTTCGCGCATTGGCCGGTGCCGAATCTGAAGGCGCCAGAAGTGTTCCTGGCACCGAAGTTGACGTTCGGCGTGTGCCCGAAACCGTCCCTGAAGAAGTCCGCCAGCAGGCCGGCTATGTCGTCGATGATACGCCTATAGCCTTGCCGGCAGATCTGGAAAGCTATGATGCAATAATTTTAGGAACGCCGACCCGATTTGGCATGATGGCAGGCCAAATGAAGTCGTTCCTGGATCAAGCTGGCGGACTTTGGGCCAGGAATGCTCTGGTTGGAAAAGTCGGGGCGGTCTTTGCATCTACGGGTTCGCAACATGGCGGGCACGAGGCGACCCTTCTGACAACGCAAGTCCCGCTTCAACACTTTGGGATGCTGATTGCCGGAATGCCCTACACATTTGCTGGCCAGACTACATCAGAGGAAATCATTGGCGGCGCACCATATGGTGCCGGAACAATCGCCGGCGCTGATGGTTCCCGCACACCTACCGAAACCGACCTAGCCGGGGCGCGGTTCCAGGGCGCTCATGTTGCAAGGATTGCAGCGTGCCTCGCTGGAGCAAACCTGCAAGCGGAAGCAGCTTAACCCGCGCGCCTCTGAAGTCTCACTCAAATTCTGAAACGCCTCAGCCGGGAGACATACAATGTCACGCTCAACCGATATTCTTCTCACTTCACTCGCCCCAGCGGTATGGGGAAGCACTTATCTGGTAACTACGGAAGCGCTCCCGGCTGGCTACCCGATTACCCTGGCTGCGTTACGAGCTCTGCCTGCTGGCTTGTTGTTGCTTGCAGTGACGCGCTGCGTTCCGCCACGCGACTGGCTCGGTCGAGTTTTCGTCTTAGGCAGCCTCAATTTCGCTTTGTTCTGGGTGCTCCTCTTCGTTGCTGCGTATAGGTTACCTGGCGGTGTGGCCGCTACTCTAGGATCGTTGCAAGCAATGATCGTGATTTTGATGGCGTGGGGATGGCTGGGGACCCCAATCCGACTTGGAGCGCTCGGAGCCGCCGCGACTGGCGTAATGGGTGTGTCTCTGCTGCTGATCGGACCAGAAGCACAACTTGATTGGATCGGCATAGCAGCGGGTTTGGGAGGGGCCGCGTCAATGGCTGCTGGCACTGTTCTCAGCGGGAAATGGCAACCTCCGGTCTCCGCGCTGAGCTTCACAGCGTGGCAATTAACAGCCGGTGGTTTGATACTGCTGCCAGTCGCACTGTTCCTTGAGCCGCCTCTACCTGCGCTCAGCGCGACAAATGTCGCCGGCCTTATTTGGCTTGGGTTGATTGGTGCTGCAGCAACCTATGCTCTTTGGTTTCGTGGCATAGCGCGCCTGGAACCCAGTGCAGTTTCCCTGCTCGGCATGATGAGTCCTGTTACAGCTGTCGTGTTCGGCTGGGTATACTTGGGACAAACGCTTAGCTTCACCCAGTCCATAGGAGCAGCCATAGTTATTGGCTCTGTTGTGGTTGGCCAGAGCGTGAGTCGAAGGGACAATTCGGGTGTGAAGAATTGGAGACCAGCAACGGCTGGATCTGTCTGATGGGTGCAGAGTTGCAAACGACGGGCCCAATCACGCAAGTGGGCGAGGAATGGCTCAGCGCCTCGCTCAAGCCCGTTCGCCAGAACCCAACAATATCGAAGTCCTAGGTTTTCCAACGTATGATAAAGGGGATGGTTTCTGGTGCCGCAGCGTCGCGGTGGTTGGATCCTCCCATAAACGCGCTATGCCAAATTTTGGGTTGTCTGGGTTCTCTAGCGCACATCATAAAGATCAAGATAACTCTTTCTGAGTGCCACATTGTCAGCGAAATCAGAAGTGCTGCCGGAGTACAGAGGCGACCGCTTCGGTGTTTCCTCTTGTCGTCCCCATCGAAGCGCGGTTGCAACTGCCCATTTCCGGATGAAGTGCACTTTTGAACGGTCGCCGCCCGGTAATAATATCTCGACCAAAGCCTTCCCGCACCGCAGCAAACACGAAAAGCCTGATCAGAAAGGCGTTTGCGCCGTGTTCAGATCATCGCATTCTGCGTCAGCGACAGGTTGTCTTTTAACAGAATGGGCGGAAACCGGTCGTTCGCTGCGGTGCAAAGAAAATGCTACACTACTCCAAAGCAGTCATTGAATCGGACAGACTGCTCAAAAGACCCGGATGATAGTGATCTATCAAAGTTCGCTTCATCTGTTCTCCTCGCATCGAATAAAGCCCGATTTTTGTCTGTGGCAATAGGCCCATTGCCGGGCGTAAAAACAATCGACCCGTTTTCGCGAATCCAAATTGAGTGGCTGCGACGGCGGGGAGTTTAGTAGTAAGCGATCTTACAGGAAATGATATCGGAGAAACGATACTCGTGTCGGAAGATCACAAAGCGTGAATGTCCAATGGATCGGAGAAGCCCTTGATCTGGGTCCCGCCAAATGTCTCCTGAATATCGACCCCGTCGAGCAGATTCAGGGTCTCTTGATCAACCAAAATCCGGCTTCCGGTGTTCTGGGTTTCCGCTTCCAATCGGGCTGCGAGATTTACCGCGGATCCGATACAGGTATAGGTCGCCCGGTTGTCAGTGCCGGCATAGCCCGCGACGACTTCGCCTGTGGCGATACCGATCCCGATCCTGAGACTCCGTTCTCCATCCGCGAGCCGGTCATGATTCAGCATCTCTATCATGCTATGCATTTCATGCCCCGCAGCTACCGCGCTTTGCGCGGTATTGTTCAGAGGTTGTGGAACACCGAAGAGAGCCATCAACCCGTCACCAAGCATCAGGCTGACAATGCCGCCATTGCTGGTCACCGCCTCGAACATCAACGTGTAGAAGGTGTTGAGCAGATCAATTGTTGCCTCGGGCGCGAGGTTTTCCGAAAGGGCTGTGAAACCGCGAATGTCGCAAAAAAGAACCGATGCGTTTGCACGTTTGCCACCGATGGCAAAGCCAGACTCTTGCAAGTCTTGCGCAACTTCGGAGGTCGCGAAACGTTCGAGCAGGCGTCTTTGTTCGTCCCGCAATCGCTTCTTTTCGAGGCCGCTGGAGACGCGGGCGCTGAGAAGCGTCTTGTTCACCGGCTTGGGCAAGTAGTCTTCTGCGCCTAACTCGATGCAGCGCACAATATTGTCGAGCCCTTCGACAGAGGAGGTCACAATCACTGGCAATTCGCGCAGGTCGGGGTCCGCATTGATTGCCTCCAGAACCTGAAACCCGTCCATTTCCGGCATTTCGATATCGAGTAGAAGCAGGTCATAAGACTGACTCGACAACATCTCCATCGCGACGAGGCCGTTTTCCGCGACAGAGGCTTTGTGCCCCAACAATTCAACATTGCGAGACAGGAGTAGCCGATTGACTTTGTTGTCATCAACGATGAGGAGATGGCCGGGTGTATCAGTCATTGTTCAGGGTCCGCAGGGCCGCAGCAGCTTTGGCGAAAGCGGCCTCCAGAGCTTTCGCATCTGTAAGGTCGCCAGTCGCTGGTATGTCCCCGAGCTCGATTTTTCTGGCCAACTCGGCCAGTGCAGTCGCACCAAAGGTGTTTGCATTCGACTTAATGGAATGAGCCGCGCGGCGATATCCATCAGCGTCAGACGCGTCGGCAGCCGCTTTCAATTCGGCGATCATGCCAGGGGCTTCGTCGAGGAAGGTGTTCACAAGCTCGGCGGCAAATTCGTCGCCTGTCGCGTCCTTGAGTTCAGCGAAGATATCAAGATCAATTGGACCGTTTGTCATGGATTACTTGCTTTTCCTAGGAACATTCAAAAGGGCTTCGATAAGAATAGGCAGGCGGATCGGTTTGGCGATGTAGTCGTCCATCCCGGCATCTAAACACATCTCGCGGTCGCCTTGCATGGCGTTAGCGGTCATGGCGACTATACGCGGTCGGTCTTCTCCGGGAAAATCTTGGTTTATGCAGCGTGAGGCTTCGAGCCCATCCATTTCGGGCATCTGCACGTCCATCAATACGACATCGTATGCTTGCCGGTTCACGCTTTCGACCGCCTCAGCGCCGTTGCTGGCCAGATCAGCGCGATAGCCCATCTGTTCAAGCAGGCGAAGCGCAAGTTTCTGGTTCACCAAATTATCCTCAGCCAGCAGAATACGCAGAGGGTGGCGTTTGGCCATCTGTGGATCAGTCTGGGGTTTGTCTGCGGGTTTGGTCGCTTTCACGGGAGTATCTTCGGTTGAAAACAACGTGACCAGAGTATCGAAAAGATGCGACTGACGCAGCGGCTTGGTGAGGTTGGCAGCAAAGAGACCGTCTTCGAGGTCAATGTCGCGCGGACCAAGAGAACTAAAGAGGATCAGCGGCAAGTCCGGATGCTTGGCCCGAATTTTCCGGGCAAGTTCCTCACCATCCATTTCTGGCATGTGCATGTCGAGAATTGCCAGATCGAACTTTTGAGCCTTCTCGAGTGTGGCCAGCGCATCGGACGGGGTTTCGCAGGTAGTGGTTTTAGTGCCCCATTTCTCGGTCTGGAGCGACAAGATTTTACGGTTGGTGGCGTTGTCATCCACCATAAGGATGCGTTTGCCTTCAAGCTCGGACTGAATGCCTACCAGATCACGCGACGATGATTTGACAGGTTTGGAAGGTTTGGTCTGGATCGTAAACATAAAGGTCGAACCGTGCCCCTCGCCGTCACTTCGTGCCCACATGGTGCCGCCCATGAGTTCCGCAAGACGTTTGGAAATCGCCAGGCCGAGTCCGGTGCCGCCATATTTACGGGTTGTTGAGCTGTCTGCCTGACTGAAGGACTGGAACAGACGGCTCATACCTTTTTCGCTCAGGCCAATACCAGTGTCGCGGACTGTGAAAGTCAGCTCAAGCGATCCGCGTTTCTTGGTGGTTTGTTCAACAGATAGAACCACTTCCCCGCTTTCGGTAAACTTCACGGCGTTGGAAAGAAGGTTCAGCAGGATCTGCCGCAACCGGGTCAGGTCGGCACTGATCGCAAGGGGCAGAGCGTCGTCAAATTCATAGGCCAGATCAAGCTTCTTTTCGGCAGCCTTGCCGCTGATCAGATCTAGCGCGCTTTCGATACATTCACGCAGGTCAAACGGATGGTTCTCGATGTCCATCTGCCCGGCTTCGATTTTCGAAAAATCGAGAATTTCGTTGATGATGCCAAGCAGCGCGTCGCCACTGTCGCGGATCGTGTTGGCATAATCGCTTTGTTCGGCGTCCAACTTGGTATCCATCAGGAGCCCACTCATCCCGATAACGGCATTCATCGGTGTACGGATTTCGTGGGACATGGTGGCGAGGAACGCGCTCTTCGCTTCGTTAGCAGACTCGGCCACCTCACGGGCCTTTTCGGCCTCGCGGAAAAGGCGCACGTTCTCAATGGCAATAACAGACTGATCCGCAAAAGACTCAGCCATAGCAATATCGTCGTCCGAAAACGGTATTTTTGATTTCCTGATGAAATAGAGTCCGCCCAAACACTTGTCTCCGCGCATCAACGGTATGCCAAGAAAAGCTTCAAATCCGTTTTCTTCGTGAAGCTTCTTGGCCAACCGCGGTAAGCCCTGTGACGTCAAATCGTGTACATGCATGGTTTTCCCGGACAGTAACACGGACGACAGAAAATTATCCTTCGGGTCCAACGGGTGTCGGGTTTGTCCGAAATCACGTAATAGGCCTTTTGGCGTCGCCAAAGCCACTTGCCACCAGAAACTGTCATCTGACAAAGCGGCGCCTGCCATGTCGCATGAAACAAGCCGTGTCGCGGAATTTACAATCGCCTCAAAAACAGGTGTGGTATCTGAAGGCGATTGGCTGATCACCCGCAGAACATCAGCACTGGCAGTCTGTCGCGCTAAGGAAGCCTGAGTTTCATTGAACAGACGCACGTTTTCCAGCGCGATGATAGCCTGATCCGCGAAAGATTCGGCAATGGCTACTTCGTCATCACTGAAAGCCTTCGACGTTCTCCGAATAAAGACGAGAGTGCCGAAACAGTCTTTCCCTCGCATCAAGGGTACCATCAAGAACGACTTGAATCCTTGTCGCTCAACGATTTCCGTGTCCCGCGGAGATAGTTCATCAAAGCGCGTTTCATCCAATTGCAGCGTCTTGCCGCTCTGGATGACGCGGGATGGCAGGTTGTCGTCGGGATCAATTGGCAGGCGCTCAGTCCAAGTGATTTCCTCTAAACCATCCGGAGTTGCGGCCGCCACTTGCCAGTATTCAGTTTTGTTAGCCTGCATGGCAATCGACAAGTCGCAATCGATGAGAGCTGTCGCCAGTCCGACAATCTTCTCAAAAACCGGTTTGGTATCTGTCGGGGATTCCGAGATCACTCTGAGAACATCCGCACTTGCCGTTTGGCGAGAGAGTGCGACTTGCGTATCGTTGAACAATTTAGAGTTTTGAATCGCTATGATCGCCTGCGAGGCAAAAGTCTCCATCTGCTTGATTTGCTTGTCCTCAAAGGCGGCTTTATTTCGGCTGCCCATACTGATGACACCAATCGTGTCACCGTCGCGTATCAAAGGTACAGAGAGAACCGACCTGTATCCTTGCAAGTTGGACCTAAGGACCGGATCATAGTTAGGGTCCGCTTGAGTATCCTCAACGTAGTCGGCGCGCCCATATAAAAGCGCCCGGGCGGTCGCCGACGTTTCGCCCGGTTCAAATGGATGCGACTCGAGGAATTTGGCAAAACTCTCTGTGAGATTGTGCCCGGCAAAGAAATGGAATTTTCCGTCCTCGGGTTTCTTTAGCGCCACAAAAGCATCCTGTAGGCGGCAGATGCGCGACGAAACCGCTACCAACGCTTCCAAAACCGGCTCTAAAGCGTCAGGGGAACGGGAAATAACCTCGAGCACTTCGGATGTCGCCTTCTGATACCCCAGTGCCTCTTCAACTTCTGCAGTGCGGGCCTGCACTTCTTTGAACAGTCGCGTATTGTTGATGGCGATCACGGCCTGAGACGCGAAGGTTTCCAGCAGGCTGACTTGTTTGTCGCTAAACGCAGCTGCCTGCCGATGCGCCATAACAATAACGCCAACGGTTACGCCATTGCTGACCAAAGGGACACCAAGAGTAGTAAGATAGTCCCCGATCTCAGCCGCTTTTTTCCATGTGTAAGTCGGATCTCTACGGGTGTCTTTTATATAGACCGTCTTGCCTTGCAGAGCCGTGCGCCCGATGCAAGACCCCTCTTCTGGCGCGATAGGGTTGTCGGACAGGAATTTGAGAAAAGCATCACTCACATTGTGGGACATGGCCACGCGGTATAGGCCATCGTCAGCATCCTTCATTGCAAAGAACGCGTATTCCGGTGAACAGATACGCGACGAGACCTCCAGGATCGCGTCCAAAACCGGTGGAAGATCGTTCGGTGAGCGCGAGATGACGTCGAGCACTTCGGACGTCGCCGTCTGATACTTCAGCGCCTCCTCGACTTCAGCAGTGCGTTCCTGAGTTTCCCGGAATAGCCGTGCGTTCTCGATGGCGATGCTGGCTTGATTGGCAAAACCCTGAACGAGCTCGACGCTGTTTTGTTGCGGCGGTCCGGCCTCGGCCCAACCGACAATTATGACGCCCCAAATCCGCGCCTCTGCCCGGATCGGTACGGCCATCAAGCGCCGATACCCAGCCTTTCGGGCAAGCTCTGGACTGAAATACTCGGGCCCCCGCGCATCCGCTAGATGCTGGACTTCGCCGCTTTCAACGACCAATGGAGCCAGATGACCCTTGGAAGCTTCCAAGGGATAATCCGAAGTCAGTGCCTTCAAAGTAGTCTGCGGAAACCCGTATTGTGCGCAGAAATGATAGAGATTGCCGTCAAAGCGTTCGAGGACGCAGAACTGCGCTCCACAAAGTTCAGCGGATTTTTGCACGACAAGGTCAAACACAGGCTGGATGTCGGAAGAAGCTTCGTTGATCAGTTGCAAGATTTCAGCACTGGAACGTTCGCGCACCAATGCGTCTTCAACTTCGGTCGTACGCGCCCGTACTTCCTCGAAGAGTTGAGTGTTATTGATGGCAATCAACGCTTGCGAGGCGAACGTCTCCAACAGAGATATCTGTTTTGAATCGAATGGTGCGACTTTGTCGTGGCAGAGCACGATCACACCGACCACAACCTTATCCTTGACCAAAGGGACACCCAGAAGCGAGCGATACTTGCCAATACGCGCGGCTTCCTTCCAGGCGTATTCGTCAGCTTCAGTGTCCTCGTAGTAGACTGTTTTGCCGCGTGAAGCTGTTTGGCCAATACCGCTTCCATGACCTGCCGGCACTGGGTGTGCTTTCATGAACTTCATGAAATCACTGTCAAAGTCGAGCATGATGTCAGTATGGTAAAGGTTGTCTTGCGGATTCAGGATCGAGATCGCAGCATATTTTGGCTCGCAGATCCGGCCGGCGACTCTCAGTATCTCTTTCAGCACCGGCTCCAGCTCATTCGGAGATCGCGAAATCACCGACAATACGTCTGACGTGGCAGTTTGATACTCCAGTGCCTGCGTGACTTCTTCCGTACGCTCCTCCAACTCGTGGAAAAGGTTTGCGTTGGTAATCGCGATAACGGCCTGATCTGCAAAAGTTTCCAGCAGTTTGATCTGTTTGGCGGAAAAACCCGAGACTACTGGCGCCCCAAGAGAGATAACGCCTACGACTTCACCGTTTTTAACCAGCGGAAGCCCAAGTAATGACTTGTAATCACCTACACCGCTTTCTTCTAACCAGGTGTAGGTGTCGTCCGCTTCGACATCTTCGACATAGCTTGTGCGTTTCGACAGGATCGCACGCCCGCTTACACCGTTCTCCGCTGGTGAAATCGGGTGAGCTTTGACGTACTCTGCAAAGGCCGTATCCTGTGTTAGCGTCGAGTGCACATGAAAAAGCCCATCGTCCGGGTTGAGCATCGCGACATAGGCATCCTGCAATTCGCAGATGCGCGACGCTTCTTTGAGAATGGCGTCCAGAACGGGCGACAGTTGATTGGGAGATGCTGAGATCACACGCAGAACTTCGGATGTTGAAGTCTGATACTCCAAGGCTTGCGTGACCTCCGCCGTACGGTCTTGCACCTCTCGGAACTGGCGTACGTTATCCATTGCGATCACGGCTTGGGCCGCAAAGGTTTGGACCAGAGCGACATCATCATCCGAAAATGGCGAAACTTCACGGCGATAGAGAACGATCACCCCAAGACCGGTGTCGTCTTTCATCAACGGCACCGCAAGGACCGAGCGAGCACCTTCAATCTCAACCATCTGAACCCGTTTTGGGTCACGGTCCCGGTAGTATAGTGGATCATCGGCGATATCGTCTTGGCGGATAACCTGACCATCGATCATTGGTCTGATCGCAACCAGTTCAGTGCGCGTTAATGGCTCTACGAAATCTTTGAGCGCTTCATCAAAATCAGTTCTCGCACCGATATTGGCTGGAATCGTTGCGTGCCCTTGTTCGTGGTCAGCGACACACAAGAAGGCCAGCGGTGCTTTGCACAAACGGCTTGCGTTCTCGAGAATGCTATAAAAGACCGGTTTGTCGTCATCGCGGCTGCGGCTGATGACTTCGAGTATTTCACGCGACGCTTCTTCCCGTTCAAGTCGTTCCTGAACTTCACGAAACTGGCGCGTGTTTTCGATGGCAATGACTGCATGTTTGGCGAATTCTTCAATCAACTGCACGTCAGGGTCAGCAAATGGCCGCACCTCCCGGCGGCTAACTGCGATGGCTCCGATGGCCTGATCTCCTTGCATCAGGGGGACTGTAACGCGTGACCGAATGCCTTCGATCTCAACCATCATGGCAGCTGTAGGATGGCCCGAGCGATAAAAATCCGTGTCGGTCAAATCATCGATGCGACCAACCTTACCTGTTCGTATCGCAGTGGCTATTGGAATCGATTCGTCCAACTGCCACTCGTCTCCAACATCAAATTTGGTTCTCTGATGCCCCCAATTCGCCGCCAACCGCCCGTGGGTCCCGGCAGCGTTGATCAAAATAAGGACCGCCTGATCTGCATCACATACCCTGGTGGCCTGCTGAAGCACTGAATCAAAGACGCGCGCATCGTCATCACGGCTTTGGCTAATGACCGTTAGAATTTTCTGTGTTGCCGCCTGACGCTCCAACTGTGTGTGCAGTTCATTCAATTGTCGCGTGTTATCCAAGGCGATCACAGCTTGGGCGGCGAAGCCCTCAACCAGAGAGATCTCGTCGTTTGTAAATGCGCGAACCTCACGTCGGTAAATCCCGATGACGCCCACGGGCGTGCCATCTGCCGACATTAGTGGGACCGTCAGAAATGACCGGACACCTTCTTCGTCTACAAGTTGACGGCGCCATGGGTCGCCTTTGATATACTGGTCAGTCAGGCGCAAATCGACATTGTGAATAACGCGTGCCTCGCGAACGGACTCCGCAATCTGGAGATGTGAGTCCAGTGACCAACGATCTACGCCAACCTCGTAGGTCGCCAACTGATCACCGAAATGGGCCGCATATTCGAGGTGGGTTTCTGCTTCATTCAAAAGGCTTAGTGTGGCGACATCCGTTTCGCAAAGCCGGGCTGTATTTTCCAGGATCGTCTGGAACACCGGCGTCTCATCTTCCCGCGATCGGCTAATTGTCTCGAGAACTTCACGCGTGGCGCCTTCGCGTGCCAGACGGATCTGCAATTCGCGAAATTGGCGAACATTCTCAATGGCGATTACCGCTTGGGCGGCAAAGGTTTCGACGAGCTTGACCTGATCGTCGGTATAGGGCCGGACCTCGTCTCGCGCCAACATCAAGCATCCGATTGCACCGCCATCCACCTTTAGAGGAACAAACAGATTGCTGCGGCACCCATGCTTGTCGACAATCAGCTTGAACCGCTCATCGCCGGACTTGTGGAATTCAGTGTCTCCCATATCCACAACACGTTTGGTCTCGCCGCTGAGGATTGTTTCAGTCACCAGAGAATTGCCCGGCTCCATCGTGTATTTTCCGTCGCGCCAGAGCTGCTGAATGTCAGGGTGCAGGTTAACACTGGCCACGAGCCGCTGAAGTGTGTCGCCTTCCTGTCCAAGAACCAGACCAGCAAAAACAGCGTCGCAAAGGTCTTTGGCAAGCTCAACAATCAGATCGCAAACCGGCTGAACGTCGTCCTTGGTCACAGAGATCGCCTGCATCACCTGAGCGGTGGCTTCAAACCGCGCCTGTTGATCAGCTGCGCTTAACTCCGAACTTGGCGCAGATGATGGCGCGGGACTTATCGAGGTCCCTGATGCCTTTTTGTCGCCCAACTGCGCCCAAACTCCCACGTCAATTCTGACTAACAACTGTCCGGAGTTTAGAGAGCATGTTATAGAAGTCACTGGAATTCTTTACCGATGATGCCCTTTGCATTCATGCACGCGCGAGCACGGCCCACTTAGCTCGGATCATCCGGCTGGTCAGCGCGATGAATCAACAGTGTAGTGCCAAGGCGCTGGATAGACTTGTAGGCCTTACTGTTCTGGCACTCCATATGCGACTCGAAAACGTCAGGACGTTCGATCTCTGAAGCGCTCCACCGAGCGTCATTGCTTAAACCCAGACTTCTGTTGGCGAAAGGCAGCATGTGCTGGACACGCAAGCCCCTGTGAACTCTCTGGGAAGATGCACTGCGAAGTGTACTGCTCGCTTAAAAGGACGGCAGGCATGTTCCCATCTCGGCCATCGAAGCAAAGGAAATGTTGCAAATGTCGGAACGGCCGCTTTCAAGAAGCTGATTAGTTAATCATGGTTCAAGCTCAATGTCCGGTTTGGGCCGGTAGGTCTGGGCCAAAAAACGACGTTTATAAACGCCTTAACAGTTATCAATGAGCGCGTTAGGCGGGCTGTTCCGATAGGATTTCTTCGCGCGATCTGAAGCACATCGCGGAGGAACCGATCTATGTCCTCGCGTTGGGTGCGGTGGTTGTTGAACGCACAGCGAAGCCCATGTTTGCCTTTCACCGTTGTATCCGAAGGCATAGCGAGCCCGCGCTCCTGAATCCGAAGCATGATTTTGGTGTTAAGTGCTTTGGCTGCGTTTTCGTCTGCCGCTAGATGCCGGAAACACACAATGTTGAGCTCGACAGGAGCGACAAGTTCCAGAAGCGGATGCGCCTCTACTTGCGCGGCCATGTAGCGCCCAAAGCCTATGTCTTGCGCAATGAGCCGCCCGAACTTCGTCGTACCCTGTTCCTTGAAAGCCATCCAGATTTTCAACGCGCGAAAGCTGCGGCTAAGATCCAGACCGTAGTCAGCGAGGAACTTCCCGGCAATCATTCCGCGCTCCTGGAGTTGCAGGTAGGGGCCGTGCATCTCGAATGTTCTGAAATGCGCATCGGGGTCCTTGATCAATACAGCGCCAGCGTCAAAGGGAGTGTGCAGCCATTTGTGGGGATCAATGGAAACGGAGCCGGCGCGTTCGATCCCGGCGACCAGATGGGCGTGGTCGGGGGCAAGACGCAATATACCGCCGATGCACCCATCAACGTGGAACCACAGGTCCTCACGCTCACACAGCGTGGCGATCGCGGTCAGATCGTCAATCGCACCGGTGTTTGTCGTTCTAGCCGTTCCAATCGCGCAAACAGGTTGCATCCCGTTCGCGCGATCTTGCTTGATTGCCTCTTCCAGCGCATCGAGCCGTATTCTTTGGTAGTCATCGCTCGCGATCTCTACCAGCGCCTTGGCGCCGAGGCCCAGCGTCTCCAACGCCTTCTGGTGGCAACTATGGGCTTGATCGGAGGCGTAAAACCTAATTGGCTTATCCAGCGCGGCAATACCATCCTGGCGAACGTCATATCCGGCGGTGAAATTGCGGATCACGGTATGCGCCACAAGATTTGCCATTGAACCGCTGCAGGTTAGAGTGCCGCTCGCACACTTGGGAAACCCCGCAATTTCCTTTAGCCAATCGACAACTTGCTGTTCGACCTGCGCCGCTCCTGTGTTGCCACCCCCAAGATTGCTGCCCTCTACGGCCGCAAGAAAATCACCCAAAGCGCCGGTGAAGTTGCTGGCACCCATATACCACCCCAGAAACGTGGATGGATATTGCCCATGGGATATGCGCGCACGGTCGCCCGATATTCATCGTAGACCTGCTCCAGAGACGAGGGATGTTCCGGCAAACCAGACTGGAACGTGGTATGGACATCGTCGGTCATGGGTCTCCAAACAGGACGCTCTCGCACCTGTTTCAGATGCTCGATGGCCTCATCGACCATCCTGTGGGCGAGCGCGCGGCTGGCCTCCCAATCGTCCGTCCGGATCAAGAGTTAATCTATTGGATTTCACCATCAACAGCGTCCCTTTTGTATAGAGAAAAAGGGTGTGCGATAAACGTATTCAGTGCAACCGTTCTACGGCCTTGTTGAATCTCCAACAGATGGATATTTCTGTTGGGGCGATGGCGGATCGGAAGGCCTTTGTGTGCGCCTCTTTTTGATTGGCGAAACAGCTTTGTTGTCCGCAGAGCTACCACCCGATCATGGAAGATGCTGCACTTGCGCCTACGTCCACTTCTAGGAACGATGCAATGCAGTGATGGAGGCATCGACGACCGTCGGCTTTGGGCCGTGCTTGAGGTCATCAAAATGGTGGCCAGGGGCTTTGCAGCGCTATCTCTGATGACGGCTTTGGAACCCTGAGCTGCCGTAATCACACTTCGATCTTTTGCAAGTGCGGCACGTCGCGATCCGCGCATTCCGGACGTTTAGAACGAGTTGGCAGGAAGCAGGTGAGCGGAGGAACTCAGACGTTCGGCTGAGTTCATATGTGAGAAAAAATGAAGACGAATTTCGTTTCTGCGCCTTGGGTCGGGCGATTGAAAGTAACCGCTTAATTGCTTCTGCAAAGGTAAACCGATGGCGAGAACAGCGGAAAATAATGTACTTTGTCAGAAAGCCAATTTGCTGATGTGAGGAACGTCGTGACCTCTGAGAACGCGCTAATTTATCTGTCTGACAAGGATCTCGGGGGTTTGGGCATCCAAACTTCTGAAGTTGCCGATGCCATCGAATCCGCCCTAGTAGCCAAAGTAGAAGGAAAGCTTCGCGCTTCTCCGAAAACAGTCATCTTGCCCGGCGACGGGCGCTACGCAATGTCTACCTTAGCAATGGGAGATGATGGTTTCATCGTGACCAAGCAGGTCACAGTGTGTCCGGAAAATCCGGCAAGTGGTCTTCCCGCGATTAACGGTGCAATCATGGTTATGGATGCGCAAACCGGACTACTTCGCGCGGTCTTGGGAGCGAATTGGATTACAGCAGTCAGAACAGCGGCTCTGTCAGTGGTGGCGGCGCGTAGGCTTGCTGACCCTCATGCCGAGACCGTGGCTTTTGTGGGCGCGGGTGTGCAAGCGCACGCCCATCTTGCTGCGTTTTCAGATCTATTTCCCTTGAAACGAATCCGCGTGTTCGGGCGAGGTAAGGAGAATGCCGACAAGCTTTGTCGTTATGCACGAAGCCTGGGACTGGACGCTGAATCATGCACCAGTGCAAAAGGCGCCCTGAATGATGCAGATCTGATAGTGACATCGGTAACTTTGGACTACTCAATCGAACCCTTTTTGGACGGCCGATGGCTGAAACCGACTGCCTTTGCGGCGATAACGGATGTCTGCATTCCGTGGATTCCAGCAGGTATGGCTGCTTTCGAAATGGTAATTGTCGACGACCGGCTACAGGAATTGGAAAGCGACAAGCCGATGTTGCCATATAAGAAAATTGCTGGCGATTTGGCGGAATTGGTCACCGGTAAAGTCGACATTCGCCTGCGCAACAAACCGGCCGCTTTTGCATTCAGAGGGATTTCATTGGGGGATTATGCTGCTTCGGTTCTCGCGGTTCGCCGGGCCTCCGAAATGCCCGTGAAGTGATACCAAAGACATAAATATGCACTTTGAAATAAAAGTTGAAAGGCTCGCTTTGGGCGGTCGTTCTCAGCAATCTGACTTGTACAGCGAATTCACATTTTGTGCCTTTGATCTAGTAGTCAAGATCTCTCATAAACCGGTGGCGACGCATCGGGGAAACAGGCCAATCGCGTTTCATTCGCTTTGAACAGCGGATGTCACGTCTCCGACGACTCCGGGTTTCAGAGGCGGATGCAAACCCAAAAAAAATTGCGTCGAGCGTACCGGGTGACTGACATATGCGACGTGCCATTGCAGGTTCCTTTTGTGTATGTGTCAAGCTTGGCTCGTCTCAGGAAACTCGGCCACGGACGTGATCCGCCTGAACCCGTAAGTCATCCATAAGTCGCTTGGGCAATCACCCAATTTCAGGCAAATTGATAAGCAGCGGCACGACCATTTCGGAGACAACATGACCGCCCCTTCGTCCATCTTCGCCGACAAGCTTCGAAGCCATCGAGCTCGCAACGGTATCGACGGCCGCATGTCACAGGAACAATTGGCTGCTTTGCTGGGATTAAGTGTAGATGCGGTCAGCAAATATGAGCGATCACTGTCGTACATCCGAGGTGACCTGGAGCACCTTTTAGTAGAAAAACTCGGATGGACGCGGGATGAAGTTGTGGCTTGCCGCGAGGATTGGGAAAGCCGTTCGAGTGGAACGCATGCGTCCTACCGGGTTCTTCGCGAACATGAAGTGGCGCTGGAATACGGATCTATCGAGTTTGCCGATGCCGCCGTTCAGGCCTTGGAACTCGAAAGTGCTCATGAGTTTCCCGACGGGTTTTCCGCCTGCGACCCCATCTGGGCGGAGATCTTAAAGGATGGGGCGATGTCCGGCGTATATGTCATGATTGGAGATGAGTTGGCAGCTCATATCTCGCTTATTTTCCTGGATGAAGACTTGGAAACCAAGTTCTGCGAGTGCCGGCTGGTTGAAGCTGAATTTAGTCTGGAATCCCTTCGACGCCCGGTTCTTCCTGGCGACTATTTCGGCTATTGCGCCGGCGTCTACATCGCGCAGGGGCATCAAAATTCTGCGCTTCATCTGCTAAATGGGTTTGTGAAAGTACTCGAAGATCTCGTGATAAGGGAAGTCTATCTAAAAGATCTAGCCGCCATCGCCGCAAGCCCAATAGGGCATCAGCTGTGCAAGGATCAGAGTTTCCAATTCATCGGCCCACACGTTGACGCTACAGGTCTCGAATTCTGGCACCTCGCCGGGGAAAACATACTCTATTCTCTCTTTGCTCGACGCAGCCCTATGCTCAAGAAGGCATATGCTGACCGTTTCGAAAGTACTTAACTACCGTCTGACAATTTATCGTATCGATAAAGTCCAGCTCAACGGTTCAACCCTAGGTGTTTCGTGAAACAGCATTTTGTGAAACGCTACGTTGATGTGGCCAAAAAACCGAATGTCCGGTTCGGGCTGACTTCGTGCGTGGGTCGCCGTGGGCCCAATGTCAGGTTGTTCGCGGTCCAGACTTCGTTTGGCCTTCCTGCTTTGCGCTTGCAGCGAATGTCTCCTTCTGACGGTCCGCACTGCAGCATCGCTAATCCTCGGGCAATGGCAGCAATTGGCCGGAGCATTATTGCATCAGGCATCTGTCATATGCTGGACCAGCGAGGTCAGCTGTCTGTCGCAGTAGCCATCGTCCCAAGCCGTTTTGGTGCGGTCATGCATCAACTGGATGAAATCAGCGGGCGCATTAAGTGAGAGATAGGTCTTCAACGCATCCTCTTGCGCCATCGCGTAAACCTTCAGGGAAGCTTCCGCACTGTCGTAATCCTCAAACGGAACAGTTCTGGCAAAGTGTCCGTCGTCAGGGATTTTGGGACAGATGGCGCTCTGATCTAAGAGAGGATGTGGCTCATCTGGTTGGTTTGATTA
>NZ_JBXWMJ010000028.1:0-17755 GCF_059609805.1 Ruegeria sp. YTSC004
GCGGTCATTGATGAATTCATACACGATCAAATAGCGTGGGCAACTGTGATGAAAAAGAACGAAGATCGCCTCGACCTCATGGCCGAGGGTAATAGCTTGCTGAGGCACATCGTTAAGGAATTTGCCAAGGCTTAAGATGCCATTCAGCCGTGCGAGGCGTCCGGTTTGCGCAACAAACCGGACATCAACTCTTACCATGCCAATGTCCGGTTCTTTTAAGTCAGCTTTCAAGCGGTGCATTGTTGATGCGGCTGACATCCTCCATGATATCGAACACATGGTCGGCGGTCACCGTGATCCCAATCGCTTCAAGTCGCTTCAGGTGCATACTCTTGTAGCTTTCAAGATATTCGCGGTTCCGAAACAGGTATGTGGACCCATAGTGATTGGTTCCATCTTCGACAGTCCAGATTTTCCAGATTACTCCCGGCTCCTCCGCAATACTCTCAGCTAGTTGCTCGGTTCCGGCGAGAAATTCTTCGGTTATTGGACCATCGTAGGTCATATGCAGGTCCCAGATTTTCAGCGTGCTCATTTTCAGGTTCCTTTGCGAGGTTGTAGAGGTTCAGCGGTTCTTCCCAAGCTGGATGAAGCTCAGGACCGCAAGTAAGGCGAAGAAGATGGGGTCGGACCAACCAAACCCGGTGAAAATCCCTGTCAGGCAGGCATAAAACGTGATGACGACACCAAGCAGATTGGTCCACATCAGTCCGGTAAGAATGGCCAGAGCGGCGTCGCTGCCATGTTCAGCATTCCGAAACAAAAAACTGATGATCCCGATGCCACCCAGAAAGATCGAATTATGCTGTGACAGGAACATCGCATATTGGTCGTTCAACTGCAGGCCGTAGTTCGGCCAGAGGATGGCCGGGGCAAAGAACAGCGCGAGTGCGAAAAACATGTAGATCACGCCATGCGCGGTCAGGAAGGTTTTGTTTGTCATGACAGGTCTTTCTAAGGTTGAGGCAGCTTTTTTCGGAGCTGGTTGAGTGTCTTAACCGTCTGGCGCTTATCCTGCGCGCTGAGATCTCCGAATATCTGGTCCAGAGCTTGATTGTGGATTGGCAGGAATTCGGCCACTTTTTGATGCCCCGCTGCGGTCAGGCGCAGAACGCGTGCGCGCCTGTCAGTTTCATCGACGCTCTTTTCCACCAATCCGGCCTGGATCAGGTTTTTGACGACCACATCCAGATTGCCAGAGGTAGATAGGGTCAGTCGCATCAAATCATTGATCGACAACGGACCCTTGTTGCTTAGCGTTTCAAGTGCGTCCCATTGCGGCGCGGTAAGCCCCGCCGAACGAAACGCTGGAACCATCGCGCGCATGAACAATTGTTGGCTGCGAAGCAGGGCGAGCACCAGGGCTTGGTTCTCTCGGGTTTGATTTTCGTGTCTCATGCCGCGCATATATCCCTAGTTAGGGATAAATTCAAGTGTGCCCCAAAGATTTGACCTAAACCGCTCAATCGCTCGATGTGCAGCATTGTGTAAATTTGGGTTCATCGCTGACGTTCTCTGCATACGGGATCAATGTCTGTTGCCAGGCAGATTGGAGTGATTGTGCGAGAGATTCGCAGATCGGCCGACACTCAACCAGAGATCGCTTCACATAACACCCGATTCAGTGACGTTTCCGGTTCTTACGACGATTTCATTCATCTAGTGGTTGCGAAAATCTGCCATTCGAAATTTGGTTCGGCGAAGACTGCGATGCAGAGTGGTTGTGTGAAAACTCTGACCGGTCGGCGAAAGATGCCGAAAACTTCCTTTATGTGCATTCTCTCGCGCTTCTGAGAGACCATTCCACAGGCGCTGAAAACGAGCGCGACGAGAGAGTTTGTGCGCCCGAGTTTTCACACAGCCTCCGGACTTTGCCGTCATTCACTTTTCGGCCTTTGCTGACGCAGCATCTGCGTGAAAGTGCGGCACAGTTACTTTGCTGCGCCGCAGCAGATGTAGTGAGTGTGAACTTCGCCCCTGTTTCCGGACACCGGGGTAAATTAGCCCTGTCCACGAAAGGAGCATGGAATGGGACAATCGAGACGGACGTTCACAGTAGCGGCTTGTCAGCCGTTATTATGAACCCGATGCGACCCAGACTGGAGTTGCCACTAGCAGCTGAAAGTCTCAGCATCCGGCGTACCTCGCCGGATGCTGAGACTTTCACCTTCCAATCTCGGTCTCGTGAGAACCTTTATGCGCGGCAGTCATTCGTCTTGAAGAACCTGCTTAAGGTCTTCAGCCGAAAGCCCACCAATGATGTAGTCGCCTGGCTGTCCAGTAGTTCCGATAGCACCTTGGCTCCCATTGCTCCCCGGTTGCCCTGGTTGACCATTGGCCCCGTTGCCTCGGCAATGGGGCAGATTCTCCTTGCCACCCTGCCCCCCGTCGCCGCCAGGGCCCGGATCACCTGGTGCACCAGCTTTACCGCCAGCACCCGGCGACAGGCGCACCCGGTACAGCGTTGAGGCAAGCGCTAGATGTTCCTGGGCCGTTACCAGTGTGAAGCTTCCTCCATCTCCACCTGCGCCGCCCATGCCCCCGATGCCGCCTGCGCCGCCGTTGCCGCCTCGACCGCCATCACCAGCGCCGCGCTTGCAATCGAAGACCGATTGAGAACCTTGTCGCCCATTTCCGCCAACGCCTCCGCGGCCTCCAGTTTCTCCACGGCCGCCCTTGCCACCGGTCTGCCCTGCAAGCTCGATGATCACAGGACTGGTTGGATCGCCCACGACCAAGGTCAAAGAAGGACCGGCCGAGCCGGCGTAACCTTGGTTTCCCTCACCCCCCGGCGCTCCATCGTTTCCAGCGCGTTCGTCACCGGGGTAACCTCCGGCGCCTGGCGCGCTTCCACGATCAGGTGGAACAGCTAGAGGATCAGCAGACCAAGTGATCTTCCCTGGATCGTTCTGGTCCAAAGAAACAATCTCATTTGCCATAATGTAGAGATTGCCCCTCTGGGCTATTGCGTCTGAAGAAAACGTTAGAGTCGCGCCAGGCTGAAACTCGATACGTTCTGCAGAAAGAAAGAATGAATCCCACACTCGGTCTCCAGAAATCCTAATGACACCGTCGGTAGGCGGTAGGCGAAGTGACTCGACATTGTAGACCTGCGTGTTCAGTTCTATCTCGTCGAGCTCTGCCGGATCTGCATCATCCTGCGCATGTACTTGTGCAGACATCAGCACACACAAACTCGCGGCCGAAGCAGACAAGGTCGTGAAAATGAAATGCGTGTTCATTTTTGATTCTCCCAGACTGTTTGCAAGGCTTATTGCGTTGACCATTGCCATTGGTGACCGACCCAAGCGCCTTGGCCGTCATTGGTGATACCGCCAGTGATGTTACCGGTTGGGCCGTCGCCTTGTCCGACTCCATTTTGGAAATCGTTTCGGCGGAGGTACTCTTGGTACTGCCGTTCTGCGTTTTGCGTCTGAATTCGATTATAGCTGCCGCTGATATCTGAGCTTCGCAGATTTTGGCAAGCCATAGAGTATGACGGCTGACATGAGCCAGACGTTTGCGCGTTTGAGTTGATTGGCACGGCCATCAGGACTACTATTGCAGTGATAGATTTAAGGCCTGCTGCCAAGGACACCTTAGACTTATGTTTGTGTGTAAACATGTTTTCCATGATACTCTCCAATGGTTGTACGCTTTGTTGTTGCGTGTGGAGAGTTATGGATGGCGACCGTCATTGGATCGTCATCACTTTGAAAATAAAAAGTTTCTTACTCAATTCATTCAAAGGGGGCCTGTTGCAGCAAGTATACAGGGGTGAACTTGGACCGGGACTTAGAAACCTCGAAGACCGAAAAGCAAGATGTCGTGATAGACGCTATAGCGAATGTCTACGGCCCATTTCGGTTGAAGTCGTCTCAAGGCATTGACATTACCCCAAGCAGCCCACTGCGACAGGCCATACTTGCTGTTCTCTTGGATACGCCGGGCCGATCCAAATCACGTCGGAGTCTTCAAGATATGTTCTGGGGGTCCGCGGCCAGAGCAAGGTCCGCCGCCAGCTTGCGAACGGTCATTTACCTCTTGAAGAAAGATCTCGCAGCCCTCGGCGAAAACATCATTAAAACTGACCGCAGCGTTGTATCGTTAGCGCCAGGCCGAATATCGGTGGAGTGTGAAAAAGTACCCAGCGCCGAGTATTTGGAAGGTATCGATCTTCAACTCCAAGATTGCGAAGGGTTCGAGGATTGGCTGCGAGAGAAGCGCTTTGGCCCTGTTTTTTGCGAAGAGCCAGACCCCGCCATGGGTAGCGTATTGACTGGCGCATTTTCAACACCACTGCGCCCCGTGGCTCTTGGATTTATGCCAATTATGCATGCCGGTCTGAGACATGCTGATCTAGTTCGCACGAATTCAGTGCTCGACTCAATAGCACGATCCGTATCGCAAGTTACCGAGTTGGATATTCACGATTTACGCGGTTTTGATGTTGATTCATTGCCCTTGCCGATCGAAAGTGGGACAGGCCCAACGCATCTACTACAGCCGCTAGCAGAACGGTGCGGCGAGCGTTTGCGGGTTACGCTGCGGCTACAAGAGGCTGGTTCGCGACGGATCGATTGGATATCGGAACCTTTTGAGGCTTCTCACGACACCTCGGAATATGAAGCGGCTTTTGCAGCAGATACACTGCTAGAAAACCTCGCATCCTGTAAGGTTTCGTCCGACGCCCCCGACTTATTTCCTTGGGTTGCAATCACCGCTCTGTTTTCATTGAACGAAGAACTTATTCGTAGAACTGAAGCGCAAATTGAACGGATGATCGAAGCAGGGTCACCCAGGGTGTTCGAATGCCTCAGACTTTTTGCTCAGGTTTTCAAGGAAAATGAAGGTGTTGAAATGGCACCCGATATCGCGCCCGAAACCTTATGTGAACTTGTAGCCGAGGTCCCAAATTCCAACCCGATGCTACCTCTTTGGCAAAGCCTTGCAGGATATTCCGCGCATATGCTGCTTGGCGAAAATGATTTGGCAGAGCAGTTTCTCGAAAGCTCCTATTCTCGAGCGCCCAACCTTGCGCTTAATCTCGATCATCTGGCCGTAGTGCGCATGATGCGAGGGGATCTCGCAGGGGCAGAAGAAGCGTTTCAACGCTGTCAAAAGGTTGGCGCTGGCAGCCCTTGGCGCTATACCTACGATGTCACTGGGTCAATGCTGGCCATGGCACGTGGTGACTACGTTACGTCACTCATGTTCGCCAACCAAGCGTTGATGCGAAAGCCTAGATTTGTTGGCGCCCTGCGCTATGCGATGGCCGGTTTCGCGCTGATTGAGAACCAGAAGGATGCGCTGCTAATGCACGCACGTATCCTTAGACTGCGACCTGACTATGACTTTGGCGGTTGGACGGAAATTATGGCCCGCCGAACCCCGCGCAATCTCAGCCAGGCACTCGTCGCAAGTTTTCAACGAAACGGAATTGTTTGAAGAAGTACGAGGATACCATGATTGACGAATGTGAACCGCCTGAACCAATTGATTGCACGACCGATGTCTGGGAAATCTTGAAGAACGGCTGGCTTCTGGTCGACAATGATCGGCTCGACCTGCGAGCTCGCCCGGGCGATCCATCAGAACCGCCCCCAATAAACCGGCAGAACACAACCAGTGTAGGCGGTGGGCTTTTACATAAGTCGCTGCATAAATCTCTGCACAAGTCCCTTCACAAGAGCCTGCACAAGAGTCTACACAAGTCAGCATACGCTTCAGGCTCATTTGGCTCGGGCGCTGGTGGTCTCGATTGGCCCACGATTGAAATACCTTGGCGTGAACTTACTCGCCTGTTCGAACTACAAGAAGCTTTCGAGTGGGACCGCTTCCCTCCTGATGTATTCCCACCGCCTCCCGCGGTTCAGAAAAGGCTCGATGAAGCGGTTGAACTTGCTAGGTTGCAGAACAAGCTTCGCGAGCCCGATCAAGCGTTTAGGCGGGAGCGCATACCCATTGAAGCTGGTAATGACTTAACAGCATTCATGTTGCCACTTGGTGCAGATGTGACCACACCAGGTGGCCAAACCGCAGTAATGTTCCAAACCATTCTCTGGCTCGGAAGCTTGATTGGCCTATTATACAAAGAACGCTTCAATGCCCCTCGACCGCATGTGCTTAATCCTTCGCTGGAACCTTTCATTCCGGTTCCCGCTTTTTCATCCTATCCATCCAACCATGCTTTTCAGTCTTTTTTGATTGCCGAGGTATTCACACGCTCTGTGCCAGAGCATCCAGGAGGTGAAGCACTTTTTAGCGCCGCAAGAGAAGTTGCGAAGAACCGAGAGTACGCAGGACTTCACGTTCCATCGGATACAAAAGCTGGTCAATTACTTGCGCGTCTCTGCGCCCCAATGTTTGAAATCATTCTTGAAGACCAAATCCGCGCAGTACGCACGGAATGGTTGGGGGAGGACTATTTTGTATGAATAGCGATCTGAGAAATCCGAAACCTATATACACTGCCGACGATGAACTGCGGTATGTTGACGAACATTCTGACTACTACTGCCACCCGTCTGGCACCGGCTTCCGCCCTGCATTTCATGGGCTTTGGCATCTAAAAGAATTGGACGTGGTAGACGACCTCGAAAACTATGTCAGCACCGCTTGGGAAGAAGCCCGAGCTTATGCAGGCGATGGCGAGCACCCACCCATGCGCGTCGTAATTATTGATACGCCGGTCGACTACAATCACCCAAACCTCAAAGATGCAATCAATAAGTCACTAATGCGGGACTTTAGCAGGTTCGACTTAGGAGCGTTCGCCGTCCTCGACACAAGAGTTGTGCCACATAACGACGTTGAGAGAGAGCATATTGAACTTGCAGCTAATACAATAGATCCTGACTTGTCGGCAGCAATCGCCAGCGAGCGAGAGTGGATTGACGCCAATCAGCACAACAACGAATTGCTCGAGATGAGCCAATTGCAGGTATTTGGAGCGCATGGTACCGCCGTGGCTGGGCTGATAGGTGCAAGACCGACAACGATCAATCTGCGCGAACCAGCCTTTTTTCATGGTCGCGAGGATGGCACCTACGACAAGTCGGTTGTCCGCCAATGTGTTGACCTACCCTACGCGGGGATGAACCCGTTCTGTGAGATAGTACCTATCTCAGTGTCAGCGTCACCACGCCCCGAAATGCTGCTGAATGCAATTAATTACGCGCGAGCGGTCTCTCCTACGGTTGTCGTTATTGCCGACTCGTGGGAAAGGCCCGAAGACTGGCGAGGAACTAACTGGGAAGCGCTTGAGCAGGCCTTGCTAGGCCTATGTCAAGAGAGTCTGGTGTTTTGTGCAGCTGGGAACGAAGATCTGGAAAATTTGGTATACCCAGCATCATTGAGCTCTGAGGAGCAAGGACCATGGGCGGTTGGGGCCTGCGAAAGATACTACGACGACTCTGAGGTCTTTGTTAACGACCTGAGCTATTCTCCTGACTTCGAAACCGCTATTGGCCTGAAGAATACCTCTAGTGGCCAGTCAATGTCTCAGTGGATGATCCGCACGCTAAGCACTGAGTTACCCCGCTTTGATGACACCGAACAAAAGATTGATCCTTGGGAGGCTATCGACAAAGAACTTGGCAGCCCGAAGGCAACTGATAGGTATCCTCCTCGGGACATCATTGCCACCGATCTTCCTGGCCGCTTCGGGTACAATCCTGCCCCCTACGCATACGTACCTTTGCCAGAAGGAGAGCACTACGAGATAGCCTCTCTGTTTTGTCGTTTCGCGGGAACGTCCGCAGCAACAGCGATCGCAGGCGGACTTGCCAGCCTGATCCCACCCAACGAACTGAATTTGTCACGTCCGGCCCGGGAGCCTGACGACGTACATAGCGATTTGGCAAAGCTGTTCGATTTGAGTCTAGCATATCACTTATTTAGAACGTAAGCGCGCTAGACTTGGGATTATGGCCCGTACTTGTTTCATGCCCAAACTGCAATACTAGTGGCGAGAGCGATGGTGGTGAGGATTATCTTTGTTTATCTTCCACTACGGGTAACCGCACGTTGGCAACCCGTCAGTGTGCCAAACATGACCTCGATCCGGCTGCGTCGCTTGTAGTGGCACGTCTCACATTTGACGGTGGCATTTCGCGGCTCTCTGGAAATGGTACGCACGCATATTGGTGCTGGGTCAGTAATGCTTGACGTTTGGATCAGAATTGAATGACGCGATTTGAGCATTTGTTGAGGTTTCGGTGGCCGATTGAGTCAAAGATCAGTGACGTTCTACATTTACTGTTGAACGTCACACGAACCTGACCCAACCGTCACAGTTGGACCAGAAACGGGTGAACGTTCGACACCGGAAGGCACCCCCCGATGTTGGCCATAAGTTGAATTTGGCCTTTGCGTCTAAACTGATCCAGAATCCCCATTTTAATACTCCCGCAATGACTTTGTTTGACCTGGCTTCCCTTTTTTGAAAATCAGGGCTGATTTGCAGATCAGACAGCGAAGCTGCCTGTTCCTGCTGATCTGCCACGTGGCGAACGCGGGAGGGGGCGAGGCAATGCTATTCACAGGGGTGGTGCGGACCGGAGGCGCAGCCGAGGACACGGCCCTGTCTAATAGGGTTGCCCGAGGGCGAGGGCTGCGCCCTCACCCTGACGGCCAGGGGTGTTTGGCTTGTCCAAATCCCGCTGACCTAGGAAAGGAAAGCGGCGGGGAGGATGACCCGCCACCATTGGCGATTGTTAAATTCTGTCAAACCGCAAAAGTGACAGCGGCCCATACCGGTCACTCGACACGGTACCGATATTCTGCATTTGCAGCCCGCATTCCGGTCATTCGCTGCGCCCGCAAAATCTGTGGTTGGACGAATTCACAGATTGCGGACAAAGCGGCCTTTGGTTCTCCAAACAAATCGGACATTTTTGGTTTTAGACTAGGCGGTTGTGTAGAGTGACAGGATTACTTGTCTTCTCTTCCGTAAGCACAATATCTCAATTGGCACCCTCATTGGATGCTGAGGAGGCCGCTACCAATCGAATTTCCATCATATCTTTAGGTCCAAGCGCGGCTTCCAAAATGGGCGGAAGAGTTCAATCTTGGGGCATCGGTTCATCACGACTTTAAGGCCCGCCGCTTCTGCGAGTTGCGCTGCTTTGTCGTCATACACACCGATTTGACCCCAAAGAACTTTTGCCCCGATTGCGATAGCCTTCTCGGCAAAGGCATATAACTCTTCCTTCGGGCGGAAAACGTCTACCATATCAACATGTTTGTCGATCTCTTCCAATGAGTGGTAGACTTTGAGCCCTCTAATTTCCGAAACATTCGGGTTAGGATTCACCGGTAGAATATCATAGCCGATTTCACTCAGCTGTCGCAGAACGCCATAGCTGAATTTCGTTTTGTCCGCGCTAGCCCCCACCATTGCAATGGTTTTAACCGACTGCAGGATGTCGGCGAGGTAATTGGGGTCGTAATCGTAGATGTGGTCGATATCTGCTTCGGGCATCGGTTAACCTTCCTTCGGCGTCGCAATGTCAGCCTTGAGTTCGTGGGGTTTGAGAGGGTCGAGAAACGGATTGCGGTACAGCTTGCCATGGCTCTCGACCCCGATCTCAAGCGTGATGTCGGATGTCGGACGTGCCACGCAAAGGATCACATAGCCGTTCGCGATTTGCCGATTATTCAGCGCAACCTGTCGGCGTTGATCGATCGCGCCAGTCTTTAGTTTTGCCGCGCAGGTAATGCAGCCGCCATACTTGCACCCAAAAGGCAAGTCGACGCCCTGTTCTCTCAGCGTTTCCAGAAGTGGGCGCCGCGCATCCACACAGTATTGCGCGCCATCTCTGTTCGCGATCGTCACGGTATACATAGTCATAGCCAGATGTCGCTTGTGCAATCACCGCCCGGATACCGGCTCTCGTGACAGCGCGATGGACCATTCGGTTCTTTGCCAAAGTCCACAATGAAATCCTCGTTGATCTTCATACCACCGTTTTCAGGGTCGCAATCGATCATCACCATAACCCCGCCCTTTTCGCGGATCTCGGGATAGAACTGGTTATCCCAAGTCGAGAACAGCGAGGTCGTGACATAAAGCCTTCGCCCGTCGAGAGAGAGCTGGAACATTTGCGGACCACCCGCGACCTCGACCCCGTTAACGATCGGAGCTTTACCCAAAAGGCCCCCCATAAACACTTGGCCGGTCAGCTTGGGATTATGCGGGTCGGTGATGTCATACTGGCGCATATCTCCATGCAGCCAATTGTTCAGGTACAAGTATTTGTCGTCCATCGAAATCAGGATCGCCGACATAACCCCCGGCAACGGGATCGGCCATTCGGGGTGCATCTCGTTTTCCACGTCGATGATCTTTTCCCACTGCCACTTTTTTGCATCGTCTTGCCACCAATGGATCACATTGGTCGAAAGAGCTGCGCCACAGAACCCATGCGTGCTGTCGGGGTCATGGTGGAACTTGACTTCCAGTGGCAACAGCCCGTCTTCACCCAGATAGAAGCTTTCGACCGGTTCGCGCCTTTCGAAATCCCAAAAATGCAGCTCGCGCCCATATTTCAGATGGCCCACTTCTTCCAGATCGAAGCCCGGCATGAAGGTATTGGGCGCAGCCCATTCGGAACTGACCATCACGTTGTGGCGTGGTTGGTACCAGAAGTCATAGCCGAATTTGATCTCGCCCATCGAGGTTTCCCAGCGACCGACGATGTTGAACTCTTTATCGAGATGCAGATAGCCTCCAGGAGCTTCACCCTTGGCATTTCCAAGGAAGGAAATGATGATTTCCGAGCCCAAACAATGCACCGTATGCGGGCCCGATAAATCTGTCTTGGCCTTGATTTCCGCCCCGTCGATGACCTTATGCAACCGCGGCGCACGCGGGTCAGTGGCTGTATCAACGATATGAAGGTTGTTAGAGCGTACGCCCGGCAGGATCAGGTATTTGCGGGACATCGAGCCGTCGTCGTGACAGGACGAACAGGCGTTCCACCCCATGTGGTGAAGCTCGTCCCCAATCCCCGGCATTTCCAGCCTATGGATTACCTGAGAATAGGTCGAGCTGTTAGGGTCGACATCCACTGTAGCAAGGTAATCAGGTTTCTGAATCCCTGTCCCGGTGTAGATGGCGATCGTGTAGAGTAGCTTTTCTCGGGGGGCTTTGATGGCTTCTTGCGGACTCTTGAAGCCCGGTCCACAGCATTGTCCATCCATCGTATGCTCCTCCCTTGATTCCCTAAATTGTATCGTATATCGAAAACTTAGTTATCATAAAGTGAGAAAAATGCATCTCGAACGATTAGCGCTGATTTTGGAAATCGTGGGTCAAAAAGGACGTGCGTCCGTAGCGGATATCTGTGCCCAGTCCGATATACCTAAACCGACGGCCTACAGGCTGGTTCAAGACCTTGTTTTGTCCGGCCTACTTGAATCACCAACCCGCGGTGAGTTCGCGATTGGGATTAGGCTAAAGCGTATCACGTTGAGCGATCACTCTGATCCCGCTCTTTTGCAGGTGATTGCGCCTGTCCTCTCTGGCGCCGCTAATGACTATGGCGCTGCGTTTTTCTTGTCTCGGCTACGGGGCAATTGGGTTGAGATTATTCATGTGGAGACACCGCAGACGGGCGTGTCTTTTCTTCATCCAGGTATGGGCAAACGACCAATGCACGCTTGCTCTTGCGCCAAGGCAATCGCCGCCGTGTCGCCTGAGCTGCTGTCTCAAGACCGATTGGATGGGCAGCTTAAGCGGTACACAGATCGCACGATTACAGACCCTAAGGATCTGGCCGCGGAACTCGATGTCATTCGAGCCAAAGGGTATGCCGTATGTGTTGAAGAGCTCGAGCACGGGATCAGTTCTGTCGCAACAACGCTGACCAAGACAGGTGTTGGTGCGACGCTTTCAATCGGCGCTACGGCGTCTCTTCGGGTGTTTACACCTTCGAAGCGAGAAAAGATTGGCCATACACTTACCACAATGTCACACGAACTTGCACGCGCGCTAGGATGGGGTGAAGCAGATAAAGAAAGGATACCCGCTTAGGTTCGTGGGTATCGCAGTGCTGTAGGTTAACGCTATCCAGCAGGACAGGTGTGTTTTGCGACCTTCGCCGCTTTTAGGTCAATGAGGGAGACAAATATGGACGATGCAATGTTTGGTGGGTTCTTCGTGATCAACGTAAAACCTGAGTATCGGCAGCCATTTTTGGACGCCAGCATCTTCCAAGCGCAAAATGTTGTCAGTGAAGAACCCGATGTTTTCCAGTTTCATATTATGGTGGATGAGACAAACCCAAATCGTTTCTATTTCTACGAAGTGTTCAGAAACGAAGCCGCGGTCCAAGATCATTGGGAATCTGAAACCTTCAATAACTGGTTGAACACTGTCCGAAAGATGCTGGATGGTGAGATCGAACTTGTTGCCAGGATGCGCTCGCTTTTTCCGACGCCAAAAGGTTTCGAGGCGCAAAAAGCAAGCCTGCTACTATGGTAAAATTGACCGACGTTTGAGATTTTCGTCCGTGCGAGAACATTACGGGTTTCGGTGCTGGTCCGCTTTGGACTCGATGCGATCATGCGATGATATTTCGAGAGCGTCTTCGATGCGCTCGAAGCTGATACCCGACAGATTTGACTGAACAGCTGCCAGCCTATTTTAGAGAAAAAGGGAATTTCGTATGAACGGATGGATCTATTTTGGGTTTGCGTTGCTGGTTTCAGCGTGCAGCCCGCCTACGCAGGCTCCATTGGTCACTGACGCGAACGGTCAGACTGCCATCCAAATCAACACAAGCGGGCTGACATGCTACTTGTCGACCTGTCTGGAGATCACAAGAGGCAGCGTTCGCGCGATCGGACACAAGAGAGCGCGGATCCCTAAAGGTATCGATGTCAGCAGCGGAACCGTCACCCCAGACGAGTTCAAGCGGATGCGCCAATCAGCGATGCTGGCGGGGGGACCCGGTTCTGGCAATAGGTAAAGGAAGGAGAGGTCGCGATATGTTCAACGATGACGTCCAGGCACGATGCCCGGAATGCGGATCGCTGGATGCGGTGGTTACGGGTGAGAAGGCTGCCTGCAATGCATGTGGGTACGAGGAGCCTTTTCTGTTCGATGAGGCGGTGCGCGACGGAGCGCATGAGGTTGTGGCCAACGCGCAGAAAATGGCACGGGCGAGAGACGTTCTGCAGCGATGGGATTTTGCAGGGTAAATGGGTGGCTGAGGGGGCCAGAAATCCAGAAGAGTGAAAACGCGCTGTGCGGACCCCTCAGGGACGAAACGAGGGCCGCGCCTGTCACGAGATGAAAAAATCCGTTAACCCCTTTTTGAATGGGCGTAGAAAGGGTTACTATGCTGCGACTTGCTCGGTAGGGCTCAAACGCTTCATTCTGCGCGGGCTGTGCTGTAATCCTCGTCCGAGACATGCTCCATCCAATCCGCAGTCTTGCCCTCGACAGACGTCTGCACAGCCAGATGGGTCATCGCACAGTCTGGCGACGCGCCGTGCCAATGTCGCTCTCCTGGCGCGAACCACACCGTATCGCCAGGGCGCAACACCTGCACTGGCTGCCCCTCAGACCCAGCCAGGCCCAAGCCCGACAAAACATGCAGCGTTTGACCGGCAGGGTGCGTGTGCCAAGCTGTCCGTGCGCCGGGTTCAAAAGTCACCGTAAGAATCTTGACCGGCGAGGGATCATTCCCTGTCACAACGGGATCAAAGCGAACCGTACCGGTGAAATACTCATTGCCAGGAAATTGAGAGGGCCGGTCCCCGGCGCGGTGAATCTCCATGATGTGCTCCTTCGATGCGCTTCTCTCAGCGACTTAGCAGAGTTCCGATTTCAAACCCAGAGGCGCGCCGGGTCGACGCGGCCATCAGAGCGCCATTGTCGAATGCCCAGAATGCGGCTGGAACCGGTCATCGGTTTGAACAGGACCTACGGCCGAGTTGCGGACATTGCCGACAAAAAAGACAAAACTAAAACTCTGGTTTGCGATAGGATAAACCGTTGCCTAGACGGCCAGTTTTTGATCTCAACCTTGTTCAAGCGCTCTTGGTTTTTTGCGCGACCAACTTAATCTTCAGGGATACTTGAACCGAGGAACTCGAACTTTTGAGTGCTACCCACTGTGATTGGTTTCTCGTTGGCAAAAAGACTGCTATCAAATGAGAACGAATTATCGGTTCCGATCATCTGAATGTGAGAATAAATGCGCTTAGCTCTTTTCATTCTCTTTCCGATTATGTTTATCGGGTTGCTTGTTTTTCTGATCTTTGGCTTGAAACCGCCCAACAGTATTAAGCTGGCTGCTGGCATTAGCGGCGGCGGATATTGGCAAGTTGGACAGCTCTACAAAGCAGAACTTGCACGTGACGACATTCAGGTAGTTTTAGTTGAAACCGAGGGGTCCATTGAGAACATTCAGAAACTTGTTTCTGGCGAAGTGGATGCCGCATTTGTTCAGGGTGGTCTGGAAATACCTCAGGACGAAAACTTACAGTCTTTGGGCGCCATTTTTCTTGAACCTATGGTGGTGTTCCGCGGAAAGTCGAGTCCAGTCGGGGCCAATGCAGGAGAATGGGGAGACATTCGCTTAGCTGCAGGAACCAAGGCGTCCGGTACTCGCGCCGCCGCTTTAGCGCTAATTGAGGCCGCTGGGTTGCAAAATGTCGACATAGACCTCGTCGATTTCGGGGGCAATGACGCGATAGAGGCGTTGTATGCCAACGAAGCGGATGCAGCGTTGTTTGTCGCTCCACTCGATGCACCTTACCTTATGGATGCGATCTTTGATCCAGAAATCATTTTCGTCCCTATGGCTTTGGTCGATGCCCTTGCATTGAAACTTTCCGGAGCGAATTCGGTAACTGTACCGGCAGGATCAATCACACTTGACCCTCCGAGACCACCAGAGGACGTCAAGATCTTAGCATTGCGAGCTTCACTTATCGCCGCATCCGATCTGCACCCTGCAGTAACCGATAGGTTAGTGAATGCAGCAAAGAACATTCATAGCGAACCTAATATTTTGCAAAGTGCGCGCGAGTACCCGAACACGGCTTCACCGCCTGTACCACTGAACAAAATTGCCACAGAACTCATAAACTCTGGGCCAAACTTTTTGCATGGCGTCTTGCCATATTGGATCGCAGCGCAGTTTGGCAGCGTACTGTTATTGCTGTTGCCTTTGTTGTTCTTAGTACCGTTTTTGCGGATAGTCCCGTCCAGTTACGTGTGGTTTCAAAAGCGCCGGGTCTGGCGTTTTTATCAGCGTATCATGGCGCTTGAGGAGGAACTCAGCAAGGCACAGACCTCAACTGAGGTTGAAGAAGTCGCCAAAAATATCGAAAACGTGGACACCGCCCTTGCAAATCTGAATCTGCCGCTCGCATACCGCCAGGGAGCATATGATGCACGTTTGCACGTAGACCTAATTCGACAGGAGATTGCGCGTCGTCAAACTGCAAAAAGTTGATGAAACCTCAACGTTCGCAAGCAAACCACGCTAAAATACCTTTTTAATTTGAGACTTCGATACAGGTGTGTGCTTTAGTTATTGCGTGTACGCCGCTTTGGGGTCGCAGCCATCGTTCGCAGAGATTTATTTAGCGGCGGCTGTGCTGAACGAATAGAGTTCAGATTATGCGTCATAGTTACTTGTATTGAGCGTTGTTAGGTTTGAACAAAATATGAGGTTAGGAAATGATCCGTTTAGCATCTATTCTGACTATCGCGCTTGCGGCTGGTGCGCACGCCGAGGACGTCCCAAGCACTCAACCTGGCGACAGAGAGTATTCCCCCTACCCACAACAAAACTTCCCTAATCAGGTCTTTTTCGGCGATACCCATTTGCATACATCATACTCTGCCGATGCCGGTATGATCGGGAATGTACTTGGCCCTGATGAAGCGTACAGGTTTGCCAAAGGCGAAGTCGTTATATCCAGCACCGGTGTCGAAGCGAGGTTGCGCCGACCATTGGATTTTCTGGTTATTGCCGATCACGCCGAAAACCTTGGTCTTGCGCCGCTGCTCTCAGTCAAGGATGCCACGCTGCTCTCCACGGAGTTTGGCCAGCAACTGAACACGGCTGTCGAGGCAGGTGATCCCGTTGGCGCATGGTCGATTTGGAGCCAAGCCAAGTCCACTGGCACAGACCCATTGGCGGATTATCAGGAGATCTACCAGACAGCGTGGAGCAACATTACCTCCGCCGCTGAGGCACACAATCAACCGGGTTTGTTTACTGCGCTTATAGGGTTCGAGTGGACCTCAAACCCACAGCGGAACAACCTGCACAGGAATGTCATATTCAACGGTGGCAAAGAGGGCGCGGACAAGATCATCCCGTTCTCGAACTTTGATAGCTTCGACCCCGAAGACCTTTGGGCATGGATGGAACAAGCCGAAGAAACAACAGGCCAAAAGCTGCTCGCGATCCCGCACAATGGCAATTTGTCCAACGGGTTGATGTTCGACGAAGTGCGCTTGTCGGGCGAACCGTTCGATGTTGAGTATTTCAAACAGCGCGCCAAGTGGGAACCGATCTACGAAATCACACAAATGAAAGGTGACGGCGAAGCACATCCCATGCTGTCACCAGACGATGAATTTGCTGACTTCGAAACGTGGGACAAAGGACAACTTGGACCAGAGCCCAAGACACCGGAGATGCTTCCACGCGAGTATGCGCGGGCCGCATTGCGGCGGGGGCTTGGATACGAGGCGGAAACGGGGACAAACCCCTTCAAATTTGGCGTAATCGGCTCAACTGATGCTCATACATCGCTGTCCACGGTTGGCGAGGACAATTTCTTCGGGAAAGTCTCAGCTGTTGAACCTACTGCTGACCCGATCCGATTTGAAGAGGTCGTCGGCGGTATTGGTGGTGACGAGAATGTTGCCCAATATGCATGGCAGACTTCGGCGTCGGGTTTGGCGGCCGTTTGGGCAAGGGAAAACACCCGCGAGGCCATTTGGGATGCTTTTGCTCTAAAAGAAGTCTATGCAACCACAGGACCGCGTATGCGCGTTCGCGTCTTTGCTGGATACGAATTTGATGAAACAGACCTGCCGCGCGCTGACTTTGCTGAGTATGGATATGAAAATGGCGTCCCGATGGGGGCGGATTTGCCAGCGGATAGTGACGGTCGGTCTCCGCGCCTTCTCATCCGTGCGCTCCGTGACCCCGATGGGGCCAACCTCGACCGTATTCAGGTTGTCAAAGGTTGGCTGAACAGTGACGGCACAACGTCGGAACGTGTTTATGATGTTGCCTGTGGCGGGCGTGAACTTCTAAACGCGGCGTGTGACGGCCCGGTTGGCAATACGGTGGATGTAGAAAACGCGTCTTGGACAAATGACATCGGCCAGGCAATTCTCGCCGGATATTGGGAAGACCCGAACTTCGACCCGACGCAAAGCGCGTTTTACTATGTCAGAGTGCTGGCAATACCAACGCCGCGTTGGACGACATACGATGCAAAGGTGTTCGGAACGGAGACCCCAGACGAAGCACCGCGCTCGATACAGGAGCGGGCTTACACATCACCAATTTGGTACACTCCTCAGGGATGAGTGATATTAGGTTAAGACTGAATATCTCTTAGTCTGCTCTGGGCTCTCCGTTGACCTTAGCTGCAGCGTTAATTAATGGCCGCTATCCTTATTGGGTCAGAATTGCTTGACGTTTGGGTCAGAAATGAATGACGTGATTGACCGATTTAATGAGGTTTTGGCCGTCGATTGAGTCAAATA
>NZ_JBXWMJ010000029.1:0-15135 GCF_059609805.1 Ruegeria sp. YTSC004
GCACGCGCCGGCGCCATCACCCCGGTCCCCGGAGGTGTCGGCCCCATGACCATCGCCTGCCTGCTGGCCAACACACTTACCGCCGCCTGCCGCGCAAACAAACTCCCAGAACCAGAAGGCCTCACAGCCTGACCTGTTTCGTTAGGGCGCAAAAAATGCGCCCTAACGAAACTGATATTACCTTGTTTTAAAGAGCTTTCGGAATGGTCGCCTCAGAGAGCCAGATAACCTATTCCCGCAAACGCAACCAAACATCCAAGCCATTGGCGTGGCAGCATCTTTTCACGCAAGACAGCCCAGGCCAACACAACCGTCAGCAACCCAAAGACGGACGCCGTCACCGAGGCAAATTGCGCATTCGGCAACCCGCCCGCCGCGATCACGCAAAGGATGGCAACAGCATCCAGAACACCCATGACATAGAGAAGAGGCAGAGCCCGACGCTCAGGCCAGATTGATCTCCGGGATGCCAGGGCGATCATGCCTAGGGCAAAAACTGCCGTCAGTCGAATAACCAGAGAGATTGAGTATTCGTCATTATGTTCGGTTGCATATTGTCCTAGCGCAAAGGTGGCGGCGAACCCGATTGCTGCAAGTATCGATAACACCACCGTCGGGCCAGCCGCTGGGTATTCGGTCGCGTCGCGTTCAGATTGGGCAGCCACAACAGAAACGCCAACACCAATCGCGATGATGGCAAGCCAGTGCAGCGGGCTGACCGTTGCGCCGCGCCAGATGGCCAGTGAGACGGACAACACCGGATAGCTTGCAACAATCGGAGCAACCAGCCGGACCGGGCCTCGTTGAAAAGCGGCGTACATGCAGACGCCCGCCAGCAGATAACACCCCCCTGCAGCAACAGCGCTGATCAATGCCGTGCCAGGAATAGGGTCGACTTCACCCATCATCGCAACCAAACCAAGTTGCAGCACTGCGCCTGAAACCAGCACAGCCATGAGCGAAGCAATCACGCTGACAGACTGGCTGACATAGCGCACTGCCAGATCGTGTACCCCCCAGCAAAGTGCCGCCAAAAGGCCAAGCACCAGAGCGTTCAATCCGTCATCTCCCTCACTGATTTCACCTGGTTCCGCTTCTGAGCATGAGTATGTCAGAATGTCACTGTTGATAAACTTATTTTCCTGTTATGCAATATTGCAGGTGCCAGAGATACAGAAAGGCAGCACATGGAATCTGCGATAGAGCAACTTGGTGGTGAGACCCAACTGCGCGCTCTGGTCGAGCGTTTCTATGACCGGATGGAAACCGATCCGGCAGTGCATTCGTTGCACAGGCTGCATTTTCGAGGACATGGGCTGAACCACACCAGACTGGCTCAATTTGAATTTCTCAGCGGGTTTCTGGGCGGCCGCGCCTACTATCGTGAACGTTTCGGCCATATGGACCTGCGCGAAATCCATGCGCATATCCCCATCCGGAAGGCCGACGCAGAGCTTTGGCTGGACACTTTCGATGCCGCATTGGCGGATTGCGAATTGACCGGTCCGGTTGTGGAAAAGATGCGCGCGACGCTTCGCCGGGCTGCGCTTATGCTGGTTAATGACGTTCCAGATTGGCGGTTGGAAGCAGATGCCGGGTATACGTAAAGTCGCTTTGCGGCAATCACGGTAGTGTTCCGCGGTTCTGATCAAAGCCGATACCCATGACAAATGCCAAAATACGGTCGATTGAAATCATGCACCCACGTTCTGATGGTTTGCTTTTCGAACGTTAGCCAAGGAATGGCATTGACCTCCCAAACATCCATCGGGCCGCCCATTCCTAACAAAAGGTCAAAATCGTTCAGTTGCGGAACAGATTGCTCTTTGCAGAAATGTACGATCTGCGTGTCGTCTTGATGCTTGGTGATGTGGTCTCAAAACAAGCCGGGGCTCTGGCCTTGCGTATGCTGAAAAACGCGAACGTTCCTGGCGATACTCTTGGGGCCCGAAAATTTGAGCCGCAGCTTGTGCCGCGGCCCAGAAATGCAACCTTGCAACCCGACTTAGATGTCCAATGTGTTGTCTTTTTCCCAGCGCGAGAAATGGGAGACAAATGAGTTCCACTCCTGATGTTTCATCTTCAGGAACGCGGATGAGAACTCGGCACCCATCATTGCCTTCAGTTCTTTGTCCTTGTCGTATTCACGCAACGCATCAAGCATGTTCAAAGGCAGTTTCGGAGCACCACGAACCTTATGACCTTCGGCATACATATCGATATCCCAGCGTTTGCCTGGATCTGCCTTGGACCGGATGCCGGATAGCCCAGCCGCGATGATGACTGCCTGTAGCAGATACGGGTTGGTTGCCCCGTCTGGCAGGCGCAGCTCAAACCTGCCGGGGCCGGGAACGCGAACCATGTGCGTCCGGTTGTTGCCTGTCCAGGTCACTGTATTGGGTGCCCAAGTTGCACCCGACATTGTCCGCGGCGCGTTGATGCGCTTGTAGCTGTTCACCGTGGGATTGGTGATCGCGGCAAGCGCCGAGGCATGTTTCATAATGCCGCCGAGGAAGTGTTTTCCGCGTTCTCCCAGACCGACCTCTCCGGTTGGGCCTTCGCCTTCGCCTGCAAACACGTTAGTTTTTGCATCCGCGCCTGGGGCATCCCAGACCGAGATATGAGCATGACAGCCATTTCCGGTCAGACCTTCGACCGGTTTCGGCATGAACGTCGCCCGAAGCCCGTGCTTTTCAGCAACCGACTTGGTCATGAATTTGAAGAACGAGTGCTTGTCAGCGGTGCGCAGCGCATCATCAAATTCCCAGTTCATTTCGAACTGGCCATTGGCGTCCTCGTGGTCATTCTGGTAGGGACCCCAACCCAGTTCCAGCATGTAATCACAGATCTCTCGCACCACATCATAGCGGCGCATTACGGCCTGTTGGTCATAACAGGGCTTTTCTGCTGTATCGAATGGGTCGCTGATCTGCTCTCCATCTGGGGTCAGCAGAAAGAACTCGGCTTCGATACCGGTTTTGACATGCATGCCTTCGGCGGCGGCCTCGTCAATAAGGCGGCGCAGGACGTTGCGGGGGGCTTGCGCAACATCGCTTCCTTCCATCACGCAGTTACCAGCAACCCAAGCCACTTCGGGCTTCCACGGTAGCTGAATGACCGAGGACGGATCAGGCACCGCAAGCATGTCGGGATGCGCTGGCGTCATGTCCAGCCACGTGGCGAACCCGGCGAATCCCGCTCCGTCCTCCTGCATATCGGCAATCGCCTGCGCGGGCACCAGTTTGGCCCGCTGTCCACCGAACAGATCGGTGAACGAGATCATGAAATACTTGACGCCTTTTTCTTTTGCGAAAGCTGCGAGATCTGTCGTCACGATTGCTTTCCTTTCCCTGTTGTTTTTTGGTTTGTCAAAGCAAAAACGCGGCCCCCATCAGGGAGCCGCGCAGCATCTATTCAGAACCCTTCCTTGCCGGGGTACCAACTGGTTCCCGCCAGCGGCACCCGCGCCATGGCGGCGGCCTCCATTGTCAGGGCACACAAATCTTCGGGCTCGAGGTTGTGCAGATGGTTGTGACCACAGGCACGCGCGATAGTCTGCGCCTCAAGTGTCATTACTTTCAAGTAGTTCCGCAGCCTGCGGCCTGCATCAACCGGGTTCAAGCGTGCTGCCAAATCTGGGTCTTGCGTGGTGATACCCGCCGGGTCCTGGCCTTCATGCCAATCATCATATGCGCCGGTGGTGGTGCCTAGCTTCTGATACTCGGCCTCCCACTTGGGATCGTTGTCGCCCAGAGCCACCAATGCGGCGGTGCCTATGGCGACCGCATCTGCACCCAGCGCCAGCGCTTTGGCAACATCGGCACCGGTGCGGATACCGCCCGAGATGACCAGTTGTACCTCTCGGTGCACGCCCAGATCCTGCAGTGCCTGAACGGCGGGGCGGATACAGGACAGCGTCGGCAGACCGACATGTTCGATGAAAACGTCCTGCGTGGCAGCGGTGCCGCCCTGCATCCCATCCATGACGACAACGTCGGCGCCAGCTTTCACGGCCAAAGCAGTGTCGTAGTAGGGGCGTGTTGCGCCAACTTTGACATAGATCGGCACTTGCCAGTCAGTGATCTCGCGCAGTTCGAGGATCTTGATCTCAAGATCGTCCGGGCCAGTCCAGTCGGGATGGCGACAGGCCGAGCGCTGGTCGATACCCTTGGGCAGGGTGCGCATCTCGGCCACGCGGTCGCTGATCTTCTGACCCAGCAGCATACCGCCGCCACCGGGTTTAGCGCCTTGGCCAACCACAATCTCAATTGCATCAGCCTTGCGCAGATCGTTCGGGTTCATGCCATAACGCGAAGGCAAATACTGATAGACCAGCTTGGTTGAATGGCCGCGTTCCTCTGGTGTCATGCCACCGTCACCGGTGGTGGTTGACGTGCCCGCTGCGGATGCGCCGCGGCCCAGAGCCTCTTTCGCCGGGCCAGACAAGGCACCAAAACTCATGCCTGCAATGGTGATAGGGATATCAAGCTCGATCGGTTTTTTGGCAAAGCGCGTGCCCAACGTTACTGAGGTATCGCAACGTTCGCGATAGCCTTCCAACGGATAACGCGATACCGACGCACCCAGAAACAGCAGATCGTCGAAATGAGGTACTTTCCGTTTGGCTCCCCCACCTCGAATGTCATAGATGCCGGTCGCAGCGGCGCGACGGATCTCAGCATTGATCGGGTTGGAAAATGTCGCCGACTGGATCGGCAGGGTGCGGGGGATCTGATCGTCCATATCTTTCATACCCTTCTTCCTCAGTAAGCGGCGGCGTTATCAACGTCGAAATTATAAAGCTGACGGGCCGAACCATAGCGTTTGAACTCTTCTGGCTTGGCGTCGCTGCCCGCGCGGGCCAGAAGATCCCTCAGGATATCCAGATGCTCGGGACGCATGTCCTTCTCGATGCAATCGGCGCCGAGGCTCTTGACCGAACCACGCACGAACAGCCGGGCTTCGTAGAGTGAATCCCCCAGCGCATCCCCAGCGTCCCCGCAGACAACCAGATTGCCGTCCTGTGCCATGAAGGCGGACATGTGGCCGATGTTGCCATGCACGACGATATCGATCCCTTTCATTGAGATGCCGCAGCGCGAGCTGGCATTACCTTTGATCACCAGCAATCCGCCATGGCCGGTCGCTCCGGCGTATTGGCTGGCGTCACCATCGACGATGACCTGACCGGACATCATGTTTTCGGCAACGCCCGGACCAACAGAGCCTTCTACCTTTATGGTCGCCTGTTGGTTCATCCCGGCACAATAATACCCGGTCGAGCCTTTGACCGTCACCTCAATCGGCGCGTCCAGACCGACGGCGATTGCGTGGCTGCCTTTAGGGTTCACAATTTCCCATCGGGTTTGATTGGTCTCGGCGTTTTGTGCCTGCAGGGATGAGTTCAATCCGCGCAGCCCGTCTGCCTCTAGATCATAGGTCTGCATATCAGGCGGCCTTTTCGTGGGTTGTGGGGCTGTCGTTGTGCGACCAGAAATATACGGTGGAGGGTTCAGGTTCCCAAATCCGGGCGTCTTCAATGCCCGGCAGGTTTACCAAAGCACGGTATTCGCTGCCAAAGGCCACATATTGGTCTGTTTCGGCCATCACCGCAGGTTTGCAGGCAATTGGGTCACGTACGACACCAAACCCGTCTTTGGTGCCAACAACAAAGGTGAAGAAACCGTCCAGATCATCAATGCTGGTCTCCAGAGCCTCACCCAGTGTCGCGCCGTTCATCATTTTCCATGTCAGATATGCGGCACCCACTTCGGTGTCGTTCTCGGTCTGGATAACCACACCTTCACGGCGCAGTTTGCGGCGCAACGAGTTGTGGTTGGACAGCGATCCATTGTGGACCAGACACTGGTCGGGGCCGGTGTTGAACGGATGTGCGCCCATTGTCGTCACGGCGGATTCGGTCGCCATACGCGTATGCCCAATGCCATGGGTGCCGCTCATACCGTTGAGGTTAAATCGGTCTGCAACATCTTTGGGCAGGCCAACTTCCTTGTAGATTTCGAGGCTTTCGCCGCGGCTCATGATCCGAACCGACGGGCGGATTTCGGCCAGCGCAGCGCGTGCGGCTTCGAACTGACCGGCGGGAATTTCAAGAACGGTATGTGTGTCGTTGTTTGTCTGACCAACCGTTGCGCCCAGCTTTTCACCCAGCTCATCAGCCAGGCCGACAAAGTCAGCATCGGGGTTGGGCGACTGGACAGTAATCTTGGTTTTGCCTGCCGACTCTGCGCCATAGATCGCGATACCGGCACTATCGGGGCCGCGGTCTGTCATCGTAATCAGCATGTCCGTCAGCATGTTACCCAGTTGGGGCGCAAGAGACTGGTCTTTGAGGAATAATCCAACAATTCCGCACATGGCTGGCAGATCTCCTTGTGTGTTTGACTATGATTCGACGGTATCAACAAAACTGGGGGACATCAATAATAGTAGGAAAGTTTTTTTCCTAAGAGGCAATGGGCGTGATCTCTGATTTCACGCCCATTGCCAGCTCTTAAAGCTGGATCAGTATCGTTCCAGCTGTGCCTTCACCTTCTCTTCGTCGCCGGTGTGGCGGGCCTTCTCAAGGTGTTCACCTTCCCGGACGAACTGGATGCGATGCCAGCCAATCCAGAAGACCACACCAATGATGACCATCAGAACTTCGTAACCTTGGAAGGGGTAGATCGGACCGACCTCGGCAAGATCGACAGCCCAGCTTGTGTATCCATTCGTAGACATGTCTTTCTCCTTTACTTCGCTGCCGCGCCAGCACGGGCAGCCAATTCCTGTTTGTCAGCTTCAATGATCGCTGCCTTGGCATCTTCGTAGGCGTGGTGCTCGGCGTAATCGAGGCCCTGCAGCTCAACCTCTTCCGGAATGCGCAGCACGCCCATTGAAGATTGAATCTTGGCCAGAGCCCATCCAGGCAGGAAGCCCAGAACAAAGAACATGATGACCGCGCCGGTGATCTGTCCGATCGGGTTGATTGTTGCGTATCCTTCGTATGGCGAAGATGGCACACCCCAGAGGACAAAGCCTGAAATCACCAGGCCAACAACCCCGGCATAACCGTGCACAGCAACGGCGCCCACCGCATCATCCAGCTTGAACCGGCGTTCAACCCAGTAGTGCAGCTTGTACACGATCACGACACCGATGGCGGCAATGATCATCGCTTGGATTGGGTGATACAGGTCGTTACCGGCCGAGGCGGTGATGATTCCGGCAAGCCCACCCGAGAAAGTCCAGAACGCATCACCCTTCGAGATCACGTAAGCAGCCATCAGACCGCCGGATAGCGACATGAGGAAGTTGAAGGTGATCGCCGACAGGGTCGTCGGAGCCAGATAGATATTGGTTGCTGTCCAGGTGACGCCGGTGATCTGCCCATCGATCCCTTCAGGTGAAATCACTGGCACGTTGCACGCGGCATAGAAGCCCCAGAAACCAGTGTAGATCAGGAAGATACCGATCGTCAGTAGCCACGGATTGTGCGGAGGAATGTCCCGTGGTGTACCGTCCTTGGCGAACTTGCCTAGGCGCGGGCCCAAAACCATGATCACACCCAATGCGTAACCGCCTGCAATTGCGTGAATTACACCGGAAGCATATGCATCATGGTAGCCGAGAATGCGAACCATCCAGCCGCCGTAGTGCCAGCCCCACGCAGCGTCGATGATCCACCAGACCGATCCGATCATGACCGCATGAACCCAGAGCGCCGAAGACCTGATCCGTTCGATCACGGAACCCGAAACGATCGAGGCTGCCGTCCAAGAGAACAGCAGGAATGCCGCCCAGAAAACGCCAGTGATTCTGTCACTAACATTGGTCGCCATCGTATCGGCCCAAGGCAGATTCGCTGCGCCCGCTTCAGTGTCCAGACCGCCCCAGAACGGAAAGTTTGGAAAAGCCCAGTAGATCCACCATCCAAAGAAGAAGAACGTGACCGTCACCAGAGGGATGATCATGATGTTTTTCATCAATGTGTGCATATGGTTACGGGCACGACTTGCGCCGACTTCGTACATGCAAAAGCCCACATGGATGAGGAACATGAAAACGACAGTTACCCAGTAGTAGAACTCGGTAAAGATCGTCGTGAGAGCATTTAGATTGCCATCCACTTCGTAGTCTCCCTGTTGTTGCAGCAGGAGGTCTCTCTGCGGAGTTTTCCTGCTGGGAAATTTTATCTACTCAGGGGACAATCTCGTGGGGCACCTGTCAATAGATATGTGGGGCAAACATCTTTAACGGTGGTGTCGCATTCTTAATTTGAAGGGTCCAAAACTGGCTTTTCTTTATGAAAATAAGGGGTTTCCTTCAACTCTAAGCCCCCGTCTAAGGGTTCAGAATTTGAAGGCAAATATTCCCATCAGGAAAATATTCTGCACAGAGGTGTTGATTTTCAATCTGACATCAGCCTCAATATGGCAACAAAAAGCAATCAACGGGAGAGCTGAACCATGGCCATTCTTTGGAGGACGTCCGCCCTTGCGCAGCGCCATGCCGAGATCGGCGGCGAACTTGAGGACTGGAACGGCATGGGAACCGCATGGTTCTACGACCACAGCCCAGAGCGCGCCAAAGCTGACTATGAAGCAATTCGAACCAAAGCTGGCCTCATGGATGTTTCCGGCCTGAAAAAGGTTCACGTGGTCGGTGAAGATGCCGCTTATGTCATTGATCGGGTCACCACGCGGAACGTGGAAAAGATCATGCCGGGTCGTTCGACCTATGCCTCGATCCTGAATGCTGAAGGCAAATTCGTTGACGATTGCATCATCTATCGCTTGTCGGTGAACACATGGCTTGTGGTGCACGGAACCGGTACGGGCATGGAGCAGCTGACGTCTGTGGCGGCGGGCAAAAACTGCGCGGTCATTTTTGACGACGACATGCACGACATGTCGCTGCAGGGACCGGTGGCCGTTGATTTCCTGGCCAAGCACATTCCCGGAATTCGTGATCTGGCTTATTTTGGGATCATGCAAACCAAACTCTATGGCTGCCCGGTGATGATTTCGCGGACCGGCTACACCGGTGAGCGCGGGTACGAAATTTTCTGTCAGGCCAAGCACGCAGTACACCTGTGGGACAACATTCTGGCCGAGGGCAAAGACATGGGCATCGTGCCGGTCCAGTTCTCGACGCTTGATCTGCTGCGCACCGAAAGCTATCTGCTGTTTTACCCCGGAGATAACTCGGAAACCTACCCGTTCGACGACGAAACATGCGGTGATACGCTTTGGGAACTGGGTTTGGAATTCACTGTGTCACCCGGGAAAACCGGCTTTATCGGGGCCGAGAACCACTATGCTTCGCAAGGCAAAGAACGGTTCAAGATCTACGGCGTCAAACTTGACGGCACGACCCCGGCGGACGAGGGCGCGGATCTGCTGCAAAATGGTGAAAAGGTCGGCGTTGTCACCTTCGGCATGTATTCCGAAATCAATGGGCACAATGTTGGTATCGCCCGTATGCCGGTTGCGTGTGCCTCACCGGGCACCCAACTGACGGTCCGCAACGGCGATGGGACAGAAATAGCAGCGACTGCGGAAGAGATGCCGTTCTACGATCAGGACAAATCGATCAGAACCGCAAAGGGCTGAGTTTAAGGGGGCGCAACGGACACACCGTGGCGCCCTTTTCCTATTTGAGGGCACAATGTCAAAGTTCGAATTTCCCAAGTCAATCGCAAGCCGCCCGGTCTGGGGCACGCTAGAGGTCCGCCCGGGCGAACACCATCTCATGATCGCTGAGGCCGAAGGGGCCGAAGCCGTTCTTGACATCGCGACACCCGACCTGATGGCCAAAACCCATCTGATCTACATTCCCAAGGGAACGGATTACGTTGAGCGACTGCAGGCAGCGAAGCCTGCGCAATTCTACGAAGGTCCATCCTATGAGGCCTCGCTGCAGCGCATTCGCCGCGTTTTGGAAGATGCTCATATGGGATTGCAGGTTTATTTGACCGGCTCTGAGGGTATGATGGGTCAGGCCATGAACGAAGTGATGGCCGTTGGCCTGCCGCACACGGCAATCCAGACCGAACATCGCGGATCAGTCGCGCGCCGGATGCAATGTGTGCACTGCAAGGGCATCACCGAGGATGTCGAGGTTGATCCGTTTGTCTGCGCGCATTGCGGGCTGAACCTGTTTGTGCGCGACCATTATTCCCGCCGCCTTGCCGCCTATCAGGGCGTCCGTGTCGATGCCGAAGACCATGGCAACGTGCCCGAGCCGAAAGGGATTTACGAATGAGCGGTGCCGAGAAAATCCAAGTCAAAGTGACCGAGATCACCCCGCTGAACGAGTTGGTGACGCGGTTCCGGTTCGAACGCATCGACGGAGGCCAGTTGCCAACCTTTTCGGGTGGCGCGCATACGGTTGTTGAAATGCGGGATGGAGGCATCACGCGGCTTAATCCCTATTCGCTGATGTCGGATCCGTTTGATCAGTCATCCTATACGATCTCGGTTCGGCGCGATGACGAGGGCAGGGGTGGTTCACTGTTCATGCACCGCCAGGTCAAGCTGGGTGATGAGATGATCATCAGCTATCCGGTCAACTTGTTTTCACTGGACCTGCGCGCCCGCAAACACCTGTTTCTGGCCGGTGGAATCGGGATCACCCCGTTTCTGGCGCAGATTAAACAACTTGAACTGCTGCATGGGCATTGGGAGCTGCATTATGCCTGCCGCAATCACGCGCTGGCATCTTATGCGGACCAGCTGACCGACCGGCATCCCAATGAGACGCATCTGTATTACGACGATCAGAACCAGCAGATTGATCTGGAGAACCTCCTGAGCGGGCAACCTCTGGGCACGCATGTCTATGTCTGCGGCCCCAAGGGTATGATCGACTGGGTGCGCAACACAGCCGCCGCCGAAGGCTGGCCGGAAGATTGCGTGCATTACGAAGAGTTCTTGGCACCTCAGCCTGGCAAGCCGTTCGAGGTGCGGCTGGCGGCCTCAGACAAAGTCGTTCATGTCGGCGAGAACGAAAGCCTGCTCGAAGCCATCGAACGAGAAGGCGTCGATGCGCCTTATCTGTGCCGTGGTGGTGCCTGCGGTCAGTGTGAAACCGTGGTTCTGGATCACGACGGCAACTTTGTTCATCGTGATCACTGGCTGACCGATGAAGAAAAGGCAGCAGGCAAGAAAATCATGCCCTGCGTATCGCGTTTCGAGGGCAAGTCCCTCGTGCTGGACCGCTGAGAGGAGGCCCATCATGACCATTCAATTCAACGACGAGTCCTTCCGAGACGACTATACGTTCCACAACTCGGAATGGGCGATCAAACGCTTTCCGTTCCCATTCCACGAAGACAGCTACATGTATTCGGTCAACATGGAACAGCATCGCGGTGGTCCCGAGGGCTCGGTCTATGAAATGCGGTTCGATGTGGACGAGCACTACGTCGCAGAGATGAAAGATCGCGCAATGGTTCTGGATCAGGACCCGCTGCGTTGTCAGTCGTTGCCGCATATGACATTGGCCGGTTGGGACTTGCTGGAACTGATCATGGTTAGCAAGTCCGAGGATTACCCGGACTTGTTTGAGCTGCACCGCAACGGCAATCAGTGGCGCTGGATCAACAAGCCATTGGGCATCGATCACAGCTTTACCTTCATGGATGAAACCACGCTGCCCTATGGGCCGATGGAATACATCACCCGTCAGGCACAGGGCGATTTTGCCGTACTTGATCAGCGCGACGAGATGCTGTGGATGGACGCCGGAATGGTGACGACCCAAGCCGACTGGAGTCTGGATTTTGACATCGGCATGAACTTTTTCGAATGGCACGCGCCGGTTCCAAAAGCGCATGAGATGGGGATATTCAAGCGCGCATTGAAATTCCTGCTGAATATTCAGCAGGGCGCCCCCGCGCGGCGTCTCAACTGGACCATGACGGTGAATCCTTTGCTAGATACAAGCCCGGAAAACTATCACAAATGGGGCATCCAAAAGACCACGCTGACGCCCGAAAACATCGCCCACAAGCAACATCTGCGGGTCGAGTTGCAGACGTTCTTCCGTCTGCCGCGCTCCAATGCGCTGGTGTTCCCGATCCGCTGCTATCTGTGCAGTTTTCAGGATCTGATGACTGTTCCCAAATGGGGCCGCCGTCTGCACCGGGTTATTCGGGACCTGCCCGAAGAACTGGCGACTTACAAAGGGTTCATCGACAACCGCCCGATGATGCTGGACTATCTCAGTCAGTTTGACGACGGGTTACCCACATCGCCAGGGATTTGGCCGGATTTGGAAACGGAACCGCCTTTGTCCAAGTGAGCATTGTGAAGTGCCGTTGCTCAAATGACTGATCCGGACTTCACGCCTTGGCTAATTCCGAGCGATGACTTTGCATTATATGACGCGCTTGCGCTGCTTCGTGCGTCATTTCAATTCATGGATGCGCGGATCGACCCTCCGTCTTCTATCCATAAGCTGACGGTGGAAGGGATGCAGGAGCATTGTAAGGATGGTGGTGAAATTTGGGCCATCGGCCGACCGCTGTTCGCATGTATGTTTCTGACGCCCAAACCCGACAGCCTGTACTTGGGGAAGCTTGCAGTTCAGGAAGGACTGCGGGGGCAAGGTATCTGCCGCACGTTGGTGGATCATGCTGCAAGCCGTGCAACAGAGCTTGGTTTGCCTGCGCTGGAACTGGAAACGCGCGTAGAACTTACTGAAAACCATCGTGTTTTTTCAAGGCTTGGGTTCACGATCGTGAATACGGGCAGCCATGAAGGCTATGACAGACCCACGGATTTCCGATTGCGCAAGACGATCAGTTTGTCTGCGGATAGCTGATCACCGATATGTAGCGGGCCGGCAGATTAACCAACCGTTCCGGGCCATGGGGTGAATCCGCATCAAAGAACAGGGTGTCACCCGGTTTCAGTGGGTAAATCTGGTCCCCATGGCGGTAATCCACTTCACCTTCCAGCATGTAAATCGTCTCAATGCCACCATGTTGGAATGTTGGAAACACATCGGATTTAGCAGTCAGGGTGATCAGATAGGGTTCTACAATTACGCCTGATCCGTTGGCGCCAATATGCCCCAACAGGTTATATTGGTGGTTGGCGCGTGTCCCTTCACGCTCCAGCTCGACACCTTCACCTGCTTTTGTATGAACCGCCTCCCGGCGTTCTTCGAACTGTCTGAAAAAACTTGTCAAAGGAACCGACAGTGCATCCGCCAATGACTGCAAGGTCGTCAAGGAGGGTGACGTATTTCCATTTTCGATTTTTGACAGCATGCCGATCGACAAACCGGTTAGCTGGGCAAGCTCCGCGACGGTTATTTCCTGCTGCTTGCGAAAGGCGCGAACCTCGCGGCCGATGGCAACTTCAAGAACTTTTTCTCTGTTACCCGAACGAACGGAATGTGGGTCCTGAGTCAGATTTGCCGCCATTTCTTTGTCGCGTTTTTTCAATTTTACTCTTTCAATGTCTTGCTACACTTGTCCAAACTGGTTCTGCAAGCAGGAGCAGCGGAAAACCCATTCCATTCGAAGTATCATAGCACCTAATTTTTCCTGATAGTAAAATAATCATGCTGGCAGAAAAAAGACCAGAGATCAGAATTCCACGGTTTGATGGCTTTTCGATGGGGAGCCTGACATCGTTGATCGAATCTCTGAGTATCGCAACGATCGCGCCCGGCATTGAGCATTTCTACTGATCGCTTGTGACCGAAAGAGGCAAAAAAGTCACCTGCAGCGCCAATGCCGGGTTGGAGGTTGGAACATATGTGTTGGATCGCCGATCGACGGACATTCTTTTCCAGCATAGCAGTCCGACCTCGGGTTTAAGCGATTGTAGTCAGGAAAACAGAATGCCACTTACCCTTTTAGGGCACGGAATTATTTTGGGCGCTTTTTCATTAGGGCGATCTGATCTTTTTACCAATATTTCCCTTGGTTCAAGGCACATAGCTAGGAAGTGACGAGTGCAGCCAAAACGATTGCCGAGAGAAAGACTTTTGGGCATCTGTCGTAGCGTGTCGCCACTCGTCGCCATGCCTTGAGCCTACCGAGCATGATCTTAATGTGATTGCGCGGTTTGTAGCGGCGCTTATCACTTCGCGCGGGCCGCTTGTGTTGTTTCCAGCCCGGGATACATGCGCACAGCCCGTTTGATATCTTTGACGATCTTCTCGCCAGGGCTCTTCCTTGTCTTTCTTATCATCCACTCCTCAGTGGTTGCGATGAGCCAAGGACTTTTTCTTATCAAATACGGCTATATGGAACCAAAAGCGCTGACGCCAGAAACGGCCCGACATACCACAACAACCTCATCGAGGTGCCAGACGTCGCCTGTACGACCCTGTCGGCCTCGCAACAACATCTCCTCAAATTTGCGCAAGCTCAGATTGAAGCAAGTTTACAACCACACCGCGCGCGCAATGATCTGGCCAGGAAACCGGTGACGTTTGAAGCTGATGGATATTGAATCCCCCGACGCCAACTACGTCCAAATCCAGGTTTGAGCAACCACTCCAGAGATACCGTGGCAAAACCATCTGCTTTACTCAGCATAGTTGGGCATGGCTCGACGGCGCACGAAAGTTCGCAACTCTTTCATTGATGCGATTGCCCCAATCAGAAAGGCGACGGATAAAACCGCGCCCCAGTAGGTCTGTGAAGTTATACTCACCTGCAACGTTTCATTTGTTCGAACGCCACTGACTGCCAAAAACAAAAGCGTAAAAATCGAAGGTAAAGTGGTCGGTGAAAGTGAAAAATTGGTGCGCCGGCGTAATAGGACCAGAGAGACAATTGCGCTGACAAGCTCTGCAGCAATACCTATCCAGATAACCGACAAAATATTGCCGTGATGGTACGCCGCATGCCACACGAAAGGTAAAGCGCTCACACGGACGATATTAGGGATCATGGCGTTTTCAGTTCTAGCTTTTGCGACTGCCATAGTGGTGCTGCCACTGCGCGACACTCGAATTCCCTGCATGATGGCAAGCCATGCGAGAATGGGAATGACCGCTGCATACTTGTCCCCAAGCGCGAGACTTACAAACGCTGTCCGTCGTCAGGGATTTTGGGACAGATGGCGCTCTGATCTAAGAGAGGATGTGGCTCATCTGGTTGGTTTGATT
>NZ_JBXWMJ010000030.1:0-14949 GCF_059609805.1 Ruegeria sp. YTSC004
CGCGGGATGGAGCAGCCCGGTAGCTCGTCAGGCTCATAACCTGAAGGTCGTAGGTTCAAATCCTACTCCCGCAACCACTTGGGTCGAACAAAGTACCGAACAAGCCGCCGCAAGGCGGCTTTGTTCATCCTGGGCTAGGCTAATCATCGCTGCCAGTGCACCTTCCAACTCGATCTGCACGCCATCCCGTTCATGTTGGATCGTAACACGTTCGATCAAGCCCCGAATGATCTCCAATGCCCCTGTGCGGATTGCCGGGTCGGATAGTGCCTGTGTCAAATCGGCGACCTTGGAGCGATAGAGTTCGGTCAGGTTCGGGTGCAGTCGCACTGGTGACGGTGCAGGTTCGGAGAGCTTACCATCAAGATCGGCGATCTGCGCTTCGAGTTCTTCGAGCTTGGCTTGAAGTCCGGGTGTACGAAAGCCCTCTGCGATTGCATCATAAAACCCATTCAGTTTGCGCGCAGCTTTGTCCCTTTCGGATTGCAAACGGGCCCGAGCTGCCTCCAACGCGCCCGTTTCCGCGTTGGCGGCTTCGCTGAAAGATTTGACGAATGTGGCCACAGCATCGGGCTGCATCAGGCGCTGACGCAGCAAACCCAGAACCGCGTCTTCCAGAACGTTACGGCGAATGGATTGCTTATGGGAGCATGTGCCGAGCTTGCGGGCGGCAGAGCAGGCGAGGTAGTCGCGTCCGACTGTGGCAAGCGGCCCTCCGCAGGTGCCACAGAATGCAAGACCTGTCAGCAAGTGTTTCTTGCGCCGCTTCTCCCAGAACCGTGTCTTCTTGATGGCTTTGACGCGGGGGTCGGCCTCGATCTCGCCTTGCCGTTGCTTCACCGCCTCCCAAAGATTGTCACCGACAATACGCATCTCGGGGACTTCTGTGATGATCCATTTGGAGGGATCGTTGAGACGGGACACACGCCTACCGGTCTCCGGGTCCTTGATGTAGCGCAACCGGTTCCAGACTAGGCGACCGATATAAAGCTCATTGTTGAGAAGGCCCGTTCCGCGTGTGCGGTGTCCCCGGATGGCCGTGTCACGCCATAGTTTGCCTCGGGCACCGGAAATATCCTCGGTATTCAGGCGGCGCGCAATGGCCTTCGGGGAATGCCCGTCGGAAAACTCCCGAAACACCCGCCGAATTACCTCAGCTTCCGCCGCGTTGATCCGTCGTTCTCCCCTGACGGGTAGGCCGTCCAGGCCGAGACGCCGGACGACGTCATAGCCGTAGCTATTGCCGCCACCGGAGCGTCCAAGTTCGACCCGCCCACGCAGTCCCCGCCGGGTTTTGTCGGCCAGGTCTTTGAGGAACCGTTGGTTCATGGTGCCCTTGAGGCCCACATGCAACTCACTGATCTCGCCTTCGGCCAGTGTAACGATGCCGACTCCTGCGAAGCTCAGGCGTTTGAAGATCGCTGCGATATCAGCCTGATCACGGCTCAACCGGTCCAGCGCCTCCGCCAAAACTAGGTCAACTCGTCCTTCCTGAGTTGCATTGATCAGCTCTGGCAGGCCGGGGCGCAACATCGAGGCACCGGAGACCGCACGATCTGAATAGGCGTCGACAATGGTCCAGCCTTCACGCTCTGCACGTTCTCGACACAGCCGCAACTGATCCTCGATTGATGCGTCCCGCTGCATTTGGCTTGAGAAACGGGCATAGATTGCAACTAGGGTCATCGCCGGGCCTTTCTCTTTTGGTTGATCAGGGCCGCATAGTCGCGGCCCGCTTCAATGGTCTGGGCGTGAAAATAGTGGCGCTCGGCTGTTCCGAAGCTCGTATGCGCAAGAATTGGTCGAATTAGCTTGGCGTGTTCCGGAGAAGATCGGGCCAGTGTTGTCGCGGCAGCATCCCGAAAGAAATGCGGCGGGATACGGCGACCCGTTAGCTTCAGCGTCTGCTCAGCGATCCGGGGGCTCAGCGCATCATTCTTCAAAGGAGTACCAGACCGGCCAACCCACAGGACATCGTGTTGCTGTTGGCCACGCTCCATAAAAAAGGGACGGGCTTCGTCGACATAACGGCGTAAGAGCGGCTCAACGCTCTGCGGAACATCAGCTTCCCAGGGATGCCCTGATTTGGTCAGATCCCCTGTGAGCGCAACAATCATGGCGTCCGGTGTGACTTGCAGGGATGGGCCAATCTGAAGCCCGGCGAAGGCACGTCGCCGCATGGGCATCAGGGCTAGCATGGCAATCATTGTTCCATCCCGCAGGCAGATCATTCTGCGTAACGATGTTCGGGCGACTTCTGCATGTTCCGTTGCCAGTGAGATACCTGCCCGAAGCAATACATCGCTGGACAGTACCCGGCCTAGTTTCCGATCCCGATCACCGTTGCCTGCGGTACGCTTCAATCCTGTTTTTAGCCTGCGCTGACCGGTCCAATCGTGCACAGGATCAGCCGCAGAGAGGACACGCAATACGCCATCTATGAACATCAACCGGGTCATCGGTCGGGTGTGTGAGAGGTCTTGAAGCCAAGCGGAAAGGCGCGGCAGGGTCGCGCGTCGCGCCGAAGGCAGCGTGATCGCATCCGCATCGCTAGTAATCAGCCATTGCAGCCATCGGGCATAGCGAAGTTCCAGCGTCTTCAATGAGGTTGCGCGCAGATGAGCGAGGGCGCCGCAATCGTCGAGTGGTCCGGCCGCCTTCTGAAGCTTGTCCCACATATCCCAGTCGGACGCGGGCCAATTGGCGAGAGGCAGAACCAGGCTCATCTGCGGCGCCCTTTCTTGGCGTCGATCAGGTCGGCAAAGGCGCGCGTTGCCGAACGTGCTTCAAGACCGGAATACATGTTGATCGTGTGGCTGACTTCCGAATGTCCGAGCAACCGGCGGGCAACCTCATAGCCCCCAGGATTGGCGTCGAGCCAGTTCATCACCGCAAAGTGGCGAAACAGGTGGGCGTTCATCTCCAACCCCGTTTCCTTCAATATCCGTTTAGAGATGCGTGCCGACAGAACGCTGGGGTCAACGGAATGTTAACCAACTCTCCGGGGAAACAGCCAGGTTCTTCACGCGAACTGGGCAGACCAGCAAGATGGCGATGGCGAGCGCATCTTCGCGTGCCAGAGCCCAGCCATACGGTTTGGACGTGCCGCGCGGTCGGGCGAAAATCCGTTCAGGCAGGAGCAGCAGGCGCTGCTGGTGCCGGTCCTCCTGCAACACCCTCAGCCGGCTTCGGTTTTTTTGGGTCATGCCATTCTGAGGTTTGACGGCCAGGCGCGCGGCAAGCCCCGACAGCGCGTCCCGGGTGTCATCGGGTGCATTGAGTATCCGGGCTAGGTTGCGGAGCAGCGCGGCGATCTCGCTGATCATCTTTGTGGTCAGGTTGTTGGTGCGCGATAACATCTGGCGCAAACCTCGTTCCGCCGTCACCGGATTGATCAGAACGTCCAATCCGCCAATGTGGCAAATTGGGATGCCAGAATGACCCAGTTCGGAGGCAAACCGAACCAACTGTCTTTGGTATTGGGCCAGGGTCGCGGATCGGAGTGCTCTGTTCTGACCGTCATCTGCCAGCGGGTCCGGTTTGGACAGACGATGCATCAGCTCTGCAAGAGCTGTTTGGAATGGCGTTGGAAACGCGGTCACCGAAAAAGCGATGACCTTCTGACGAGATTCCAGGGGCAAAGTGACCCTGGGCCATTGTGAAATACGTCGGGCCGCCAGGTTCCAGCCGTTGACTGCAGCCCGATATGCAACATCAGGAGATTTGCTGATCTCGTTTTGCTCAAGGGCTACTCGATAGGCTTGAGCATGCTTTTTGCGCACAGTGGCGGGTTTGACGCCTTGCCGGTTCAGATAATGCACGAAGCGGCAGAGTGCGGGTTGCAATGTCTTGTCTCCGGACGCCAATACAATCACCCAGAGCGCGTGCCAATCGGGAGACAGATCTTCAATCCGGTTGTATCGCCGTTCCACCAGCCCGAAATGCGCGAGCGCAGCCCGTGCATCGCTGACCGCGTTTTGCCAACTCTTTGGCGTGAGACCCAGCGCAGCCGGTGAGACCTGGGTCAAACGGGGCTGCAACCATCGGCTATCGCAGGGAACGTCCTCGGGCGGCAGCGCAAGGGCCTTCGCCACGCGGCGCAGGCCGGAGATCAAGTCGCGGCGGCGCGCGTCAGACAGAGAGGTGTCGGAGTACAGCTGTTCGATAAGGTCGGCAAACATCGGTGTGTCGGCTTTTACGAAGGCCAATCTCAATGGAACGGGGCTCTGCTTAGTCATCGGGTTTGCGTTCCTCTGGACATGTCTGGTCTCGGGCGGACTGGTGTGGACAGGAGGTCCGATTCGGGAAAAGCGTAGCACAGAAAGTTAGAAACTTATGGGGATACCCTCTTCCCGAAACGTGTTTAACAAATTGATATTAATAGACATTAACGGTCACGAGTGCCTACCAGCAATGTGCCTGCCGGTAGGCGGCATGAGCTGCCGGATCAATGCGGATGAGGCGTCCGCCGGGGCCAACCCAGATAACCTCGAGCAGGCCTGCTGCAATCGCACGGCGCACCGTCTTCTCCGAGCAATTGTCCAGTTCAGCGATGTCCTTCACCGTCAGCAGCTGGCGGGTTTGTTTTTTCATTGCATTGATCCGTGGCATCGTGATGCGCCTCCTTTTTGGCAGAGGCGTTCCGGCCCAGTTCCCGTACTGCCTGGGCAGCCAGCAATCGGACCAACTGGTCAATCGCTGTCTCAACCTGCTGGTGCGCTTGGTCGTCAGAAGGGGGTATGGCAGGAACGCGTGTCATGCCATGACCATGACAACGCAGGCTTGCTCATTCTAAGTGTATTGATTGCCCGATTCAGGCGGTGCCCAACGCTCTTTCTCTTCTCGCTCAAGCTTGCCGCGAAAATCGTCAATATCCACTCGGATCGTCTCACCGCTCAGGTTTTGTCCCGGATCGGTGATGAACCTCACGACAGACTGAATGAAGTCGACGAGCGGACCTTGCCGTTGTCCGCCGGGGCGACCGTCTGAGTATGTCGTATAGGTCAAAGGGCGACCGGCATCTTTCCAGATATAGCAGCAGCTCTCGACTGTACTGAAGGCGTTTGTCGCGCGAGAACCGCTTGTCGCGTGGCGACATCTCTGCAACCGCGCCGGGGGTCACAAGGATGTGCCGAATGTCATCTATCACGTCCTGAGTAAGTGTCGTTGCGGTCTCAATATTGTCGAGCACTTGGGGAAGAAGGTCTGCGTCTTCTGGCGTCGACGCGAAATAAGTCGAAAGCGAGCCCAATGAGTTCCGGAGTTCTTGGGGACTAATGGAACTCTGTTTGGCTTTCCGCAAAAGTTGCTTGAGGTGCTTTTGACCTCGTTCAATTGCTTGCGAGCGACGGACCTCGGTCAGGTTGATTGCGATGTCTTCATCGTTGTTGAGGCAATTCCCAAGAATCACAGAGAGTTCGCCAACGAGATTAGTTGGCAGGTCAAACCGTTCAGCCAAGCTCTCGATCATGTCCTCAGAAAGAGCGCCGCGTTCGCCATAACTGCCGAGCTTCCATGGCATCGAGCATTTGATCCCATCCATGTGCGGGTAGACCGAATAGTCACCTTCAATATCTACGACGTCGTGATTGTCCTTCGGACCGCTCTCCGCGTTAGCGCTCATGTTATTCTCCGTTTGGTTCACTCAATAGTCTGGTCGCACGTCCAAAAGCTGATGTGCATCAAGGCAGTATTGTTTGCTGAGGAAGCGCGCTGGTTGACACAAGGCGACCCCTTCAAAGGTTGCACATAAATAAAAGAACAGGAAGGGAACAATTTGGTTAGGTTCTGTGTCGAGCCGCTGACCCGAACCGTCTGCGCTATTGGTGGGCTGTTGCGCTTCGGGTCAGCTAAGGTTTGTACAACTTGCGGCCGCGCGAAACACAAAGATCCCACAAAAAAACGGATCAATACACTTAGTTAGCAAGAGCGCAAAATCGGACGTTCTGGGCCGGGATGGGTCTTCCTCGTCTCCGTTGCGCCCGGTTTATTCTTGCTGCTTTCCCTGGCAAACGATCAAAAAAAGCGGTGACCACGGTGTGTTCACGACCGGCCTCCAAGGTGAACTAAGGTTCGGGGACCACACCATGCCAGTGTCGCTCGCACATGGCTGTGTTGCGGACAAAGCTGCCGTTTGAATTAGTTCTGGGAATTTCGGCTTGTGCCGCACAGTTTGGAGCAGTCGCATACTCCAAAGACGCAATTAGGACACGACTTATTTGGTCAACCGCCCAGCTGCGAACACGTCCGGGTCTATCGCCATGAGATGCACGTCATTAGTTGGTGCCATCTCCAATTTTCTGCACAAACCTTCAGAAGGCGCGTTACCTTCACGGATCCCTGTGAAAAAAGTCCCAAGACCATGGAGATCACGCATAGCAAGCATTGAATTTGCGCCCATGATCAGGGCAATTCCCTCGCCCCGCCGCGATTCATCTGTCGCTAGCATACCCCACCAAGCCTGATCGGCATTCCGGTGATCAGGATGAAACTGCGCAACGGCTGCTGTTGCCGCGACGACTTCCCCCTTGCGGTCACGTGCCAACAAACACACGCTCGGGCGTCTCAGCCCGCGGATGAACGCGCCCATCGGAAGCAGGACTCCACATGCCTGTGTGAGCGTATCCAATTTGGCCAAGTCATCACCTGGTGTTTGCGCATCTACACGCACGAGTTCGAGATCATCGGGTAACTTGCGCGACGCCAAAACCATGGCCGCGGCTTCAAGCGATGCTGCGCTCCCTTGCCAGTCAACGAACTGATCCGTTTTCAGACCGTGCTGTTCAAGCCCTTCACGCCTACGATCGGCAGCTTCGACAGGAGTTCCTTCGGCCATGCAAACGCCCTGTAGTCGAGTCATCGCAATTTGCTTCACCAAATCGATGTCGTTCTCCGCGCTAAGGCCCACCGCGCGGCCATGGCAGGAATAAGTCGGGTCATTCTTGACCAATGTCCAAATACGGTCCGCCCTGCGTTGCAGGTCCTGCTGTTCTGGCTGGCCAAAAAATTCATTCGAAAAATCTGTCATAACTTATTCGTAGCATCAGCAAGCTTGATGGGAAGAAAAATCTAGCAACGCGCTTTGGCGACCAAGTAACAGCGGACAATCGTGTGCAGTGCAGCATTCAGTAGTTTGGGCTCTTTAGTTGATTCCGTTGCGCCTTGATCGAACCGCCGCTGTTGATCTGGGGGAGTAACGCTTGGGCCTTGGTGGCACCTACGGGGACCCTTCGTTGCCGAGCTCAGGCACTTAGACGTTCGCTTTAATATTGTTTGCGAAGCGCGGTCGGGTGAAAATGAAGTTTTTCAGTTCGATATTGTCTAAGCCTACTCTAAAGATCGGGACAAGCGTGTTGGAGGTTTCAACCAGAATAAGCGTATTCTGATCCGACATCGGGGGAAGAAGATCTTTATATAGACCGATATTGTCGTCCGTTAACTTTTCAACATACTCGCCGCGAATTGCAGACCAGTTCACCGAATGATTGTCGTTGGCTGCATCGTAAAGAACTAACGAAATTCGAATTTTCAAATCCGTATCATTTGCCACCATTAATTTGAACATTTCCACCATCGAGTCAATGTATTCGCTATTGATCTCCCGAGTTTCTCGAGAAACTAGGTCACCGATCGTATGTGCTGCTTTGGTGTTCGAGGCATTCTGCCTATAAGCGTCAAAAAATGTATAACCCGCCATGATCGCCCAAAAGAGGATTGGGATGACAAGAACGGCTTCGACGGAAATCGAGCCGTTTTCCCGGCCGAGGAATCGTTTTGAACAGTGTATCGAAAGTCGGTTAATCCTCATTCTATTTAGGCTCCTGTACGAAAACGGTTGTAGCGGTCAAAGCGTATTGACCTTCTTCGTTAACTATTGCCTTGCCCATAGCGGATGTCGGGAACCTGGGATTGATCTTGGCGCAGGCCCGAAGAACCATCAACTCGTTCTCAAGGCCGTTTTGAAAAGTCCGCACAGGGCGCACCTCGTCGGACAAGTCAGTGCAGTCAGGGATGGTCGGTACTGTTATGGACGCAAATGGATCTTGACGGATCATTTCTAGACGCAAGCTGTTTTCACAATTGCTGATAAAACCGGCTCGGTTGCAGATAATCGCCTTAATATCGTCATGCTGTGGGTTAATGCCGGTGTTCAGCCTAATGTCGCGAACGGTCATGTCGACAGCCCGCTCCAGTTGCGCATGTTTCAGTGTTACTAAGCCAAGCTCCAATCCCGAAAGAACCAGGAAAAACACGGCAGGGAATATGATAACAAACTCGACAGTCACATTGCCGTCTTCCTTGCGGCGAAGCTCAGTTAGAGCGGAGAACATCCGGCGCATCATTGTGTCAACCTCAACATACGAACCGAGGACGCGATTGAAGTAAAGGCATCTGTAAGGTCAGGCGCCGATGCATCATAGTAATGACTGGCAGAGCTTGCGCAGCCTTGCAGCACCTTTTGACCGTTCGCAGGGGCATTGACGCTGACACTAAAGACAATCACGCCTTCATCTTTGGCTGCCTTGCATACGTGCTTGGTGCGCGCATCCTTGGCTACTGCATTTTTCTTGCTGAACGCGCTGCTTTCCCACTGCCCATAGGCACTTGGCGACTGGGTGAAAATATTGTTTTCGATGTATTCCAAGGACACAAGGTTCAGCAGCTCAACGTAGGACAACTGTACCGACTTGCCGGGCTCGTCTTCTTTAACGCATGAAGTTTTGCTGCCATTGGTTGTGCAACGTGAGTCCCCGTTGCCGTAAGGGTGATCCTGCCAGCTGTTATCATGAGGCCACCAATACATAGGGGTGCCATTTGATTGGAAGACTGAGAAACGATCGGCTTCCTCATTGTACCACAAATCCGACAAGGTAGTACGCATCGAGGGGTTGAGCATGTGCTGATCGGTATTGTCCCCGTCGGACACCAGGATCAGAACTTTTAGAACGTTACTATTGTAATCCATTGGGCGATATTTGAATGCTTCCGGGACGATACCATCACCATCTGCGGATACAGGAGTGGCCAGACCATTGATGACTGGGCGTGTGCTCGGATCCAGTAAAATAAGGCCCCAATTTGCACCGTTGTCCAGGCCAGAATCTTCGTCTGCCACTGGGTTGCTTAGCTTGGTCAAGCCATCGACATAGTCATGAAGCACTGTTTCATTGTTTTGGAATGGCAGGATCGCTGATCCAGGGCGGATTGGGCAAACGGGATTTTGAATCGGCTCTTTTGTCTCGGTGTAAGGGTCGAAATGAGCCGTTTGCTCCAGCACTCTGGTCAGAGAAAGATCAGGCTTGCTAAATTCATTGTCGATAAAGTTGACGCAATGCGAGTGGCCATGAAAACGGTCGACATTGTAGTATTTCAGCAAATCTGCGCCAGCGTTAACCTGGCTGGAATACGGAATCAGGGAAAACGAAACTTCGTTGCTCCAATGCCCGTTTTTCTTTCCTATCTTTGTGATGATGTTTTTCGTTGCATTTTTTAATTGAAACAAGTCGATCGAGGTCGAAACGTCCAATACGATTGAGATTTCGGCAGCACCGACGCTTTCCTCGGCAGTGCTCGCTGCGGGTGCGATCAATGTATCAACACCAGAGAGGTGCATGAATTGGGTCTGTATCTCAGATTGGGCTGTCGCCGACACCTCTCGATAACCAGTGTCGTTGACTACATTGATATTGGTCAGATTTTCCAGAAGGCCCGCCTTTTCTAGGTACGAACGAACGATAGATCCTGGATCCGCCTTTTGATCAAGATCCGCCGCAGCCAAAACAGACCGATCCAGCGTGTACTGCAAATTTGCACGTTCGCTCTCGTGGCGCATGAAATCGATACCAATTCCCACAAAGGCGACAATAGCCACAAACATAAATAGGGCGAATATAGTAAGCGCGCCATCCTCGTCGCGGGCAAGACGTCGAGCACCTTTCCACACACCGAATGCAGGAGAAACGCTAGAGCTTGTTGATTTTACAAAATTCGTAGGCATTTATAACCTCCTTTAGCGGCGGAAAGCTGCCATAAGTTCATTTCTATTAGGGGAAAGCTCGCAATTGCAGGTATTGCAATTACGGAAACATTTACTAGGGCATTGACTCAGAATCCCTCTAAGCCTTTGGAATTAGGTTTATTTTTTAACTGAGAGCATCTCTATAAACTCTGTGATTTGAATATGTCAAAAATGCGGCGGCCTACTGGCCATTTGGAGGGATTATCTTTTATGGAAAAAAACGATTCATTAATGTCTGGTTAATATAGAGGCTTCAAAAATGGGGCTGCCTTCTTGAAAACGGCCATTCATCCCATCTGGCAGAGCACTCTGCAGCGCTGCGGTCAGCACCAAGGGCAACGCGCAGATGGTAGACTATGCAAACAAACATAGAAACACGCCTGCCTCCAAGCTGGTGATGGCATCCAGCAAGGCGCAAGAACAAGGGCCTCAGGACGCGATGATGGCCGCGATTCGAGCCGCATTTGTGGCCAACCCCATGAAAAAGCCGACCTTCGCTGCGCTATGTCGAATGAGCAGGTCGGGCTCGCAGCGGACGTTCAGTAATTTCAGCCCGATTTCTGCCTTGCGGACATTTCTGCCGTTTGCTGCGGCGCAGAGCCCCGGAACCAATTGAATGATTGCTCAGCAGGTGGAGTGGACGAACAGAACTATCTTTCGCTGTCTCGTCTGATAGCGCGGACCCTCATTGTCTATCTCAGGGCAAAAGCCTTCATCTACCACGGGATCGATATATAGCTTTCGGCAGACGCTCTATTTAGGAAAAAGGCCATTAGAAGAAAATACAACAATATTGGGGCAGCAAATATAGCCCTTCTTATCGTAGGTTTTAGGGAGCTATTCTTTTCCGGGCCAAATGTTTCGGCCTCGGCGTCGTTCAAAGGCGGGAATAGCTCCCTTTTGCTTTGCTTAACCATAGTCAACTCGTAAAAATAAACTATTTGCTATTTTCCAGACCTCACATTAACCGAGTGTTAACGCACCTATTATTTCCAATTTAACGGTTTTTTTTGATCGCTGCTGGAAACAGAAAATTGAAAACTACTGCTATTGTTAACAGTTTTATTTTCCCAAGTGATTCTTTTGGAAATAAAGGCCAAGTTGTTAATATTCCATTAAAGATAACAACTCCTGAAAGTCGAATAGCTGCCTCATTCTGGCCGTGTTTGAGCAACATTTTTAAGGATGGCATTCGTTCGCCACCGCTGACCAGTATTTCTCTAAACGAAAAGGATTTCTACCGTGTTGAACTTCCTTAAAGTGAGCGTCTCCGCAATCGTACTCTCTACATTTGTAGTCGCGCCAGTCGTGACCGTTCTCGCTTCCGATTACGCATACGCAAAAAATGGTAACGGAAAAGGTGGAGGTAACGGCGGCGGAAAAGGGGATAATGGAGGTGGCAACGGTGGCGGAAAGGGCGGCAACAACGGTGAAAAAGGTGCCAAAAGGGGATGGGGTTCCGACAAAACGCTGAACGGGGCAAATACGAAGTCTGCCAGCAAAAGTCGTAAGTCAAAGAGCGCCAGTCGTTTGGGTCGGGCTGTGAAGGAAGACTTTCAGGCCTTGGGCCGTAACCTGAAGCAAAACGGTGTCAAAGGTCTATTCAAAGGGAACAAGGCACGGACCACCACAACACGAACAAGTAAAGCGAGTGTCGCGCAATCCCCGAGACCACCAAGCAGAAAAGAAAAACTCCTTGATGATGGCACGCTTGCTCCGCGTAACCTCGGCAAACTGAATGGTGCCATTAACTCCAGTGTAAATGCAAAACTCGCGCATATCGCGAACGGACAGTATGCGAAAGGTACAGGGCCGGTGAGCCTGGCCGCTGGCCTTGCCGTAGCCGACGCAAATTTCAATCATGTCATGGGTGAAGATTACGACTTGAGCCCTGAAGAAGTGAAGGAAATTGCTGCGGCGTATGATTATTTGGACACGGCTCCAATGACGCTGGAGGAAGCTGAACAGGTTCTTGCCGATGAGGCGTCCACTCCCGGTACGATTGCGCCTGAAGATTTGGAAACCGCACAAGCGGTGAAAGATGCGCACGACGTAACAACAGATGAGGACGGAAATACGATAGCGCAACCGACGGACGATCAGTTGGCGGCTGCGGAGGCGGTGCATGACGCGGAGGCCAGTTTGTTGGGACATTACAAAGGCGATTTTTCTGAGGACAAAATCGTCGCGGAAGAACAGCAAGACCGCGTCCTCGGCGCGGTCCGTGCCTCCAATCCCGATGAAGAATCGGTAAAATCCACACTTGGCATTTCGGATGACGGAAGCGTTTATGCCGACGGCCAAGAGGACGATGATGTTGATGGAGAACCGGAGGAAGTAGATCAAACCCCGGGTGGAGAGGCGGAAGACGAATTTGCAAGTAACGGCTGAACGTAAAGTTAGAGGCCCGAAGGCAAAGATTTAGACGCTATTTCGACAGTACCGGTCTCCCGTTGGATTGAAACTGATCCACTAGTTGGATGGCACTATCACCTCTTTGGGGGTCACCAAAACAAACCTTACGCGGGACTAACATGTCTGCTTTGGGCTCATACCTCCGGTCGGGGCACGTCGCAGAGAATGGCGGCAGAGAACCCTAAGCCGCCGCTGACTACACTTTGGTCTTTTGCAAGTGCGGCAGGTTGCGAACCGCGCAAACCGGACATTCCCACGCGCTTCTCAGATGGCAGGGTAGCAGGACGAAGTTAGCTTTCGCTGCGGCTGCGCCAATGTCGGCATCGCGCAAGTTGCTCTCGGCTTAGATGCCAAGATTATTGGTGTTTTGCCGGTGGTCTCAGTAAGCAATTCTGATAGCCTAGTCTCAAAAATCGGGGCTTTCAGTTGCGCAGTCAGGACCTAAACCTTCTTGTCATTTTCGATGCTATTATGACCGAGGGGTCGATCACTCGGGCGGCCGAAAGATTGAACATCACTCAACCGGCAGTCTCGAATGCAGTTGGGCGGATGCGCGAGATCTGGAAGGATGATCTTTTCATCAAGGATGGAAGAAACATCGCGCCCACCCTGTTTGCCCAGAATCTCTGGGTGAAGGTAAAAGAACCATTGGAAGAGATTGACGAAGCCATCAATCCCAAAGGGTTCGATCCTTCCACGTCGCGCCGAACCTTTCGGATCGCGGCGACGGACCTGATGGTAGATTTGGTGTGGGCAGACCTTCGCCATCGCCTCGAACAAGACGCGCCGAATGTGTCCATCCAAACGGTGCCTTACACAATCTCAAACGGGGAAACGGTCCTCAATCGCGCATCCGTCGATATTCTCATTGGCGCAAACGACCTGATGCCTCCAATGAAAACAAGCGAATTATTGGTTGATCTTGAGTATGTCTGCGTGATGAATCCCGAACATGAACTTGCAACAGGTAATCTGACGCTGGAGCGCTTTGTTGCGGCGGATCATCTCTTGGTTTCTCTATCCGGTGATGTTCGCGGTTACACCGACATGGTGCTTGCCGAACATGGGCTGCAACGCCGTGTGGCAATGACAATAAATAATTTCGCAAGCGCCGCCAAAGTTCTGAGGGAAAGCACGCTTGTCTGTGTTTTGCCCTCTGTCACCGTGAGGCCTCTTATCGACTCCGGCACACTTTTGTCGCGCCCGCTTCCAATCCCGGTTCCGGGTCCTAAGCTAAGCTTGTTCTGGCACAAGCGCTCCGACCGGGAACCGGGCAATATTTGGCTTCGTGGACTTTTCAAGGAGTTGTTGCGGCCGGCATAGATTTGGCTAGTTTGGCCTCACTCGCAATCCACGATAAAAAGACCGACGATGCTTCGTACAGCGGGCGTAACAATCATGATGGCAGGCAAAGCAGCCAAAAAACCGACAATCCAGGCGCTCAGCCACGCCGAGATCAGGATTGGGACGATGCCGATGTTGATCGTCGTGACGACCAACGACATCAGGCCAGACATCAAAAGTGCCATGAAGAAGTAGAAAACGTACTGCGTGTATTGTTTTGGAATGACGTGCATGTTGTGTGGTCTCCTTGGAGGCGGCCGGCGGATTGGTTGTTATTTTTCCAGCGTCCAGTCGGCCAGGATGTTTCGGGTCCTCCGGTCTGAAGGACCCGATTGAAGGAACGCGGCTTAGGTGCGGCCTTGGACGGTGAAAGTTTGGCCGCTCCGGGCACCCTCAACACTTTTGCGAAACGCCTTGGCAGCGACCGCTGCAGGTACAGGCTCGGAACCCGCAAAGGCAGAACCGAAGAGGTCGACGGATTCTTCCAAAATGGTTGGACTGACTGCATTGACGCGAATGCCGCGCGGCAATTCCAACGCCGCCGATGCTGCAAATCCCTCTAGCGCACTGCACACGGTGGTGGCAGCGGACCCATAGCGGATCGGGTCCCTGCTGATGATGCCAGCGGTCAGGGTAAAGGACCCACCATCGTTGATGTGCTTGGCTCCTTCCATCACCAGATTGACCTGTCCCATCAGCTTGTTGTTCAGGCCAAGCTGCCACTGTTCTTGTGTGATGTCTGCCAGAGGGCCAAAATGCACGGCCCCTGTCGCCGACACCAGCGCATCGAAAGCGCCAACTTTCTGATACATGGCCTTAATCGACCCGAAATCGGTGATATCGACTTGGACATCACCTTCCGAGAAGCCAACTTCCACGACCTCGTGGTCGTTCTTCAGGTCTGATGTTATTGCGCTGCCAAGTGTTCCGGTGGCTCCCACAACGATGACTTTCATGATCTGTCTCCATTTTTATTGCTACAAACCGAACTGGTTTGGCTGAGACAGATATGCCGAAATCAAAACATAAATAAAAATAATGTATAAGCATGTGATATATTCTAAAAAATGATGTTTAAGCAGTGATGTTTTTCTTAAGCGGTTCTCTGATCGCGGTATTGTCAAGGGCGTTGGATTTGTTGTCCGCCGGGGTCTTGGTTCTCTCCGAAGTCA
>NZ_JBXWMJ010000031.1:0-11080 GCF_059609805.1 Ruegeria sp. YTSC004
CGCCCATGGAGAGGACCCCAGCTCGTGGGACGCCGACACTCGAGAATATCTGGAAACACTGATAAAGCCCGCGTGATAAGATCAGTGGGGCTTCGACGCCCAACGAGATATCGGCCTTGAACTTCGATTTGGATCGCTTGGTGACGAATGGCGGCTTTGTTGCGAAGGACCGGCTTGGGCTGCCAACCAGCTAATCATGCAAGCTGTAGGGATAGGCAGCTCTGTGCCCTGAGGAGACATAGATAACCTTCTGGTTGATTGGTGAAAAGCAGCCTTTCTGCTAAAATGCAGCCGTGGAAAATGTGGGATGGGAGGAGAAATCATGTCTTGGAATGTTTCAGGGGAACTCGTCGAAACCTGCAATTGCAACATGCTTTGCCCATGCTGGTTCGGACAAGCTGACCTTATGCTCTTGGACCAAGGGTATTGCGCGACGTCCTTGTTGATACGCATTAGCGAGGGCTCTCATGAAGGCGTGGACCTTTCTGGCCAAAACGCGATTGTCTCATTGCATTTCCCCGGGCCGACACTGTTCGACGCCAACGGCACCGGGCGAGTGTACATTGACGAAAACGCCAGCGATGCGCAGGCGGCGGCATTGGAGACTATCTTGCAGGGTGCGTCCGGCGGCGGCATGGAAGTACCGGCAAGCCTGTTGTCGACCTGGCTTCCGACCAAACGCGCCGGGATCAGCGTGACAGAGGCTGAAAGCGAACTAACGGCAAGCGTGGCCGGTGTAGGCGAGATGAAATCCCGCCGTCTGGTCAATGACCTCGGCAACAAGATGAAACTGCAGAACGCCGCGTTCAGCCTCGCCTTCGGTCATGAGGGGCATGAAGGTGATCTGGCTCCTAGTGACGGCACCACCTGGAACGACGCGGATATGCCCGTGACCTGGACAGGCCGGTCGGGTGTGGTCGGACAAGTCGTCTGGGCCGGCTGAGGCCGGGCTGGACCGTCAGGCCATCATAATGAATGCTGTAGGAGTCGCACGACGGGATCGGGTGCTGGTGTTGGCAGCCTTAGTAGCGCTCTCTGCGCTGGCGTGGGCCTATACAATTTACCTCGGGCGAGGTTCGACCTCGATGACGTTGGTCGGTGACGTGGCCATGCCGATGATGATGCAGTGGTCAGCCGCGGACTTTGTCTTCATGCTTATGATGTGGGCGGTGATGATGTTTGCGATGATGCTGCCTTCAGTCACACCCGCCGTAATGATCTACGAACGGGTGCGCGCGAAGCGGGAAGACGCAGGGCGCCCCTTCGTGCCAACGGGCAGCTTTGTGGCAGGGTATCTGTTGGTTTGGCTGGGGTTCTCGCTGGCGGCCACTGTATTGAATTGGTGGCTGCACGCGGGCGACGCGCTTTCCTCCATGATGGGGAGGGTTGCCCCGACCGTGGGCGGCGTGATGCTTATATTCGCCGGGTTGTTCCAATGGACGCCACTCAAGAACGCTTGCCTGGAGCATTGCCGCTCGCCCATGAGTTTTCTGACGGCTCATTGGCAAGAGGGAACCCTGGGTGCCGCGAAGATGGGGCTTCACCACGGGGTCTACTGTCTTGGCTGCTGCTGGATGCTGATGGTGCTGTTGTTTGTGTTGGGCGTCATGAACCTGCCGTGGGTTGCCGTTCTTACAATCGTAGTGGTGGCGGAAAAGACGTTGCCATTCGGGCGGATTCTGAGTCGAGGATTGGGCGTGGTTTTGATTGTCTGGGGCGGGTGGCTCGTCACGCTCGCCTGAGTAAACGTTGGTGCATTCACAGGCTGGATAAATGCCACCGTAGAGCGATCTTCAACACGTCACCGGGCAAGCAATTTCTGCGGGAGTTTAAGTTCCGCTCCGAACCCAAAGCGGAAATAGGGGAACTGGTGTGCTAATCTGTTGCAAGACCATTCAGATTTTCTGGAGTTGACCATGACTCACATCGAACACCTAAAAACAATATGCGAACTTGAAGGGCTTCAGGTCGTCGATGTTGGTGCGGGTGACGGCGTCTATTCGCGAGACTTGTACGCTGCAGGAGCCAAAGTCATCGCAATAGAAATCGATCCGGGCAAAGTTGCTAAGGCCAAAGAAAATTTACCAAAAAACATCGACGTCAGGCTTGGGGCTGCTGAAGACCTACCTCTCGAATCGGGTTCACAGGACCTAGCGTGTTTGTTCTTCTCTCTTCATCACATTCCAGTGGAGGTTCAGCACAACGCTTTCACTGAAATTCACCGCGTTCTTGGAAACAGTGGGCGGTTGCACATCGTGGAGCCCTATCCTTATGGAACAATGTTTGAGGTCATTCGATTGGTAGAAGATGAAACCCTCGTTCGATCTCATTCACACGAAACACTTAGCCACTTGGACGGAGTAGACGGATTTTGGCTGGAAAACAAAAGAGATTACGTCCTTACTCGTGAGTACCCGACTTTCGACGCGTTCCTAAAAAAGATTGTTTGGCCGGATCCAGATCGTTCTAGAGCTTATGCAAAGGTTTCTTCCGACATGGAAGATACATTCAATCGGTCAGTCGAGATCCTTGATGGACAGATCGTGTTACACCAGCCGTGCGCGGCATACCACTTTATCGTTTCAAATTAGCGGCTGTCGTACCGTGAGATCCAGCTCCGTATAGCAATTTCGCCCACAAAGCGATCCTTGGAGATTTTTCCATGAAATCATGGACGCGGCCTTGGATTCGGCAAAGCAATTGGCCAGTAACCTCCGGCAAGCAGCTGCAACTAGCCCAATGCAGACTAGAGTTCGTCCTATCTTAGTTTTTCAAGAAGTTTCAGTCAGGTTCGCGCGAGTGTCGTTGATATACCGCGACAACAAACTTCCGAATGGCTCACTTGGTCAACCGATCTTCCGAGTATACATTCGGGTCGATGATCGCGACTATGTCGCTGCCGCTATCCTCCAAGCCAAGTCTTTCGCACAACCGTGCTGATGCAACGTTGCCCGGAGCAATGCCTGTCTTGAACCCAGTTGCGCCAAGCTTTTCATGAGAGTGTATCATAGCTTTGGCTCCCAAGACTTTTGCTACACCTTCGCCCATGCGTTCAGGCTTGGTCGAAAGTTGCCCCCATTGAGCGCGACGATGCAGCCTACTGCTGGGCGGATGGCACAGAACTGAGCCCGCGGTTGCAACGGGAGCACCTGAGCTGTCAAAGACGACCATCGCAAATCCGGGGCGAGACAATCCGCGCATAACCGGCCCTATTGGCGGTAGAACACCGTGGCTCATTGCGACTTCTGCGAAAGCTTCAAGCCATTCTGGCGGAGAGTCTCGATCAATCACACGTACGGTCAAATCCTCGGGCAACGCCCGTGTGGCAATTATTTTCCGAGCAATGTCAACACAGTTCAGCCCGCCAAGATAACAAGCTATTGTGTCGGTTTTTAATCCCTGACTTTCAATGACTTCTCGCGTCTTTGCCACCTCCTGACGCGGTATGCTTTCTATCGCCGTGATGCCAAGTATTCGAGCCATTGCAACGGCATCATCCAAAGCCCCGCTGTACTCGTTGGCAATTTGAATACCGCGCCCATGGCTACAAAATCGAGGGTCATCACCCAATAGCTGGATAAGATGCTCACCCATGGTCGACATGCGTCGCTGTGCATCACTTCCAAATACTTCCATAGGTTATCCTTTGGGCCGCCGCAAAATGGTTCGACGATGATCGTTTGATATGAGTTGCGTCGTCAAGCGCACGTCAGACGCGAGACCGCGACGAAAAGAGAGTTATTGGTCTAGGGCGAATGTCAACTATGTCCGCAGTGCGGTTACTCACGACAATTCGACGAACGACCGCACCGAGCCCAAAGCGGACACATATTGAATTTCTTGGCCGTATCTACAGAAACCACAACCCATAGGTTGCATGATTACCAGCGCGATCGTCGCTTGGATGCTCCACTTGGCTTGAAAACTAGCCAACTAGAAATGCGGCGCGACGCCAAGGCAAAATTCTCAACATCAATCTGGATCAGTTTATGCAGTTCTGAATTCCATCAAGCAGGCAAGATATTGTGGTTAATCCTGAACAAGTTGGTGGGGTCATAACTACGCTTTATCTTAGACAGTTTCTCGCCATTCTCGCCATACGCTCCGGTCATGTGGTCTGCTTCGTCTTCCGGCATGAAATTGACATAGGCACTACCGCTCGCATGCGGTTGCATCTGGTCGTATAGCTTGCGCGCCCATTCGATACATTGAGCATCCTTGCTGGGGTCCTCCCAACGCGTGTGAACATTCATGATGAAGTGAGCAGATCTTTGGGGATAAGCGGTTGAACCGGCCTCGACGCGCGCCATTGCTCCGCCCACATGGGCAATAAAAACTTCACACGCGGGGTCAGGAAGGCTGGAAATCGCTTCCAAGAGTCCTGAGATTGCATCTGAAGAAAGCGCATCGAAATCATGGCTCTTCCAGTAATTTCTGGCGCCTGGCGTCAACAAAGGATCAAAAGCGGCCTGCCAGTCTACGAATTTGTGAGGAGATATCACATCGGCGATTGGGTCACCTAGTGCGCGTAATGCTGCCATAGCTTTTTCACCTTCCTCCATCGGCCCGCTATAGCAGGCTGCAAAGACCAGCACCTCTCGCCCATGCCACTCAGCTGGCAGAAACGGTAGAGGAGGCGCTTTCCGCATCACGCTCCAGACGGTCAGCTCATCCGGGGAATTGTCTGCAATCGTAGCAAATTCAGCGAGGAGCTCTGGCGCATTTTCTATCGGATGAACTATGAGGCCGGACAGGACATCGGGTCCTAGCTCATGCAGTTGGAATTCAAATGAGGTTACGACACCGAAGTTTCCACCCCCACCGCGGATAGCCCAGAAAAGTTCAGGGTGACTTGTAGGGGATGCAGTTACAATAGCTCCGTCCGCAGTCACGACTTCCGCTGAGAGCAGGTTGTCGATCGTCATGCCAAATTTCCGAGTGGTCCATCCAAAGCCGCCGCCAAGAGTGAGGCCCGCGATGCCCGTGGTTGAGTTGATGCCAACGGGAACGGCAAGCCCATGAGCCTGAGTTTCGCGATCCACATCTCCAAGCAGTGCTCCCGGCGCAACCCGAGCGGTCTTGTTGACAGGGTCGACGTGAACAGATCGCATCTGGGACAGATCGAGCATCACAGTTTCATCTGCGACAGCGTGCCCAGCAATCTGATGCCCACCTGACCGAACTGACATAACGAGGTCGGTCTCTCGCACGAAATTCACTGCCTTCTGCACATCGCTTGCCCCCAGAGCGCGGATCACGAAACCTGGGTAACGTTCGAACATGCTGTTCCACGTTGTTCTTGCGTCTTCGTATTCCGGGGTGCCTTTCTGGTAGACCCCGCCGCGAAGTGATGCATCAAGAGCGTCCAAGGTGTCTTGATGCACAATAGCTGTACTTCCGTCGAGTGTTTTCAGGTCAAACATGCGTAAGCCTCCCAATAGTCAGGTCAGGCTTCTTGCAGGGCTGCCTCAGCTAATTGCTATTTCCGTCGCGTTGTCTCGCGAAGTCGTTTCATTGAGTTGGGAAAAAATGGCTGCCGGTCAGGCGAATATTGCCGGATCAATCCGATCCACGGGTGTTATGACATCGGCAGGAATATTCAGGCGCTCAGCCGCCTTCCTGAGGCTCTCCTCATCAGGGGCTTCGTACAAGCAGTATGTTTTGCGCTTATCTGCACTTAGAAATGAAAATATCCATTCAACGCCGACTTCGTCATTGATTTCTTTGATGTGAATTTTGTCATCATCGCTGACGTTTAGTTGCTCGGCAAAGTTTCGTTCAATTATGTACCTAGGCATAAAGTCCCCCAAATAATTCAAGTGCCTTAACTCGCTACTCCTTCGAGCTTTGACTTTAGGGAAACCATACCCAAATCTTGCGAAATTGCCAACGCTTCGCCTTCCAGTTGAAACGCCTGTTCCACATCCTTCGGGCGTCCCCTTCGCCTCAATGCTGATGCATAAGCTGTCTTGCTGTGAGCGATCCAGGGTGGGCATTTCATGCGAGTGTCAATTTCTATAGCCTTCTGGAACATCATCTCAGCAGCATCCCAGTCTTTCAAAACCGTGCCCAAACTGCCGAGGCGTCGCGCCGCCGCACCTGCGCACACCGTCGTTGCCCCTGCAGTAATCGTCAGTTCTTCGTACGGAGCCAGTAAATCATAGAGCGTCTTGGCATGTTCCTGATGTTCAATGGCGACACATATGTCAGTCAGATAAGATAAGGTCGTTGAATACATAGCGTCGAGTGGAAGATCGAAGCCATTGTCGGCCATTTCATTCAGTATACGTTCAGCGGGTTCCTTGTATCCGAGCTCGGCCGCGATAAGGCCAAATCCTGGTCTCCACGAAATGTCTTCGGGACTGTCCGTCATCAATTTCTTGATCACAGGCGCGACCTCGTGCAGCCGGTTTTGCTCGCGGCGGATAGTGAACATTTGAACCCCGTAGACGCCCTCAACATGCTCCCCATGGGTCTTTCGACCGATCTTCACGGCCTCGGTGGCGTGTTTTTCCGCTTGGCCAAAATCGCCGTCCATAATTGCAACCATGGCCTGTGCGTGTTTCTGAACCCAGTAGAGTTGCAAATGATTGTCCTTTTCCGAAATCTCGGTGAGCAAGCCCAGAGAATGGTCCATCAACTCACGGTCTGCCATCTCGGCACCTACAAACAAGCTGAGAGTCCGGTCTCGACCCTGATCGATACTGCCAAGATGCTCGGCCACACCATGCATAGCCTCCAGATTTTCGCGCCAATGGCGGGTTTCTCTTCCCTTGCGCGCAACAAAGGGTGCTCCAAAATGCATCATCATTACTGAGAACTGGGATTTGTAGTCGCCCAATTTTGCGGCCAGTTCCATGGATTGCTGGCCGAAGCGGGCACCTTCGGAAAACTGACCTACAAACATATGGGCGCGCGCAAGTTGGCTCATCAATCTGCACCGACGGACTTCATCATCATCGGGCAAACCTTTCAGTGCATTATCACAGAGTTCGATCGCCTCGCTGTGCCTTTCGCTGGACATCATGCAAGAGTCAGCGAAGTGATTGGCCGCGTCAGCCGCTAGCTCCACGTTGCTCACCGCCCGGGCCGCGTTGGAAGCGTCCTTCAGAACTGCTATCCCTTCTGGCAATTGGCCCAGACTGTCATGGCTGCGGCCGACTAGAATCTTGCCTTTGATCAATTCTGTATTGGTGTCTGAGCCAAGTTTTTCGGCAGCTCTTAAAGTTTCCTTGGCGTTCGTCATCGCTTCTTGGCTCGCGGATCGCACCAACGCCATTTCTGTCGCAACCTGCCATTTTTCAAACGCGGCACTCCAGTCCTCAGCCTCAGATAGGTGGCGCGCGATAAGTTCAGGGCGGCGCTCAATCTCAGATGACCTTATCCGCATCAAAGCACGCGCCACGTCTGCGTGCTGTTGTCTCCGAGTTGAACTCAACATGGATTGATAGGCGGTATCGCGAATAAGTGCATGGCGGAAAACGAAGTGCCCGCGATTGTGCCCGCTTTCAAAGATCAGGCCTGTTCGCGAAAGCTCTTCGAGGCTTTTGTTGATATCAGATTCTTCAAAGCCTTTCGCGGCACATAGTATGCCCGGCTCAAACTCCCGGCCAATAACCGAACCAGTAAGGGCGACCTGTTTTGCCTCTGGCGAAACTGCGTCGAGCCGCGCCATCAACGCGCCTTTCAATGACGATGGTATGTGGCCTTGCCCCTGCTCGCCGGATTCGACAATGGCTCGGGTCACTTCTTCCACGAACAAAGGAACCCCATCGGTTTTTTCAACTATTGTAGAGATCAGAGCTTCGTCCGGTCTCTTGCCTGTAATATTTTCGACAAGGTTTGAGACATGCGCAGAATCGAAACGGCGCAAAACCAGAGACTGAACGTGTGTGTCCCCATCATCACGGGCCAATTCCCACCCGGGTCTGTGGGTTATCAAGATCATCAGAGGAAGATCGGTGCATATCGACTTAAACCGCTCCAACAATGCTTGTGTGGAAGGATCGATCCAATGAGCATCTTCTACGCACAGCATAACCGGACGTACGCTTGACCGCACCTGCACCGTGTGGATCAATGTTTGGATTGTTATGTCGCGCTGCTCCTGCGGTGACATCTCGAGCACCTTTTGGGCGAGGGCACTACGAGGTGCGACCAACGCTGCAAAGACAGGCAGAACTTGTTCCCAGTCCAACCCTGGTCGTCCTTCAAGCATTTTTCTGACATGCTCAAGGATCAGATTGTCATCAAAGTCCGGTTCAACACCCGCATCCTGGGATATTCGTTGGGCTACCGGATGAAAGGGGCTGCTGCTCAGATAGGGGGAACAGTTCAGCCTTATGACATCGACTTCGTCGTTTTCGGTGATTACAGCAAGGAATTCCTCTGTAAGCCGCGACTTTCCTATTCCGGCTTCACCGGAGAGCAGAACAACGTCTCCGTGGCCATTCTGAGCACGTTGCCATGATTGCAGTAAAATTCCCTTTTCGTAGTCCCGGCCAACCATGACGCTGTCGACATCGTCTCGATGTGAGGCCTGAAACCGGCTTTCCGCGCTGCGTTCTGACATCACTTTCTGAAGACTACGTGGTTCAGCAAACCCCTTAAGCTCTGCCTGCCCAAGAGATTTAAACTCAAATATCCGATGTAAAGCTGTCTCGGTTTCCTCAACTGACAAAACGACTGAGTTTGGCTCTGCATGTTCTTGAATCCGTGCCGCAAGATTGACGACCGGACCAGTCATGGCCGCCTCCTCATATGTATTTTCGCCAATGGTATCGCCGACCACAACATCACCACTCGCAACTCCCAGTCTGACTGACAAAGGCTCTCCGTCAGGTGTTTTGAGTTCTTTGACTCGGTGAACAGACTCAAGACTAGCTTTTACCGCCCGAATTGCGTGATCTTCGAAAGCCCGCGGCCATCCGAAAAACACGAGCAGACCATCGCCCAAATACTTTGCAACGTAGCCACCATATCGGCTCACGGCTCCTGCAACGGCATCTTGATAGTTCTGTAGCAAGTCCCGCATGTCTTCGGGATCAAAGCGATTGGTGAGTTCAGTCGAACCGACAAGATCGGCAAACAAAACAGTTACGTGACGCCTCTCTGCAGTAGGCGGTTCGACATGCTTCTGTTTGCGCGGATCATCACTTTGTGAATTGACTGAGGTGGGCGCTTGTTCATGAGCTGCTTGTGACGGCGAGATTGCGTGCTGTTGGCCGACTAGCTCGTGAATTGCAGCGAGGATGATTTTGCGGTGACCAAGGCTTACTCCGAGCTCTTTTAAGTCGTCGCCAGATAGTAGTGGCAGAACACGCGCATCAATATCGTTTTCCGCAAAAACATCTGCGTACTGACTCAGGTCGAGATCAATTAACCATTTGTCTATTTCAGCCGACATCTTTGGATCATGCTGAGATACGCGGCACTAATCAAGAAAAACGCTTTCAAAATGAACTGACTATTTAATGAATGGCGTCTGCTTTCATTTATCTTCGGGTCACTCTACAATTCCGGCTCTTGCCACCGCGTTCTAGATTTACACGACTGGCTGATTGGCTGCACGCGTTTGATGTTTTGCCTTTGAAGGCGACTTTGTCCGCATTGTGCGAAATTGGCTGGCCTGAGATTTTGCGCTTGCAGCGAACGGCAGGTTCGACGGGCCGCGCCGCGGCATGACAAACTGTGGGTCAACGGCGGGAATGGGCCGGGCGTGACGGGGACGGACGCCATGATTTGGCAGATACGGCGCCGAATCCGATGACTGCTACGAGCCCAGAGCGGACCCAACCATTAGGCAGTCTAAGTCAACTGGTTTTGTAAAACGGTAAAGTAATGGCATGGCGGTGAACTGCGGCGAGTTATGATATAGTTGGCGCAGCTACGACTGACGGAGGATTTCTTGATGCTACGTTTCAGTATCGCCAATTTGTTCCTTTTCCCGGTTCTAACGGTGGCTCTGTTTTCGCAGGTTGCTCAGGCAGATGATATTTTGCAGGCGGCCAGTAATGGTGATGCCGAGGCGCTGGAGGCGTCGCTCGCTGCCGAAGGAAGCGTTGATCCAACCAGTTTGGAGCAGCCTTTGTTCTTCGCCGCTCAATCCGGCCATACCGACATTGTTGCAATCCTTCTCGAACATGGCGCAGATGCCAACGCAGCGCTCGACTTTGGTAGTCCGTTGCAAAAGGCAGCCCGTGGCAACCATGAAAAGATAGTTGAACTTTTACTGAAGGCGGGAGCAGACCCAAGCGCACAGGCCGGCGATAAAGACTATACTCCGCTTCATAATGCGGCCGAGAGAGGCTCACTGGACGCCGCCAAAGTTCTTGTCGCTTATGGTGCAAATGTAAATGCACGAGAGTTTTGGGGTGTGCCGCCGATCCATCTGGCCACAATAAAAGATAAAGCAGAGATGATTTCGTTTCTCTCAGAAAGCGGTGCACAACCAATCGAACCGCCGCCCATATCCGAAACTGAATTGGCGATCGCCGACCTTGAGCTCGGGCGGATTTCAGCGATTGGTTGTACGCAATGCCATATTATCTAAGAAGGAACCGTGCCATCCGGAGCGCACAATCACGGTCCGTCGCTCATAGGTGTTGTCGGACGCACCAAAGCGGGTGTTGAAGGTTACAAATACTCAAACGCAATGGCTTCCCTATCCGGTGATTGGAACATCTCAGAACTCAATCAATTCATCGCCGATCCCGTAGGGCGTGTTCCCGGAACAGAGATGGCATTGATGCCGGATCTATCGGACGCCGAAAGGGTCGCTTTGATTGCGTTCCTTAGCACGCTTCGAGCGCAGTGAGCCAATATCAATACGCTAGTACAGGCAATCGGGCTAAGGTCCGCTTTGTCCGAAACTCGGACATAAAACCTATTTTGCTGAATGCCCGGTCTCGGTGAAAGCAGACATCACACAATATCGACTCGGTTTTTCGACTTAAATGTCTGCTTCCTGCCGGAAACGGTCATTCCCGAAAACCATCGGAAGTTCCGCCTTGCGGACCAAGCCGCCCTCAGATGGTATCGCTTGCATGTCTGCGTTACATTGGAGCGGTCGTCGCCTAGA
>NZ_JBXWMJ010000032.1:0-9128 GCF_059609805.1 Ruegeria sp. YTSC004
CAGTTCGCTGAGCTCGCCTCTTAAACCCACTGCCGCAGCGCGATATTGTAATCCAACCAAAACTTCGCAACACAACCGGCTCAGGGAGATCATGCTGGGGTGTTCTGGGTGGAAGCCGATATGTCGGCTGAAACCTAGAGCCCGGTCACGAGCCGACAGGTTCGGGATTTGCTAATGCGAAGTCACTCACCGACTGGAACATACCCTCGACGGCGCTTTTGCTTTTCGAGGTTTTGGAGCGCGTCGGCAGCCTCGGCTTCGTCATCATATGTCACCATCATGGCTTGCCCATTTGTGCCAATGCGCCCCCAGGTACGAAACACAGAAACTTCCCCAAACAGTGTCGGCTGCAATTCAATTCCATAAAACCGCGCCATGTTGACGTCCGGGTCCACGTGTATGAGGTGGACAGGTGTGGTGTCTGTCTGCTCCATAGCCCGATTATCCATTGGCGCCGCTCTTCTGTCCAATGACATTACAAGATCAATTCTTCGGAAAGGATTCTGACCCTGAATGGAGCTGGCATCGAATAAATCCGCTATTATTATCGCACCCTCCTGACCAATGTGTAAGAATAAGGATTGGCCATGCTTCGTCTTTTGCTATTTACGTTTGTGATAGGTCTTGCCGCCAACGCGAGTATGGCGCAGACGCCGCCTTCGGTTGGTGAGGTCTCGCATTACGACGGTCTCTTCGCAGCCGCTCACACCGGCAACGAAGAAATGATCCGGCAGCTCGTTGCGGCGGGGGCAAACGTCAACGCGCGGGACTCGCGAGGCCGCACGCCAGCCCATGTGGCAGCCTTTGCTTCAGAGGACGAGGCGTTGCGCGCGCTAGCCGAGGCCAGTGCTGACATGAACGCGCTAGAAGGTCAGGACTACGACGTGGTCACGATTGCGGCCGTTGCAAATGATCCAGAATTGATGACGCTCGCAATCGAGTTAGGCAATGATCCGGGCCTGACGACCAGCCCTTATGAAGGAACGGCGCTGATAGCGGCCGCGCATCTCGGGCATGTCGAGATTGTCCGACGGCTGATCGCCGCTGGCGCGCCTCTGGACCATGTGAACAATCTGAACTGGACAGCAGTTATCGAAGCCGTTGTGCTTGGTGACGGCGGCCCGGATCATCTTGCGGTTCTGGATGCGTTGTTGGCGGCAGGTGCTGACCGATCGCTTGCCGATCGTAACGGAACTACGCCACTCGAACACGCCGAACTACGCGGGTTTGCTGAGATGGTAGAGCGGTTAAGAAAAAGGGATTGAGACTAATCCAGCAGGCTGAAGTGGTGAGTTTCACTTGAAATGCGCCAATGGCAGCTTGGATATGACCGACCTCAGATCAAGGTCTTCTCGTGGTAGGGTGGTGATAAGGATGAATACATCTCACGGATAACCACAAAATGAACAAGATCGAAAAAAGTAAACAGGACTGCCACAGTGCACTCGTTTTCACGCGGCGTGGCTTTCTTGCTGTGTCAGGTTTTAGCGCACTGACGGTTGGAATGAGCAGCTCCGTCGCGGGTCAAACTTCCACGAGAGCGGACAACGCGATACCTCAACCAAGTGATCCCAACGATGCCACATTCATGGAGCGCGCTTTCGAGATGCGTCAGTATGCAATTGACCATGGAGATCAGGGGTATGGCGCAGTTGTGGTGCGCGACAACGTTATCATTGGCCAATCATGGAGCAGGGTCATCTTGGATCAAGACCCCACGGGTCACGCTGAAGTGGCCGCAATCAGGGACGCGGCGCGCCGTCTCAAAAACCGAGATTTGAGCAGAGCGGTCATGTACTCATCTTCCAGGCCATGTCCCATGTGTGAAGCCGCGGCTTTCTGGGTCGGGGTCCGTCACATGTTCTATGGCCGGGAAATCAGGAGCGCAGGTTCTCCGAAACTTTGCGGTTAGATAGGTTGTCAGCCACCAGCGAAGTTTCATTTTGGCTTCGCATCCCGCGTTGGGAAATCTCGGCCCATTGCTGCCATTCACTGACGGGCATCGCCGCCGCGTTGCGGCCCGTCAGAGCCGACATTCGCTGCAAGTGCACAGTTACAAGATTAGTGGAGGTCTGGATCGCGGACTTTCCCGACCTTCGGCTGAAATGCTCCAGAAGCCGCATCCGGCCCATTGCAGTCATTCGTCGTGAAAGTTCTCGCCGCATTGCGGCTCCACCGATCCAGCCATTCGCTGCGCCGCCAAAGTGATCGTGCAACTCAAAGTCCGATGGTCATGATTGTCCTATTCGCTTGGCATTTAACCTTTTGCGTACCAGCCGTTGTCAACATAGGTTGCATTGCCATTCACAAAGCTGGCCTCATCAGATGCAAGAAAAACCACCGCCGCGGCCACTTCCTCTGGATAGCAAATGCGTCCCTGCGTTGCCGCCATCCCAGAGTCTTCCCATTCCTGTCCGGCGGCGTCCAACTCTGCTATTTCCTTGAGGCCATGCGCCGTTTCAACAAACCCAGGGCAGACCGCGTTACACCGGATGCCCGCATCGCGATATTCGGTTGAGATCGTGCGCGCCAGTTGAAGAACCGCGCCTTTTGACATGCAGTAGACTGACTCCAACGCATAGCCCAGTTCAGCCGCAATAGACGAAGTAATCACGATTGAGCCGCCGCCATTTGCGCTCATGTCCTGAACCGCACGACGGCAGGTCAGAAAGGCCGATTTCACGTTTACATCCATCAACCAGTCATATTCTTCTTCGCTGGTTTCATGCATCGCTTTGACGATGATGGTTCCTGCGTGATTGAACAGGACATTATAGGGTCCAAAGGCTTCAAGGGCAGCGTCAAAGGCAGCATTGATCTCGGCGTCCTTGGTGACATCAGCATGAAAAAATGCCGCCTCACCACCTGTGTCGCGGATCATGTCGACTGTTTTCCGACCCTCTTCATTCTTGATATCAAAGATGCTGACCTTGGCACCTTCTTCGGCAAACATCAGCGCGGTGGCCCGCCCCATTCCAGTGGCTCCCCCTGTAATCACGGCAACTTTTCCCGCGAGGCGGCCATTGGGTGTCTTGAGGCTATTGGTCATATTGGTGCTCCGTACAGAAGTTCAGATGCATTCTCCGCCATCGATGACCAGCGCATGGCCCGTCATAAAGGTGGACATGTCGGAGGCCAGAAACAGGATTGAATCGGCCATTTCTTCGGTCGTGCCCCAGCGTCCCATCGGAATGGTTTCAGACACGTAGTTTTCTAGCTTTTCGCGCCCGCCCATTTGCACTTCGAAACCGGCGTTAAACGGCGTGTCGATAAAACCCGGACACAGGGCGTTAAAACGAACATTGTGTTTGGCATAATCTGCGGCCATCTGACGGGTCATGGCGACCACTGCATGCTTGGTAGTGGCATAGGCAATCATTTCGCGGTCGTATTGCACACCCGAGTTTGACGAAGTGATGATTACACTGCCACCTCCCTGCTCGCGCATGGGACCCACCGCAGCGCGAGCCGCGATAAAATGCGACCGCACGTTCAATCGCCAGGACATGTCCAAACCTTCAACGGGCACCTGCTCAAGGTTGCCTTCAACCTGATAGCCAGCGTGAGAGTGCAGGACATCAAGGCGCCCGTAAGCTTTGACGACTCTGTCGACCTCGGCTTTGACTGCCTGATCGTCGGTGACATCTAGCCCTCTCGAGGCCGCCACCAGCCCCTCGCCATGTAAGTCTTCGACCACATGCGCAGCCTTGTCGGCGTCCAGATCTGTCACAATAACTTTGGCGCCATGACGGGCCATGGCCATTGCCCCTGCCCGGCCAATTCCTGATCCGGCGCCTGTCACCAGAACAACCTTGCCGCCGAGTATCGGAAAAGGTCGGGCCTTAAGAGATTTTTCTGCAAGGGTCATCGGGACTTTTTACCTCCGCGTTGCAGCAACAACTGGGCGGTAATCAGCAGTAACAGAGACACGCCCATCACCATCGTTCCAATCGCGTTGATTTCAGGTGTCACACCGCGTCGGATGGATGAGAACACATAGATCGGCAGCGTCGTTTCTGAGCCCGCCACAAAGAACGCGATGATGAAGTCGTCGAAGCTAAAGGTGAAGCTCAGCAAAAAACCCGCCAGGATGGCCGGAAAGATCATCGGCAATGTCACCTGTCGGAACGTTCCCATCGGCGTGGCGTAGAGATCCGAAGAGGCCTCGGTCAGCGCGCGATCCATCCCCGCGAGCCGTGCCCGTACGATAATTACCACAAGCGCCATCAGGAACATCGTGTGGGCGGCGATCAGCGAGCCGATGCCCATGCGCAGCTTTGGCGGCTTGAACCCGTCCGGCCAAATCGCCGCAATCAGCGGGTTCAGTTGGTCAAATACGGTGACCAGCCCGATCAAAGTGGCGATCCCAATTACAATGCCGGGGATCATCACCGCAACATAGATCAGCAGATCAAAGGTAGCTCGCACGGGACCACGAATGCCCTGCAGGGCGACGGCGGCCATGGTGCCAAAGACGCTGGCAAACAGCGCCGAACAAAATGCCACGATCAGGCTGGTTTCCAGCGCGTCCATCACGAACGGATTGGACAGCGCCTTGCCATACCATTTGGTTGAGAACCCCTGAAGCTGGCTCGCGTGTCGACCGGCGTTAAAGCTGAACAGGGCGATGACACCGATAGGAATGTAGAGAAAAAGGTAAACGCAGATTGCATACAGTCTCATCGCATAGCCTCACATAATCGATACGTCTTCACGGCTTGCGCCGAGGCGGCTAATCAGCCGCATGTAGATCGTGACGGTAATCAGCATGACGACCACAAGGGTGACAGCAACCGCCGACCCATAGGCCCAGTTGCGTGACTGCAGGAACAGGTCGACCAGTGCATTGCCAACAAAGAACACTTTGCCACCGCCCAGCAGAGCCGGGATCAGGTATTCGCCCATCAACAGGATAAAGACGAGCATGCAACCAGTCGCAATGCCGGGCACCGAAAGCGGGAGCGTGATCTGAAGAAAGGTCTTCCACGGCTTTGCGCCCAGATCAGACGACGCCTCGAGCAGGCGTTTGTCGAGTTTGTCGAGGCTGACATAGATTGGGAACACCATCAGCGGTAGATACCCATAGATAATCCCAACCAGCACCGCAAACGGCGTGTTGATTAGGCGTAGTCCCTCAATTCCGACCCATTCGAACAAGGCAGGTATCCCGCGTCCACCCAGCAGGAAAATCCAAGCGTAACTGCGGATCAGGATCGACGTCCAGAATGGCACGATCACCAGAACCAACAGGATGGTTTTCCACCTCGGAGTCGTTTTGACAGCGAGAAAGTAAGCCAGGGGATAGGCGATAAGCAGCGCCGCCATGGTTCCTAACGGCGCCAACGTCATCGTATTTTTGAACGCTGCCCAGCGTGCAGGAAGGTTGGTGTATTGTTCCAAAGTGAGAGCGAGCTCAACGCCACCTGACGAGGCTCGCTCTCCAAAGCTAAAGATGAAGACAACTGTTAACGGAATGATCAACATCACGAGGAACCAAGTTCCCGCAGGTGCCAACAACAACCAGTTGCGTGTTCTATTCGTCATGTTGTCTTCACCTTAGTTCAGATCAGGCCGACTTGAACCGAGCCATCAGCTCGGCGCGGTTCGGATCGGTCAGAGTGACTGCGGCCCCGAATTCCAGTGGGCTCAAAAGCTCCTGAGCCGGGAAGATGATCGGATCATTCTTCAACTCTTCGGGCAGTTGATCATATGTTCGGGAATCTGCCGTCGGATAGCCGTGCGCCAGCACTTCTTTGACGTTAACATTCGGATCCAGCATGAAGTTGATCAACGCATAGGCCGCTGCCTTGCGCTCGGAGCTTTTGGGGATCGCCCAGTAATCGCTCCAGATTTCGCCGCCCTCTTTGCCAAGCACATAGGCGATCTCGGGTATGTCGGTGTTCAGCTGCTTGCCGTCGCCGGACCAGCAGATGGTCAACCAGGCATCCCCATTACGCATACCCGGCTGATAGTCCGACGTAATGGCAAACAGATGTGGCTTCACGTCAATCAGCAGTTTCTCGGCATCGGCCAGCTCTTTCTCGTCAACCGAATTGAACGAATAGCCAAAGGCGTTCAGGGCGCTGCCAATCGTGGTCAGCTGATAGTCGTGCACGATGGTACGACCCGAGAACTTGCCCATGGTGATATCAAAGAACTCTCGCCATGATGAAATCGCATTTCCACCATTGTGCTTAGTGTTGACGGCCATGCCGGTCGATCCCCAGTTCTTGGGAACACCATAGAGCTTACCGTTGACTGAACCTGCCTCGGCGTAGCGCGCATCAAAGGCCGACGCATCATAGTTCGGCAACATCGACGTATCCAACGGTTCGATCAGATCCTCTTTGACGTAATCTTCAAACGTGTAGTTGGTGGGCACATAGACATCCCAACCGGTGGCACCGGCCTGCAACTTGGCTAGCATTTCTTCGTTCGAGCCAAAGACGTTGACCTGCACATGTGCGCCGGTCGCCTCAGTAAAGGCGTCAAAGTTGGCCAGATCATGATAGTTCGGCCATGTAGCCAGAACCACGCGATCACCAATATCGCCAGCATATGCAGGTTGTGGGCGCAAACCGGGCACCGAGGCCCCCATCACAGCCGCTGCCGCACCAAGGCCGGTTACATTCAGGAAATGGCGCCGCGTGATTGAGCCTTTCCGGTAGCTTTCCAGCTTCTCCATGAACTCCTTCTTGGAGATATGGTCGATGGTCTTTGTCATTTTCTTTACTCCCTTTTGCATGGTTGTTGTGGACGTCGTTAATTTCGGTCGAGAATGAGCGCCGCCGATGTCTCCCACGAGACCAGGGCTTTGTCGCGGACGGCAAAAGCACCTTCGCTAAGGTCCGCCTGACGCGGAGCGAGTACGAGGAAGTCACCAAGGGTTTCGTGCGTCACCAGGTATTCAGTGTGTTCGCCAAGAAAAATTCGGTTGTGGACTTCGACCTCAAGACCTTTGCCCTGACGGCGCAGTTTCATTTGTTCAGGGCGCACGCTAACGCACACCTCCTGCCCGTCGACAAGACCATCACCGGGCATGCCCTGTATCCGCATTCCATTGTCCAGAAGCACCTCAGACAAGCCGTCCGTCGAACGCTGAAGTTTGCCATTAAAGAAGTTGGACGTGCCTACAAAATCAGCGACATAGCGAGAATTTGGGCGATCATACAACTCTTGCGGGCTACCGATCTGCACAATTCTGCCGTCCCGCATGATGCAAATGCGATCGCTCATCGATAGTGCCTCTTCCTGGTCGTGTGTCACCAGTACAAAGGTGATACCCAACTGGCGTTGCAGATCCTGCAGTTCGATCTGCATCTCCTTACGCAACTTGCGATCAAGCGCGGCCATGGGTTCGTCCAGCAACAGGAGTTTGGGCTCATTGATGATAGCGCGGGCCAGGGCCACGCGCTGTTGCTGGCCGCCTGACATCTCCCAGATCTTGCGATCCTCAAAGCCTGCCAGTTGCACCACATCAAGGGCTTTGCTCACCCGTTCCGAAATCTCTGCCTTTGGTATGCGCGGGCGGATCTGGCGTAACCCGTACCCGATATTTTGCGCCACGGTCATATGTGGGAACAATGCATATTGCTGAAACACCATGTTCACCGGACGGTGGTGCGCTTCGAGCGTGTTCACCACCTTTCCATCCAGCAACACATCCCCTTCGGTGGGGGTTTCGAAACCTGCCAGCATCCTCAAAGCTGTTGTCTTGCCGCATCCGGACGGGCCTAGAAAGGAAAGGAACTCGCCCTCGGCAATCGAAAGGTTCAAATCACTGGCGGCCAACACTTCGCCAAAGCGCTTTGTCACTCCACGCAGTTCTGCGATCGGTTTTTTGCCAGCTGGCTCAACCTCGCCAACATATCCCCCGTTTTCCATTTATTTCTATCTTTTTCCGATTTGTTGACTACTATCTATATTGGAAAAACAGTAAGAAAAACTTGTTTCAGTGTATATACCATGTTTTTAGTATATCAATCTGAATAGCAGGGCGCGGAGGAGGATCATGAAAGCTTTGTACGAAGCAACCGGCACGCTCATTGACGCTATCGGCTCAGAGAGCTTTGCACAAACCTTGTCTGATACGCTGAGGCAGATCACCCCGTTCGATTACACTGTTGTATTTGGATATTTTGGCCAAGCCCGCCCTTTGGATTTGTATGACGATTTCCCAAAAAATAAGCGCAAGGTCTTTGTTGAGGACTATCAGGAAGGCCCATACTTGCTTGACCCATTTTATCTTGTTTGCGAGACCGATTTCGTTCCCGGACTGCATCGAATTCGCGATCTGGCACCGGACAGGTTTTTTCAGGGCGAATACTATCGCAGCTATTATGCCCGAACCGGGCTTGCGGAAGAAATGGGCTTTGTGATCCGGCTTCCTGAATCCGCCAGTGTGGTTGTTTCCGTGATGCGTGAGCAAAAGGCTTTTTCAGCCAAGGATTTCCGACAACTCAATGAGTTTTGGCCCATTGTGCAGGCGACATGCAAAAGACACTGGGACGATCTTGCCAACCGGTTTGGATCTGTTGAAGGCGAGGTAGCAGATGATGATCTTTATCAAAGCGTGGCCCTTGCTTTTACCAATTTCGGACAGGGTGCCCTGACACCAAGAGAACGCCAGGTCGTCGAATACACGCTCAAAGGTCATTCCGCAGACGCTGTGGGGCGCATCCTCGAAATTTCCCCCGGCACTGTGCGTATCCACCGAAGGAATGTTTATTCAAAACTGCAGATCCGATCTCAAGGTGAGTTGTTTTCGAAGTTCATAGATGAATTGGTTTCGGGCGGACACTCATCGTTGTCGTCCAAATCACTGAACGCTAACTGAAGCCGATCGCCTTGGAGCGTACTTGCTCCAACTTCTTTTCACGAACGGTGAAGGCGAGGCAGAGCCCCTGCAAAACATAAAAACGTCTGAGTGTTCTGTGGGGTGTGAAGAAAGCATGCTCCATATTCGAACGGGACGCCTCCTGAGGCCTCATTCATCCATCTCGAGTGACCGCTTTTCTATTTTGGCTTGCATTTCATGCGCCTGCAGCGAATGACATGGTGTGATCGCGGTGGTCGCTCTCCTTGGGCAAACGAGGCCTGATATTATCAGCCTCACCAATCAAAAGCCG
>NZ_JBXWMJ010000033.1:0-5984 GCF_059609805.1 Ruegeria sp. YTSC004
TGGTTGCGGGAGTAGGATTTGAACCTACGACCTTCAGGTTATGAGCCTGACGAGCTACCGGGCTGCTCCATCCCGCGACAGGGTCGAATAAGTGCGATATCGTTAGAGAGATTTTGGGATTTTTCTAGGTTTGGCGGTGACCTACTCTCCCGGGGCTTAAGCCCAAGTACCATTGGCGCGGCAGTGCTTAACTTCCGGGTTCGGGATGGGACCGGGTGTTTCACTTGCGCTATGACCACCAAACCGAGGAAAATCCCCACGTCGGCTTTTGCGGAGCAAAAGCGACGGGTGGCAGGCAGCGTATTTGCATGCAAATGCGCGTTGCCACTCGGTAGTTATGTCAATCAACACCGCAGCGTTTTGCTGCGAAGTTATCCATGTTTACTGAGGTGTATGTTTTTGATTTGTCTTTCCATTACTGGATCAAATCAAGCCTATCGGGCGATTAGTACCGGTCAACTGAACGCATTACTGCGCTTACATCTCCGGCCTATTGACGTGGTGGTCTTCCACGGCCCTCAGGGAGACCTTGTTTTGAGGGGGGCTTCCCGCTTAGATGCCTTCAGCGGTTATCCTGTCCGATCATAGCTACCCAGCACTGCCGTTGGCACGACAACTGGTCCACCAGTGGATCGTTCACCCCGGTCCTCTCGTACTAGGGGCAACTCCTCTCAAGTCTCCTACACCCACGGCAGATAGGGACCGAACTGTCTCACGACGTTCTAAACCCAGCTCACGTACCTCTTTAAACGGCGAACAGCCGTACCCTTGGGACCTGCTCCAGCCCCAGGATGAGATGAGCCGACATCGAGGTGCCAAACACTGCCGTCGATATGGACTCTTGGGCAGTATCAGCCTGTTATCCCCGGCGTACCTTTTATCCGTTGAGCGATGGCCCTTCCACTCGGGACCACCGGATCACTATGGCCGTCTTTCGACTCTGCTCGACTTGTCAGTCTCGCAGTCAGGCTGGCTTCTGCCATTGCACTCAACGAGCGATTTCCGACCGCTCTGAGCCAACCTTCGCGCGCCTCCGTTACGCTTTAGGAGGCGACCGCCCCAGTCAAACTACCCGCCACGCAGGGTCCCGGATCCGGATAACGGACCGCGGTTAGACATCAAGAGTGCGAAGGGTGGTATCTCAAGGGAGGCTCCACAGGGACTTGCGTTCCTGCTTCAAAGCCTACCACCTATCCTGCACATCACAATCCTGATGCCAGTGCGAAGCTGTAGTAAAGGTGCACGGGGTCTTTCCGTCTAACCGCGGGAAGCCTGCATCTTGACAGGCAATTCAATTTCGCTGAGTCGATGTTGGAGACAGCGGGGAAGTCGTTACGCCATTCGTGCAGGTCGGAACTTACCCGACAAGGAATTTCGCTACCTTAGGACCGTTATAGTTACGGCCGCCGTTTACCTGGGCTTCAATTCAAGGCTCTCACCTCTCCTTTTAACCTTCAGGCACCGGGCAGGCGTCAGACCCTATACGTCGTCTTGCGACTTCGCAGAGCCCTGTGTTTTTAATAAACAGTCGCCACCCCCTGGTTTGTGCCCCCAGCCCCTAGTTGCCTAGGAACCGGGCCTCCTTCTCGCGAACTTACGGAGGTATTTTGCCGAGTTCCTTCAACATCGTTCTCTCAAGCGCCTTGGTATGCTCTACCAGTCCACCTGTGTCGGTTTAGGGTACGGTCTTATAGGAGGGCTATTTCCAGGAACCTCTCAGCAGCCCATTCAATCCGATAAGGATGAACTACACCTGAGATCCGTCACCACTCCACGGCCTAGGAATATTAACCTAGTTCCCATCGCCTACGCCTTTCGGCCTCGGCTTAGGGGCCGGCTTACCCTGCTCAGATTAGCTTTAAGCAGGAACCCTTGGACTTTCGGCGAGAGTGTCTCTCACACTCTTTGTCGCTACTCATGTCATCATTCTCACTAGTGATCTCTCCACGGGATCGCTCACGCGCCCGCTTCATCGAAAGCCTCTCTCCTCCAATCTGCCCGAAGGCATGAAGGAGGAATGAGACTATGTCACACTACGCTCTGCTACCGATGCTTACGCATCCCTAGACTTCGGCTCATGGCTTGAGCCCCGTTACATCTTCGCCGCAGGACAACTTATTTAGACCAGTGAGCTGTTACGCTATCTTTAAAGGATGGCTGCTTCTAAGCCAACCTCCTGGTTGTTTTGGTCGTCCCACCTGCTTTCCCACTTAGCCATGAATTGGGGGCCTTAGTCGTAGGTCAGGGTTGTTTCCCTCTCCACTACGGACGTTAGCATCCGCAGTGTGTCTGCCATCTAGTACTCCCGGGTATTCGGAGTTTGGTTAGGATCAGTAAGCCTGTGGGGCCCCATTACCCATCCAGTGCTCTACCCCCCGGGGTATTCGGATGACGCTCTACCTAAATAGATTTCGCAGAGAACCAGCTATCTCCGAGTTTGATTGGCCTTTCACCCCTAGGCACAGCTCATCCCGATCCTTTTCAACGGATGTGGGTTCGGTCCTCCAGTAAGTGTTACCTTACCTTCAACCTGGCCATGCCTAGATCACTCGGTTTCGGGTCTGATCCCACGAACTCATGCGCCCTATTAAGACTCGCTTTCGCTACGCCTACACCTAACGGCTTAAGCTTGCTCGTGAGACCAAGTCGATGACCCATTATACAAAAGGTACGCCGTCAGCTCGCAAGGAGCCTCCGACTGATTGTAGGCGTTCGGTTTCAGGTACTGTTTCACTCCCCTCGTCGGGGTGCTTTTCACCTTTCCCTCACGGTACTGGTTCACTATCGGTCAGCAAGGAGTACTTAGCCTTCGAAGGTGGTCCTCCGATCTTCAGACAGAATTTCACGTGTTCCGCCCTACTTAATACGTCCATCAGAGCTTAGAATACGGGGCTGTCACCCGCTATGGCCATGCTTCCCAACATGTTCTTCTCACTCATCTGGCTCGGCTGGTCCCCGTTCGCTCGCCGCTACTAGGGGAGTATCAATTGATTTCCTTTCCTCCGGGTACTTAGATGTTTCAGTTCCCCGGGTTTGCCTTTATAACCCTATGTATTCAGGTCATAAATACTTGATTAAGCCACCTATTGATCATCCAGAGGATAACAATAGAGAGCTTTCAAGTGGGTTGCCCCATTCAGAAATCCATGGATCAAAGCTTATTCTCAGCTCCCCATGGCTTATCGCAGAGTATCACGTCTTTCATCGCCTCTTGCTGCCAAGGCATTCACCAAACGCCCTTCTCGCGCTTGATTTGATCCAGAAAAAGAAAGACTTGATATTTGCACTACCGCCTATTCGGCTACTTGAGTGCGTTTGACCGCACACAACCGAAGCTGCGCCAGTAATCAAATCAATCACGATGACCCAGCTGGTAACTAAAGGTCATCTGTTCTTCTGAACCAAAAACATACATTTCCCGCCCCCGCCACTTGGACGAGGACAAATGAGCAACCCCATATGGTCTCTCAGCCGTGCAGCTGATCAACGCAGGTCGCTCGGGTTAGTATATTAGACTTGGACAACTCTGTTCGTTTCGATCGGGATACGCAGACAGGGCCGGCTAGACCCAAACTGCGCCGCTTATCCGAAGATAAGAACGACCGAGATCAATGCCACACTCGGCACGATCAAACAGTGTTGATTGATTTCTCTCTAAACGATGTCAAAGCTTCCGAAGAAGCGACGTCCGATTGGACGGTGAAGAACCAAAATGGTGCTTAACGGTCAAATCGAAGGTAAATGGTGGAGCCTAGGAGGATCGAACTCCTGACCTCCTGAATGCAAATCAGGCGCTCTCCCAGCTGAGCTAAGGCCCCATAAAGTGGCTCTCGTGACATTCATCCAAGATGAATGCACTGCCGCCTCTCACTTTTCGGCTTCACCGAAAGTGAGTTGGTGGGTCGAGGAGGACTTGAACCTCCGACCTCACGCTTATCAGGCGTGCGCTCTAACCACCTGAGCTACCGACCCAGACAGGCCGGTCGGCCTGATGTGTTCTGAAGAGATATGAGGACGGCTCGGTCCATGAGTTTGATCAACTTTGTTTGTTGATCTTCTGCTAAGTGTATCACGAGATTTGCGAACAAATCTAACTAGATACATCCTTAGAAAGGAGGTGATCCAGCCGCAGGTTCCCCTACGGCTACCTTGTTACGACTTCACCCCAGTCGCTGATCCTACCGTGGCCGCCTGCCCCCCGAAGGTTAGCGCAGCGTCGTCGGGTAGAACCAACTCCCATGGTGTGACGGGCGGTGTGTACAAGGCCCGGGAACGTATTCACCGCGTCATGCTGTTACGCGATTACTAGCGATTCCGACTTCATGGGGTCGAGTTGCAGACCCCAATCCGAACTGAGACAGTTTTTTGGGATTAACCCATTGTCACTGCCATTGTAGCACGTGTGTAGCCCAACCCGTAAGGGCCATGAGGACTTGACGTCATCCACACCTTCCTCCCGCTTATCACGGGCAGTTTCCCTAGAGTGCCCAGCCGAACTGCTGGCAACTAAGGATGTGGGTTGCGCTCGTTGCCGGACTTAACCGAACATCTCACGACACGAGCTGACGACAGCCATGCAGCACCTGTCACTAGGTCACCGAAGTGAAAGACCCATCTCTGGGCCGGTCCTAGGATGTCAAGGGTTGGTAAGGTTCTGCGCGTTGCTTCGAATTAAACCACATGCTCCACCGCTTGTGCGGGCCCCCGTCAATTCCTTTGAGTTTTAATCTTGCGACCGTACTCCCCAGGCGGAATGCTTAATCCGTTAGGTGTGTCACCGAATAGCATGCTACCCGACGACTGGCATTCATCGTTTACGGTGTGGACTACCAGGGTATCTAATCCTGTTTGCTCCCCACACTTTCGCACCTCAGCGTCAGTATCGAGCCAGTGAGCCGCCTTCGCCACTGGTGTTCCTCCGAATATCTACGAATTTCACCTCTACACTCGGAATTCCACTCACCTCTCTCGAACTCTAGACTGATAGTTTTGGAGGCAGTTCCAGGGTTGAGCCCTGGGATTTCACCCCCAACTTTCCAGTCCGCCTACGTGCGCTTTACGCCCAGTAATTCCGAACAACGCTAACCCCCTCCGTATTACCGCGGCTGCTGGCACGGAGTTAGCCGGGGTTTCTTTACCTGCTACCGTCATTATCTTCACAGGCGAAAGAGCTTTACGACCCTAAGGCCTTCATCACTCACGCGGCATGGCTGGATCAGGGTTGCCCCCATTGTCCAAGATTCCCCACTGCTGCCTCCCGTAGGAGTCTGGGCCGTGTCTCAGTCCCAGTGTTGCTGATCATCCTCTAAAACCAGCTATAGATCGTAGGCTTGGTAGGCCATTACCCCACCAACTACCTAATCTAACGCGGGCCAATCCTTTGGCGATAAATCTTTCCCCCGAAGGGCTCATACGGTATTACTCTCCGTTTCCAGAGGCTATTCCGTACCAAAGGGTATGTTCCCACGCGTTACTAACCCGTCCGCCGCTCACCCGAAGGTGCGCTCGACTTGCATGTGTTAAGCCTGCCGCCAGCGTTCGTTCTGAGCCAGGATCAAACTCTCAAGTTGAAAAGCATTGCTGCTTATCCTTGACGTTCGAACCTCTGCACATCTCATCAGGAGGCTAATCCTGATGAAGTCTTCTGTCTGTATGTGCTTCTGGTTTCATCAGAAACCGAAAGCCGTACAAACAGTGAAGCTGACACTGGATCATCGAGCCGAAGCCCTACCAGCGCGATATACAGACATTCAATCCGTCGAAACGAACCAAACCGCCCACATATCTCTTCAGTTATCCATCAATGTCAAAGAACAGAACACCAAGAGCCAAAAATCAGACCGTTGCGCCAATAACATCAGCGCGCCCGCCTAAATCATTCCCTAAGATGCCCACCGTCTCTCCGATGCGTCCGGCTGTCTCTCCAACCCGTCCGGCCGTCTCTCCGACCCGTCAGCACCGCCTCAGCAGCGCCGGTGAAGGGG
>NZ_JBXWMJ010000034.1:0-4437 GCF_059609805.1 Ruegeria sp. YTSC004
TTTACTCAGCGGCTTCTTCGTATGCGTCCATTGGGGGGCATGTGCAGATTAGGTTTCTGTCGCCATATGCGTTGTCGACGCGGTTTACGGGGGACCAGTATTTGTCGACGCCCATGGAGCCTGGGGGGAAGCAGGCCTGTTCGCGGCTGTAGGGCCGGTCCCAGTCGCCGACCAGATCGCGCACCGTGTGGGGGGCGTTTTTCAGCGGGTTGTTCTCCGCGTCGATCTTGCCGTCGATGATGTCCTGCGCTTCGGCCCGGATGGACAGCATGGCGTCGCAGAAGCGGTCCAGTTCGTCCTTGGGCTCCGATTCCGTAGGCTCGACCATCAGCGTGCCGGCCACTGGCCAGGACATGGTCGGCGCGTGGAAGCCGCTGTCGATCAGGCGTTTGGCCACGTCATCAACGGTCACATGCGCAGCCTCATCCAACGGACGGGTGTCGAGGATGCATTCATGCGCCACCCGACCTGTCTCGGACGTGTAGAGGATGGGATAGGCATCCTGCAGACGCGCCGCGATGTAGTTGGCGTTCAGGATCGCCACCTTGGTCGCCTGCGTCAGACCCGCGCCGCCCATCAGCAGCACATAGGCCCAGCTGACCGGCAGAATGGACGGCGAGCCGAAGGGAGCGGCCGAGACCGGACCCACGGCGGTGCCGTATTCCGGGTGACCCGGCAGGTGTTCCTCCAGATGCGCCTTGACGCCGATCGGACCCATGCCGGGACCGCCGCCGCCATGCGGGATGCAGAAGGTCTTGTGCAGGTTCAGGTGGCTGACGTCGCCGCCAATGTCACCCGGACGCGAGAGACCCACCATGGCGTTCATGTTGGCGCCGTCGATATAGACCTGACCGCCGTGATCATGGGTGATCTGGCAGACCTCCTGAACGGTGGTCTCGAACACGCCATGGGTCGAGGGGTAGGTGATCATGCAGGCGGCCAGATGATCGGAATGCTTCTCGGCCTTGGCGCGGAAGTCATTCAGGTCAATGTTGCCGTTCTCATCGGCTTGCACCGGAACAACCTGATAGCCCACCATCTGCGCCGAGGCCGGGTTGGTGCCATGCGCCGAGGTCGGGATCAGGCAGACATTGCGATGCGCCTCACCCCGCGCGGCGTGATAGTTGCGGATGGTCAGCAGGCCCGCATATTCACCCTGCGCGCCCGAGTTGGGCTGCTGCGAGATCGCGTCATAGCCGGTGATCTGGCACAGCTTGTCGTTCAGATCGTCGATCATCTCGTGATAGCCCCGCGCCTGATCTTCGGGGCAGAACGGGTGCAGATTGCCGAACTCGGGCCAGGTGACCGGGATCATCTCGATCGTCGCGTTCAGCTTCATGGTGCAGGACCCCAGCGGAATCATTGCCCGGTCCAGCGCCAGATCGCGGTCGGCCAGACGGCGCATATAGCGCGTGATCTCGGCCTCGGCCCGGTTCTTGTGGAAGATCTCGTGGGTCAGGTAAGGGCTTTCACGCAGCGCGTAATCGGGCAGGCGATAGACTTTGTTTGAGCTGTCATCGGTGCGATCGATGCCGAAGGCACCCCAGACGGCCTCGATGGTCTCGGGCCGGGTCTGTTCGTCCAGGCTGATGCCGACCTTGGTCTCGCCGACCTTGCGCAGGTTCACACCGCGGGCCACGGCGGCCTCCATCACGACATTCTGCAGGTGGCCGACCTCAACCGTGATGGTGTCGAAGAACACCTCTGGCTCGACCGAGAAGCCTGCCTCTTCCAGACCGGCGGCCAGGCGCGAGGTCTTGCGGTGCACCGATTGTGCGATGGCCTTGATGCCGTCGGGGCCGTGATACACGGCATACATCGAGGCAATCACCGCCAAGAGCGCCTGCGCGGTGCAGACATTCGAGTTGGCCTTCTCGCGGCGAATGTGCTGCTCACGCGTCTGCAGCGCCAGGCGGTAAGCCTTGTTGCCGCGTGCATCGATGGACACACCGATGATCCGGCCCGGCATGGACCGCTTCAGCTTGTCGGTGGTCGCCATGTAAGCGGCGTGCGGCCCGCCATAGCCCATCGGAACACCAAAGCGCTGGGTCGAGCCGATGGCAATATCCGCGCCCATCTCACCGGGAGATTTCAGCAGCGCCAGCGACAGGATGTCGGCGGCGACGATGGCGATGGCTTTATGTTCATGCAGCGCGGCGATTTCCGATGTGAAGTCGCGCACATGGCCGTGAGTGCCGGGATACTGGAAGATCGCGCCAAAGACCGATCCTGCGTCCAGCGTGTCCGGGTCGGCCACCTGCACGTCGATGCCCAGAGGCTCGGCGCGGGTTTTGATCACCGCGATGGTCTGCGGGTGGCAGTTCTTGTCCACGAAGAAGGCCGCGTTGTTGGCCTTCGACCGGCCACCACGCTTGGCCATCGCCATCGCTTCGGCAGCAGCAGTCGCCTCGTCCAGCAGGGACGCGTTGGCCACGTCCAGCCCGGTCAGGTCGCTGACCATGGTCTGGAAGTTCAACAGAGCCTCAAGCCGGCCCTGGCTGATCTCGGGCTGGTAGGGCGTATAGGCGGTATACCAGGCCGGGTTTTCCAGGATGTTGCGCAGGATCGGCGCCGGCGTGGTGGTGCCATAGTACCCCTGACCGATCAGCGAGGTCAGAACCTTGTTCTTGCTCGCCACCTCTTTCATGTAAAAGAGCGCATCGCGTTCGGTCATCGCCGGACCCCAGTCCAGCGGCTCTTTCTGCCGGATCGCAGGCGGGACGGTGGCGTCGATCAGCTGGTCCAGCGTCTTGAAGCCAATCACCTTGAGCATGTCGCGCATTTCCGTCGGGCTGGGCCCGATATGGCGGCGGTTGGCGAAGTCATAGGCTTCGTAATCAGTCAGTTTGAAGGCCATAGGTCATGCTCCTCAGGGAATGTCTCGCCCGGCCGCTCTGGCAGGAGCCTCCGGCGGGGATATTTTTAGCCAGATGAAGGGGCGGATCCGCGAAAGGACCCGCCGTTTGGGTTTACCCGATCAGGGCCTTGTAGCCGTCCAGATCCATCAGATCTTCCAGCTGCGCGGCATCCGCGATCTTGATCTTGTAGATCCAGGCCTCACCCTCGGGATCTTCGTTCAGCGCGCCGGGGTTGTCGGCCAGCGCTTCGTTCACTTCCGTGATCTCGCCATCGACCGGGGCATACAGCTCGGAGGCGGCCTTGACGGATTCGATCACGCCGATCTCACCGCCTTTTTCAAACTCATCGCCTGCTTCCTGCTGCTCCACGAACACCACGTCGCCCAGCTGTTCAGCCGCGTGCTTGGTGATGCCCAGAGTGGCCGTGTCGCCTTCGACGGTCAGCCATTCATGCTCTTCGGAATAATAGGTTGCCATGTTTGTCTCTCTCCTGACTTCAACGCTTGTAATTCTGTTTGACGAAGGGCAGCGCCACGATCTGCGCCGGCTGCGGCTTGCCCCGGATGATCAGGTTCACCGTCTCGCCCGGCTCACCGTGGCCCTTGGAAACATAGCCCATCGCCACCGGTCCGCCGACCGTGGGGCCAAATACGCCCGAGGTGATCTGACCGATCGTATTGCCCTCGGCGCACTGGATTTCCACGCCCTGACGCGCTGGAGCGCGGCCATCGGGCTTGATGCCAACCAGCTTTTTAGCAGGGCCTTCGGCCAGTTCCTTCTGCACGCGGTCTGCGCCCGGAAAGCCGCCTTCTTCCTTGCGGCGCTTCTGGATCGCCCAGCCAAGGCTGGCCTCAATCGGCGAGGTGCTCTGGTCGATGTCATTGCCATAGAGGCACAGACCCGCCTCCAGCCGCAGGCTGTCGCGCGCGCCCAGACCGGCGGCTTCGCAATCCTCATGCGCCAGGAACGCCTTCGATACTTCGATCGCCTTGTCCTCGGGGATCGAGATCTCGTAGCCGTCCTCGCCGGTGTAGCCCAGCCGCGAGATGCGGCACTCGACACCGTTGATATCCGCCACGGTGGTTTCCATGAACTTCAGATCCCGCGCCGCCGGGCAAAGATCACCCACGACGTTTTCCGCCGCCGGGCCCTGAACCGCCACAAGCGCGCGGTCGAAGATCTCGGTCACTTCGACGCCATCCAGATTATCGCGCATATGCGGAATGTCCTGATGGCGCAGCGCTGCGTTCACCACCACAAAGTAGTGATCCCCCGCATTCGACACGATCAGATCATCCATGATCCCGCCGTCCGCATTGGTGAAAAACCCGTACCGCGCCTTGCCCGGCTTCAGGGTCGCATAGGCCTGCGGGCACAAAGCTTCCAGCTTCTCACCCACATTCTCACCCCGAAGGATCACCTGGCCCATATGAGACACATCAAACAACGCCGCCTTCTCACGACACTGCTTATGCTCCCCCATAATCCCCAAAGGATACTGAACAGGCATCTCCCAACCAGCAAAATCAACAAGCTTACCCCCCAACTCAACGTGCAAGTCATACAAGGGGGTGCGTTT
>NZ_JBXWMJ010000035.1:0-3873 GCF_059609805.1 Ruegeria sp. YTSC004
CGCCCATGGAGAGGACCCCAGCTCGTGGGACGCCGACACTCGAGAATATCTGGAAACACTGATAAAGCCCGCGTGATCAAATAAATTAAGCTTCAAGTTCCTGCGGATAATCGGCCAAAATTTTGGCTTGGTTTGTTTAACCGCGAAGGGCAGCTTTCCTCCGCAACCGGGAAATTGCTAGGCCCATTTGTGATTATCCGGTTTGGACTGCGGCCCACCGCCAAGGCACCTAGAAGCGCAAGGCCATCGCGAACCCAAATCGGAAACGTGTGAGATCGGTTTCCATCACAAACCAACCTGCTACTGCGAAACCCTGCTCTTATTCAGGCAAACCTGCTAGTCGCAAAGACGCACAGTCTTTCTCCAGCCTTTCTCTGTCAGAGAAAAGTTGAGTTTTCGCCCAGTCCGATATGGAAAACTGAGGGCGGTATTTCATCACATTCCGTGCTTCATCGCGAGCGGCCTCAAGGTTCTCCGTCTCTACATGGACGATTACGAGGTCGAGGTGACCAAAGCCTTCAACCCTTTGACCATATTCGGTGAATGCTTTCTTGGCTTCCTCGTATTGACCGTCGAGTCGAAGGGCTAAACCCAGAACGCCTGCATACCAACCTGGATAGTGAGGGTTCAGGGTAATGGCTTGTTGTGCGACTTGGATCGCTTCATTTGCCTGGCCATTGAAAGCTAGGGTGATTGACAGTCTGGCAGCCACGTCAGCGTGGTTTGGATTCAGCGCTAGTGCCTCGTTGAACTTCTCGATAGCCGAAACCAGCTTGCCATCGATTGCATCCGCAAAACCCGCAATAGCGTGAGCCTCTGGGTTGTAGCTGTCTATTTCCAGAGCTCGCTGAGCGCAGTCACGAGCCTCCGCTAGCGCGGCACGCCGGTCAGCAACAAATCCATGTCGTGCTTCGACAGTGCAAATGAATCCCAAAGTACAATACGGAGCCGAGTAACCCGGGTCGAGTGCAATTGCCTGTTGTGCAAATCGGCGAGCGTCGGCCTGAGCTTCCCTGGTAATTCTGCGCGAAGCCTCAACGGCCTTTAGTTGAGCAGTCCACGCGCCTAGGTTATTTGTGCCGGATCCTCTGAAACGAGCCATTTCTCCCGCCAACAGTTCGACTTGAAGCTCGGTTGCAATCCTAAGTGCGATTTCATCCTGAACTTCGAATACATCTTCAATGAGGCGATCATAGCGGTCTGCCCAAATATGCATGCCGGACTTTGCATCGATTAGCTGTGCTGTGATCCTCACCCGGTTACCGCTTTGACGGACACTTCCCTCAAGAACAAGATCGACACCCTGCTCCAGACCGACCTGTTTCACGTCAACGGAGCGACCTTTGTAGACGAATGTAGAGTTACGCGCGACGACCAGTAAATTCGGGAGTTTTGATAAAGTGGTGATGATCTCTTCGGTAATTCCATCTGCAAAAAACTCCTGATCGGGGTCAGAAGAGAGATTATCGAAAGGTAAGACGCCGATTAGCAGAGACTTTGTATGGCTAGCCGGAGTTACTCGCGGTGGGGCAGAACCTGGCGGCGACCATTGGAAAACTTCTATTGGTGACGGCGCGTTCTTAAACTGTCGCTCTCCAGCGCGATAAAATTGCTCAGCGAGGCGCTCGTCAAGGCTGCGATGGACGACATCTGAAATTAACACAGCCCCTTCGTTGGAAGCCTCTTGTAGACGTGCAGATAGATTGATGCCATCGCCGAAAATGTCATCTTCGTCGAATACGACATCTCCAAGATGCACACCCACTCGTAGTTTCAATGAGGACTGAGTTGACACCTGGCTTTGAAGATCAAGGGCGCATCGTACTGCATCAGATACCGAGTTAAACTCGACTATCCATCCATCACCCATCCTCTTAACGACATTACCTCGATGATCGCTAACCAAAGGATCAAATAACTCTCGACGTAGAACACGAAGTTCGCTGAGAGTCCTATTTTCATCTGCCTTAATCTGGCCTGAGTAGTTTACTACATCGGCCGAGAGTACTGCGGAAAGTCTGCGGTCTCCATTCATGTCTATTGGTAGCGCAAATTACGCTGCTTGGAAAAGACAACATGATTTTCTGAACGTCGCGCATGTCCTAGTGAATGGCTTAGTGCAAAACTGAAAAGCGTGACTGTGAATGTCTGCTTCGGGCTGCCATCGGTCCATCCGCACACCGCAGAGAATGATTAATTCGAGCCCAGTGCGGACGCAAAGTTAGATGGGCAGACGGGCGTGGATCTCAATCGGGGCTATCAATCCGCCTTCTATGTTTCGCACCATGTTTTGGACCTTTAGCGCTGTGTCGTCGCCCATGATCAGATGCAGGCCAAGATGTGGAGGACCATCCGCACGGCTTTGCGCAGCCGCCAAATCTTCAAAGAATTGTTTGGCAAACACGGTGCGGTCGATCCTATTGGTCAATTCGAAACCAACGGACTTCAAAGCCGCCTCATATGTCTCTGGTGGTGCAAGCGCACTCTGATCCGAAGTCGAAGCCCAAGGCGCTGGATAATCCATATTGCCCTCGCCGACTTGCATCACATCGTAAATCGCAAAAATACCCCCTGGTTTAAGCACACGCATTGCCTCCCGCGCGATGCCAACTTTGTCCACAATGTTCATGCCTACGTGGATCATGTAAGCAGCGTCCATCGAGTCAGATTCTAACGGCAGATCAAGTACGCTGCCTTCGATGAGTTGAACCCGATCCGACATGCCCGTCCATTCTGTAAGGGCGCGTCCTGTTTCCACAAACTCGGCGGTTAAATCGATGCCGGTCACATGAGCCCCAGTGGCCGCTGCGACATAGCGGGCAGGACCACCGAGGCCACATCCAAAATCGACAACCCGACTTTGGGGCGAAAGGTCCAAAGCCTTCACAAAAGGTTCGGTCGCAAGGCGTCCGCCAATGTGAAACTCGTCAACCGGCGCCAAAGCGTCGCGAGAAATCGGTGGGGTCAAGTCCAGTGCTGCGCAACCATCAGAAATTCGCTTTAGCAAGTGACCGGAGTGGTAGTGGTGCGCGACTTCATTGGGATCAGTCATGTTGAAGCCTCCCTAACTTATGCCGCTATGGTAGACTCGGTGATCTTGAATGTCAGCTTTGTCCGCTTATCCGGATTTGAAAAGTCCAGTTGCAAATGTCTGCCTAGGGCTGACTATCTACGCCAGGCATCGTCCGCCAAAATCATCGCTCATCTCCTTCCTTCGAGGCCTTCGCTGCTTGGTAGCAGGTCCACAACCGCTCCACCTCAACGAGCGGATCGTCACTGGACCGCTTGTGTGAATTCAACTGCTGTTTCATCGCTCGACGAGATGCATCATCCTGCATGATCTGGTCCGCACGGAGCACATCGACTTTTTGAACGTATTCAACCTCTGCTTCTGCCAGCAAGCGCTCCAGTAGTCCTGACGTTGAAGAAGAATCTGAATAGATCCAACCCGCCGGGCATTGGTCGATGATGCCCAAAACCTGGCTTGCAACATCCACGGCAGGTGGAGCCGTCGAAAGGTTGATTGGGGCACGGCAACAGGTTGGCCTGACCTAATAGTTGCTGCGATCATGGCAAGCCTCTTCTTGTCATCTTCGTACCAGATCATTCGTCAGGCTCTTGAGGAACGGCACGAGGAAGCAGCGCATGAGCATAGAACAGCTGGGACAAGCTGACATTCGCTGCGGAGGGCAAACTACACAGGTATGGGCTCCACGCGGTCATTTGCAATATCGCGATGTATGTCCACTTTGCGGACTTTTCTGCCGACGCTTAAAGCCTTGCGCATAACACTCAAGCGCGGCAAAGCAGTCTTTGGTTCAGCGCTATTGGTCTATTTGGTCAGTGCCCAGCTTGGTTTGCCCGGACGAGACA
>NZ_JBXWMJ010000036.1:0-2947 GCF_059609805.1 Ruegeria sp. YTSC004
CAACCGGGGGTTTTGCCCAATGAGCTATAAATCGGACATTGAAATCGCGCGCGAGGCGCAGAAGAAGCCTATTCAGGAAATCGGCGCCAAGATTGGCATCGATTCTGCTGATCTGCTGCCCTATGGCCATGACAAGGCGAAGGTGAGCCAGGACTTCATCAACTCGGTCCAGGGTCGCGAAGACGGCAAGTTGATCCTGGTCACCGCGATCAACCCGACGCCTGCGGGTGAGGGCAAGACGACCACGACCGTGGGTCTGGGTGATGGTCTGAACCGCATTGGCAAGAATGCGATGATCTGTATCCGCGAAGCCTCGCTGGGCCCGAACTTTGGCATGAAGGGCGGCGCTGCAGGGGGCGGTTACGCGCAGGTTGTTCCGATGGAGGAAATGAACCTGCACTTCACCGGGGACTTCCACGCGATCACCTCGGCGCATTCGCTGCTGTCGGCGATGATCGACAACCACATCTACTGGGGCAATGAAGCCGAGATCGATGTACGCCGCGTCGCATGGCGTCGCGTGGTCGACATGAATGACCGTGCTCTGCGTCAAATCACGGCGTCTCTGGGTGGTGTGTCGAACGGCTTCCCGCGCGAAACCGGTTTTGACATCACCGTGGCGTCCGAGGTCATGGCGATCCTGTGCCTGTCCAACGACCTGAAGGATCTGGAAAAGCGTCTGGGTGACATCATCGTGGCCTATCGCCGCGACAAGACTGCTGTTTACTGCCGCGACATCAAGGCCGAAGGCGCGATGACCGTGTTGCTGAAAGACGCGATGCAGCCGAACCTGGTGCAGACGCTGGAAAACAACCCAGCCTTTGTCCACGGTGGCCCGTTCGCGAATATCGCGCATGGCTGTAACTCGGTCATTGCCACCAAGACTGCTTTGAAAGTGGCTGACTACGTTGTGACTGAGGCTGGCTTTGGGGCCGATCTGGGTGCTGAGAAGTTCATGAATATCAAGTGCCGCAAGGCGGGCATCGCGCCGTCTGCAGTGGTGCTGGTTGCCACCGTGCGTGCGATGAAGATGAACGGCGGCGTTGCCAAGGCCGATCTGGGTGCGGAAAACGTCGACGCGGTCAACTCGGGCTGTGCCAACCTTGGCCGTCACATCGAGAACGTGAAATCCTTTGGCGTGCCGGTTGTGGTTGCCATCAACCACTTCGTCACCGACACCGATGCCGAAGTGCAGGCGGTCAGCGACTATTGCGCCGCGCATGGGGTTGAGGCGGTTCTGTCGCGTCACTGGGAACTGGGCTCGGAAGGCTCTGCGCCGCTGGCCGAGAAGGTTGTTGAGATCGTCGAAGGCGGCAGTGCCAACTTCGCACCGATCTACCCCGATGACATGCCGCTGTTCGAAAAGATCGAAACCATCGCCAAGCGTATCTACCGCGCCGACGAGGTTCTGGCCGACAACAAGATCCGCAACCAGCTGCGCGAGTGGGAAGAGGCCGGATACGGCAATCTGCCGGTCTGCATGGCCAAGACGCAGTATTCGTTCTCGACCGACCCCACTTTGCGCGGCGCGCCCACCGGCCATTCGGTTCCGGTGCGTGAGGTACGTCTGAGCGCGGGGGCCGGCTTTATCGTGGTGGTCTGCGGTGAGATCATGACCATGCCCGGTCTGCCACGCAAACCGGCTGCGGAAACCATCTGCCTCAATGACGCAGGTGAGATCGAGGGCTTGTTCTAAGCCGCCGAATAGGACATCTCGTGGTCCGGGGTTTTCCCGGGCCATGAGGAGATCGCGATGCCCACTCTGACACCGCCGCAAGACTGTGCAACGATGCAGGATCTGCGGGTTCAGATCGACAAGCTGGACCGCCAACTGATCGAAATGTTGGTGGCGCGCGCAGGCTACATTGACCGCGCGTCCGAGCTGAAGCCGGGCGAGGGCCTGCCTGCCCGTATCCCGGACCGTGTCGAAGACGTGGTGCACCGCGTGCGCGCAAGCTCGGCCGAGCTGGGAATGGATCCGGATTTGGCCGAAGGACTGTGGCGCATGTTGATTGACTGGTCGATTGCACGTGAGGAACGTGTTCTCGGCCCGGACTGAATGACCGGGCGCTTCACGCGCCCGATCCGTTTTTGAAAGAAGGGATCAAAGGATGGTAGCCCAGGTTATCGACGGCAAGGCCTTTGCGGCCAAGGTCCGTGCGCAAGTGGCCGATCAGGTTGCAAAGCTGAAAGAGGAAAACGGCATCACCCCCGGCCTGGCCGTGGTTCTGGTCGGCGAAGACCCGGCCAGCCAGGTCTATGTCCGCTCCAAGGGCAAGATGACCGTCGAGGTCGGCATGAACTCGTACGAGCATAAGCTGGATGTCGATACCTCGGAAGAGGACCTGCTGGCGCTGGTCGACACGCTGAACAACGATCCGGCTGTGCATGGCATTCTGGTTCAACTGCCGCTGCCCAAGCATCTGAACGAGGATCTGGTGATCAATTCGATCGACCCGGCCAAGGATGTGGACGGGTTCCACATCTCGAATGTGGGCCTGCTGGGCACCGGTCAGAAATCGATGGTGCCCTGCACCCCGCTGGGCTGCCTGATGATGCTGCGCGACCACCATGGCTCGCTGTCCGGCATGGATGCAGTTGTGATCGGACGCTCGAACATCGTGGGCAAGCCGATGGCGCAGCTGTTGCTGGGCGACAGCTGCACCGTGACCATCGCGCATAGCCGCACCAAGGATCTGCCCGATGTTGTGCGCCGCGCCGACATCGTCGTAGCCGCCGTTGGCCGCCCCGAAATGGTGCCCGGTGACTGGATCAAAGAAGGCGCCACTGTCATCGACGTGGGCATCAACCGCATTGAACGCGACGGCAAGAACAAGCTGGTCGGCGACGTCGACTACGCCAGCGCCGCCGCACGCGCCGGCGCCATCACCCCGGTCCCCGGAGGTGTCGGCCCCATGACCATCGCCTGCCTGCTGGCCAACACACT
>NZ_JBXWMJ010000037.1:0-2721 GCF_059609805.1 Ruegeria sp. YTSC004
TCTAGGCGACGACCGCTCCAATGTAACGCAGACATGCAAGCGATACCATCTGAGGGCGGCTTGGTCCGCAAGGCGGACATTCAGCGGAATTAACCGAACGTCTGCTTCGAGCCCAAAGCAGAAACGCCATGCGATTAAGCAGAAGAACCTGCTAGCACCAAAAATCAGTGGTCAACAATCTTACTCAATTTCCGAGGATCGCGCCCAGAGATTGATTTCCTCTTCCGAGCTTACCTCGTCAATCTTAGCGAGTTCCGCTTCGGTAAATTCCAAATTCTGGACCGCACCTACGCAATCCACGATCTGCTCAGGTCGCGAAGCGCCAATAAGGGCTGTCGATATCCGGTCACCTCTCAGCACCCAAGCAAGCGCCATCTGAGCTAATGATTGACCGCGTGACGCCGCTATGTCGTTTAGAGCCCTGACACTCGTCAATGAACGTTCGTTGATCATGCCGTCCAATAGAGACTTGCCTTGGGTCGCACGACTGTCTTCGGGAATGCCGTTCAGATACTTCGATGTCAAAATACCCTGGGCAAGTGGCGTGAACGCAATCGATCCCACGTTCAATTCGTCAAGCGTATCCAACAGCCCGTCCCGCTCAACCCAACGGTTGAGTAGGTTATACGACGGCTGATGAATCAGGCACGGCGTGCCAAGGTCTTTCAAGATGGCCAGCGCTTCGCGCGTTCGTTGCGAGTTGTAGCTTGAAATTCCGACGTAAAGTGCGCGCCCAGAGCGCACTATATAGTCTAAGGCTCCCATAGTTTCTTCCAGAGGGGTATCTGGATCGTAACGGTGGGAATAAAAGATATCTGCGTATTCTAACCCCATCCGCTTGAGCGACTGATCACAAGAGGCCACAAGATACTTTCGTGATCCCCACTCCCCATAGGGACCCGGCCACATATCATACCCTGCCTTGGTAGATATGATGAGTTCGTCCCGATAGCCTGCGAAATCAGTTTTTAAAATTTCACCGAATGCTTCTTCCGCCGATCCCGGCGGTGGGCCATAGTTATTTGCTAAATCAAAGTGCGTTATACCCAAGTCAAAAGCAGTGCGGCAGAGATCGCGCTTTGTCTGGTGTGGCGTATCTCCACCGAAGTTGTGCCATAGCCCAAGGCTTATCGCGGGTAGCTTTATGCCAGACTGCCCACAACGGCGATAGACCATTTGCTCGTAGCGGTCTGGATTGGGAAGAAATGGGCGTGGACGAGGCTTCGGGGGGCGTTGTAATTTGCTCATCTATCCATAATCCGCGATCATCACCCCGTGTCAATTCAACCAGATAGTAATCGGCAATCAGCGAAGCCTGCCGGATAGACGGAACATGCCTCAGGCATTGCCAACGCAGATTGTCAAACTGCAAACTAGTCCTCGAATAACGCGCGAACCTTCGACATGTCATACGCATGTTCCGTCAGGTTTTCAGGGTCCCATTCGCTTCGCTCAGCTTCAAAAAAATCCCCGCCGTACACGTGGATTGCTCCGGTCAACTTGGGGATAGGGTTTGTAACCGAGTGAATGAGGTCCCTACCAAGCGGAGCATATTCACCCGTCGACAATGCTCGAGCCCCCGCCGCTTCAATGCGTCCGTTAGGGTCATCTGCTACGCGCCGCCAAAAAATGTTATCTTCTCGGCCACCATAAATACCGATCACGGCCCACATTTCGTGATTATGGGGCATTATGGTCATTCCTGGCTTCCATACGACGTTGACGATTGTCAGATCACCTGACTTGTAAATGGGAAAGATACCGCTTTCGGTCGGCTCTCCCAAGGCTTGCGTCACGCCCGCGGGATCGCGCATCGCCCGGTCCACCACCTCAGCCACCGATTTGTGAGACACGTCCTGATCTACTGCGGTCCGGCAGTCCGCTACAAACTGTTCCATGTTCCACATATCTTCAGCCCCCAATTGCATACGATAAATGCAACAGGGTAGCACAGGCAGTAAAATTGGCGAAATTGGGACCCAGATTGCAGCTGCATGTATCGGGTATCTAAGACTTTCAATGACTGCTTGGCCTGCTTAGCGTTCTTTCGCCAGATCGGGGCGGATGTCTAATTTGCGGAACCATCCGTCGATTGCATCGCATACATTAGGTTGTCTGTTTGCTTAATCGAAAATGCGTTCGCCCTGCTCGTCGATCACCTGTTTCGCCTTTGCGATGCAGAAGCTTTCGCCCTGATCCCGGGTCTCAAAAACATCCGCCCGGATCACAGTATGGGTCTTGCGATCTCCGTCGATGGTCTTTTCGATACGGGCTAGAAGGCGGTATTTGCCCCCTTCGGGCATCAGGTCCGGAAAGATTTCGAACCCTCTGTAAGAGACTGGCTCAAGCTCCGACTTTTCACCACCACCAAAGAGTTTAGAGAAGAGGGACATTGGGCGGTTCCTTTCAGCGTTACTATGACGGGAGAATAGCGCCGCTTAGGACAGGCGTGAAGCATGTCGTGCTATCACAACATTTGCCTTCGATCCGTTGGCACGCTCCTTGCGTTGCCTAGTACGTCCAGATCCGCGGTAGAAGTCCATTCCCCACACCACGCTCCCTTGTAAGACTGTCCAAACCGCCATTCTGACACGCCGCCGCCGACGACCGCTTTGAGCCCAAAACCGACACCGAAGAAAATGCAAGACGACGCCAAAAAGTAGCGTCGCCCGATAGTCGCGGCTGTCGCTTTATTCTACCAGTTCCAGATCACCAGGACGC
>NZ_JBXWMJ010000038.1:0-1967 GCF_059609805.1 Ruegeria sp. YTSC004
TGGCGGTTACGATGAGCCAGAAACCCTCTCTTATCAAATCTACTTAAACTGTCCCATTGGTGCTGACGTCAGACACGTTGCTCGGTTGGCCCGACTGTTCACGAGCACGCCCCGTGATTTCTGCTCGGATCTTGGAATGCGATGGCCCCATATCTGCTCGGCGCATTTGGACCAGTTGGAGACGTTGTCACTGCTAACCAGTGTGCCGCTTAACACACTGGATCAAGGAGCGGCCAGGTTGATTGGTCCCTGCCGGTATCTCGTCGGGCTGTCATCAGCCACCAATGGTACGCTACGGCGTGCAACCATCCGCATTTGTCCGAGATGTATTGTGGAGGCTATGGAGGCTTCTGGTCCCGGGAGCGCGTTTCAACTTCTCGAGTGGTTGGTGCTGCCGATCGGGACCTGTGCCAAACACGGCGTTCCGTTACTCCAGCTTCCCAATGCACCGCATGCACATCTCACCTATGACGTGATTGAACAAGTGGCGCGTCATAGGGATCTGATCTTGGAGGCCGCTCAGGTCGCAAAAACGCATGGGCGATCCTCGTTTGAAACTTACCTGAGCCGCCGTATCAAGAATGGGGTTTGTGGTGACTGGTTGGACTCTTTGGACCTGACGCATCTTCATCAAGCCGCTCTGACATTAGGCATGACACTTGCCATGGGTCGAGGCGTTAGTCGTTCGGATTTGAACTTCGACCAGGAGCGTACCGCCATGTCGGCTGGTTTCGAGGTTTTGAAGAATGGACCGGACACCCTGAATTCTGAGCTGGCGCGTGCCAGGCGCCGACCTTCCTCCAAGCGGTCTTATTTCACAACAGATATGGGCGAATTCTATACTTGGCTGAAAGACACTGAAGAGGACCCGGCAACAGCGGAGCTCAGGGCTTGCGTGCAGGATTTCGTACGGGAGAACTATCCGCTGCAGACCGGCGCGAAAGTCCTGGGTACGGAAATCTCAGCACCCAAACTCATCACGCTTGAACGTGTACGGGAGCTATATGGAGTCGGCGAGGTTCGGGTGCGAGGCATTCTCGCCCATCTTCGCGGTCAAAACGCGAGCGACCTGCTAAACATGAAGGATGTCAGCCATGAGGATCTGGCTGCCGTGCTCGATTTCTGGTCTGGGTTGCAGAATATCAAATCCATCGCGACGCAGCTCAATATCCATCCGGTTCAGGTGAAGTCGCTGATCCGGCAGAATGTTCTGGAAGCCCATCGTTTTGGAACGTCTCTGCGCTATGTGACATCCTCCTCTGTGCAGACCTTGCTGACTCAGCTTGAAGGCCTGCGCGTTGCATCACCGACGCGTCATAGGCTGCCCCTCGCAGAATACTGCCAACAGAGCTGGTTGCCCCTGGCTCGCGTTGTTGCTGATTGGGCAGCAGGCCGACTGACCGGTGTATCGAGAGACCCGGACGTTGACGGATTGGCAGGAATTCTGATCGACTACACTGAGACCTTGGAAAAATCGGAGCGCGTGTTTTCCGGCGATCTGTCGCTTAAGGATGCGGCGGCACGCCTGAGGATTAGCGTCGGTTCTATCCGACGGTTAAGGGATGGTGGATATCTGAAGCAGATAAAAGCACGAAACCCGGACACGCAGCACTACCGGTGTTACATCACTGAAGAGAGCATTCAGGCGTTTGCAGAGGTGTATGTGACGCTTGGCCAAATGGCAGAGCACATTGAGCTCGCAGCGATCCATTTGGCTCGGGCGTTGGACCGAAGAGAAATCGAGACGATCCCCTGTGACGCCGGGTTTGTTCGCGCTTATCCGAAAGAGACACAGGGAATAGTTCGTGAACTGGCGAACAGAGTTACGAGTTAATCTGATCCGACGGTTTCAGTAGCCACAGCGCCGTGGTTGCTCCCCCAGGTCTTGTTAACAAAACCATGATGTACCTTTCCAGATGGCCGTCTTGATACTGCGAGAAACCCAATGAACCGTCTAACTTTCGCGC
>NZ_JBXWMJ010000039.1:0-1511 GCF_059609805.1 Ruegeria sp. YTSC004
TGTCCGTCGTCAGGGATTTTGGGACAGATGGCGCTCTGATCTAAGAGAGGATGTGGCTCATCTGGTTGGTTTGATTATGCGGCGGATTTGCGGTGAAGCAAGCGCCGGGTTTCGATGGTCTTTCGTTTGATCCTCTCTCGTTGTTTTAGAATGGTCTGTCCGCGCCCGAAGTAGACATCAGCGGGCGTGAGGTTTTGTAAGCTTTCGTGGTAGCGCCGGTGGTTGTAGTGATCGACGAAAGCATCGATCTGCTGCCTGAGATCACCGGGCAGGTAGTAGTTTTCCAGCAAGATGCGGTTCTTCAAGGTCTGGTGCCAGCGCTCGATCTTTCCCTGAGTTTGCGGATGGTATGGCGCCCCTCGGACATGATCCATTTCCTGATCTTCCAGCCATTCAGCAAGTTTACCAGAGATATAACTGGATCCGTTATCACTGAGCAGGCGCGGTTTGTGCAGCACGGTTGCCTGATCACAGCCCGACGCCTGTAGTGCCAGGTCCAGCGTGTCGGTCACATCCTCGGTCTTCATAGTCGTACAAAGCTTCCAAGCGATGATGTAACGGCTGTAATCGTCCAGGATCGTACTGAGATAGAACCAGCCCCAGCCGATGACCTTCAGGTAAGTGAAGTCGGTCTGCCAGAGTTGGTTCGGCCGTGTGGTCTTGTCCTGGAACTCGTCTGCGGCCGACAAAACCACATAAGCCGGGCTGGTGATCAGATCGTAGGACTTGAGGATGCGATAGACCGAAGCCTCTGACACAAAGTACTTTTCTGTGTCGGTGAAGCGAACAGCTAACTCACGCGGGGAAAGCTCACTTTCCTTCAGTGCCAGGTCCTTGATCTTCTCACGCATTGGCTGCGGAATGCGGTTCCAGACCCGTGAGGGCTTGGGACTACGATCCTCAAGCGCCTCAGGACCACCCGACAGATACCGGTCGTACCAGCGATAGAAGGTGGTCTTCGGGATGCCCAGCTTTTCCAAAGTGCGCTTGGTCGGGAGATGCGAACCTTCGACGAGGCGGATGATCTCCAGCTTTTCAGATGCAGGATACCTCATTCGTCGTCGTCCCCATCTGCGATCATGCTTTTTTTGAGCAAACGCAGTTCCAGGGCCTGTTCTGCAACAACTTCCTTTAGATCACGGGCTTCCCGTCTCAGATCCTTCACTTCGGCGGAAGTTGCCGCACGGGCCGTGTCACCTGCCAGACGTTTCTTGCCGGCTTCCAGAAATTCCTTGGACCAGCTGTAATACAGGCTCTGCGCGATGCCCTCACGACGGCACAGCTCTGCAATGCTGTCCTCGCCTTTAAGGCCGTCCAGCACGATCCTGATCTTCTCTTCTGCGGAATACTGTTTGCGGGTCACACGGCGAATGTCCTTTACGACCTTCTCACCGTAGCTCTGCTTGGTTCCGGGTTTCTTTCTCATCTCCACTCCTTGGCGGTTACGATGAGCCAGAAACCCTCTCTTATCAAATCTACTTAAACTGTCCCATTGGTGCTGACGTCAGACA
>NZ_JBXWMJ010000040.1:0-1381 GCF_059609805.1 Ruegeria sp. YTSC004
AGTTCCTGCAACCAAGGCAGCTTTGTCAGAGTGGCCGGGTCACGCAGATCTTGGCCTTCCACCAGTGAAGGTGCTCCGATCACGACCATGTCGGAAACAAGGACAGTGTCCTCTTCTTTTCTTGGCATGCGTCTATCGTGATACCGAATGGCGACATCGATGCCGCCTGGTCTTATCTGAACCAGTTCAGAAGTTGGGTTCAGCATCAAAGTGATCTCTGGATGTTGTTGTTGAAACTCTGCCATTCTCGGCAATAGCCACTCCACCGCGAATGCGGGTGACATTGTCACTTGAACGGGACGCTGCGCCGTGTGTTCAGCCAGTCGTTCGACACCCCTTGCAATGATTTCAAAGCCGATACCGAGTTCACGTGCGAGAATGATGCCTGGCTCTGTCAATTCAATGCTGCGCCCACGTCTAACAACGAGAGCTACACCCAAATGCCTTTCCAACGATTTGACCTGCTGGCTGACAGCCGCTTGGGTCACGTTCAAGCGTTCAGCAGCCACGGTGTAACTCCCAGCTTCCGCAACCGCTGAGAAGGCGCGCAAAGCGTTCATTGGGGGAAGGTGCAGCCAGTCCATGCTGTAGATTTTCTAATGTTTGATTAGACTATTTGAGTCGCATGATATCGGCATTCTTGACATTATTCACAGTGAAATCTGCGCTTCTATTATAAAATATTGGAGCGGATGCTTTAGTGCTGATGTCAACCTAGCCGCATGCCAGGAGATCTTGATACGATGGAAAAACTTCAAGGTGGATGTTACTGTGGTGCTGTTCGATACCAGATCGCGACACCACCTGTCTGGTCGGGACATTGCCATTGTCGTTCATGCCAAATGGCCCTTGGTGGCGCCTTTGCAACTTGGGCTAAAGTGGCCGCCGAAGACTTCGCCGTTATCAAAGGCGAAATCCAACACATTGAGAAAACTTCGGGTATTCGCCGCGGGTTTTGTCGGGACTGTGGAACGACGTTGACCTATGCCGCCCTAAATGAAGTTGAGGGCCAAGACTGGAGCGCTGACGCTTGGTTTTCTGCTGTGACGTTGGACGACCCATCGATTACTCAGCCAAAAGCCCATGTCTTCGTTTCGCATCAGCAGCCATGGATAAAACTCGACGACGGGCTGCCGACGTTTCTTGAGTTCTAACCAACTTTCCGAGCGCACGGAGGTGAAAGCGATGAACACTGCATACTCATATGCCTGCAAGGATTGCGAAGGCATGGAGGCCTGCCCAGGTAAAGTAGTTGCTGCGACCAAGGACGAAGTCTGGAAGCTCATGGAACTCCACGCGGTGGTCGCCCATGGAGAGGACCCCAGCTCGTGGGACGCCGACACTCGAGAATATCTGGAAACACTGATAAAGCCCGCGTGAT
>NZ_JBXWMJ010000041.1:0-1369 GCF_059609805.1 Ruegeria sp. YTSC004
AAGCGGTTCTCTGATCGCGGTATTGTCAAGGGCGTTGGATTTGTTGTCCGCCGGGGTCTTGGTTCTCTCCGAAGTCAGGTGATGCTGCTTCATGATGGCGTCCGGGGCTGATCGTCTGGAATGTCATTCACGAGGTTGATGCTGGTTGCGCCACCTCGACCGCTTTACGCGAGATCGATCTGCCTCCGTCCCGGAGGACGCCAAACCCACCCTATCCTCGGGCGGGCTTTCTGGTTGTCAGCTTGCAGGCTCCTTTGTCCAATTGAAATCTGTCCCGTCGCGCCAGATCGCGTGGAGGATCACCGCGATTTTGCGCGCGGTGGCCACAGCGGCCTTCTTGAAGCCTTTTCGCGTACTGAGCCGGATTGCCCAGGATTTGAGGGCTGAGAACCGCCTGACCTGTGTCATCAAGGACGTGGCGGCGGAAACAAGCAATCGACGCATCTCGGCATCCCCGCACTTGGAGATGCGGCCTGTTCTGTCGATCTCACCGGATTGATATCGTCTTGGTGTCAGCCCCAGGAACGCGCCGACATCGCGCGACCGGCGGAACCGGCTTGCATCATCTATTGTCGCAATGAAATTCAACGCAACCAGCGGCCCCACACCCGGCACGGTCATGAGGCGCCGCGCCAGTGGGTTCTGTTTGGCGACATGTATCAATTCATCACCCAGCATTTCCGCCGAGGCGCAAAGCTTTTTGTGGATCGGGATCATCGTTTGCGCCAGCAGCTCCAACATTGGATCACAAGAACCAGCCTCGGCCAGCTGGTCGCGGAACCCTTGTCGATAGTGCGCGCGCAGGACAGGCCCCATGCGGATGCCGAAAGTCTTCAGGACGCCCCGGATATGAGCTTCAAGATCCTTGCGCATGCGGATCAATCTCTCCCGCGCTGCAACCAGTGCTCGCACGCGGTCCGACGCTTCACTGCGAATGTGGACCTCGGTGAACCAGCCGGTCCGCGCCAACTGTGCCAACCCTTCCGCGTCTGCCTTGTCTGACTTGTTGAGGCGCGCCGACAGAGCCTTATGCGCCATGCGCGCGTCGATACAGGTGATCGGCACAGCTCGGCGCGCAAGTTCACGCGTCAGCCAAGTGGCCATTATCCCGCTTTCATGCACGACGCGCTCCACATCGGGGGCTCTCCGCGAAATGTATTCCGCAATGGTATCTGGTTCGGTCGGAATAGACGCGCGATGCAAGACCGTGCCTTCCGCATCCACAACGCAAACCGAGACCTCTTTCAATGAAACGTCGAGACCAACATAATGGCTCATGGTCGTTCTCCTCACGGCTTTTGATTGGTGAGGCTGATAATATCAGGCCTCGTTTGCCCAAGGAGAGCGACCACCGCGATCACACCATGTC
>NZ_JBXWMJ010000042.1:0-1051 GCF_059609805.1 Ruegeria sp. YTSC004
TCCGCCTTGCGGACCAAGCCGCCCTCAGATGGTATCGCTTGCATGTCTGCGTTACATTGGAGCGGTCGTCGCCTAGAACAGCTTGCAATTCTATCGCGACGGAAACCCGAATAGAGGATGTCCATGTCCGACACAATCCTAGCTGCTGAACCAACTATCCGCCTTATTGCCTTCCTATCCGTCCTGGCGGCGATGGCACTTTGGGAAGTGGCCGCACCCCGGCGAAGTCGGGATATTCCGCGCGTTATCCGATGGACAAACAACCTTGCGCTCGTGGTGCTCGACACCGCCATCCTGCGGCTGACCTTTCCAATCCTCGCAGTTGGTTTCGCAGCCATGGCCGAGGATCGCGGATGGGGGCTCTTCAATAACATCGAGGCGCCGGTTTGGGTTGCCATCGTGGTCTCCATGCTGCTTCTAGATCTCGCAATTTATCTTCAGCATGTGATGTTCCACGCCGTACCGGGGCTTTGGCGTCTGCACCGGATGCATCACGCCGACCTTGATTTTGACGCGACTACTGGCTTGCGTTTCCATCCGGTAGAAATCCTCATCTCGATGGGGATCAAGCTAGCGGTCGTAGCAACCTTGGGGCCGCCCGCTGTCGCCGTGCTCCTTTTCGAGGTGACCCTGAACGCTACCGCGCTCTTCAATCACGCAAACATTGAATTGCCGCGTCCGGTGGATCGAATTCTCAGATGGATCGTCGTCACTCCAGACATGCACCGAGTCCACCATTCAGTCGATCCAAGCGAGACCAACTCGAACTTTGGCTTTAATCTACCGTGGTGGGACCGACTTCTAGGCACTTACGTTGCGCAACCCAAGAAGGGGCACAAAAGCATGGAAATCGGCATCAAGCAGTTTCGCACACGCCGAGACCTCTGGCTCGACCGAATGCTACTTCAGCCGCTGCGCGGCCCGGCGAGCGGAGGTGCCCTCGGTACCCCGAGCCAACAGAGGCGATCTTCATCTGTCTCGTCCGGGCAAACCAAGCTGGGCACTGACCAAATAGACCAATAGCGCTGAACCAAAGACTGCTTTGCCGCGC